>DATFYM010000092.1:0-43419 GCA_035315065.1 Terriglobia bacterium
GCATTTCACACCTCAGAGGTGTAAGTTCCGCTTCCAGAGCCGAAATTTGGTCGAGCCCCAACACGCCAACCGACAGCGCCTTACCAGCCACTACGTTCATGCCGATATGCGACCCGCCGCAGTTATCGGCGTATTGGGGGTTTCCGATGGTCAAGCCTGATGCGGCGGTGGCATTGGCCGCCAAGGCGTTCAGCAGTTGTTTGCCGCTGCCATCAACAAAGCTAGCGTTGCCGTTGGTGCCGTTCAGGATGATGTTGGCCGCGTTGTTTACGATTTCGCCGCCCAAGCCGTTGCCCACCGCCAGACTCATGGTTGATGCCGCGCCGGTCCCGTCCACGTTGTAGGTGCCGCCCGTGAGCGTGTTGCCGCTGAAGTTGGTGAAGTTCATGGTCACCTGCAGTGTGCCGCCGGCCGTGGCTTCCATGGTGCCGTTATTGGTGAGCGTTCCCACGCAACCGAAGTTGCAATCCCTTGTTAGGGCCAGCGTACTCTTCAGCAGACCACCGGTGGAGTTTGCGTCGATGGTTCCAGCCGACTCGTTCACCAAGTTCAGACCGTTATCCCCGACAATGCCCTCCCCTTGGATTGTGTTATCGACGTTGGTCAGGGTCGCGCCACTCACAAGCCCTTGGATCAAGGCCAAGTTGTTGGGGTAGCTCGCCGCGTTGCCGGTGGACAGGGTCACCGTACCCCCGCCCAGCAGCGTGACGATGCCCACTTGCATAGACGAATCCTTGAAAAGGGAGCCGCTGCCTCCATTTATCGCGATATTGCCAGCGTTGATAATCTTACTGCCTTTTACAAAAAAATAGATGCCCAGACCGGTGGTCAGGGTGTTTCCACTGGCAAGTTGCAGATTGGCGAGGGTCGGGGTTGTGTCCAGAGTGACCGTGCTGGTGCCGTCGGTGATACAAACGCTTGTGGAGGAGCTGTTGGGAACTCCCGTTGGGCTCCAGTTTGAGCCATTATTCCAGTTACTGTTGCCGCCATTCCAAGTCGACACAGTGCCGCTCAGCGTACATTGGCAAAAAGCTGCCGGCGCCGAAAAACAGGCTACCGCCAGCAGGGCTACGAACGCGCCCACCCAGCGGCTTGCACACCCTTCATCGTTTCTTCCGTCATTGGGGACCACGATTGAATTCAACATGAGATTAGAACCTCCCTGCCCGGACACAGATTTTGCAAACCTCACGATCCAGCGTCATAACGCGCGGCAACTTTACTAAGAAGCACGGCCCTTCCGTCAATGGTTCGCACCTTATTCTTTCCTTGAACGAACCTTAATCCGTTAGCGATTGAGCCACAGGCGTTTAGGGATATTTGAGCCCACCAGATGCCAGGGACACCGAGACCTAAGGCCGAGACCTAAGGCCCTTGCTAAATCTTGCTTGTGACATTAGAATGCGTGCGCACCAGCTAGAAGCTACTGAAAAACCGCCCTCTGAGCGGTCTTCGTAGCGGCGCCCTTTAGGGCGGCACCTTGAATTCAATAAGATGCCCGGCTAAAGCCGGCCTCTACGAGGGCCAAAGGGGTTTCTCAGCAACCTGCGGGGAGTCAGATCAATGTCAACGAGCAGCGACCAAGCGCCCTTCAGAGTCTCATCCCTTGAGGATCGGCGAGTATTCCGCTTTGGTGCCTTCGAAATGGACTGTGGAGTCCGCGAACTGCGGAAGAACGGCCTGAAGATCAACCTGCCTGGCCACGCTTTTGATATTCTGACCATGCTGGTTGAACGGGGCGGTGGCAGGGTCCCGCGCCAGGAAATCAGGGAAAGGCTTTGGCCTGCTGAGACTTTTGTTGATTTTGACAACAGCATCAATACTGCAATCGCCCGCATTCGCGAAACGTTGAGCGACTCTGCGGAGAATCCCCGCTTTGTCGAAACGATCCCGCGAGTCGGCTATCGCTTCATTGCGCATGTGGAGGCGATCAAGCCGCAACCTGTAAGCACTGGAGAGCCAGATCTTGCCAGCGCAAGCAAGACTCCTGGCGGCGCAGGCTCAAACACGGTTTCAGCCCAAGGGCAAAGTACCCAGCCGTCCTCGATCACGCCGGGACGATTCGCGATGACTTGGCCTCGCCGAGTCACCTTGGGCCGCGTTCCGTTGTGGGCGGCAGTAATCACAGCCCTTGGAGGCATCGTCTACGTATTGTCGGGTCAGCCGCCAGCGCCTCAGCTTTCGCACCGAGTCCCCCTCACCGAGGACGGCAGGGAAAAAGGGCCCTACGCTGTCGCGGACGCTTCCTGGCTCTATTTCGAGGAAAGGGTTGGCTTTCACGAGCACGGAATACTCGCCAAAGTGCCTCTCTCCGGCGGACTTATCAGACAGGAGATTCACACCGGATTCAACAATGTTCACTTGCTGGGTATCTCGCCAGACGGGTCGGAGTTGCTGGTGGCAAAAGTCGAGTCAAACTACCTGGGTGAAAGCCCCATTGATTCGGTCTGGCTTCTGCCAACTTCGGGCGGCTCACCGCACCCACTGGGCGAGGTGGCTAGCAGGGCCGCTGCGTGGTCGCCCGACGGTCGGCGCATTGCCTACGCGAAAGGAGGCGAGCTGTGGGAGGTGGATGCTGACGGGAGTAATCCTCGCTGGCTCGCGCCAGCTCGTGTCCAGATCGATAAAGTTTTCTGGTCGCCTGACGGCAAGCTGCTGAGATTTGAAGCCTTTGACCGGCTCAAGACTACTCTGTGGGAAGTGCACTCGGACGGACGCGGTTTTAGGCAGTGGTTCCCGAGCTTGAGTTCTGAGGGTTTTGGTATTCTCCTGCTGGGCTGGACGCCGGATGGGGGGCGCTTTCTTGTCAGGCGAGGGGACGCGACGACGTGGTTGTTACCGGAGAAACCAGGTTTTTTCGCAAGGGTGAGCAGCAAGCCAATCCAATTCCCTTCGGGCCAAGGTTACCTGGCCTCAATCTCCCATGATGGGAAGAAGGGTTACGTGATTGAGAGCGGCACACCGCGGTACGAGTTTGTGACCCTCGACCCGCAAGTAAAGGTTGTGGTCCAAATGACGGACTTCCCAGGTGTCTCTGCGCTAGACCCAGCCTTCTCGCGTGACGGCAAGTGGATTGCCTACTCGAAGAGCGACACCAGACAACTCTGGCGGAGCCGGGCCGACGGGACAGACCCTCCTCGGCAATTGACGTTCGATCGCTTTGAAGGCCACCTCCCGGCGTGGTCGCCCGACGGCAAGGAGATTGCGTTCACGGGCGGCAAGCCCCTCGGGCCGACTCGAATCTACTTGATATCGCGGGACGGTGGGATCCCGAAGCTGCTTGTGCCCGATAATTTGTGGCCACTTGACCCGCAAGCCCCGGACGGGTGGCAAGGCGCGCCGACCTGGTCGCCGGATGGTACCCAGATCGCCTTTGGGGAAAACGGCAACCAATTCCCAATACCGTTAACCTGCGCCATCCATGTCTACGATCTTCACACTCAACGGCTCTCAACGCTTCCTGGTTCGGACGGGTTGTGGACGGCGCGCTGGTCGCCGGACGGCCGCTACCTGGCGGCGACAACTGGCGACAACGAGAAGCTGGTGCTCTACGACTTCAAAACGCGGAAGTGGTCGCAACTGGACGACGGTTTCATCGGCGATAATCCTGCCTGGTCGCACGACGGGAACTACCTCTACTACATGAAGCCCTACGCTGACCCTCCTGCCATGCTCCGAATACGCGTGCCCGGCGGCAAGCGCGAACGCGTCGCTGACTTGAGCGTGCTCGCGCAGCACCCAGGGACCTTCACGAAGTGGAGCAGCCTGACTCCGACGGGCGCGATCCTGCTGATCAACCACGACGCTAACGAAGAGATCTACGCCTACGACCTGAAACTGCCGTGACAAGGGAGGGGACAGGGTCGCTTCACCTTCTGAGTCTTTGGCTGTTCGCGCCGGGCTGTGGCTATCTCGGCGTCAATCTGACGCATCGTCAGCTTGTCGGTGCCCCGGCGCTTAGAGGAGGTTTGGATGTCCTTCAACCAATGCGGGGGTCGGGCAACGCTATCCATTTGCAAGAGCGGTCTGTCAGCTTCTACAGGCCGCTTGACAAGCTGTTGACGCCCTACGCGCAGACAGCATGAGCTCGGGTTCCAGTGTCCAAACCAGCGCGCACCGCATCCACAAGTAACTGGATTCCCATTTTCACTGACCATATGCCGAATTTCCACATCAAGCGTCGCTTGAAAGAGGAATACTCGTGGATCGTCAGGCCGAGCAGCACCGTCCTTGTTCGATCGATCCGCGCGAGCACCTGTCCTTCTGGAAAGCCGATCTGCCCTCCAATGTCTACGACTTCAATATCCGCATCCTTGGAGGGAAAGGAAACGTCTGCATACATGACGTCCGTGTGGGCCTCATGCTCAAGGGTCACTCTTATTTCTCTCGTTTCCATAAATTACGTCCCTTCGGAATCTCATCTACGCCGTAGAACGTAACGATGAGGTCTTTCCCAAGTAGCCATCTCCTTTTTACGTTGACCTGAAGATACTTGTGCCCCCCGCTCGGTATATCGTAAATGGCTTGTTCGGATTTGGCTCCGGGATTCTCGATAACAGCAATAGGATTTGAAAGCTCCCTCTTGATCGAATCGACCAAGAGAACTTCGTCGAAGTGAAACCTCGCCACATGGTTCTTGATCGTGGACTTCAGTAGAAATACTTCTCGCCCATTCCGATCTTTGGCCGAGAAGGCGACATCTCTTTTCCTTATGATGCCCTTCACCGAATATCATACTACCGATGTCAATCAAAACCTATGATGTAAGCGCCAACAAGCTAGATGCTCTGAACGCCGGAATGGTGGCATCCTTACCCCGGTGGGAACCTCGCGCCCTTGGTGTTTGGTGGTGACCCGAAGGTTGAGAAATGCCGATGGCGCCAGTTTCCGGATGGGTGCAAAGAGCTCGGAAGCAGCTCGGAAGTCCAGCGTTTCCGATCTCAATTCCGGGATGGGCTGTTCGTCAGTTGGCCAAACCGACGCATCTCTCCGATTTGGGCGGCGTCGGCACGGCGATTCGTTGACCTGACCCTAACGAAGACGCCCGCCTCCGGCCCGAGGCGCTCAAGGTAGTGGGGAGCGCTGCGCTCGGGTAAACCTGAACCGCTCTTGGCTCACACTGCGTGACCAAGATCACAGACACGCCCACCGAACCCAAGCAGACTGGCGAAGGAAGAAACGATGAATGATGAACAGAAGACCGTTCACTTCCTGTTTCTCCCCTTCATTCCTTACCATTCATCCGAGAAGGAGTTGAATGACCTCGAAGCTCAGCCGTCGCCGATTCGTGCAGGCAGCGTTGGCTGCGGCGGCCGCCGGGTCCGGCGTCGCTTGCCGCTCCACCCGCAGCCCCTGGCGGTTTCTCACCGTGGACGAAGCTCGAACCTTGGCGGCGATGTGCGACCAGATTATCCCTCCGGATCAGGACCCGGGCGCGGGCTGGGCGGGCGTGGTGAACTACATCGACCGCCAGCTTTGCGGCCCCTTTAAGCATCTGCGCCCAACTTATCGGCAGGGAATTGCTTTGGTGGACGCGAGCGGCCGGGCGTACTACGGCGCGAGCTTTGTGGATTTGACCTCGGCCCAGCAGGTGGAGCTTTTGACGCGGATGGAACAGGGCAAGGCTCCGCCTGAGGTCTGGAAGGAGGCGTCTTCGACGGCGTTTTTTGGGCTATTAGTGGAGCACACGATGCAGGGTTTCTATGGTGATCCTCGCCACGGCGGCAACCGTGACGCGGCAAGCTGGAAGATGCTGGGCGTTCCGTACCCGCCGATTCGCGGGCGTCTGAAGTATGACCTTACCAAGGGGTAGGGCTGTCCGTCGTCCGTGGCTGCAACTAGCCAACCGCCACTAGCCTCGGGTTTTTAGGTCCGGTGTTATTTGGTTATTGACAAAAACTAACAAGTTTTGCATGCTTGTGTTTGGATGGCTGAGAGCGGACCAAATTGAGGCAAGTGACGTTATCTGGTGGGAGCGTCGTGTGTCGGAGGTTCGTGGATGAGTCAGCCCCGCGGAGCGGGCGAAATAATGCAGCCCACGGCGTGAGTTCCCTTACCCACCTCCACTCTCCCGCCCGCGCGGGAGAGCAGTGCCTAAGGCGGGGTGAGGGCTCTCTGACCCACGGCTGTGCTCTGGGCTACTATCTTTCGCCCCTGACGGGGCTTTTGGGTGGTAGGGACTTGTGGCACTGGAGAAGCGCGGGCGCCGGCCAGTGCAATCAGGAGAAAGGAGAAGAGTTGGAGAATTGAACATCTGAGGCACGGAGACACAGCGCGGCGTGGCCGCAAGTGAAAGTCAAAATGCAAGGGTCGGCCTTTCAAGCTGGGCGACCAGCACTGTACGGACGCGACCCCTCACCCGTCCCGCGCCGGCTGGTGAAAGCGCCGGACGCGGCCCCCAAGCAGGGCCGGGGCCCCCTCCCTCTCCCCTCGGAGAGGGCCAGGACTCGCACCCATCGTCCCGCCATGCATGCTCAATATGAAGGAACATCCCACGATATTGATGAAAACAAAGGATCGTAAAATCAGCGGTGGGAACATCCCACGATGTTGATGAAAACACAGCCACTTATTTTTTTTGCTATCCCACGATGTTATTGAAAATAAATAAGTTGTATCGCGGGAGCAAGGCGCTAACGGCATCACAGAATTGAAGATTGGACGGGTCGGGCTGGAAATGGAGGAACATTGAAGGTAACTTGCGCTTGTGGGAGGGTTGGCTCGCCGGAACAGCTTGGGTCCACAAGGCACCAGGCTTCCGTGCTTCACCAACACAGCCGCCGCATCAAGGCGCTCTTGGATCAGGAGTGCGTGCCATTTGCCGAGGTCGGACGGCGCTTGGGCGTTACCCGCGAACAGGTGAGGCAGATTGCCGAACTTCTCGGCTACCCCCCAGGCCGCTGGCGGGAGAAAACGTGTAAAGGCCAGCCGGCGCAACCACCGTCCAAGGTGCCGCTGCTGGCGAAACTGCAACAGGATTGTCCGTATCCAGTGGTGCTCACACACGGTGCGCTGTGGCGACGCCGCGTGTCCATTCTCGGCCACATTTGCTACGTCAGCAAGGCCTTCATTCGCCCATTTCATTACATTCGGGTCGTTACAAGAGGGTCTGCAAACTTGCCCAAACTCACATCACTCTCGGGTACCGACTTTGTCCTGTCCAAGCTGCCAGGGAAGGGTTGGTTGGTGATACCGCGCGTAAGGTGCAAGCGCACGACGTTCGACCTGCGGAAGAAGGAAAGGGCAAGCCGGCAGGGCGAGCGTTGGGATTTGACTCAGGCGTTGAACGCGTGGCATCTGTTCAGGAAGGTCCCTTCCTGGAAGGCCGCGGGAAACCAGGAAATAGAGCAACAAGCTGTGGCATAGCAGCGGCGTCGTCGGTACCGAGATTGGGGGGCGGGGCTGGAGATGGAGGAAGAATGAAGGAGCTGTTGACTTGCACCTGCGGGAAAGTTGGTACCGTCCGACAGCTTGCGTGCATCCGGCACAAGGCTTCCGTGCTGCACCAGCACAGCCGTCACATCAGGGTTTTATTGGACAAGGCGTGCGTGCCTTTTGCCGAGATCGGGCGGCGCCTGGGCGTTACCCGCGAACAGGCGAGACTGATGGCACAATACCTCGGCTACCCCACCGGTCGCTCGCGGGAGAGAACGTGTAACATCAACCTACTGCCGCAGCTAGCGGCGAAGAAGCCGCTACTGGCGAAACTGGAACAGGATTGCCCGTTCCCTGTGGTCTTTCTGCAACGCCTGCGGAAACCCGGGCTGTGGTGCCGGCGCGTGTCCATTCTCGACCACATCTGCTTCGTTGCCAAGGCCTCCTTTTTTAAATCGCATTACGTCCGCGTGCTCGGAAGTCTGCGCACCAGCAGCACGCCCGAGCCGAAGTCACTCTTGGGGACGGAGTTTGTTCTGTGCAGTCTGCCGGTGGACGGCTGGTTGGTGATACCGCGTGCACACTATCGGCTGGCGGTCTTCAGACGGTGGACCAAGGGGGTGACAAGTGGATGGACCGGGCCTTGGGACGTGAGTACGGCATTGAACGGGTGGCATTTGATCGAGGGGGCAGGGGGCAGTCGGCAGTCGGTCGTCGACGGGTCGGGAAAGCTGATGGCTGACGGCTGAAAGCTGAGAGCCTTTTGAAAAAACGAAGCCACCGATTTGATTGATAACAAAGGATCGGCATAAGCGGAAATGAGGAACGAAGCCACGGTGGAAAGCAGTAGGCAGTCGGCAGAAGGCAGTAGGCGGTCATCAGAGCGGACGGCCTGTTGAAATCGACAGTCGGTCGTCGACGGGTCGGGGAAAGCTGATGGCTGACGGCTGAAAGCTGAGAGCTTTTCAGAAAACGAAGCCACCGATTTGATTGATAACAAAGGATCGGACCTTGCGAAAATGAGGAACGAAGCCACCGTTTTGGGGGTCAGAAGGATTCAGAGGCCCGTAGGCCAAGAGAAGGGAACGGCAAAAGGCAAATGGCAAGGGGCAAATGGCAAAGTGAGGAACAACATGCGCCTCGGGCGATCTGGAAGCTGATGGCTGACGGCTGAAAGCTGAGAGCTTTTCAAAAAACGAAGCCACCGATTTGATTGATAACAAAGGATCGGCATAAGCGGAAATGAGGAACGAAGCCACCGTTGGGGCCAGAAGGCGGTAGGCTTGATAGCGGTGGGCAGTAAGCGGTAGGCAGTCAGCAGTCAGGCAGGTGGATAGGGCTGCCTACTGCCGACTGCCTTCTGCCTTAGTCATCCGCGTGGGTATTTCGTGATGTCACTGAGAAACGTTAACGCGGTGGTGGTGGGAGCGGGAGCGGGGGGCGGGATCGTCGCCAAGCAGCTCTCCGAGGCCGGATTAACCGTGGTGTTGCTGGAACGAGGCAAATGGTACACCGCCTTCGACTGCCGTAAGGACGACCTACGCAACCAGCGGACTTCGGTGCTGGGCAACGCCTTCGGTCCGGACGACGAGCGCAATCCGCGCGTCGTAGTGGACGAGCGTGGCCGGGAACACCTCGTGAAACCCAGCGAGGGCGGGTACAACAACAATGCGGCCTGCGTGGGCGGCGGCACCGTCAGCTACGGCGCCATGGCTTGGCGCTTTATGGAGAAAGACTTCCGCATGCGCTCCACCTACGGGATGGTGGAGGGCAGCACCCTGGCAGATTGGCCGGTCAGCTATCAGGACCTGGAGCCTTATTACGAGAAAGCGGAATGGGAAATCGGCGTCTCGGGCGACGATTCCAACAACATCTTTCGGGCGCCGCGACGGCGTCCGCTGCCCATGCCGCCTCTCCCGCCCAATCGCGAATACGAAATCCTGAAGCCCGCTGCCCAGCGGCTGGGGCTCCATCCTTTCGATATTCCGATGCTCCGCAATTCGGTGCCTTACAACGGGCGCGCCGCCTGCATGCGCTGCCGCTGGTGTGTGGGCTTTGCCTGCGAGGTGGACGCCAAGAACGGCACTCAGAACACCGCCATCCCGGCGGCGCTCGCCACCGGCAACTGCGAACTGCGGAGCGAATGCATTGCGAAAGAGGTTCTCACCGACCCGCGCGGCCGAGCCACTGGCATAGCCTATTTCGACGCCGACGGGCGGCTCCAGGAGCAGGGCGCGGATCTGGTGGTGGTTTCCGGCTCGGCCAATGAGTCGGCGCGCCTGCTCTTGAACTCCAAGAGCCGGCTGTTTCCCAACGGTCTCGGCAATCGCTACGATTGGGTGGGAAGGAACCTCCAGGGTCATGCCTATTCCGGCGCTTTCGGGTGGTTCGATTTCGACGTCTACGACGACCTGGGCCCCGGCGCTTCCATCGCCATCTGCGACTACAGCCACGGCAACAAAGGCCCGAACAACGAGGCATTGATTAGCGGCGGAATGCTGGCCAATGAGTTCATCCGGCTACCTTACCAGTTTGTGGGGCGGCGGGGGCCCGGCGTGCCGCGCTGGGGCAAGGCGCACAAGGACTTCATGCGCCAGGCATACCGGCGCAGCATTGGCGTCATGGGACCCGTGCAGGAGATGCCGGTTTTCACCGCCAGGATCCAGGTGGACCCAAAGGTGAAGGACCATTGGGGGATTCCCGTCGCTCGACTATCCGGCGGCCGGCATCCGAACGATATCGTCACCGGCAGGTTCCTCGCCTCCAAAGCGGCGGAATGGCTGAAGGAAGCCGGGGCCGTCGCCGTCTGGACGTTTGAGCCCGGTCCCGGTTTGAGCGGCGGCCAGCATCAGGCAGGAACGTGCCGCATGGGCGACGACGCGCAGACTTCCGTGGTGGACAAGTACTGCCGGGTTCACGAGGTGGACAATCTCTACGTGGTGGACGGCAGCGTCCACGTCACCAACGGCGGCTTCAACCCGGTCCTGACCATCATGGCCATCGCCTATTACGCTTCGGATCACCTGGTGCGATCGTGGAAGGGCGCACATGGACGGTCTTCATAGAATTTGAGTTTTGGGAGCGAGAAAGGGCGTAGCTGCCCGTGGAGCCGAAAATGGGAATTCGGAGGCGGACACGGTTCCGCTGGAGACTCGAGACCTTGGCAGGGACCGGTCTCGCAGTCTTGCTTGTGTTTTCCGGTTGCAGCTTCACGCAAACCGGAACCCTGCCGGAGGTTCAAGGCCGCATCTTGCAGGAGTCCCGCGAGGACTGGGGACGCATCGTCGTCGACGAGAATCAGTGCGTTTTGGTCAACAACGTGTGGAACAAAAGCGCGGCTGGAGGGGCTTTGAATCAGGGAGTCTTTATTGAGGAAGTTGGAGGAAACAAGACCGTTGGTTGGCGTTGGCGATCACCGTGGCACCTCGTTCCCAGGGTGGTTTCTCAACCAGAGCTCGTCTGTGGCGATAAACCGTGGGACGAGCCGTTGCGCCTCCGGCCGGAGTTTCCGTTCCGGGCCGGTTCGAAGCGCCTCAGCGCCGATTTCAAAGTCAAGCTTCGCGCGTCGGGCGCCTACAATATGGCATTTTCCATGTGGGCGGTGTCGTCCCTTCCGGCATCGAGGAGTGGAATCACTCACGAAATTATGATCTGGATTGCCCACGACGGCCAAACTCCGGCAGGGACGCGACGCGATGCTCTCGACGTCGGGGGAAAGACCTACGATGTGTACGTCAAGGATAAACATGCGGATGCCTCTGGATCGGTCACGAATGTCTGGACCTACGCCGCGTTCGTGGCCCGAGAGCCTGTCTTGGGTGGCCCTCTCGCTTTGGGTGCCTTCATCGACTACATGCTTCAACACGGAATCCTGGCCCAGGACAGCTATCTAACCAGCTTGGAATTGGGCAGCGAAGTAAGCCAGGGTATGGGAACAGTGGAAGTCCAGGGCTTCGCACTGACTTCCCCGGGCCAAAATCCAGACACCGGCGTATCACGCTAAAGGAGAGAGCCATGGCCGGTAGTAATCTGCAATTGGAAGCACCCCTGGCGGCTGCGGCCGGGGTCACCGATTCCCGTTGGAATTCGCTTTACCTAGTCGCCGGAACCGCGGCGCTGATCACGGTACTGTTCATTCCCATCCAGATCATCGTCTTCATCGTCTGGCCGCCACCGGGTTATGACCCGACGCCCGGCACGGTAACCGGATGGTTTGCGTTGCTTCACAACCATCGACTCCTGGGACTGGTTGATCTTGATCTCTTGCTTATTGTGGACGAGGTTCTCGCAGTTCCCATACTCCTCGCCCTCTATGTGGCCCTTCGACGAGCCGGTGAGTCTGTCATGGCACTCTCTACGGCCCTCGCGTTCGTCGCCATAGCAGCCTTCTTCGCATCGAACACGACCTTCTCCATGCTCTCCCTCAGTAGCCAGTATGCGGCTGCGACGACAGATGCGCAGAGATCTCTGTACCTGGCAGCAGGGCAAGCAATGATGGCTCTCTACTCGGGCACAGCATTCCAGGTGAGTTACATTCTCGGCTCGGTTACCATCGTCATGACTTCCGCCGTCATGCTGCGGAGCAGGATCTTCGGCAAGGCAACCGCTTATGTGGGAATTGCGGCAAGCGTCATCGGGCTAGGCTTATACGTGCCCAAGATAGGACTCTACCTCTCGGTGGGTTCTGTCCCATTTTGGGCGATATGGAACATCCTGATTGCCCGAAGGTTTTTTCAACTCGCGCCGGGTATGCCAGGAAGGGAGGAGAATCGGGTCTAGAAAGCGAAGGGGGCCTTTCTAATACGGAGCGTCAGAGTGCCTGCCAAAAACCTCCACGCCTGTCATTCTGAGCGCAGCGAAGAATCCCTTTTGTCTTTCAGCGGCTAACAGGAAGAGGGATTCTTCGCTGCGCTCAGAATGACAGGCCGACGGTTGTCGCTGAGTTAGGTCGTTCTGTATAGGAGATGATGATTCGGCCTCGACACTCTCACCGAGCGCACACGCCATGACCCAGAATCACCGATCCTCGCATCGCGTTCTTTATCTGGCGCTGGCTAGTCTTCTAGTCTGCATCCTGATTCTGCCGGGAGCCAGCCTCTACTATCACTACTCCGGCGGACGGTCCTGCGCGCGCTGCCACGAAATCTGGCAGCCCTACACGGACTGGCACACCTCCACTCACCGCAACGTGCCTTGCTCGGCGTGTCACGGCGACGTCTTCACGCTGGACGCGGGTTTCCACCTGAAGAACATTCACCGCCTGGCGGCTCACTTGCGCGGCGAGGTGCCCGAACAAGTTCGACTGAAAACGGACGACGTGGTGCGAATGGGCGAGCGCTGCCAGAAGTGCCACCAGCAGGAATACGCGGATTGGACTTCGGGAGCGCACAGCGCCACCTACACGGAGATCTTTCTGGACAAGGACCACAATCGCCAGCGGCACTTGATGGACGATTGCCTGCGCTGCCACGCCATGCACTTCGAGGGCGGAATTCGCGACCTGGTGACGCCCATCGATGCGAAAGGGCCTTGGAAACTGCGCCGTCCTGAGCTTGCAGACCAGCCGGCGATCCCCTGCCTGGCGTGCCATCAAATGCATCGCCAGGGGCTTCCGGAAGCTCGGCCCGTCGTGAAGCCGGTCAACCCCGGCGCCAGCCAGGAGCGCTTCCGGCCTTCGCTGGCGCTGTTCGACCGGCGTGAACTGGACTTCGTGCCGGTCGGGCGGCTGCCGCTGCCCGCCATGCGCGAGGGCGATCGTCCGGTGAAGATCAGTCCCGACCAACGGCAGGCTCTCTGCTACCAGTGCCACGCGCCCCTGGCCGACATGGAAGTGGGCTCGGGCGACGATCGCACGACGATTGGGGTCCATGAAGGGCTTAGTTGCCTGGCATGCCACCAGGGTCATGGACAGAAGACGCGCGCTTCTTGCGCCAATTGCCATCCCCACCTCTCCAATTGCGGCCTCGACGTGGAGACGATGGATACCAGTTTCAAGTCCCTCAAGAGCCCGCACAACATCCACACCGTGAAATGCATCGACTGCCACACCAAGGGCGTGCCCAAGAAAAAGACCGCCTCGCTATGACGGGTCCGGATGGGGGTCCCCAATGCCGCTGCGCTCAGATGCATCGGCTTTCGTAACGGAAGCCTGGGCTGAATCGTACATATCGTGGAGATGCGATAACGTCGTGCGGGCTACCCCTTCTTGACCAACAGTAACTGGACCAACTTTCGAATTGACGAATGTCGATGGGCAACCGATGATTGAGAGACGTCCATTGTCCTCTGTCCCTTGTCCGCGCCGGGCGACATAGGAATAGACGTGCAGAATTGATCTCATAGAATCTGGTGGGCCGTAACCTTTTCGCTCTCCCGCAGTTTACAGTTTTTGTTGGTCCGACTGACGACGGAGCAAGTGAAGTCTCCTGGCAGGATGCGGTCGTCAGTCGACAATCGCCAATCGTCAATTCCTGGAGGAGTCATGGGTGTCGGGGTTCGAACTGAAGGCCTGAGGAAGGTATACACGACTCCGCCGCCGCTGGGCGCCGGCGGCTCGTTCGCGCCGTCGCTCGCCAAAAGGGGCGCCAAGCAAAAAAAGGCGTTTCATGTTGTGGCCCTCGACGGCGTCTCGCTTGAGATCCAGGCCGGCGAGATCTTTGGACTCTTGGGACCGAACGGCGCGGGCAAGTCCACGACGCTGGGCATCCTGACCACGCGCGTTCGTCCTACCGAAGGCCACGCCTGGATCGGCGATTACAACGTCTGGCAACAGCAGGTGGAGGCGAAGCGTCTGATCGGCGTGGTGCAGCAGCGACCCAATCTCGATTTTGCGCTGACGGCGCGTGAGATCCTTTCGTTTCACGCCGCCTATTACGGCGTGCCGCCGGCCGAGCGCGCGCGCCGGTCGGCGGAGCTGCTGGAGCGATTTCATCTGACGGACCGGGCTCACGAAATGGTGCGCGGATTCTCGGGCGGCATGATGCAGCGCCTCGCCATTGCGCGCGCCATGATGCACGACCCGCAGGTGCTTTTTCTGGATGAGCCCAGCACCGGCCTCGATCCGCAGACCCGGCTGCTATTGTGGGAGATCATCCGGGAGTACAACCGGAGCGGCAAGACCGTGATGCTCTCCACCCACAACATGGAGGAGGCCGACGCCCTCTGCCATCGAATCGCCATCATCGACCACGGCCACGTGATCGCTCTGGGAACGCCGTACGAGCTGAAGCATTCTATTCCCGGCGGCTACTTGCTGCGCCTCAAGTTCAGCCACAGTTCGCCGGAGGCCGTCGAGCGCCTGCGGCAGTTGCCCGGCGTCACCGAGGTTCAAACCCAAGGAGATGGGGTCGACCTCTACGCCGATCGGGGTGGCTCGCTCATTCGCGAGATCGTGGCCGTGCTCGCAGAATCGGCCACCGACCTGCACGACGTGCATATCTCGGAGCCGAGCCTGGAGAACCTGTTTCTGCACCATACCGGGAGGAGCCTGCGCCAATGAACTGGAGAACCTTTGCCGCTTTGCTGGCCCGCGACGCGCACGTGGCACGCCGCAATGTGGCGACGCTGGTGCTACAGACCATGCTGCAGCCGATGCTCTTCGTCTTCGTCTTCGGGCGCGTGCTCATCAGCAGCGGGATGATGGCCGCCAGTTACAAAGGACTGCTCCTGCCCGGCATCATGGCCGTGACCATGACGATCACCGGGATCTGGGCGGTGGCCATGCCGCTGATCGCCGAGTTTCAATTCACGCGTGAGATCGAGGACCGGCTCCTGGCCCCCATGCGGATTGAATGGCTGGCGGTGGAGAAGATCCTCTTCGGCATGCTACAGGCGCTGGTCGCCGGAGCCGTGGTGCTTCCTACCGGATGGCTGGTCCTCGGCCACGGCGTGGGCATCACTATCAACCAGCCGGTCCTCTGGCTGACGGTCGTGTTTCTGGTGGCGATCTTCTCTTCTGCCGGCGGGCTGGCGCTGGGGTGCAGCGTGGGGCAGACCCAGATCGGGTTGATGTTCAGTATGGTGATCGCGCCTATGATTTTCTTCGGGTGCGTCTACTACCCGTGGAGCGCTCTGAACAGCTTCCCCGTGATCCAGAAGCTGGTCCTGCTAAATCCGCTGGTCTATGCGAGCGAGGGATTGCGCGGCACAATGGTGCCACAAGTGCATCATTTACCGACTTTCCTGGTAGCGGGTGTCTTGCTGGCCGTGGACGTGCTGCTCATCGTCGCCGGACTGAAACAGTTCAATCGCAAGGCAGTGAGCTAAGTTCGTGGGCGCGGCGAAAAACACGCGTTCGGAGGCTACGCCGAGCCGTGATGAGACCCAAGGCCTGCCGCCTGTCGAATCGTCTCGACCACCACGGCCGGCAAGTCCGATTTGAAGGAGTACTTCTTGCCGCGAGCCTTGAAATAGAATCCCGACTCCTCCTGGCCTACCTCTTTGACGTCGGCGCACTCAACATCGAACGAGTCTTTTCCTTTGTCCGGCTCGAATTTGATCCGGCCGTCGCCGACCGTCAACATGCCTGGAGTCGACCCCCGGAAATGGTCGTGAGAAACGTGATACGAGGCCCCAACACGGGTCAAGTTGGCTGATGTGCCAGTTGAAGCCCCCGGCAGGAGATTGATGTTTTCATCCACGTCCTGGAAGCCGGGATGAACCATCCGCAGGTTATGTTTTCCAGGGGCGATCTGGGCAAGCACCAGTGTGCCGTCCGGCGCCGTCTTGCCGACCCACTTGTTGTCCACATAGACGTCTGCACCCGGCGGCGTGCTGCGCACGTGCAGAATCGGGTTCCCCGTTGGTTTGGGCGCCTCCACCGACGTGGTGGGTGCGGCGGCGGTGGAGACCGGCGGCGCGGCGGCCGGGCCTGCCGGCGGGGTGCCGACTTCGAGCGCCGGTATCCTTTTGTCTTGAGCCGGTGTCGAGGTCTTGCGCGAGTGCGCCGAAACCTGCGCCGTTTTGGCGGGGACTGCGGCAGGCTTCTTGCCAATGTCGCCGCCATTGCCGACACGGGTGCTTGGCGTGGTCAGGGGTGGGGCGAGGGTGGGGCTTGCAGGCTCGGTCGAGCCCGCTGCTCCTTCCGCAGGAGCTGTCGTCGTGGCCGGAACGGGATTAGCCTCAAGTCCGGCGGTGGCGGGAGGACTGGTGGAAGGAGCGCTGGTAACCATGGGCGCGGGTGTGGTTGCCTCGGCTGCCGGCGGTATTCTCCGCACGTAATAGCGCTGGTAACCGTACCAACCCCCGCCGACGGCGCCAGCCAGCAGCACCGCAGTCAACAGCGCGAGGCCAAGGCCGAAGGACCTTTTTCGCGAAACCGCCGCGCTCTCGGCTTCCTGATTCGATCGCATCGGAGCTGCGGCGATGGCAGGGGCGGGAGACCTGGAAGTAGCGGCCCTTGGCCGCTCCAAGCGCGGCGGCTCGGGAGGTAGCGGCTCGATCTTCTGCGGTTCGATCGGTGCCGTTGCAGGCGTGGGGAAAGCAATTTCGGCAATTGCACGGGTCGCGACCGGCACCTCTTCGGCGGTACGTTCGTTGCCAGTTACCTCGGCCAAGCGTTTGTCGCTGATCTCGACCGTCGGGGTCGCCGGACCCGACACACCTGCTTCTTCTTCGGCGCGCTCGAGATCCTCGATCAGGGCCTTGGCGCTGGCCGGTCGCGCCTCCGGCTTCTTCTCGAGGCACTGCATCACCACGCGGGCGACGGGCGCGGGAATCTTCAGCCCGTCGCGTCCAAGAAGAGGAGCGGGCAGGGCCTGAATGTGCGCCAGAAGCATCGCCACCGTGGTGTCGGAGGCGAAGGGAAGTTCGCCGGTCAGCATCTGGTACATCACGATGCCCAGCGAATAAAGGTCCGATCGCCCATCGATTTCGTCGCCGCGCTTTCCCAAAGCCTGCTCGGGAGACATGTAGGGCGGCGTCCCCACCACCATGCCGGGGCCCGTTAGGGTCATGCCGGCGGTGGTGTCACTCGCCCGGCTTTCGCGCAGCTTGGCGATGCCGAAGTCCAGCACCTTGGCCTGCTCGCCCCCCGGCTTCGAAAGCACCAGGATATTGGCAGGCTTGATGTCGCGGTGCACCATGCCTAAACGGTGAGCGGCATCCAGCGCCGACGCCACCTGCCGCGCAATCAAGCACACTCGCGCCATCGGCATTGGGGCTTCGCTCTCAATCAACTCGCGGAGACTCCTCCCATCAACGTACTCCATGACGATGAAGGGCCGTCCGTCTTCTGCCTCGTCGATGTCGTCAACCCGAACGGCGTTCGGATGCTGAAGCTTGCGGCACAGCACCGCTTCCTGTTGGAAGCGCTTCACAAAGAGCTCGTCGCGGAGGAAGTCGGCATTCATTACCTTGAGGGCGCGCACCTCACCGAAGGTCACGTGCAAGGCCTTGTAAACGTCGGCCATGCCGCCTTGCCCCAGGGGGCCCAGAATGCGGTACTTTCCCCGCACCACCGTCCCATCCTGCCAAGCGCCCCAGGACGCGAGCGGGGCACTGTCCTTAGGACAGACCTGGTAGCTATCGGGATAGCTGGTCTGGCAGGTTGGGCAAGTCTTCATGAGGAACATCCGTCGCGCCGGGACTAGTCAAGAGTGTACCGTAGCATCGCGCCTGACGCAACCGGGGGAAACGAAGAAGACGGGAGACAGAAGACGGGAGACAGAAGACGGGAGACTCGCTTGACCATCCTCATAGAATCAGAAAGCTAAGTGCTTAGTCACAGGTGAGAGGTCAGCATGAAGAGCGTCTATTGTCGGTTGTCACGTTCTTCATTCTGTCTTCTGACTTCTGTCTCCTGTCTTCTTCTTCGGTAAGTCGATGGTGAAGTTTGCTCCCTTTCCTGGCGCCGATTCCAACCGAATGCGACCGCCATGGCCCTCGATCAACTGGTGCACGATCGCGAGGCCCAGGCCGGTGCCGTTCCGAAAGCCTGATTGAAAGGGCTCAAAGACCTTCTTGAGATCCTCCTCCGGAAAGCCAATGCCCGTATCCGAGATCATCACCCGGACGTACCCATCATGGGGTTTGCCCGCCTCCTCAATTCCAGCGGTCAGAGTGCCTCCCTCCGGCATCGCCTTCAAAGCGTTGTCGCAGATGTTCCAGAAAACCTGGCGCAACTTGTCGGCGTCGGCAAAGACCAGGACAGGACGGGACAGAAGCTTGCGCTCGATCCGCGTCTGGGAGCCGAACAAAGGATGATGTTCCAGCAAGAGGAGGGTCTCCTCCAGGAGATTGGCGATGTCCACTTCGCGGAGCTCGAAGCGTTGGTCGCGAGAATACAGCAGAAAGTCGGAGACTAGTTTGTTAAGCCGCTCGGACTCGCGAGTGACAATCGAGATCAGTTTCGCCTGATCCTCGTCCAGGCTGGAAAGGTTTTGCAGCAGCTTTACCGAGCCGCCGATCGAGGCGAGAGGATTGCGAATCTCGTGGGCGATAGCCGAAGCCACGCGGCCCAGCGTCGCCATGCGTTCCTTCACTCGGTTCTCGGCCTGCCGGCGTTTCTCGTCCGTCAGATCCTGGAAAGTGTACACGCACCCGACCACGCCGATTTCCGGCACCAGCAAGGGCGACGCCGAGATGCCCAGCGTGCGCGGCTCGCCGCCCGGATTGCGGTGCAGGAATTCACGGCGCGAAATCGCGGGCGGAGAACCGCCCGATGGCCCTTCCAACTCGGCGCCGGGAAGAACCTCCAGGATGCTCAGGCCCCTCAGGGCTTCCGGCAAGCGGCCCAAGATGGCGGCGCCGGCCGGGTTCACCTCCGTGATCTTCCCGTCCAAATCGGTCGAGATCAGCCCGCCCCTCATGCTGCGGATGATGTTCTCCTTGATTGCCTGGAGACTGGCCACCTGCCCTCGCCTCACCCGCAACTCGGCGCCCGTCTGTCGCAGCCTTTCCCCCAGGTAGCTCGACAGGTAGGCCACGGCGAAAAAGCCGAAAAGACTGGCACCAATCTTAACCTGCAATGTGACTAGGTCGACCTGGGGTGACGATGTAGCCAAAGCGGCGAGGGTGGGGTGTGACGCCGCCAAGTTGGGGTAGAGGCTGGGAAGATACGCCAACTCCAGAAGCGAGCCCATCAGGATAAAGCTTACTCCCGCCACCAAGTAACCCTGGGCGCGCGGCAGCAGGACGCTGGCGAAAATGATCACCAACAGGTACAGGGAAGAGTAGGAGCTGTCCAAGTCGCCTGTCACGTGCACCACAGCCGTGATGACGAAGAGATCAGGATAAATCTGGAGGTTGGCCTGCAGCAGATAATCCGTGCCAAGCTCATGGTAAATCAGGTAGAAAAGCCCCAGAACGTACCACAGGATGATGGTGGCCGCCATGGCATGGAGAGAGGGGCCGCCGGGCCGAGGGGCGAAGTGCCGCAGCGCCAGTTCGATGGCAAAGACAACACTGATAATGACGAAGCGGATTCGAATGACCCAGCGAAGCCAGGGCTGTAAGTCAGCAAGGGGTTGCATGGGCTTCGCAGATCATTATATCGAGGAAACCAGGGAGAATTTTGGATTTTAGATTTTGGATTTTGGATTGAAGATCAACCCGACAGAATCAGGTCTTGGTCCTCAATCCAAAATCCAAAATCCAAAATCGAAAATTCTTCTTCATCCCGCCAGCTTGCCAATGAGGCTGAACAGCGGCAGGTACATGGAGATGACGATCCCGCCTACCACCAAGCCGAGAAAGAGGATGATCATGGGCTCCATGGCCGCAAGCAAGTCGGCAACCGCCACGTCCACTTCGTCCTCGTAAAAGTCAGCCACTTTGCCGAGCATGGTATCGAGCCCCCCGGTGTGCTCGCCCACGCCCACCATCTGTACCACCATGTTGGGAAAGACGCCACTCTCGCGCAGCGGGTCCACCACCGTCCGCCCCGTCTCGACGGCTTTGCGGACACTCAGGATGGCGTTCTCCACCACGGCATTGCCGGAAGTAAAGGCGGTGATGTTCATGGCTTCGAGCATGGGCACGCCGCTGGAAAGCAGGGTGCCGAGGGTGCGAGTGAAGCGCGCCACGGCGATCTTGCGCATCACGTTGCCCAGGACCGGAATCCTCAGGATGAAGGCGTCGATCCAGACCCTCCCCTGTGCCGTGCGGTAGAAGCGGCGAACCAGGTAGACGAAGACCCCGACTCCCAGAGCCATCAGCCACGCGAAGCTGCCCACGAAATGGCTGAGCCCGATTACAATCCGGGTGGGAAGAGGCATCTCCACACCCATGCCGGCGAACAAGGTGGCGAAGATCGGCACCACTTTCCAGAGCAGCAAAAAGATGACCCCCATGGCGATCACCATCACGGAGATGGGGTAGATCAGGGCCGACTTCACTGCCGCCTTCAGTTTGACTGCTTTCTCGATATAGCCCGAGAGCCGCTGCAAGATGGCATCCAGGATGCCGCCCGCTTCTCCGGCTTCAACCATGTTGGTAAACAGGCCGTCAAAAACTCTGGGGTACTCCCGCAAGGCCTTGGCCAGCGTCGCCCCGCTTTCGACAGAGGAGCGAACGCCGGTCAGCACGCTGGCAAAACCTTTGTTCACCTGCTGCCCGGCAAGAATCTCGAGGGATTGTACCAGTGGCAGCCCGGCTTCAATCATCACTGAAAACTGGCGGGTGAAGACCGCCAGGTCCTTGGGTGTGATCTTCACCTTTACCGCTTGCTTCTTTTTGGCCGCTCGCTTGGCCTCTCCCACCTGCGTGGGCGTGCGCATCGCCGCCGCGGTGCTGCTTCCTTTGCGCCCTGGCGCCGCCGGGCCTCCCACCGTGATCGTCCCCGTGCGGGGCTTGCGTGCATCTAAAGTTGCCATATGAATACCTATCGGCGGACCTGCCTCGCCAGGGACAGTACCTTCGTACTAGACAGCACGTGTGGCCTGGCTCCGGGCCATGGGTGCTCTTTAAGAAAGGCCCGGATCGGCCCCGGAGCAACTTTCCCGCCTCCGTTTTACCATAATAATACTATTACTCGCTATGTCAATTCAAAAGAGAGGTAATAAATGATGGAGGCGGAACCGGGAGGCGTTAGAACTTTTGTGGCCGCGTTTCCGCGGGTGATTGACAACTTGGATCTCCCCAAGTTTCGCTGAAAAAAGACGTAGCGGCGCTTATGCCGCCACGCCCTATTCACAAACAATTGAAATTATGGCGGCATAGAGCCGCCGCTACAGCATCTGCTACGGCGTGTAGGAAAGGTCCACGGCGAACTGGAAGGAGTTCTTTTTATAACCCGGGGGCACGCCGTGGAGGAAGGAATCCTTCGAGTCGAAGTCCAGGCTGAAGCTTTCGGAGATCGGGACGCTCAGGCCCGCTTTGCCTGCCGCCGCATACGCCTGGAATCGTTCCACGCCGGAATGAAGTCGAGTTCCTCATGAACTCGACGCCGTGCCTGCGCTTGTTCCGATAGCTCTCACCAAAGGTCGATGCGAAGAGACTCTTGTTGAAGGCGCTCATGTAATAAAGGCCCTGGACATAGCCCAACGTGCCCTTCAGGTCCAGTTCCTGGCTGGACTTTTTCCATATCGCGTCCACTCCATTTTCTTCCTGGTTGCCCCTTCGTTGTGATCGCGGCCTTCCTGACCATGACCGGGGACGAGGATAACATCATCGGGCGGGATGCGCGCCCTCGGAAGTCATACTTCGCCTTTTCAAATAATTTCCTTGACACGTACCCCAGCATATACTAGACTATGCTGCATAGCTTGGCTCGTGCATGAGCCTATTGAGCTGAGCCTCAGGATGAAGGAGAGTCTTATGCTGCGCAAGTCACCTACTCGGACCGAAGCGTTCCTGGCGGCGAACCGTCGCAACGCCCTCAAATCGACCGGACCTCGCACCGCCCGGGGTAAGGCGTGGAGTTGTATGAACAACCTGAAGCATGGCCGTTATGCCAAGCGGCTGCCGGAAAAGCTGGCAGCGGCGGGTAACCACGGCGGGGCGGCCCTATACCGGAAAGTCCGGGGAGAGATTGGGACGACCTTCCAGGCGCAATCGGACGATCCACAGCAGGTGCGCCAGTTGGACCAGATGACGGCGGCGGTCTGGTGCGTGGCGCGGCGTGCGGGCATCAATGGTCTGAAGCCGCGATCACCTGTCTTTTCAGAGAGAAGCGAGCCACAGCAGATTTCTATATTGCCGATTCGAATGGTGGACCACCGGCGGAGGGTAGGAATTGTCTACTGGGTACAGCGAAAACGCTACTGGACGCCGGAACGGGTGATCCTGGCGGCGCTCAACCAATATCCGGCAGGGGTTCCGACGCTCGGCGAGGCACTGGAAGAGAAGTTGAGACATCGAGTGTTCCGGCTGGGGCGGCCGGGCTTCTGGGACCGCCTACGTTGCGGCCTGGACGAAGAGGGTAATCCCGCGCCGGTAGGGCCGGAAGGAGTCCGGCCTCCCCGGACCGAAGTTTCGCGGGACCCTGCTGACGGGGCCAACATCGCTGGCGGGTCAGTGTACTCAAACCCGACGGTAGCCGCGGCGCGATCCATTTTGGCGAGATCCCTAGCCAAACTCTTGGACGGTCGGTGATGGTAAATGGGGACCTCCGTCGTCAGTTGTCCGTGGCCGAACGACGGGACGGATAATGTCTCAGTGAACTTTGTGTTAAGCTCTTGTTTTTCCGGAGGCACCACGGAACTTGAAATGGTAATACGGGGGGATATATCAAAAATGGGAGGCAGCACAAAACATCGCCAGCCATCGCTTCGTTCAGCCGCTCTGTGTTCGTCTTCGATAAGTTGGTGTGATTCCGTGGCCAAGCTGTTTTCATCGTCGGCGCTGATAGCCCTGATCCTCGGCGCGGCGGCGGCCAGCGCGCAAACCAGCGCACAGACCGGCGCACCTAAGTACGAACAACCGCCCCAAGCGGTTCTCGACGTGTTGAACGCGCCAGTGACGCCGGACGTGAGCGTCAGCCCCACGCGGGACGTCGTGCTGCTTTATTCGCCGTCGCTTTATCCTCCGATTGGCGACCTTGCCCAGCCCATGCTGCGCCTCGCCGGGGTACGCATTAATCCGGCCAACAACGGCGCCCACAACCCGCCACGTTTCACCGATTATGTACTCAAGCGGGTCGCCGACGGCAGCGAGATCAAGGTCACGCTGCCGGTCGATCCCTCCGGGCCGCACCTGAGCCCGCCGATGTGGTCCCCGGACGGCAAGCGTTTCGCATTCATCAACACGGCCAGCAAGACCGTCGAGTTGTGGGTGGGTAACGCCGAAACCGGCGCTGCTCACGCCATCAGCGACGTGCACCTGAATTCTTCGCTGGGCGCACCCTGCGAGTGGATGCCGGATAGCCAGGCGCTGCTATGCCGCACAGTGCCCGCCGGACGCGGCGCTCCGCCGCAAGCTTCGCTGGTCCCCGCCGGCCCACACATCGAGGAGAGTTTCGGCAAGGCGGCCCCGCAGCCCACCTTCGAGGACCTGCTGCAAAACGACTTCGACCAGAAGCTCTTCGACTACTACGCCACTTCGCAACTGGAGCTGGTGAGTGTCGCCACGCACAGTCTGGGTTCCAAGATCTCCGTGACCGTGGAGCACGCCACCCGTCTCGGCCAGCCGGCCATCTTCAGCGCTGTCGCTCCTGCACCCGACGGCAAACACATTCTAGTGGAACGCCTCCGCCGGCCGTACTCCGCGCTGGTGCCGTTCGAGGACTTCCCGCGCGAGGTGGAGGTGTGGAATCGCACCGGGCGCCTGGTCTCGAAAGTGGCCACCCTGCCCCTGCACGAAAATACGCCGCTCGGCGGCGTGCCTACCGGCCCACGCGACTTTTCCTGGCAGGCGACCGCGCCCGCCACCCTGGTGTGGGTGGAGGCACTCGACGGCGGCAACCCACGCAAAAAGGTGACGCCCCGCGATCGCGTGCTGAGGCTCGACGTGGCCGCGCTCGCCCCGCAGGGCGGGGCCGAGGCCGCGCCCACCGAGATGCTGAAGACGGAAGAGAGGTTCTCCAACATCGTTTGGGGAGAGCGTGGCGACTTGGCCATCGTGCGCGACTACGTCCGCGACAAACAGCGTCGCCGCGCCTTCTTCTTCAACCCCAAGGACCTTTCCGCGCCGCCGCGCTTGGTTTGGGACCTAAGCGTGGAAGAGCGCTATCACGACCCCGGCCAACCGGTGATGCGCGTGCTCCCGAACGGCCAGCGCGCTATGCTCCAGGACGGTGACAGCATCTACCTTGAGGGCTTGGGGGCCTCGGCCGAGGGCGACCGGCCGTTCCTGGACCGCTTTAACGTCAAGACGCTCGAAGCCCGGCGGCTTTTCCGCTGCGACGATCAGAGCTACGAAAGCGTGGCGGCGCTACTCGCGCCCGACGCGTCCAAGTTCCTCACCCGGCGTGAGACCCCCGCCGATCCACCCAACTATTTCATCCATACAGCTTCGGGAGGGAGCGAGGCCTTTACCCATTTCCCCAACCCGACGCCGCAACTGCTCGGCATCAAGAAGGAACTGGCCACCTACCAGCGCCCCGACGGCGTCGGCCTCTCGATGACCCTTTATCTACCTCCCGACTACCAGCCGGGAGAGCGCCGCCCGGCGGTGATGTGGGCTTATCCTCTGGAGTACACCAGCGCCGCCCTGGCCTCGCAGGTGGCCGGCTCGCCTCATCGTTTCACCGTGATCCGCGGCCCTTCCGAGCTTTTCTTCCTCCTTGCCGGCTACGTGGTGCTCGAGAACGCCGCCATGCCCGTGGTGGGGGATCCGGAGACGATGAACAACACTTACATCGAGCAAGTTGTCGCCGACGCCAAAGCGGCCATCGACAAAGCGGCCGAGATGGGCGTTATCGATCCGGCGCGCGTAGGCGTGGGCGGCCACAGCTACGGCGCGTTCATGACCGCCAACCTGCTGGCCCACTCCGACCTGTTCCGCGCCGGCATCGCGCGCAGCGGAGCCTATAACCGCACTCTGACCCCGTTCACCTTCCAGAGTGAGCGGCGGACGCTGTGGGAGGCGCCGGACGTGTACATCAAGCTGTCGCCCTTCATGTTCGCGGATAAGATCAAGGCGCCCATCCTGCTCATCCACGGCGAGGCCGACAACAACTCGGGGACGTTTCCCATTCAGTCGGAGCGCATGTACCGAGCCCTCAAGGGCAACGGCGCCTCGGTCCGCTACGTGACGCTGCCGGACGAAGCGCACGGGTACGCGGCGCGCGAATCCATCCAGCACGTTCTGTGGGAGATGCTGCGCTGGTTCGATCAGTACGTGAAGAACGCGTCGCCCGGCGTGTCGCCGACGAACGCCACACCCTGAGCCGTCGATGAGTGGCAGGTGGCTGGCGCTCTCATCCTGGGATCGAGGTGGGCGCTCGCGACCGCAGCCTTGATCGTGATCATGCTCATCTGGCGCACGGCGATGGAGGACCGAACGCTTCGCCAGGAAGTGCGGGGATATGAGGAATACTCCGCCGTCACACGATTCCGTCTTGTCCCAGGGCTTTGGTAACTGAGATGTGTCCAAGGCCCGTGATCGGACCGTTGCGATCACTGGCATTGGCGCTCTTTCAATGGCCCAATGACTCAATCGCCCGATCACCCAATTCGCTCCATTCTCCACGTCGACATGGACGCCTTCTACGTTTCCGTGGAAGAACTGGAGAACCCTTCGCTCAAGGGCAAAGCCGTGGTGGTGGGGGCCGACCCTTACGGCCGCGGCGTGGTGGCAGCGGCGAGCTACGAAGCGCGAAAGTTCGGAGTACACTCGGCCCAACCCATCCAGCAAGCCAGGAAACTGTGTCCTCACGCGATCTTTCTGCGCGGCGATCACGCCAAGTACGGCCTCTATTCAAGCCAGATCCACAAGATCCTGGAGGAGTTCACGCCGGTGGTGGAGATGGTCTCTATCGACGAAGCCTATCTCGATCTCACGGGCTCCGAGCGACTGCTCGGTCCGACCTTCGCCGCGGCCGACCGCCTCGTCCGGAGCGTCAAGGCCCGAACCGGGCTCAATTGCTCTGTTGGGGCCTCGACCTCGCACCTGGTTTCCAAGATCGCCTCGGACCAGGCCAAGCCGCACGGCCTTCTCTTCGTCTTCCCTGGCTGTGAGGCAAAGTTCCTCGCGCCGCTCCCCATCCGCCGCATGCCGGGCATCGGCAAGGTGACCGAACCAGAACTGCTCGCGCTCGGCATTCACACCATCGGCGACTTGCAGCACTGGAGCCCCGAGGGGCTGGAGCAACGGTTCGGCAAATACGGTGGGTGGCTGTACCGGAAAGCGCGCGGCCAAGAGATCGACGCTTACGGCTACGAGGAACAGCCAAAGTCGATCAGCCACGAGACCACGTTCGACACCGACACCGGCGATGGCGGCGAGGTGGAGCGCACCCTCTCCTACCTTGCCCAACTCGTCGGACGCCGGCTGCGCGATCACGGGCTTCACGCGCGCACAGTGGGACTGAAGCTACGTTACGCCGACTTCCGCACCCTCACCCGCGACGTGACCGTTGATGAGCCCACGCAGCTCGACTACGTGATCTTTGCCAACGTGCTGGCGCTGCTGGAGAAGGCGTGGAACCGCAAGCTCAAGGTGCGCTTGCTGGGTGTGCGCGCCTCCAACCTGGAGCGGCATGTCTTCCAACGCAACTTGCTGGAGGCTCCCCAAGTGGACAAGTTGGGCCGGCTCTTGCATGCCGCGGACGAGGTTCGCGACCGCTACGGCTTCAACGCCGTGCAACTGGCACGGTCACTCGAACCGCGGAAGAAGTGACGAGTGACAAGTGACGAGTGACGAGCAGTCAATTCGGCCACCTGCCGTTCTCGCTTCTTTTAGCGCAAAACGTGGTTCATAGTCTGAGGCTCAGCGGTCTCCGTTGACCCGTTGAAGGCCAGTGCGGGAGCGAGTTCGGTTTTCCGCCCAAAGAGATTGCCCAGCCACTTCTGGAAAGAATCCAGGTACGTATAATAAACAGGCGTAATGTAGAGCGTGATTAATTGCGAGACGAGGAGCCCACCCACTACCGCGAGGCCAAGTGGCCGCCGTGTTTCGGCGCTGGCGCTAAGGCCGAGGGCGATAGGCAGCGTGCCCATCAGGGCCGCCATGGTGGTCATCATGATGGGACGGAAGCGAATGAGGCAGCCCTCGTAGATCGCGTCGGCGGTGTTCTTGCCTTCCTTTCGCTCGGCGGCCAGCGCGAAGTCGATCATCATGATGGCATTCTTCTTGACGATGCCGATGAGCATGATGATGCCCACGAAGCCATAGAGGTTGAGCTCGTACTTGAAAAGCATCAGGATGGCAATCGCCCCGAAGCCGGCGGAAGGCAGCCCCGAGAGAATGGTGATTGGGTGGATGAAGCTCTCATAGAGGATGCCTAGCAGGGCGTAAATCAAGAAGATGGTCAGTACCAGCAGGACTCCGAGGCCTACCAGCGATGCTTGATAAGCCTGAGCCTCACCCTGGAAGCTGCCGGCGATGGTAGCCGGAAGAGTTTTGTGGGCTAGATCCTCCACCCGCTTCACGGCATCACCCAGGGCCACGCCGGGGACGAGGCCGAAGCTCAAGGTAACGGAGGGAAGTTGTCCCGTATGGTTGACGGCCAGCGGCCCCAGGTTCTGAGTGAACCGGGCGACGGCGTTGAGCGGGATCAGTCTCCCGGTCGATGACCGGATGTAGAGCATGGAAAGCACATTCGGGTCACGTTGGTATTGAGGCTCGAGCTCGACGATCACTTTGTACTCGTTGTCAGGCCGGTAGATGGTGGAAATCTGCCGGTCACCATAGGCGGAGGCCAGCGCATCCTCAACTTGAAAGGCAGTGACGCCCAGCGCGGAGGCCTTGTCGCGATCGATTTCCACGTTCACCTGCGGGTTCGCAATCTGGAGGTCGGTGTTGACATCACGCAAACCGGGAATTTGGGCCATCTTGGCCATGAGCAGGTTCGACTCGCGATAAAGCTCTCCGGTGTCGGAACCCTGCAAGCTGTATTGGTAGGGGCTCTTGGTCAGTTGGCCGCCAATCTGGATTGGCGGGGGGTTCTGCATGAAAGCCATGATGCCCGGAACCGAGAACAGCTTGGGCCGCAGTTCGTTAATCACATCGTCAGTGCTCATGTGTCTCGGCCAAATGGAGGTGGCCAGCTTGTAGAAGGCCATCATGCCCGGCGCTGCCAGGATTCCCTCGCGCGCCGGAAGCGGTGCGAGTCCCCGTTCTGAGTTGTCCTTGAGATGGCAGAAAAAGATGCCGGTGTTTCCAGCGAACCCCGCGAAGCCCGCGCCCGCCAGCGAGAACGTGCTCTCGATATTGGGATCGTTGATCACGAGATTGGTGACGGCTAGTTGGTGTTGCCGCATGGAGTCAACGGAGATGCCCTGTTGCGCCTGGGTGAAGCCGATCAGCAAGCCGGAATCCTCGCTGGAGAGGAAGCCTTTGGGGATCTTGAAGAAAACGTAGAGGCTCGCCCCCAGCAGGACCAAGGAAGCAACGAAGGTGGCGAAGCGATGCCGCAGCACGCCCCTCAGACTCCAGTCGTAGCCCCTCAACATGCCCTGGAAGACACGCTCCGTGGCAGTGTAAAGCCGGCCGTGTTTTTCGCTCGCGGGGGGACGCACGAATCGACTGCAGAGCATGGGAGTAAGAGTCAGAGACACAAATCCGGAAACCAGCACTGCGGTCGCGATGGTCACGGCGAATTCATGCAGGAGGCGGCCCAGGATTCCACCCAGGAAAAGCACGGGAATGAACACCGCGGCCAGCGAAAGCGTCATCGACAGAATGGTGAAGCTGATTTCTTTCGATCCGTTCAGCGCGGCGTCGAGCACACTCTCGCCCATTTCCATGTGGCGGACAATGTTCTCCAGCATCACGATGGCGTCATCCACCACGAAGCCCACCGAAAGCGTGAGCGCCATGAGCGAGAGGTTGTCTACGGTGTAGCCCAGGAGGTACATGATAGCGAAGGTGCCGATGATCGACATCGGCAGCGCCAGACTGGGAATAATGGTGGCGGAGAGGTTGCGCAGGAAAAGAAAGATCACCATCACCACCAGGGCAATGGTGAGGTAGAGCGTAAACTTGACGTCCTGCACCGAGGCGCGAATGGTCTCGGACCGGTCGTAGCCGACGCTCATCTCAATCGAGGGGGGTATCTGCGACCGGAAGGCGGACAGGAGTTTCCTGATGTTGTCCACCACCTGGACGGTATTGGTGCCCGGCTGCTTCCGGATGGCCAGCACTTCGGCTTGCACGCCGTTGCTCCACATGATCACTTTGTCGTTCTGAACGCTATCAATGATGTTGCCCAGCTCTTCCAGCCGCACCGGTGAGCCGCCGCGATAAGCCACAATCATCGGACGATAGGCTGCTGAGTCCAGGAGCTGACCGTTGGCCTGCACGGAGAAGGCCTTGGTCGCGCCGGTAAGGAGCCCGGTCGGGAGGTTGACGTTGGCGGTCTGAATGGCGGACGTTACCTCGTCAATGCCGATGCCACGAGCAGCAAGAGCTTTGGGGTCAAGCTGAGCCCGCACCGCGTATTTCTGCTCGCCAAACACCTGCACCTGCGCCACGCCACTCACCGTGGAGATACGCTCTGCCATTACGGTGTCTGCGTAGTGGTCTACGGTGGAGAGGGGAAGGGTGGCCGAGCTCACCGACATGTACATGATCGGCTGATCGGCCGGATTCACCTTCTGATAGGTGGGAGGGCTGGGCATATCCGTGGGAAGCTGCCCCTGGACCGCCGCGATGGCGGCTTGAACGTCCAGCGCCGCGGCGTCGATGTTGCGGCTTAAGGTGAACTGTAGCGTGATCGAGCTGAAGCCCTGGGTGTTGACCGAGGTCATCGAATCCAGACCCGCGATGGTGGAGAACTGCCGCTCGAGAGGCGTCGCCACCGCGGAGGCCATCGTGTCCGGGTTGGCTCCGGGAAGCGCCGCGGACACCTGGATCGTCGGGTAATCGACGTTTGGCAGATCGCTCACCGGCAACTGACGATAGGCGATGATGCCGAAGACGAGGATTGCCGCCGTGACCAGCGTGGTCATGACGGGCCGCCGGATGAAGATTTCTGCGATGTTCATGGCTGACTCGCTGGTTTGGCTGGTGAGGAATCCCTGATAAGGACCTTGACCCCCGGAAACAACATGAGCTGGCCGTCGGTGACCACCACGGCGCCCGGCGTAATCCCCTTCTCGATCACCGTCTGCCCTTCGATGGTCTCGCCGCTCACCACGGGCCGCATCTCCACGCTGTTGTCAGTTTTCAAAACAAAAACGTACTGGCCGCTTTGTCCGGTCTGGACAGCCTGGGACGGAACCACGGTGGCGTTGGTTAACGCACCGAGATCCAGAACCACGTTGACGAATTGCCCCGGCCACAAGCGCTTCTCTTCGTTCGCGAACGTTCCCTTCAGCATGATCGTCCCGGTGCTGCTGTCCACCGTATTGTTGATGAAGTCGAGCACTCCTTCCAGGGGTCGATTCTCCTGCCCCGGAATCGTGGCGGCGACGCGCAACCGGCTGTGCGCTCCATAGCTTCTGATCTGCGCCAGGTATTTCTCGGGCACCGAGAAGTCGACGTAGATGGGAACAATCTGGTTGATCACCACCAGGCTCGTATCGTTGTTCTTCACCAGGTTGCCGGGCTGCACCAGCAGGCTTCCTGTCCGGCCTTCCATGGGAGAATAGATCGAGCAGTAACCCAGGTTGATCTTGGCGCTCTCGATCGCTGCTTGATCGGCGCGCACGGTTGCGTCCAGCGCCGCGGCATTGGTCCGGAAGGTATCGTACTGGTCCTTGGAGACCACGCCTTCCTGCTCCAGCGTCGCGTAGCGCTCGGATTGAACTCGGGCATTCTGGGCCTGGGCGGAATCGCGCGCCAGGTTGGCTTCCAACTGATGGAGAGCGACTTCGAACGGGCTGCGGTCAATGGTGTAGAGGAGTTGGCCCTTCTTCACGTCCTGCCCCTGAGTAAAGTAGGCCTTCTCCAGCGCACCGTCGATCTGGGACTTCACCGTGACGGTGGAATACGCTTCCACCGTCCCGATGGCGCGGACCTCCACTGGAACCGTCTTCTGAGTGGCGGTCCCCACCGTCACTGGCACGGTCATCGCCATCTGCTGCGGGGGCGCCGCCGCAACTTCCTTGTTCTTGCCCCCGCAGGCCGGGAGCAAGGCAAGGCAGGCTGCCACCGGTACCGTCGGCAGCCAGCACCTGCTTTCCAGCCAATTGTGATTCAGCACTCTTGAAAACACCATCTTGCCAATCCTCTTGAGGCCTCTTGGGGCCCCTTGGGCGCGTGCCACGCCGACGCCGGTTCCAACGGAAGCCCGCTCGCAGCGCGTTCCTGTTTGACGTGCTACAGCGCTGCGGAGTTTCGTCCAATGCGCCCAGCGTCGACGCTGGCGTAACCGGAAATCATAGCTTACCACGCCCTTGCTTAAGAAGTGGCGAGTGAGTTGAGTGGCTGAGTCATGCCCGCGTCGCTTGATTAGAGGAAGACAGTCTTCGTTTTCATTCTGACTTCTGGCTCCGGAATCAGAGACGAGCGCGGCCATCCCCACTGCGGCAGGCTACCGCAACGGCTCGTCGACCTCGGCCAGCCAGTCGGGACGCTTGAGGACCTCGCGCGGCTTGGCTCCGTCGGGCGCGCTGATGATGCCGTCGCGCTGCATCAGGTCGAGCAGGCGGGCGGCACGTCCATAGCCTAGTCTCAGCCGCCGCTGCAAGAGAGAGGTGGACGCCTTGCCGGATTCCACTACCAGGCGCACCGCATCCTCGTAAACCTCGTCGAGATCGGCCGCGTCGTCTTCCTCCGCGTCCCCGGCTTCGGCCTCGGCATCCTTGCCGTCCTTGAAAGGCTTCAGGAACTCTTCGTTGTATTGCGGCTGGCTTTGCGACTTCCACCAGTCGACGACCTTGTTGATCTCCTTCTCGGTCACCAGCGGTCCGTGTAGCCGCACCAGGCGAGCGCTGGCCGGGGGCATAAACAGCATGTCGCCGCGGCCGAGCAGGGCTTCAGCGCCGTTGGCATCGAGAATGGTGCGGGAGTCCACCTTCGAGGCCACGCGGAAGGAGATGCGGGAAGGCAGGTTAGCTTTGATGAGTCCGGTGATGACGTCCACCGATGGCCGCTGGGTGGCCAGGATGAGGTGGATGCCCACGGCGCGCGCCATCTGCGCCAGGCGGGTGATCGATTCCTCCACGTTCTGCGGCTCCACCATCATCAGGTCCGCCAGTTCATCGATGACGATCACCAGATACGGCAGCGGGCCTTCGAGCTCGCCGTCGGAGCCAAAGAGGTCGAGCGTCGCCTCCGGCTCGAAGATCCTGTTGTACTGCTCGATGTTGCGTACCCCGTGCTCCGCGAGCTTCTTCAAACGTTCTTCCATTTCCACGGTGGCGCGCCGCAGCACATTGGCGGCCTGTTTGGGCTCGGTCACGATGGGCGTGAAGAGATGGGGAATGGCATCGTAGAGGTTCAACTCGAGCCGCTTGGGGTCGATCAGGATCATCTTCACTTCGTCGGGCGTCGATTTATAAAGGATGGAGACGATCAAGGAATTGATGGCCACACTCTTGCCCGAGCCCGTCGAGCCGGCGATAAGCAAGTGGGGCATCTGGGCTAGGTCCCCTATCCTGACCTTGCCGGTAATGTCCTTGCCCAGGCTGATGGTGAGTTTGGTGGGCGCGCTTGCGAACTCGCTCGACTCCACGATCTCGCGCAGGTGGATGATCTCGCGATGGAGGTTGGGAACCTCGATGCCGACCGTGGATTTGCCCGCGATTCGTTCGATCAGGATCGACTCGGCCTTCATCGCCAGGCACAAGTCGTCCACCAGATTGGTAATGCGGCTGTACTTGATGCCGGCCTCGGGCTTGAACTCAAAGGTGGTGACGACGGGTCCGGGATGAATCTGCGTCACTGCGCCGGTTACGCCGAACTCGGCGAATTTTTGCACCAGCCGCGTGGCGCGCTCTTGTAGTTCCTGCTCGTCGATCCCTTGCTCACCGTCCGGCTCCCGCAGCAGCGTGGGGCTCGGCAACTTGTAGGCCTGAGCGCCTCGGCCCACAATCTTGGCCGATCTCGCCGCGGCCCGGGACCGAGACGCGCTGATCCCGCCAAGCGGGACCGCCTCGGGACCGCGATCGAGGCCCTGATTCCGAACGATCGGGGGCGCAACGGGCGAGGCGATGGCCGGCGGAGCCTCGTTTGCGGCCGACGGTTCGGCGCTGACGGCAGTCGCCGGCGGCGTGACTATCGACGTGAGTACCGGCGTGGCTGGCGAAGTGACGCCCTTACCCTTCAGCAGCACGTCCGGCACGGGGCCCTTCGGGACCACGGCGGCCGGTGGTGGCCCAGTGCGTTGCTGCACCGGCTGTTTGCCGGCGACCTTGCTTCGCTCCACCTCGCGTCGAAGCCGCTCGCGCCGGCGAGCCTCGCGCCAGACGGCCCAGCGCGCGCCGAGAACCCCCACGAAATGCGCGTTGAGGAATTCTCCCGCCGCCGAGAAAGAAAAACGAGTGACCAAGAACAGCGAAGTTAGGAAGACCGCCCCGGCCACAATCACCGATCCAGTGCGGTTGAACATGTGCACGAGCCCGGCCGCCAGCAGGTAACCAGCCAGTCCGCTACCGCGAACGAAGCCCGCCACCTGTGGAGTGGAGGGAACAAACTCCAGGAGAGTGGTGAGCGAGCCGCACAGCATCACGGTACCGGTCAGCTTGGTCCATGGTGCATGCCACGGGCGCGCCCGAAGCATCTGTACCGCGATAACAAAGAGCACCACCGGCATCAGCCACGCCACCCACCCCAATACCTGAAAGAGCGCGTCCGCCGTGTAAGCGCCGACCACTCCGATCCAGTTCGAAGGAGGTGGCGAAGAGGGGGCGGCAGTGTTGAAGGACACGTCCAGGGGATGATAAGAAGCGAGGCTCAGGGCGATCAAAAGGCCAAGAACGCCGATCAGAAAGCCGAGAAGCTCCGACAAGCGTCGCGGGTCGAAGAGACGCGGCCTGGGATCAGGGAACCGCAAAGACGTGTCCCGAGTCTTGGCAGGCGACGAGGAAGCGCTACCCATGGGCATGGTCCTTTCATTGGACCGAACCGGCGGAACAAAGGGTGAAGGGTGACGGCTAATGGGAAAGGGTAAAGGTTAAGGGGTAAAGGGTAAACGAAGAAGTGCCGTGACGAGTGGCGTGGAGTGGCAGACATGGCAACCGAAAAGTCGCCGCAACTAGCTACTCTTCGCTAGCCGGCCCGTCACTTCTTCGTTTACCCTTTACCCTTCAACCTTTACACTTTAGCCGTGCACCCTTTACCCTTCATCTTTTAGCCGTGGCGCAGCAATCCCCATCCCGCTGTCAATACTATCACGCCCAAGACGATCCGGTAAACCACAAAAACCTTGAAGCTGCGGTGCGAAAGAAACCGAATGAGCCAGGCGATGACCAGGTATCCGACGATACCCGAGACGATGATGCCGACCAGGAACGGCAGTTTCATGTCCGGCGGCATACCCTCATGGTGAACTTCCAGGCCCTTCTTGAGCACCGCACCGGCGATGATGGGCGTGGAGAGCAGGAAGGAGAACCGCGCCGCCGTCTCGCGCGTCATGCCGCGGAAAAGCCCCGCCGTCATGGTGATTCCCGAGCGTGAGACGCCTGGGATCACAGCAATCGCCTGGGAAAGCCCCACCAGGATCGTTTCACCCCAACCGACACGGTCGAGCGTCATGCTGCGGTCTCCCGTTCGATCCGCGGCCCACATGAGCAGCCCGACCACGATGAGGGCCGTGCCGATCACCATCGGGTCGCGGAATTTCGTCTCGGCAGATTTTTCAAACAGGAAGCCCACAATGCCGGCGGGGATGGTGCCGACCACGAGCAGCCAGAAGAGCCGGCGGTGCTCGCTCACCTTGGGATCATTGCGGTCGCCGAAGCCGGCCGCCGCCGCGATCATGTCCACCCACATTCGCCAGAAGTAGAGCAGCACGGCGACCAGCGTGCCCGCGTGCAGCGCCACGTCGAAAGTGAGTCCCGGGTCCTCCCAGTGAAGAAACCAGGGAAAAAGCGTCAAGTGGGCCGTGCTGGAAATCGGCAGGAACTCGGTGAGGCCTTGAACGATAGCAAGGACGATCGCTTGGTAAAGGGGCATCAGCTTTCCTCAGAAGACAGTTGACGGTCGACGGTCGAAGGTTAAGAGCAAAGACAAGAGCTTGCGGTTCCCACCGCAACCGCTGCCTGACTAATGTACGTATTTTGGATTCCCTAATGGTGGTAAAGCTTCCCACTGGCCGGATTGGGAAAGACCCCGGCTGTGTAGGCGCAGGGCCAGCCCCAGCATGCAGATGGCGCTGAACCCAAAGTAAGAGCCCAGCCAAAGGAAGACTGAGTGCGACCCTGGTTCCAGTTTGATCCAGCGAACCCCTAAAGCAAAAAACGCCAAAGCAAAACCAACCGAGGCCGCGCCAGTCAAGCGGAGAAACCATTTGTCCGCAACATGACGCCGCAGGGTTCGCGCGGTTGCCAGCTCCAGAATACCGATGCTCATTGCCATCACCACGAGCAGGAACGCGAAAAGACGAAAGCTAAGTGGACGTGTCGAAAAAATCATGGGGATCAGTCCGTAGGCGCTAAAAGCAAGGCCATTCAGCACCAGAAGCCAGGACTTGCCCTCTCTGGATCTCCAAATGCCGGCGGCGATGGTGCAAGCTCCTGCCGCCACTGCGAGCCTACACATCAGCATACCCGTGCTCATCGGCACGAATATACGCCAAGTCAGCGAACCATCCGGGTCCTGCATAGAAAGGTTTAGCAGCGCTAGTATCGCGTCGAGAACGCCACACAACGCCAGTAACCACCAGCGGTTGATCATCGTTTCCCTTCTGCCTTGCGATTGCGAATCTGCTCCGCACTAGCCCGCGCGCTGGCCGCTTCATCTGCCCTGCCCGACTTCTGCAGCAGCCCCGCATATTCGTCCAAGAAGAAGGCAAGATTAGGGCTGTTCAACCCAAGGTTAGTTTCCTTGATATGTAACCCGCGCTGGTATACTGGCACGGCATCATCGTACTTGTGTTCTTCCCCATAGACCCGCGCTAGCGCCATGAGCGTGTTACTGACTTCGTTATCGAGGGGATCAAGGGTGGCTTCCTGAATGGCCACCGCGCGCTGGTAGATGGGCTCCATCTCGCTGAGGCGTCCCTGGTCCCGGTAAAGGTTCAGCAACTCGAAGTCATAACCGAGAAGGCGCGCGAGCTCCGCGCGGCCGGCGGCAGCTTTCTCGCGAATTTCCAGCGAGCGCAGAAAACACTGCTCTGCCTCGGAATCACGGCCCTGAAGCCTATGAAGTTGGCCAAGGAGGTTAAGGTCCATGGACACAAGCCCCGGCGCGTCGCGCCGGTCGGCCTTCTCGAAAACCGCAAGCGCGCTTTTGTAATGGACTTCCGCCTCGTCGAGCTTTCCCTGTTCCTGGCATTGCTGCGCCGGCTTCTCTTCGTTCACGGCGCGCGAAACGTCCAAATTGCTGCGACTGATGTTCCGGTCCTTGCCAGATGGCACGTCGCTGCGAAGGAACTCCTCGGCTTCGTCAAACCGCCCTTCCTCTTGATAGAGTGAAGCAAGCGAACTCCGTACACCCATGACGTCGGGTTGGTGCCGGACGGGCGAGCTATCAACAACCTCGATGGCCTCTCGCAGCAACTTCTCGGCTTCCGGGTAGTTCTTTTGCCGGCGGTAAAAATCGGCCGCGTTGTGGAGTACGCTAATGCGCGCCCAGCAGTCTTTCGGCGGCAACTTTTCCGCAATTTCGAGTGCTTGCTGATGATACTTCTCGGCATCCGCACACCCTTCTTGTGGTTGGCAGAACAGAGCCAGGGAGCTGAGATCTCGGGCCACCGCTGCGTTGTTGGGTCCGAGCGCCTTTTCATCAAGGGTCACGGCACGCTTGATCCCCTCGATGGCTTCCTCGGGCTCGCTGACCGAAGCCATTTGAATGAGAATGTTCGCTTCCTGATGGCCAGCATCACCCGACTGGCGGGCGATCTGAATGGCATCCAGATACAACATCTTAGCTTGCGCTACATGACCGGCGGCTTGCGCCTGCCTCGCCCTGCGAAGCGTGGTGGCGAGAGGAGTCTCTTCCCCTCGGGCTCCTGCCGGTCTGGAGCCGATCTGGCTCGACACGCTAGGCGCGCCGATCATCGAAAACGCTAACATGAGGCAAGCCGATCGGAACAGCCTCATCGCCAAGGAGAGCTTCATCCGTTCACCATAATCAATTGCACGCGGCCAGTTGCTTGCGGTACATCACCCAAGCGCCACTATTCTGCCGGCCCGACCTTGTCATTCATAATTCACCATGCCCGTGGCGCTAAACCTCCAGGATCACCGGCAACACCATGGGACGCTTGCCCGTCTCCTGATCAAAGTGCTTGCGCAGCGCGGTGCGGATTTTTTCCTTGATCACGCCCCAGTCGCCCATTTCCTCGGGGTTCGACTTGGCGATGGTTTTCAGAATCACCTCGCGCGCGCTTTCCACCAGGTCTGTCGCTTCCTCCAGGGGCACGAAGCCGCGGGAGACGATTTCCGGCGGCGCTTGAAGCTGACCGGTGTGCTCGTTGATGGCGAGGATGGGAATCACGATGCCGTCCTCGGAAATGTGGCGCCGCTCCTTGAGGATGACGTCGCCCACTTCGTCGAGGGTCCCGACATCGATGCAGATGCGGCCCACACTTACGCGCTCGCCCCGCCGCGCGCCGCGCTCGTCGAACTCCAGCACGTCGCCGCTCTCCATCAGGAAGCACTCCTTCGAAACCGCGGCGACTTCGCGCGCCAGCTCGATGTGGCGATAGAGTTGTCGATACTCGCCGTGGATGGGCACGAAGTATTGGGGCCGGATCAGGTTGAGCATCAGCTTCATCTCTTCCGCGCTGCCGTGACCGGAGACGTGCACCGGCGGCTGGGCTCCGTCGTGGTAATGGACGTGGGCGCCGCGGCGATAAAGGTGATCGATCATGCGGAAGATCGGCTTCTCGTTGCCGGGGATGACGCGGGCGGAGACCACCACCTCGTCGCCGGGTTCGACGCTGATCCAGCGGTGGCCATTCACGGCGACGCGCGCCAGCGCGGACATCGGTTCACCCTGGCTGCCGGTCAACAACACCACCACCTGGTTGCGCGGCAGGCGGCGCACGTCCTGGGGCTGGATCAGCACGCCCGGGGGGATGCGGAGGCGTCCCATTTGGATGGCGATCTCGGAATTCTGGAACATGCTGCGGCCCACGAAGCAGACCTTGCGGCCATGCTCGGCGGCCAGGTCGGACACGATCTGCATGCGATGCAGCGAAGTGGCGAAGCAGGAAATCAGCACCCGCCCCTTGGCCTCGGCCATGATCTCGGCGAACCGCTCGCGCACGCCCCGCTCGGAGGGCGTCATGCCCGGCCGCTCGGAGTTGGTGGAATCGGAGAAGAGGGCCAGCACACCTTTGCGGCCATAGTCGGCCAAGGTGTGCAAGTCGCTCACCCGTCCGTCGGTAGGCGTGGGGTCGAACTTGAAGTCGCCCGTGTGGATCATGGTGCCGACGGGAGTGGTGATGGCCAGCCCGCCCGAGTCGATGATGCTGTGCGTGAGGTGGATCAGCTCCACGTGGAACGGGCCTACGTCGAACGGCTGGCTGGGCAGCATCTCGCGCAACTCCACCAGGTCAGTCAGTTCGTGCTCCTTCAGCTTGCCGCGAACGAGCGCCAGCGTGAACGGCGCACCGTAAACAGGAGCGTCGATCTCGTCCAGCACGTAGGGCAGGGCGCCGATGTGGTCCTCGTGGGCGTGCGTCAGGATGATGGCGCGGACCCGCTCGCGGTTCTCGCGCAGATAAGTGATGTCCGGAATCACCACGTCCACGCCCAGCAGTTCGGCGTCGGGAAACATGAGACCGCAGTCGATGACGATGATGTGGCCGCCATACTCGACCGCCATCATGTTCATGCCGAACTCACCCAGGCCTCCCAGTGGAATGGTTCGCAGCTTGCCGTTTGGACTCTCTAGGGATGGAATGTCACTACCTCCTTAACGTCCGACCATGGTATCACAATGCAGCTAGGCGCGCATCGCTCATCAATGTTGATATGGCGGCGGCTTTACGCGCCACTCGGCAACGTAAACTCGCCGCTACAACACCGAATTGACCCACTCCTGGAGCGCGGGCGTCCCGCCCGCCCCCCTCTCTTCCTTTCTCGGCTGGACCCGATCCACTGGCAGCCTCATTTACGGCTGAGGGCAAGAGCGGGCGAGACGCCCACGCCCCCAGGCGAAGCTCGTTCTCATTGAAACGGGTCGCGAAGAACGTCGATTTTTCTGCCATTATCTGCACGTTTCTGTCGCAAAATGGCGGAATTTGGCGCGATTCTGCACGAAAAAGGGGCCTCTAAACGAGACTCGTTTTCAAATGTGCGCTCCAGATTGGGTAGAAACACAGTTAGCAACTCCTTTAGATTGAATAGAGCTTCTTCCGCTCTCTTCAGCAACTTGGCCAACAACCCCTGCGGAATCAGAAGATTGCCATCGCCACGTTTCGGCCGCCCTGCAAAGCACGAAGAGGTGGTCCGACGCGCGTCGGAAGCGTGGCCAGTAAGTCCTGTTAAATCAACATGCCGTAGCTTCTCCGGCTGAGCGATTCCGCTAACAACCTCCTTAGAATCAACAGATTGGCCTACATGACCTCGATCGGATCCTTCACGCCAAGCGCACGCCTCCCGATCTTGCCGGACCGCCTTCGTGTCGACTGCCTGCCGCCAACGGCGTGCTCCCCCTACGGGGAGCCAACGCGCTCTCAAAAGCTCGGCCCCTCCAGGGCAAATCGTCGGTTCTCTCGATCTCCAGAGGCGCACGGCAGCAGCCGGTTTCTGCTTGACACGGACCGCGAGACTTGACACGTTTTAATAAAAACGGTCCCGAAAGACCCGCTCTTAAGGGCCTTTAAGTCCGCCTTCGGGCCCGTTCGGTGCACGTTCTCGGCAAAAAGTGGTAAAATTCGGTACGATTTTGTACCCCGAAAACGCCCGAAAACGGACACTCCTTGCGATAACTCCTTTGTTTGCCATACCGCCTTTCCGTTATCCACAGCCATAAAAGGTAATTAAATTCCCCGTTAATTTTCTCCGTTATACCACATCGGTAGACATGCACCACCCGAGCCCGCCCTCGAATTCACGTGGCTATCTGCTCTAGCCTTTGCCTCTCCATCCCAACCGCCCGAATCGGCAATATAGAGCCGTCGCGTCGGTAGCGACTTTCGAGAAAACCGGGTTAAGACGGCCGTAAACGATTGAAGCAATGGATGTTGGTCGCCGTGGCTTCGCGTTTCAGGTTCCAAGCGTATTCCATTGAATATAAAGTGGTTGATCCCCATGGCTTCGCCTGGCTTCGTCCCGGGCTTACCTGCCCTGTTTGGACTCACGCAGCGGAATCGCCTCCTTTTCACAATTCACAATTCACCATTTCCCCTCTAGCCCCGACGACTGGTATTCCTAGGCTATCACATCATTGGGAAAAGTCAAGGAAAATCTGCAGGCGGGGTTGGCGTTGGGATGGCAAATGGTGAATTGTGAATTCTGAAAGAAGAAAGCGCCGCCGCCTTCCCAATCTGAGGATTCAGCCCTCGCTTTCAGCAAGCGGGGTTCGGGGATCCGTTCTGCGACCCCGAATCTCGAGCCTGTTTCTCCCAGCGTCATGGGTGCACCCCCTCATATTAGGGCGACTATGACCCTTGCCCCCTGCCTACCAGAGAGACCGTTTAGAAGTGCCGGCGCTTCCCGGGCGCGCGGCCGACGGCAAACGTATTCGGAAGGCCCTCGCGAACCTGGAAGTGGTCTCCAGGAGTTCGGTAGCGCGGAGTTATGCCGCGCCCAGCGGCATTACGCCGCCGCTTTTCGCCATCGGATATTATAAGTTAAGGCCGTCATGTTAAGAACCGCAGAGTAAGGCAAGCTACGCCTAACTCTGCGTTACCCGCTGGCCTTTACGAGAACCGACAAACTTGGTCGGTATACTGGCTAGTTTAGTCTGTCCAAACTCGCGAATAGCCGTCCGTCCCGAGTTCCTTCAACTTTGCCGACACTATTTCGGCTCTCAGGTTCACTCCCAGAGAATCCGCGAAGCCGTCAAGACCGGGGAATAACGAAGCCCTGCTTATATTCATTGTGCGCAGCTCCTTGAGAAATTGGATTTGGATTCTCAGAGACTTCCCAATCAAAAGCTTCCTAATCGCCGGCCTGACAGGAGTCTTGGGGTTGATCATCATATACGTGAGGCTGTTGAACAACTGCGGCTCGTGGCTGAGGTTACACAGAAATAGGCCTTGTTGTGCTGCCACACGCTCGTTCATGCGGAATGGGTCAGCTTGAACCACGACGTGGGGATTGTCCCCTTTCAGGACGATGCTATTGACGTAGCGTGCCATGCCCTTGCGGTCGCCCGATTCCGGCAGCGGAGGGTCGGCTGGCAGGAGTTCACGCGACCTGCTACGTATCCAGTCGATGTCAATCGCCCAGACGGCAGGACGTGCTAGTGTTTTATCAAGAGCGACATTCTCGAGGGCGAAATACAAGGCGACGTAGGGCGAGCTGGTCCAGTCGAGTAGCCGGGTCGGAACCCCGTAGTGTTGCATAAACGCGAGCCAATCGACGACCTCTCCATCAGCAGGGACGTGACTGAGGTATTGATGGGCTCGACGCTGAAACTCTGCCAGGAGATGCCTCTCATGAGAGGCTGGGTTATCTGGGTATGTAGCCTCAGTCCGATACCCATCACTGTGAATTACATTTACCCTTGTCTTCCGTTCAAGCGTCGTTCTGAGATACCACGTGGACGGATCACGCTCGACCTTGGCTTGCCCACGATAAATCCACGACCCATCAAGTTGTTCTAGCCACTTCTGAAGTCCGCCCCATGTGGTAACGTTGTCTTCCTCCACGAACTGGTCGAACGCCCACAATGGTTTGTCCCAAAGGTAACCGTTCGCCTTCCAGCCATTCACAAGTTCGGTTGTTCGTTGTTGCCAATTAGACTGTCGTCTCACTTTCGCCCTCTACGCTTCGCTCAGTTTTCGGAGCCTCAACCAGCAAGCGCCCGGTAGAGTGTAACGCAGCACGCTCAACGGGTCCGCCACAGACCGCCGGGACTCTCCTTGCTCGATCAACTTCCGGGCGTGGCTAACGTAATCGGGGAAAGCGTCGGCTTCCGTCGGAATTTCACCCCTCGGCGCTACGCCGTTTCTATAACACGGTCCGAGTGTGCCACGGCTGGCGGGCCAGTGCAAGGGCCAGCAATTTCAGAATGTACCACTACCGCCTGTCCAGGTTTGTCGCAACGAGATTTGAAAGCGTGCTAACACGCGAAGAAACAGGCGATGAATCGACGATCCAATTGACGCGGGCGATGGGAGCCCATAACTGGAAGAAGCGCCAGCCGAGCCCAAATGCGAAACGGCAGGCCGCCGCGCAAGCCAATCGAGGAAGACTGTTGCGACTGATTCACGAACAGGCCAGCGCGAGAGACGGTCGCACGCACACGCGAAAGATTGCCGACCACACAGCCTCAGTGATAAGCTGCCTTGTGTTCCCGATTCAGGGGCGCCATGCCGACCGAGTCACACGCGTCTATTACCGCCTGGCTCACAGCGTCGTGGAAACGACTCGTCATCGTCAGTGCCTCGGCCGGTGCTGGCTTCGCCTTGATGCTGGCGATCATTGCGGGAGCAGTGGTTCTGCACAGCTCCCACCCCAGGCCTCCGCAGCCCTGGAACGTAAGCGCGATCAAAGCAACATATGACGCTCTGAAGGCGGAAGACGACGACGGTCACTTGGTGTTTTACTACGTCTTGGAGAACACCACAGACTCGGACTACAGGCTCCAGGAGTCCCCGGCGGCCACAATCATGGGCAGACTAAAGGAAGAGAATAGTCTAACTGCTGATTCCGATGAAGCTGGTCACTGATTCCGATTTGATCCCGGGCGCCGGTTCCGACGTGATGCCGGTCACGGTCGGAGCGAAGCGACGCTGGCGCAGTTATGGTGCATGAAGTGACCGGGATGGGTCAACTGTAA
>DATFYM010000093.1:0-20951 GCA_035315065.1 Terriglobia bacterium
GATGCCTACCAGTCCGGCGATATGCACGACTGGAGCGTCTGGCACGGCAGAGTGCCCTTCAGTGAATACGAGAAGCACTTCCCGCGCTTCATGACCGAGTACGGGTTCCAGTCATTTCCGGAGATGCGCACGGTGGAGGCATTCACCGTTCCCGAGGATCGCACCAGCATCTTTACCCCGGTGATGTTGGCGCATCAGAAGAACAACGCGGGTAATTCCATCATCCACGACTACATGCTTCGGTACTATTCGGAGCCCAAGGATTTTGCCTCTTTCCTCTACGCGAGCCAGGTGCTGCAGGCGGAAGGAATCAAGATTGGAGCCGAACACCTGCGGCGCGACCGGCCGCGCACCATGGGCTCGATCTTCTGGCAGCTTAATGACTGCTGGCCGGTGGCATCGTGGTCGAGTCTCGACTACTACGGCCGCTGGAAAGCACTCCAATATTATGCGCGGCGCTTCTACAATGATCTCCTGGTTTCGCCCCACGAGGAGAACGGCAGCATCGCCGTCTACGTGGTCTCGGATCGCACCACGCCAACTTCGGCCAACCTTCGCTTGCGCTTGATGAACTTTGACGGCACCATATTGCGTGAGGAATCGCGGGTGGTTGAAGTCCCCCCGCTTTCCAGCCAGGTCGATTTGCGCTGGCCGAAAGCGGAGCTGCCAAAGACGTTCGATCCGGCCGGGGCTTTTCTGGCGGCGGATTTGACGGTGGGCGGGCAACCAGTCTCCAGCAACCTGTTGTTCTTCGCCGCGCCCAAGGAATTGAGGCTGCCGGCCGCTCCCATCTCCAGCAGCCTGGAGCGCGTGGGAGACTCCTATCGCCTGCGGCTGGTCTGCCCGGATCTGGCTCGAAGTGTCAGTATTTCCTTCACCGGCAGCGAAGCAGAACTCTCCGACGACTACTTCGATCTCCTGCCGGGCCGCAGTGTCGAGGTTGCTGTCAAGAGCCCGGAGTCCCAAGAGAAACTGCGCGCCGGACTGAAAATCGTATCGCTTGTTGACGCCTTTCAATCGGCAGCGCCCGGGCATCCGTAAGCGCCGCGTCCTATCGACCGTTACTATCGCCGTAGGGGCGGTCGCTGTAGGGGCGATCATAGTGGTCGAAGGTGTGAAACAGTAAACCACAGAGGCACGGACGCACAGAGAAGAGAACGAGGGTCACATGAAGACGTCTTTTGCTTCCCGACGTTTGCCATTCTTCTCTGTGCCTCAGCGTCTCTGTGCTGGAAGCTCCCTGGCAATTATTTCAAAGCTCCGTTGCCCAGGGCAGGCACAAGGCCTGCCCTTCTGGAAGGAGTCCAAGTGCATCAATCACAAACGCGGCGTGACTTCTTGAAAACGGCTACGGCCGGAGCCATTGCTGGTGTCAGCGCTTCACCATCCACAAGTCTCAGCGGCTTCGCGGAAGAGAGTCCTTCCGGAAGCATCGAGGTTCGGGTGACCGACGCCAACCAGAAGTTCGCCCCCGCGGAATCTCTCCATTGGCGGTCCGAAGCGGCCACAGGTCCCGACATCATCGTGCTCGATCCAAACCGGAAGTTCCAGGAGCATCTGGGCATCGGTGGCGCGTTCACCGACGCGGCCTGTTACATGTTTCATCAGTTGGCACCTGCGCGCCGCGAAGAGCTGTTTCATGAGATGTTCCACCCATCGGAGATGGGCCTGGGCGCCGGACGGATCTGCATCGGATCAAGCGATTACTCGTCGCAGGTCTACAGCTACGACGAAGGCGCTGTCGACCCCGAACTCAAGCGGTTCTCCATCGAGCATGACCGTTCCTATATCCTGCCGGTCCTGGCGCAGGCACGGAGCGTGAACCCAGGCCTGTTCCTGCTCGCGTCGCCCTGGAGCCCTCCGGGATGGATGAAGCCCAACGGATCGATGCTGGGCGGATGCATGCACCAGTCCTCAATGCCGGCGTACGCCCTCTACTTTCTCAAATTCCTTCAGGCCTACGACGCGGCGGGGGTCCACATCAATGCCGTCACTTCCCAGAACGAGGTCGACACCGAGCAGGACGGCAAAATGCCTGCTTGCGCTTGGCCACAGGAATACGAGATCGGCTTCGTTGCCGAGCACCTGGGCCCGCTGTTGCGGCGTCACGAAATGCTGACGAAGATTTGGATCCTCGACCACAATTACAATCTCTGGGGGCGCGCCATCTGTTGTCTGGACGACCCGGGTGTTAAGGAATACTCCAACGCCGTCGCTTGGCACGGCTACGTGGGTGCGCCGGAGATGGTGGATCGGGTGCACGAGGCCCACCCCGACGCCGAAATGTTCTGGACGGAAGGCGGGCCGGACATCACCTCCAAGACCTACCTCGTGGACTGGAGCGATTGGGGCAAGACGTTCACGGGCGTTCTCCGCCATTGGTGCCGCTCCATCATTGGCTGGAATCTGGCTCTGGACGAACACGGGCGCCCGAACATCGGCCCCTTTAGCTGTGGCGGGACGGTGACCATCCACGCGAAGAGTCTGGAGATCACGCGCAGCGGACATTTCTGGGCGATGAACCATTTCTCGCGCTCCATTCGGCGCGGAGCGCGTCGCTTCGATTCGCAGGGCGGCCCGGCGGACGTCTCTCACGTCGCCTTCGAACACGCCGACAGCCGGCGGGTATTGGTGATTACCAACCCCGGTCCGGCGCGTAACGTTCGTGTCGCCCTGGGGACGGGGAATGCTGTCGTGGATGTCGCATTATCGGTCGACTCCCTGACTACGTTGACGTGGCGTTAAGCAGCCGACTCGTGCTCCAACAGTTCGACGTCGGCACAAAATGCAACGAATGGAGGTAAGTACATGCTGAGACGACTGACCGTTTGCTCCTGTCTTTTGGCTTTGTTGTTATCCGCGGCCTCGTTCGCCGCCGCCGACCAGAACGCGTGCCAGGGCGACCCCAACCACTGGACACAACTCTTCAACGGCAAGGATCTGACCGGCTGGAAACACGTGGGTCCTGGCCACATGACGGTGGAGGACGGGTTGATCCATACGCATGGCGGAATGGGCCTGCTCTATTGGACCGGCGGCAAGATCGGGGATTGCACCATTCACGTCGTCTACCGGATGCGCGACGAGAACGATAACTCCGGCGTGTTCGTTCGTATTCCCCTGGAACCCCGAGAGGAGTGGATGCCGGTGCACTACGGGTACGAAGTGCAGATCGACAACCACCCCGAGCGTGGGAACGAAGACGAGTACCACTCCACGGGCATGCTGTACTCCCTGACCAAGCCCCTGGCCCTGGCCTGGAAGCCGGGCCCGGAGTGGAATACCATGGACATTACCCTGGACGGCCCGCGCACCGTCGTGGTACTGAACGGAGTGAAGGTGACCGATTACAAAGAGGGCGACCCGGTGCCGGCGCGGAAATTCGACTTCGAACCCCAGCGCGGGCTGCGGCCGAATCTCGGCTACATCGGGCTGCAAAACCACAGCGACAACGACATCGTGTTTTTCAAGGAAGTTGCGATCAAGCCGTTGAAGTAAGCGCAGCCGGGCGACAATTTGACTTGGTCCGGCTCCACTCCAGGAGGTCGTTATTATGAAAATGAAACCTTCGCGTCGTCAATTCTTGCAAACCAGCGCTGCCGGGGCCGGCGGCATGCTTGCGGCCAGAACCATCATGCTTGACGCTTCGGCGCCGGCAGCCACGCCCAAGCCGGGGCCGGCCAGCGATCGCGTGCGCTTCGGCATGATCGGTATCGGTATGCAAGGTTCCGGCCTGCTCCCGAGCGCTATCAGCCTTCCGGGGATCGAGTGTGTTGCGGCCGCTGACCTGTACGACGGGCGCCACACGCTGGCCAGGGAGCTCACCGGCAACCCCAACCTGCCCACGACGCGCCGTTACCAGGAACTGCTCGACCGCAAGGACATCGACTGTATCGTGGCGGCGGTACCCGATCATTGGCACAAGAGAGTGGTGGTGGATGCCTGTAACGCCGGCAAAGACATCTACTGCGAGAAACCGATGTCGCACACCCCTGCCCAAGGGTTTGAGATGATGGAAGCGGCGCGAACGAACGGCCGCATTGTGCAGATCGGCTCGCAGCGGGTCAGCTCGGTGCTCTGCGCGAAGGCCCGCGAGCTTTACCACAGCGGCGCCATCGGCGAAGTGGAGATGGTCGAGCTCAGCTTGGGGCGCAACGATCCCACCGGTGCCTGGGAGTATCCGCCGCCCTTCGATCTTTCCCCCGAAAACCTGGACTGGGACACCTGGCTGAACGACGCACCCAAGATTCCTTTCGATAAGTATCGGTTCGCGCGTTGGCGCTGCTGGAAAGAGTACGGCACCGGAGTGGGCGGCGACCTGATGGTCCACCTGATCAGCGGTATGCTGTTCACGCTCGGGTGGAACGAGCCGCCCCGTTCGGCTTCGGCCCTGGGCGGCATCTTTCGCTGGCAGGACGGCCGCAATATGCCGGACCTGCACGCGGTGCTGTTCGACTACCACGGGATCCCGGTCTACGTCCGCCTGGGACTGGGGACGGAGACCCCTGAATTGGCTCGCTTCATGGGTCCGAAAGGCATTCTCGACGCGGGCGAGTTTGAACTCCGTCACTCGCCGCAAAACGGCGTGGATACCGCGCCCAGCTATTACTCGGGCGGGTTCCCGCAGAAGATGCGCGACGAATACACCAGGCAGTGGCACGCCGAGCATGATCCGAAGCCCGGCCATGAACCGCTCATGAACGACATCGTCTATCGCGGCAACGATTGGGACGACGTGAGGCCACACCTGTGGAATTTCTTCCAGGCGGTGAGGACGCGGAACCCGGTGGCAGAGGACGCGGTCTTCGGCAACCATGCCGCCATCGCCTGCCACATGGCGAATGAGTCCTACTTCCGGAAGAAGCCGGTATACTGGAGCGCAACATCCGGCAGTATCGAGACCTAAGCATCGCCGAAAGTGAATAGCGTCCACGCTCCGGTCAGTTAAACCAGCGACTTCCTTGAAGACGACGCTGTCAGGACGGGGCGCCGCGTTGCGCGTTCGGCTTCGCGAGACCTGATCAGCCCGGGTCAGCGTGAAGAGGAGCATCTCATGCAGGACAAAAATAATCGGCGGATCGTTCTGGCGGCGCGCCCCCAAGGCGAGCCCCGCGACGAGGACTTCCGGCTGGAGGCCGTGGACCTCCCCCAGCCCGGCGAAGAGCAAGTGTTGTTACGCACCATCTACCTGTCGCTTGACCCCTACATGCGCGGCCGCATGAATGCAGGGCCTTCCTACGCGCCGCCGGTTGAGATCGGACTGGTGATGGAAGGCGGAACCGTCAGCGCGGTGGTGGAATCACGATCGCCCGCTTTCGTGCCCGGAGACATCGTTGTCGGCTACACGGGGTGGCAAGAATATGCGGTGGTGGCCGCAAAATCCCTGCAAAAACTCGATCCGGCCCGCGCGCCGGTCTCAACGGCTTTGGGCGTGCTGGGGATGCCTGGCTTGACCGCCTATACCGGCCTGCTGAACATCGGTCAGCCGAAGCCGGGTGAGACCGTCGTGGTGGCGGCGGCGTCGGGAGCAGTGGGCTCGGTGGTGGGTCAGATCGCTAAGATCAAAGGATGCCGCGCTGTGGGCATCGCGGGGGGAAAGCCGAAATGCGATTTCGTGGTGGACGAACTTGGCTTTGATGCTTGTGTCGACCACCATAACGCGCCGTTCCCGCAGGATCTCAAAGCAGCATGTCCTAATGGCGTGGATGTGTACTTCGAGAACGTCGGCGGCCGGGTTTTGAACGCTGTCCTCCCGCTGATGAATCCGTTTGGTCGGGTGCCGGTGTGCGGCTTGATCGCGCAGTACAACGCAACCGGGCTCGCGCCGGGAATCGATCGCGTTCCGGCGTTCATGGGCGCGATTCTGGTGAAGCGGCTGACATTCCGGGGCTTCATCGTGAGCGATTTCGCCGCGCAAAAGGGCGATTTCGAGAGGGAGATGATCGAATGGCTGCGTGCGGGCAAAGTAAAGTACCGCGAGGACGTGGTAGATGGTCTTGAAAACGCCGTAGCCGCTTTCCAGGGATTGCTTCATGGCCGGAATTTCGGCAAACTGCTGGTCCGATTAGCCCCGGACCCCACCAGAGGCCGATCAAGCTAGGTCCGGTGCCCAGTATTGTAACCGATGTGCCGAACCCTCACTCGTCCAAACGTGTTGCCTAACGGGAACGTCACGTTTCCTGCGCCTTCGGTATGGGACGACATGATCCCTGTGGCCAAGCTTGCCCGAGTCCCGGAGTTGACGCAGTTCCTTCCACGACGTAACATTTGATCCCGAGGAGCAACGGTGATCGGCGAATTGCTGGGCCACTACCGCATCGTCTCGAAGATTGGGCAAGGAGGCATGGGTGTTGTCTACCGCGCCCACGACGAGGTTTTGGAGCGGGACGTTGCCTTGAAGGTGGTTCGCGAAGGTACCTTGGTCGAGAAGTCATCTCGAGAACACCTCCTGCACGAAGCCCGGGCCGCCTCTGCTCTCAGCCATCCCAACATCTGCACCATCCATGAAGTCGGAGAGTTTGCCGGTGAGCTTTACATGGTGATGGAACTGATCGAGGGCAAAACACTCAGCGCGCTGATTGGGACCGCAGCTTTGGCCGTCGAGTCCATCTTGCGTTACGGCGCCCAGATCGCCGGCGCTCTGGCGCACGCCCACGGTCGCAACATCATACATCACGACCTGAAAAGCGCCAACATCGTTGTCACTCCGCAGGGCCTGGTGAAAGTTCTCGATTTCGGTTTGGCCAGGCGGGTGCCTAATAAGTTGGTAGCCGACCAAGCGACCGAGAGCATCGGACCTCTCGAAGGCGCCGGTGCCATTGCGGGCACTTTGTTCTACATGGCGCCCGAAGTCCTGCGCGGACAGGCCGGCGACCACCGCAGCGACCTGTGGGCGCTGGGAGTAATACTTTACGAAGCAGCCTCTGGACAGTTGCCCTTTCGGGGACGGACCAGCCTCGAACTCAGCTCCGCTATCTTGCACGAGCCGCCATCGCCTCTACCCGATCGGATACCTCCTGGCCTCTGGGCTGTGATCCAGCGCTGCCTGGCCAAGGAACCTGCCCAGCGATACCAGCAGGCAGGGGAGGTGCAAGCGGCGCTGGAGGCGGTGCAGTCCGCATCCAAAACCGCCCCGGCGCAGCCCAGCGAGCAAAGAGGGCCCTCGACTATCGTGCATCGCGGCATCCAACACCTTCGCGTGAAAGATGGCGACGTTCTGCTGCTGGTGGGGACCACCAAGGGAGCGTTTCTGCTGCGGTCGACGGCGGACCGCAGCCGCTGGGACGTGGCTGGACCCTATTTCCATGGGCTCGCCATCTATGCGTTGGCTTACGACGGCCGAGACGACCGGCACCGCCTATGGGCATCGACAAGCAGCTATTGGGGCACCTATCTGCGGTCGAGCGACGATTTCGGCAAAGTGTGGACCAATCCTGTCGAAGCCAACATCCGATTCCCCTCGGATTCGGGCACATCCTTGAAGAACATTTGGCAGATTTGTCTCGGCCGTCCCGACCAGCCCAACGTGCTCTATTGCGGCGTCGAGCCGGCGGCGCTGTTTGAGTCGCGCGACGCAGGAGAAACATGGTCGCTGGTTCGCGGTCTGTTCGATCATCCCCATCGCCCCCGCTGGGTGCCGGGAAACGGCGGGCTCTGCCTGCATACCATCCTTCCCGACCCCGCGCATAACGACCGGATGTCCGTTGCTATTTCGGCCGCCGGCGTTTACAGCACCGACGATGGTGGATGTACCTGGCGGGCACGGAACCGCGGCATTCGCGTTGTGCATCAGCCTGAAAAGTACCCTGAATTCGGCCAATGCGTGCACAAAATGGTGATGCACCCCGCTCGCCCGGAACGCTTCTTCCTGCAGAACCATTGGGGCTTGTACCGCTCGGATGATGGCGCCGAAAGCTGGAAGGATATCGCCAACGGGGTGCCTTCGGACTTCGGGTTCGCGATAGTGATGCACCCCCACAACCCCGACTGCGTGTATATCCTTCCGGTCGAGTCCGACGAATTCCGCTGCACCGCCGACGGCTGTCTCCGCGTCTATCGCACCCGTAACGCCGGGGCCTCATGGGAACCACTGATGCGCGGCCTGCCGCAGAAGCGAGCGTACGAAACGATCTTGCGCGACGCCATGACGGCTGACTCGCTCGACCCGCTTGGCCTCTATTTCGGCACGCGAAGCGGACAACTTTACGGCTCAGCCGACGAAGGCAAGACTTGGCAGAGAATTCTGGAGGGCCTGCCGGCGGTGGTGTGCGTCAAGTGCGCGGTGGTCGGCGAGCCTCGCGTCGGCCGGAAGCCGAAGGCGACTCAGGTGGCAGCGGCCCACTCCTCTGCGGCGAAACCACCCGTCGTGAAACGCAAGAAGCGGCGGGGAAAGCTGAAGTAATGTCGGTCACGTTTCACATACCGGGTCCGTTGCGCCCGTTTGCCGACGGCCGCGCTCAGGTGAAGCTTGAAGCGTCCGTGGCCACGGTCTCTGAGGCATTGCAGGCACTATGGGTCGCCTGTCCAGGTATTCGAGATCGTGTCGTCACGGAACAAGGACAAATCCGGGAGCACATTAACCTCTTTGTGGGAAACGAAGACGTCCGATACACGGGCGGACTTACCACTCCGGTATCCCCCGGAGCTGAGATCTCAATTGTGCCGGCCATCAGCGGCGGCTGAACAGCTCACTCGCCGGCCCCGCCGCATACTTCGGCATCCATAGCACAGCAAAAAGGGCTAATTCCAGCGATCATGCTGACCAGCGACCGTTATGCGTTCACATACGTTCTCGTGCCTCGAATTGGTGTACAGAGGCCAATTGGAGTCTCGAATTTCGATTTTCGAATTCCGAGGTTGGAGCTAAGAATCTGATGTAACAGGAGATCTTGTGCCCTCTCTTCTCATTCACGAAATTGCTTGAGTTGGACCGAAAAGTGCATCTAAGCAATTAGCACCGCAGGCCGACGGAGCGAAGGAACGCTGGCGGTGATAACCGGCGGGCCGACCAGTGCTTGCAGAACTGAAGGTATCGAACGCGCAGGGAAAGAGGTTGAGCCGAGCGGTGAGGATGCTTGGCCCGAGTCCTGCCGGCCATAATCTGGAGCGGTTTGGAGGCGCTATGAGATCCACAATATTTCGCAAAGCGAACTTGTTCTTTCTGGTTTGTCTGCTGCCGTGTTTCGCAGGAGCGTCACTTTGGGCTGACGAAGGCGACCCGCCGGGGCGTGTGGCAAGGGTCAGCTATCTCCAGGGCACCGTCTCGCTGCAGCCCTCGGGCGAGAACGATTGGAGCCAGGCGACCCTGAACTATACGGTGACGACGGGCGACCGTCTGTACACCGATCAGGGCGCGCGGGTGGAACTGGAAGTGGGCCCCTTTGCAGTTCGCATGTCCGAGGAAACGGACCTGACTATGGCCAACCTCAACGATCAAATGATGCAACTCGGTATCGGGCAGGGTTCCATCCGCATCACCGTTTATGACCTGCCGGCGGGAAACTCGGTGGAGATCGCTACCCCGAACGGAGCGCTCACGATTTTGCAGCCCGGCTCCTACCGCGTGGACACCGACCCCAACGGCGGCACCATGGTGAGCGTGAACGAAGGCAGCCTTCAAGTCAGCGGGGGGGGTGCCGACGTCACCGTGGAGTCCGGGCAGGCCGTTCAGCTCACGGGGACGGATTCCGTGCAGGCTACCCTGGTGGCACTTCCGGGCGAGGCCGACTTCGACCAATGGTGCGCCAGCCGCGACGGGCGCATCCGCTCGTTCCGGTCGAGAGAGTACGTGAGTCCCGACACGCCGGGCGCCGAGGATTTGGACGCCTACGGCACGTGGAGCGAGGTCCCCGAATACGGCCCGGTGTGGTATCCGGCGGGCGTTGCCGTCGGCTGGGTACCCTACCGTTTCGGCCATTGGGTCTGGATCTCGCCGTGGGGCTGGAGCTGGGTGGAAGATGAACCGTGGGGCTTCTGTCCCTTCCACTACGGCCGCTGGGCGTTGATCGGCTCGGCTTGGGGATGGGTGCCCGGACCCGTGGCGGTGGTACCTGTGTACGCTCCCGCCCTGGTCGTATTCGCGGGTGGCGGCGGGTTCTCCGTTGAAATCGGCGTGCAAGCCTGGTTTCCGCTGGGTCCTCGCGAGCCCTTTTTTCCTTGGTATCACCACGGAGATGGTTACCTGCGACAAGTGAACGTGACCAACGTCCGCGTCACCAACATCACCAACATCATCAATGTGAGAGATGTGAATGAGATCCACTATGTGAACAGGGGTGCGGTCACGGCGGTGTCCACCGACACCTTCCGCAACGGTCAGCCGGTGACACGGGGCTTGGTCCGCGTGCCGCCGGAGCAGATCGCGAGGCTGCAAGTGGTTCCGCACCCTGAGGTGACTCCAACCAAGACCGCAGCCTTTGGCGGTCGAGGTCCGGTGGCGCCTCCTGTGATCCGTAGCGATAGAGTAGTGCGTCGCGGGATGCCGGCGGGGGGCAGGCCCGCGCCAATCCAAGGCGGTCAGCCTGCTCGGGTGATAGCCCCTCCCACCAGGAACGCACCCAACGGGCAGGGTGCGCCGAGCGGTCAGCCTGCTCGGGTGATAGCCCCTCCTACCAGGAACGCACCCAACGGGTATGGGGCTCCGAGCGGTTCGCCTAACCCACCTACCCACTTCGTCACCAGGACTCCGCCGCCGCCGCACGACGTCCCTTTTTCTGCCAAAGAACCGGCGCTCGCGCAGCATCCGGGGCGTCCACTCGAACCCCAGCAGACGGAGAATCTGAGGGCCGGAAAGCCGGCGGGCCCGATGCAAGACAAGGAATTCCCGCCGCACGAATCGAATCGAGAGTCAAAACCAGCTCCACGGCCGAAAGAGGACTCTCGGTCAAAGCATTAGGACCTGACCTCCAGCCAGACGATGGTTGAAATCCACCATCGGCGGTGGATTTCAACCAGAACCGGTGGACGCCGATCAGGATTTGATGCGATGCAAGCCACTGATTAGTGAATGGATTAGAGGAGGCCTAGGAGTTGGCAGGAAACATGCTCTCCCGTTGTGCGGTAACATTATCGAGGAGGCTCTTATGATCGCTACCGAACCGAACCGAATGCTCACCACAACATCCAAGCTCCTGTTGAGTCTGCTGTTGGCATCCAGTGTTGCCTTGGCGCAGAATCAGCCCGCCGAAGCACCACCGGACCAAGCGCCACCGAACCAGGGGCCACCTGCCGAGGCTCAGCCTCAACCGCAGAGTTCGGCGCCGCAGAGTGGATGGCATCGATTCTCGGGCCCGCAGAACCAGCTTGCCCCTCAGTCGAACCAGAACTATCGGCAAGACCAGAATCAGGTCGGTGCACCGAACGATCAAGCGCCGCCACCACCGATTCCGCCGCAATTGACCCTGAAGGCCGGAACGTTTGTGACGATTCGCGTCAACCAGTTTCTCTCTTCGGATCGCAACCAAGCCGGTGACGCCTTCTCCGCCACGCTGGCAAAGCCCCTGATGGTGGACGGCGTCGTCGTTGCCGAGCCGGGCGAGACGATTGGCGGCCGCGTAGTGGAAGCCAAGAAGGCTGGCTTGGTAAAGGGCGTTTCGCGACTGGCGCTGGAGTTGACCGACCTGACCTTGGTCGACGGCCAGCAGGTGCCGATTCGCACCCAGCTTTCCGGCCGCAACGGTCCAACGTCGGTGGGCCGCGATGCGGCCGCCGTCGCCGGGACGACCGCTCTTGGAGCCGCCATCGGGGCATCGGCCGATTGGGGTAAGGGCGCGGCCATCGGCGCCGGAGCAGGGGCCATCGCAGGAACGCTTGGCGTGCTGCTGACGCGCGGCGAGCCCACCGTGGTCACTCCCGAGTCGCTGTTGACCTTCCGGTTAGACGCGCCGGTGGTGATCTCCACCGCCCACGCGCCGCTGGCCTTCCACTATGTGGAACCTGGTGAGTACGAGCAGGCTGCGGCGAGGCCACTGGGTCCGCGGCCGCCCGCTCCGCCTTGCGCAGGCTATGGCTGCCCGCCACCCGCGCCTTACCTGTACTATGGAGCGCCTTACTACTACCCCTATTACTGGGGAGGCGGGTTCGCTTTTTGGTACGGACCGCGCTACTACCGGGGCGGCTTTTATGTCCGGGGCTACCACCGCTAGGAATTGGCGATTGCCGATTGCAGATTGACGATTGGAAGAAAAAACGCAAGCCATTCTGGTTCCTTCCAATCGCCAATCGCGGCCGCTCATTCGGCGATGCTTCCTTGACAACAGTTATTCGGTCGTACATTACAGATTAGGTATTGCAGGGCACTAGCCTCCGACCTTTCTAGGAAGTACCCAGACTGTACTCGCCCCGGGCGTCGCAAGCCCATCCGCCCGGGGCGGGGTGGCAGGCATACGACCCGCTCCCCTTGAGACCCTGAAACTTTCCCGTCCCTCCCTCAAAAGTCCGCTGCGCCGTAGAAGACTTGAAGCGCGCGCCGTCGAAAGCGGCAGTGCCTTGACTGCGGGCGTAGACGCTGTCGCCGTTGGCCATGGTAAACACGTGGAAACACTGGTCATGGCCCGCACCCTGGGCGGCGTCGATCTCGGAAAAGCCTGTCACCTGGTGCTGCTTCACCGCCACACCGGCGATCTCCACCTTTGGCTGCGGAGCGCACGTGCTCTGCTCGATGCGAAACATATGGCCGGGGTGATCGCCCACCTGGATCGTGTACTCGGCACTGGGCCGGCTGCACTGCTCGCTGATGGTAATCTTGGTTTGGGCTGACGCTCCGGTCGCGAGCAGAATGGCCGCGAGCCAAGCCAACCACGGATGGATTCTCATCGAAGGCCCTCCTCCCAATTGGAAATCGAAACTCGAAATTCGAAACTCGATTATTGGAAGCTCGAAATTGGCCCTCTCTTGAACGCCGAAACCGGCGTCTCTCGATCTTCGAATTTCGAGTTTCGAATTTCCAATCTCGATTTTCGAGTTTTCTCAAAGTGAATCGGCGAAAACCATATACGACGACTCCCACAAGCTGGTGGGAATGGAACCCCGCGGCCGGCTGGTGAGGACGATGTTAAACCCTCGCTCCCCGGCAGCAAGCTGAGACAGCAAGGCGGACGCTGCGGTGTGGCCACCTTCGCCGACGCTAAGCCCTCTGGGGCGGTTGTCGGACCGGTTGGGTTCCATCAGCGCCAGCGCTTCCAGCGCAGGGTAGACGACTTCCGCCGCCGGTGCCATCGGGGTTTCAAAGCCTTGGGTGACGAACCGCATCTGCGCGTCAATCTCGTAGAAGTGCCAGGCGAGGCAGGCGCAGAAGTTGACCGCTTTCTCGAATTGCGCCGCACTCTTCTCGTCACTGCGGTGCCCACTGCTCTCTGTATGCGGAGACGCGGCGGTGAGGACACCGCCGCTACAGGACCAGTCGGCGTCGAACACTAGGGTCACCCGCCGTTCGTCCTCACGGGTGAATTCGCGCACCTTCAACTCCAGCGCCTTCGCCGAAGCCTTCCAATCCAGGTGCCGCGCCGAGTCGCTCTCCTGATAGTCGCGGATGGCGTAGAGGTCGTGGCCACGACCCTTGAAGAAACTCTCCAGCTCGCCGCTGATGAGGGGCAGAATCTCGTAGAACTCTTCCGGTGGCTCCACGTCCGGCAGCACCAGGATCTCCTGCCGCGCCGCGATGCGATGGGTCTTGCGCAGCAGGCTGAACGGAAAACGGGTGCTGACCTCGAAGCCGTCCTGAGAGTAGCGTCCGCGCCGCGGAAAGCACAGTTCGACGATCTCCGTCACCGAAGCGTGACGCGGGACGTACGGCAGGTAGACCGGATCATCGAGAATCCGGCGGGGACGATCCGCGTGCTGATAGGCGGCCGCGGTTGCCCGGCCACGTCGCGCGCGCCGTGCCGGTTCTTTTGTTGCGCCCGAGATGGTCACCGAAAACGATGGGAAGATCCACTTGCCGTTGTGGACCTTCAGGCGCGAGAGGATCGGCCGCGACGCGAAGATGTGCTCTGGAAGAGCAAACTCGAGCTCCAGGTCGGCCAGCACCGCCTGCGAGGCGATCCCCGACACCAGCACGCCGGCCAGCAGGCTGGCCAGGATGATAAACAGCAGGTTGTTGCCGGTGTTCAGCGCCGCAATCACCACCACCACGATCACCAGCAGATAGACCAAGCCCTCGCGTGTGACGTCGTAATGGACCTTCACCATCCAGCGTTGCAGCACCGTGCGGCGCGCGAGCTGCGGGACGATCTTCACGGCCACGATCGCCGCCAGCAGGAGCGAAATCGCGGCCACCGCGGCGCCCGCCTGGTAGCGGCCCGACTCGCGTAAAGCCGCGGCGTAAAGGGCCAGGAAGAAGGAAATGCCCAATCCCAGAAGGGCTAGAAAGAAGCGCCGCCACGACACGCGGTCGATGCCCTGAAGCCATTGCCGCGTGCGCTCCCGCACGGAAGCAGCCAGCCTACTGCGCGAGGCGACGCTCGCGGATGGGTCAAGAGTTGACATCGGTTCTGGGATCGCCGATTGACGATTGTCGATTGACGATTGAAGAGAAGAGGCAAGCCGCGCGGCTCCTTGAATAGACCATCGAGAATCGCCAAGGGTTCTCTTCCAATCGTCAATCGACAATCGGCAATCGTCAATGAAAGTACCGCGCCGGCTCCGGCACGGCGGCGCCGTCCTTGCGCGGATCGGACGCCCCGTAGTTCAGGCCGGTCGCGGAGTCGTGCATCACGGCTTGGCCGCCGCCCATCGCGACGGAGAAGTCACCTCGGACTTCAAGGTCGTGGCCCTTCTCAATCAACCCCCGTCGAACCTCCTCCGGCACGCGGTCTTCGATCAGGAACTTGCAGCCGCCGAAGCTGGGGTTGGTGAAGCGCGGCGCTTCCAGCGCGCCCTGGATGTTCATTGAGTAGTCCACCACGTTGGAGACGAATTGGGCGTGAGCCTGCGCCTGATTCAGCCCGCCCATGATGCCAAAGCCGATGTGCAGGCCGCCCGCTTCCATAAAGGCCGGGATGATGGTGTGAAAGGGCCGCTTGTGCGGGGCCAGCACGTCAGGGTGCTGTGGGTCCAGCAGGAACAGCGCGCCGCGGTTCTGCAAGGCGAAACCGAAATCGTCCACCACCACGCCCGAGCCAAAGGCGTTGAAGAGGCTCTGAATCAGCGAAACGATGTTGCCGTCTCTATCCACCGCGGTGAGATAGGTGGTATCGTGCCCGAACCGACCCGGATCGCCCGGCGCGACGTCGCAGTGCGCGTGCTGCGGGTCGATGGTCTGCGCGCGCTCCGCCCCGTACTCCTTGGAGACGATCCCGGCCGTCGGCACCGGAGCGAACCGGGGGTCGGCGTTGTAGCGGCGCAAGTCCGCATACGCCAGCTTCTGAGCCTCTAGCTTGATGTGGAAGCTGTCGGCGCTGAAGAACCCGTACTCCGCGAGAGGAAACTTCTCCATGACGTTCAACATCTCGAGCGCCGCCATGCCCTGCTCGTTGGGAGGCAGCTCGTAGACGGTCCAGCCGCGATAGTTGGTGGAAATCGGCTGCACCCATTCTGGGCGGAAGTCGCGCAGGTCGGCCGCCGCCATCACGCCGCCCAGGCGCTCCGACGTGGCCAGAATGGCTTTGGCGATGGCACCATCGTAGAAGGCCTCGGGACCCTGGCCGGCGATCAATTCGAGCGCGCGAGCGTACTGAGGATTGCGGAAGACCCCGCCCGGTCCAGGCGTCCGTCCGTCCGGCATGAAGACGCGCTTGCCGTTCGGATCGGCCTTGAGTTTTTCCTGCTCGGCCCTCCAATAGACGGCGTCCCATTCGGCCACCGGGAATCCGGTCTTGGCGAAGTAGATGGCAGGCTGAAAAAGGTCGGCCCAAGGCAAGCGGCCGAACTTCTGGTGCAATGCTTCCCAGCCCCTGACGCAGCCGGGAACCGTCACCGAGTAAATGCCCGCTTGGGGCATGCGCGTGATCCCCTTCCCATTCAGGAACGCGGGCGTCAGCTTCTCGGGAGCCCAGCCGCTCGCATTGAGCCCCGTGAGCTTGCCGGTTTTCGCGTCCCACTCCATGGCGAAGAGGTCGCCGCCCATGCCGTTCATCATGGGCTCCATCACACCCATCACCGCGTTGGCCGCAATCGCCGCGTCGGCCGCCGATCCGCCGCGCGCCAGGATCTGCGCTCCGGCCTGTGAGGCCAGGGTCTGCTCCGTAGCGACAATCCCCTCGCGGCTGATCACCATCGAGCGCGCCTGAGACCGGTCGGCGGGATTGGTCGGATTGGGCCCGTATGGATTGTGTGCGGATGGATTGCGTTGGGTCGGCATGGTGGTTTGAAGCAAAAGAACAACGCTGGGAACGATAGTAAGCCACCTCACTTGTTTCATAACCCAGCCAGTCTAACCGGCAAACGGCGCCACGGCAAGGCAGACCGCTGGCTGTCCGTCGTCCCTGGTCCGTCGTCAGTTGCAGAAGGCGACGGATCCAACGGCGCGGCTTCACTGCCCCGACTGCCTTCCTACTGCCTTCGTCCTTCCGCCCTCTCCGCACCCCAGGGCAAATCTCTGGTGGCCACTTTTGTTGAGATGTCTCTAGCCTAAACTGTCTCCTTAATCGGCTGAAACAGGTGGATTTCCATAAATCCTACCCTTCGCCATAGGCCAGCTAGCCAATGGTCGGCTCGCGGAAGCCGGACGGCTCCCAAAGCTTAAGCTCCCACCTCGGGGCTCTCACGGCAATGGCAGCGACGTAGCCGACGGCCGGCTTCAGTTCTCGGATGGACCAGTGCAGGGCTTCCTGCGGACCGGCCGTCGTGCGGAGGAGGCGGGCAGGCGAGCCGGGAGCGAGCGACACCTCGAACTGATCGAGAGGAAGCGAAAGGCCCTCACCTTGGGCCTTCACAAAGGCTTCCTTGCGAGTCCAGCAATTGAAGAAGGCTTCGGCTCGCGAGGGGGCAGGAACCAACCGCAGCGCTTCGACTTCTCGGGGCGCGAAGAATCGACTGGCGACTTCCTCCCAAGCAAAGTCGGTTCGCACGCCTTCGAGATCAACGCCGACCTGGTGATAGCGGGTGATGGCATACAGCGCCAGTCCTTGGGAGTGAGACAAATTGAAGCGAAGTCCATCGGCGTAGCCGGGCGCGAGTTCTGGCTTCCCGGACGGGCCGTAGCGGAACTCGAGTTGAACGGGCGCGCAGTCGACGTATAGAGCCAAGATCGCTCTGAGGGTCCCGCGTGCCACAACAAAGCGCTGTTGGTCCTTTGGGAAGCGAAACCGTGCGGCGCGGGCTCGCTCGTCCGAAGTCAAGGTTGCTTGCGCGCGCTCTAAGTCGGCAGGGTCCAAGTCGAGGGCGGCCCGCCACGCATGCACTTCCCTCTGCGGCAATGCCAACGAGCGAGGCGGACGGCGCCACGAGAATCGAGAGGCCATTGGCTTCTTACGAGAGGGCGGCCGGGCGGCTTGTGGTGAAAGTCGCCTGGGCTTCGACGAGATAAGCGCCCAGCTTGTCGGCTAGAGTATCCACATGCGGCTCCATGAACATGCCCTGGTGGCCGCCGGGAGCGGAATAGATTTCCAAGCCTCCAGGCACGACATCGCCCCAACCCATTTCGGGATCCATAGAGAGCGCTTCGAGAGGCGTGTTAGCCTGAATTAACAGTACTCGGCCCGCGTAGATCCTCGGGCGGTAATGGCGGACAGCGAAATACTCCATGCTGTTAAAGACCCGGGGTAGCCCGTTGATATTTCCAGTGGCGTACAATCGGAGCTTGTAGGAGACCTCCCAACTCGTATGTTTCAGTATCGTCATTCTGGTTCGAAGCTTGTGTCGAAGATAGTCCAGCCGTTCCGGCATTGTCACCCGGCGGAGATTCTTGAAATGATGATGCCTTATCCTCCTAAAGAGCCGACGCCATTCGGAGCCTTTTGAGTTCGAACCGTCTGCCGAGGGATTGGGATTCGGAGCATCGAACAGAACCAGGAGAGCGAGTGCCTCACCCTGAATCAGGAGTTGCCGGGCAGTCTCATAGGCAAGCACTCCGTCTGCGCACCAACCTCCAAGGAAGTACGGGCCTGCGGGCTGAATCTCTCGCACCTTTCTTACCAAGACCGCAGCCATGTCTTCCAGCCTAAAGGGCGCCGGCAGGCTCTGGATGTCTTCCTCCCCCAGGCCGAGCCCCAGGAACGGCTGGTCAGGGCCGAGGCGTTGAGCCAGAGGCCGGAATAAAGGTCCGGCGCCAACGCAAAAGAACGGAGCCCTCCAACCGGCAGGCTGAATCGGCACGATGCCAGGAATCGCTTCCAGTTTGCGCTTCTCGGAAAGGAGAGCAGCCAGATGCTGAATCGTGGGCGCTTGAAAAAGCGCGGCGAGCGGCAGAGTCTTGCCGAATGCTTTCTCGACTCGCGCCATCAGCCTAGTGGCCAGAAGCGAGTGCCCGCCCAAATCGAAAAAGTTGTCGTGAATGCCCACTTCATCGAGGCGCAGCACACCGCACCAGATTCGCGCCAACTCCTCCTCTAGCTCCGTCCGTGGCGCTACGAACGCCTGGCCCACTTCCGGTCTCGACTCACCGGGCTCCGGCAGCGCCCCGCGGTTTGCTTTGCCACTCGGTGTCAGTGGCAAGGCTTGAAGGAACTCGATTCGCGATGGCAGCATGAATTCCGGCAATCTTCGACCCAGAAAGCTGCGTAGCTCCTCAGTGGTAGGAGACTCACCCTGCTTCAGAACAACGTACGCCACCAGCCGCCTGTCTCCCGGCGCATCTTCGCGCAAAACTACCGCCGTCGTCTTGACCGCCGGGTACTGACCCAGAACCGCCTCAATCTCGCCTAACTCGACCCGATAGCCGCGGATCTTCACCTGGTGGTCGAGCCTTCCCAGAAACTCGATATTCCCGTCGGGCCAGTATCGGGCCAGATCGCCAGTCTTATACAGGCGCGCCTCAGCCTCGCCGCGGAAGGGGTCGTGGATGAACTTCTCGGCTGTGAGTTCACTTTGGTTCAGGTATCCTCGCGCCAGCCCGTCGCCACCGACGTGCAGTTCGCCCGCGACTCCAATCGGGACCGGCTGCAAATGACTGTCCAGAATATGAACCTGCGTGTTGGCGATGGGTCGACCGATCGGAATTGGAGAATCATGGGTATCCAGCGCCGGGGGAATCTTATAGCAGCAGGTGAACGTAGTGCTCTCCGTTGGGCCGTATCCATTCACCAATTGTGTGGCCGGCAGCAACTCCAAAGCGCGCCGAACGTGGGGCACAGAAAGGGCCTCGCCGCCCACAAGCAATTGTCGAACACCTGACAAGGCCAGCGGGGCTTCATCCATCACGGCATTGAACAGCGAAGCCGTCAGCCAGACGGTGTTCACGCCCTGCTTCTTCAGTTCGCTTCCCAGCTCTTCAGCCGTCGGCGTCCTCTTCGGAAACAGAACACAGCGCCCTCCATGCAGGAGTGCGCCCCAGATTTCGAACGTGGACGCATCGAACGAAATCGGCGCCCGCTGGAGAATCACCTCGCTTTCTCCCAATCGGGCAAAGTCCGTACCGAACAAGAGCCGCACGATCCCCCGATGGACAACTTCGACGCCTTTGGGCCTGCCGGTGGAACCCGACGTGTACATGATGTAAACCAGGTTCTCCGGTGTCACGCCACTCGAAGGATTGGGCTCGTCTTCATTGCCTGTCGACTCGAGAAACTCGTCCAGAACAAAGACTCGTGCCCTCGAGGCCGGCAGTTGAGCTTTCAACGAATTTTGGCTCAACAACACCTGCGCTTCGGTATCCTCGATCATGAAGGCCAGTCGTTCTTTTGGATATGCGGGGTCCAAGGGTACATACGCTCCGCCTGCTTTGAGAATGCCCAGCAGCCCCACTACCAGCTCAGGAGAACGTTCGGCGCAAATCCCCACTCGCGTTTCGCGGTCCACGCCCAGCCGGCGGAGCCGACGTGCGAGCCGGTTAGCCCGCTGGTTCAATTCGTGGTAGGTGAGACCCTGGTCCCCCAACGTCACGGCCATAGCATTGGGCGTTCGCTCCGCTTGCTCCTCGAACAACTCATGGACGCACCGCCGGGGATATTCCCGCCGGGTGTTGTTCCACTCCACCAGGAGATGCTGGCGTTCCGGTTGGGTAAGCATCCGCAGGGCAGAAATCCGTTGATCGGGATCTTGTACTGCTGATGCCAGCAAGGTTTTGAAATGCCCCACCATCCGGCGGATGGTCTCCGCCTCGAACAGGTCAGTGCTGTACTCGACCCAGCCTGTGATGCACCCACTCGACTCCTCCAGGGAAACCGTCAAGTCGAGTTTGGCTGTGCCCGTGTCTATCTCCGACGCTCGTGCGCTCACGCCTGCCAGTGGAAGGCTCTCCGACGGAGCGTTTTGGAGCACGAACATCACTTGAAACAGCGGAGAGTGGCTCAAGCTCCGCTCGGGTTCGAGCTCCTCCGCCAGCTTCTGGAAGGGCAAGTCCTGGTGCGCATAGGCTTCCAGGGCGTCCTCCCGCACCCTCCTCAACACCTCCCTAAAACTGGGGTCGCCCGAGAGGTCCGCGCGCATCACCAGCGTGTTGACGAAGAACCCGATCAACCCGTGCGTGTCCACCTTACTTCGATTGGCAATCAGTGAACCGACGCACAGGTCCGTCTGCCCCGTGTAGCGGTGCAGCAGCACCTGCAAGGCGGCCAGCAAGGTCATGAACAGGGTGGTCCCCTCCCGCCTGTTCAGAGCCGCCAGCGACGTGGTCAAAACCTCAGTCAAGACGACTGCTTCGCGCGCCCCCCCGTGCGTGGGTTGGGTCGGCCGAGGGTGGTCGGTCCAGAGTTGCAGCGCAGCCGGTGCACCAACCAGACGTTCCCGCCAGTAGGAGAGTTGTTTCTCCAGAACTTCCCCTTGCAGCCATTCCCGTTGCCATTGGGCGAAGTCGCGGTACTGAATAGGCAGTTCCGGCAGGCGAGCGGGCTGCCCGCTGCGAAAGGACTCGTACA
>DATFYM010000094.1:0-53123 GCA_035315065.1 Terriglobia bacterium
CCAAAGTCACGTGCGCCAGTACCTGGAGGCGGTGGCAGCGGGGGGGAAGAGCAGGATGCCGAGCAGGGAAGAGATCATCGAGAAGATTTCGGAGGCCATGGGCATCTCGGGTCCGCTGATCCCGCGGGTGGAGACGGGTGCCTACGCGGACGCCTGGAATTCGCGAGTCGCCAGCCGCGAGCCGAAAGTCGGAGGTTGAAAATCGAAAACCGAAAGTCGAAGGGTTGAAGAGAAGCCGTCGGTCTTGACTTCTGGCTTTTGACCCTCGACTTTCGACCCCCTTTTCTTTATTCTGGCTCCTGACTCCTGACTTCTGGCTCCTGGAGTGGTCATCCGATGGAAACCGAAACGAAACTTCACTACCTCGAAGACCTGTGGGACGACGGCGTCGCCCGCCAGTTGGACGAGCCGGAGTTGCTCCGTTATCGATCCAACCTGCTCGGCAGCGATCTGCGCATCACCAATTTCGGCGGCGGGAACACCAGCTCTAAGATCGCCCAGGCCGATCCGCTGGACGGGCGGGAGCGCACGGTGCTGTGGGTGAAGGGAAGCGGCGGCGATCTGGGCAGCATCAAGCGCGAGGGTTTCGCCACGCTCTACCTCGACAAGCTGCGCGACCTCGAGCCCCGGTATCGCGGCGCCGCGTATGAAGACGAGATGGTGGATCTCTACCCGCTTTGCGTGTTCGGCAAGAACGCGGTGGCGCCGTCGATTGATACGCCGCTCCACGGTTTCCTGCCCTTTGCCCACGTCGATCACCTACACCCGGACTGGGGCATCGCGCTGGCAGCGGCGGCCAATGGGCGAGAGCGGATGGAGGAATTCAACCGGCGCTTTGGTCACCATCTGATCTGGGTTCCGTGGCAGCGTCCAGGCTTCGAGCTGGCGATGATGCTGCGGCGCGCCGTGGAGCAAAGCCCCGAATGCGATGGCATGGTGCTGGGCGGGCACGGCCTCTTCACCTGGGGCGAGACCCAGCGCCAGTGCTACCTCAACACCATCACCATCATCGATCGGCTCGGGCAGTTCGTGTCCGAGTTCATCGATCGTGCCGGCGTGAAGCTTTTCGGCGGCGCTGTGGTGGAGACCTTGCCGGAGGCTCGCGACCTTGCCGCCCGCATCTTTCCCTATTTGCGCGGCCGCGTTTCCGGCGCGTCGCGGCCGGGCGAGGCTGCCAACCGCCCGCAACCCCGCCCGGCGGGACAACCAAGTCCGAGCCAACCAAGCCCGCGCCCATCAAGCTTGAGGATGATCGGCAGCTTTTCCGACGCGCCCGAAGCGCTGCGCTTTGCCAACTCGCTCGATGCGGACAAGCTGGCGTACCTTGGGACAAGCTGTCCCGACCACTTCGTCCGTACCAAGATCCGTCCGCTGCTGGTGCCGTGGGACCCGGCGCTAGCGCAGGGCGGTCCGAGCGGAGCGGGCGGGCCGACCGGACCGACCGGACTCGACCGGCTCAAGCGTTCGATCGATGATTCGCTCGCCGACTATCGCCAGTCCTACGCCGATTATTACCGCGCGTACGCTACCGCCGACTCGCCCGCTATGCGCGATCCCAACCCGACGGTGGTCCTCGTTCCCGGCGTGGGTATGTTTAGTTTCGGCAAGAGCAAGAAGGAAGCTCGCATCACCGGCGAGTTCTATATCAACGCGATTCATGTGATGGAGGGCGCCACCGCCTTGGGCGGCCCGCCCAGCAGGAACGGCAAATCGTCGAAGGCAGTGCCCCAGGCCGGCGCGGCGGCCCCGCCCGACGCCTTCCAAGTGTACGCCAACTACGTGGCGCTGCCCCTGCGGGAGGCATTTCGCATTGAGTACTGGAAGCTGGAAGAGGCGAAACTGCGGCGTCAGCCGCCCGAGAAGGAACTGAGCCGCAAGGTGCTGGTGATCGTCGGCGGCGCGCACGGCATTGGACGTGAGACCGCGCTGCTGGCGGTGGAGCGCGGCGCGCACGTGGTGGTGGCGGATCGCGAGACGGAGGGCTGCGCCGCCATGGTTGCCGAGATTGCCGCCAGCGCCGGCGCCGATGTGGTGGCCTCCGCGCAGGTCGATATTCGTGATCGTAACTCGATTCGCGCCGCGCTGCGCCAAGCCATCACCCACTTCGGTGGCGTCGATGTTCTGGTGAATACGGCGGCGGTGTTTGCTTCGAGCCCGGACGGCCGCATCTCCGACGAGCAGTGGCGCCAGACGCTGGACGTGAACGTCACCGGCAATTATCTGCTGGCCGACGAGGTCCGCGGCATCTTGCTGGATCAGGCGCTGCCCGCGTCGATTGTGCTGACCAGTTCCGCCAACGCTGTGGTGCCCAAGGCCGGGAGCGAGGCGTACGACGTGAGCAAGGCAGCGGTGAGCCACCTAGTACGCGAGTTGGCCATCGGGTTCGCGCCCTATGTTCGCGTCAACGGCGTGAGCCCTGCGACGGTGGTGAAAGGCTCCACCATGTTTCCGCGCGATCGCGTTCTCGCGTCGCTGGCCAGGTACGGAATTCCTCACGGCCAGACGGAGACCACGGACGAATTGCGCGACCGCCTCGCCCGTTTCTACGCCAAGCGTACGCTGACGCAAGAGCCGATTGAGCCGCGGGACTGCGCAGAAGCCATCCTGTTCCTCGCGGGCGATCGCACCGGCTGCACCAGCGGTCACCTGTTCCCGGTGGATGGCGGATTGACGGAGGCGTTCCTAAGATAGGGAGTAGGGAATAGGGAGTAGGGAATAGGGAATAGGGGGTAGGGGAATGGCGACAAGGGACTAGGGGTTAGGGGCTGGCTAGGTGGCAGCCCCTACTGCCTACTCCCTACTGCCTACTCCCTACTCCCTATGTCCTAAATGAAGAGGCTAGCTAAGTGAATCACCGACGTAGCGTGGCCATCGATCTGGGGGCGGGGAGCTGCCGCGTCTCGCTGGGTGAATGGGACGGCAGCCGGGCGACAGTACGCTTGGTGCATCGTTTTGCCAACGGGCCGGTGGAGCGCGACGGCCACCTCACTTGGGACCTCGACCGCCTGGCGAGTGGAGTTGAGGAGGGCCTGAGGTGTGCTGCCGCGGCCGCGCCCGAGGGCGTCGACTCGATCGGCATCGACGGCTGGGCGGTGGATTACGTCCGGCTGGGCGCCGACGGGAAACCGCTGGGCGCGCCGTTCTGCTACCGCGATCCTCGCACCGAGACGGCGATGCCCGAAGTATGGAGTCGCATTCCCCGGCAGCGGCTCTACGAGCTTACCGGGATCCAATTCCTTCGCTTCAACACCCTCTACCAGCTTTATGCCGATCAACGCGACGGCTTGGCGCCCGCCGCACGGTGGCTCAACATTCCGGAGTACATGCTGCATTGGCTGGGCGGGGCGCTCGTTGCCGAGTATACCAATGCTACCCATACGCAGCTAGTCGACGTGCGAACTCGCGATTGGTGCGACGAGATTTTCGCGGCAGTTGGACTTGATTGGTTGGCGGCACCGGAGATCGTCCGTCCCGGAACGCGGCTGGGCAAGATTCAGGCGGCGGTCGGTTCGCTGGCGCCTTATGACCAAACCGAGCTGATTGCGCCCGCCTGCCACGATACCGGTTCGGCGGTGGCGGGTATTCCCGACGCGGCCTCCGACTGGGCCTTCATCAGCTCGGGTACGTGGTCGCTGGTGGGCACGGTGCTCGACGAAGCCTGCACCAGCGAAGCCGCGCGTGCCGAGAACTTCACCAATGAAGGCGGGGTCGGCGGACGGATTCGCTTCCTGAAAAACGTGAACGGGATGTGGCTGCTCGAGGAGTGCCTGCGCGAGTGGCGCACGCAAGGTTACGCGGGACAGTTGCCGGAGTTGATCGCCGAATGTGCGCGCCGTCCCTTGCCGCGCATCACTTTCGCCGTAGACGCTTCGGAGCTGCTGCTGCCCGGCCGGATGCCGTCGCGAATCAACCGGGAAATCGAGAAAGCGAGAGGCGAGCCGATCCCCGAAGACGCCGGTCATGCGCCGGAGATGGCCAACATGATCTTCGCCAGCCTGGCGGCGCGATATGCCGAGGTGCTGAGTGCGCTCAGCCGTGTCACCGGCCGCCAGTTTCGCCGCCTCTACATCGTGGGCGGCGGCAGCAGGAACGCCTACTTGAATCGATTGATCGAGGAGCGCACCGGGCTTGAAGTGGTCCCCGGCGCGGTGGAGAGCTCAACGCTGGGCAACCTCGCCATCCAGTTTGCGGCGCTCGAAAACAGTGGGAGTGGCGCGGAGGCGTCGCCGGACGCGGTGGCGCGCTGGGCCGAACGCTTGGGAGATTGCCGATTGCAGAGTAACGATTGAAGGAGGGAATTTTGGATTTTGGATTTTGGATTTTGGATTGAAGACCAGGAAGTCAAAAGGCGAAATCGTACTGAGGGTCATAGGTCGATGCCGGAAACTCTTTCCAACGTGTCATTCTGAGCGCAGCGAAGAATCTCTCTTGGGTTCGGCCGATCATTGAATTCAAGAGAGATTCTTCGCTGCGCTCAGAATGACATGCGAACTGACTTAGGACGCCGGGTAAGAAGCGGTCGGTCTTCTTTTTTCTTCAATCCAAAATCCAAAATCCAAAATCCAAAATTCCCTCCGGGGATAGTGCATGGTAAGTAATCCTATAGTGAACTACACTAGCCTACTATAAGCGTACCTCGCCGCGGAGGATTTCGATCGTGTGCCCTCCCACCCTCACGTTCGTCACGCGGTCGCCCTCGATTCCGGCCCGCACGTAGAGCCGGCTGGGGCGATGTACTTCAGTTCCTTGCTCGATGAGCACGCTCTCGTCGGGTTGGGCGACGCCGTGACGGACCATCCACGCCGCCGCACAGCCGGCGGCCGAGCCGGTGGCGGGATCTTCACCGTTGGAGAAGATCATGCGGGCGTGCAGGCGCGCGTTACGCTCGATGGTTTCGCGGGTGACGAAGTAAAACGAGAAAGCCCCGTCGTGTCGCTTCGAGTACTGGGTCAGGTCGTTGAAATCGAGACGCACCTTGCCGATCGCGTCCAGCGTCTTCACGGGGACGATAGCGAAGGGCACGCCCGTGGACACGGTTTGAATGGGAAGGTCGTCGGCGATCTCGTTCGACGCGATACCTGCGACGCGCGCCACTTCGTCGCGCGAGTGCAAAGCGCCGAACTCCGGGTCGCGCTGCCGCATTTCGCCGAAGAGCTTGCCGCGGGAATCCTGGTGGAAGACAACGGGGATCGGACCGACGCCCAGTTCGAGGATGATGGTTGTCGGCGCTTTGGCGGCCGCCGCCGGCTTGCGGCTTGCGGCTCGGCTCGCGTGCAACACGGCGGCGGTACCCAGCGTGGGGTGCCCGGCAAACGGCAACTCTTCCTGGGGGGTGAAAATCCTCACCCGCACGCCGCGCTTGCGCTCCACGGCGGCAGGGCGGGGGAAGACGAAAGTTGTCTCGGAAAGGTTCATCTCGCGCGCCAGGGCTTGCATGGCGACCGCGCTCAAGCGGCGCGCGTCGGTGAAGACGGCGAGGGGATTGCCTTCAAGCGGCCGGTGGCTGAAGACATCCAACTGGACAAATGAAAAGCGTCTCTGTTTTTGCGGCATTGATCCTCCGGTTCACGCGGTTAAAACGGACGTCAGAGGCGCGATCAAAGAGTATGGCGCCGTGTCACCTCTATCATACGATGCGTTCGCCCAAGGACTCAACCGGCGATACGGTTAGGAGGTCGGGAAGGGAAGGTGTTTGGAGGGAGGCTCGGCTCGTGAGCCAGAGATGTCGTCGGCGATTTCCCACAGGGCGTCGAACTCCTCGCGGTAGGTGGCGACGAGCTGGGGGTCGCGCAGGATCAGCAGGTTTTCGTAGTTCTGTTCTTCTGAGGCGAAGGTCCAGTTGTAGCTTCCGGTGACCACCGTCAGCTCGTCGAGCAGGACGAACTTGTGGTGCATTTTGGAGCCGGCGCCGTCGCGGCCGTAGGTGAGGCGGAAGGGAAATGAACTTTCGGCCAGGATTCGCCTCGTCGACTGGCTCTCTTCGTACTTGTTGCGGTCGAGCACCAGGCGGATTTCCGCGCCCCGCGCGTGGGCCTGCTGCAACGCGCGCGCCAGGCGCTGGTTGTTGAAGCGATAGAGCGCCGCATGGATGGAGACGCGAGCGCCCTCGACCAGTCGCTCAATGGTGTCGGCCACGGACCCGGTGCGAGCGAAAACTACTTCGGTAGCCGTGGCGGGGGAAGGCTCCGGGACCATGGGGATTTTCACCTGGTAGGGCAAGGCGGCTCGCGTAGCGCGAGGCTCGGCCGCCCCGTTTCTCCTTTTGGCCCGGCGGGCTACACGGAAAGCGGCTCCGGCCAGGGAGGTATCATGTTTCGCTTGGCTTCGATCTCTCATCTCGTGTCAAAAGTAGCAATAATACATTACACCAGTAATACAGAAATATTAAATTACGATGACAAGGCAGGCGTTACCTCCGCCTCGACTAGACCGGTGGGTCCTCTCCCGGGCTGGTTCTAGCCGACTTCGATCAGGCGGACCGGTCCCAGGAAACTGTCTTCCCAAGGGCTGGCGTGTCCGGTGACTCCGGGCATAGCCTCTCGGTCCCGGTGCGTAGCTGAATCACGTTCTCCGCGGCTTGGTGCAGGATGTAGGCCAGGTCCGAGATCAGGCAGGAGCCGGAGATGAAGTCGAAGGCACCGTGCTCCATGGCCTCGATGTACAGGTGCAGGTCGGCAATGCGCGAGGCTACAATCACGTTGACTGGCTGGGCCGCCTGCCGCGCCAGCCGGATGATATCCAGGCAGCTTCCGTCCGGCAGGGAAGTGTCGGTGAAGACGAGATGCGGCGGGTCAGCCTTCGCGATCTCGATCGCGGCGTCTTGGCAGGTCTTGGTCTCGATGATCTTGATCTGCTGGGTGCGCAGAATCTGCTTCACCGGAAAGAGATGGTCGGCGCGGTCGTGCACCAACAGAGCGGAAATGGTTTCATTCATCGTCGTGACTCCACGCCTTGAGGCGCTCGCGGCGTTCGCCTTGGGCTCGAAGAATCGGTTCCACGATGATAGAGTACTCCATTCTGGTAAAGGCTTAATGACGCTGGAGTGAACAGTGTGTTAAACCATTCGCCCCGTTCCGAGCCGCCGATGGCCGCCGGGCCTCGCGGTATTCCCGATTAGCGGAGGAATCAAAGGACTTCATGGAGGAACGCCAACCACTTCGCTGGCGGCTGACCACCACGACCCAGCGCCGGACGCTGATCGCTGCTGGCCTAGGCTGGATGCTCGACGCCTTCGACGTCATGCTTTATTCGCTGGTGCTAGCCACCCTGATGCGCGAGTTCGGCATGAGCAAGGGAACGGCGGGGCTCCTCAACACGTTGACCCTGGTCGCCTCCGCCATCGGCAGCCTTGTTTTCGGTCTGCTTGCCGACCGCTTCGGTCGCCGCCGCATGCTCAGCCTCAGCATTCTTACCTATTCGCTTTGCACCTTTGCGTGCGGCTTCTCCACCACAGTCACGATGCTGGCCGTCCTCCGCTTTCTCCTGGGGCTGGGGATGGGCGGGGAGTGGAACTCGGGCGTGGCGCTGGTGGCGGAGACTTGGCCGTCCGCCTGGCGAGGCCGGGCACTGGGCATCGTGCAGAGCAGTTGGGCGATAGGCTATGCCCTTGCGGCGCTGGTAGCCGGCGTCGTCCTCTCTCACGCCAACTGGCGATGGGTCTTTTTCGTTGGCGTGGTCCCGGCGCTGGCCACGGTGTGGATCCAGTACGATGTCCCCGAGCCTGAGGTTTGGAAAGCGCAGGTTCGAAAGACACGGACCGAGCGGCTTTCTCAAGACGCGGCGCTGTGGCGCGACTCGCTTCCGCGCCTGACCGCGCTGCTGGCCATGAACACCTTCGGCATGTTCGCGTGGTGGGGGCTATTCACCTGGCTTCCTGCTTATCTGGGCCTGCCCGCGGCGCAGGGTGGACGCGACTTCCAACTGCTGGGCGTGGCATCCTTCCTGGTCGCGCTGAACCTGGGGGGCATGTTGCCGGGCTACCTGTTGTTCGGAATCCTGGCAGACCGCTATGGCAGGAAGCCGATGCTGGTGGCCTACCTCGCCCTAGCCGCGATCCTGGTGCCGTGGTTCGCCGCCGCCCGGCGGCCGGCCAGCATCCTGGTCGCGGCGTCGCTGGTGGCCTTCTTCGGCACTGGATTTTTCACCGGCTCGGGCATCGTGGCCAGCGAACTCTTCCCCACCGCCATTCGCGCCACCGCGCTCGGCGCCACCTACAATGTGGCGCGCGGCCTCAGCTCCCTGGCCCCGCTGGCGATCGGCTCCATCGGCCAGAGCCGTGGTCTGGCGTGGGCGTTCGCTGTTTGCGGCGTTGCCTTTGCTTTGGCCGCCGCCAGCGCAATGGCCCTGCCGGAAACGCGCGGCGTGGAGATTACATGATAGTAGGCTAGCGTACTGGCTGATAAATCTGGTCAAACACGCCGCCGTCGGCGAAATGGGTCTTCTGCGCCTTCTGCCAGCCTCCGAAGGCTTCATCAATGGTGAACAGTTTGACCTTCGGGAATTGTCCCGCGTATTTGGCGGCGACCGACTTGAGCCGCGGACGGTAGTAGTTCCGGGCCGCGATTTCCTGACCGGCTTCCGAATAGAGAAAGTCGAGGTAGGCTTGCGCCACCTGGCGGGTGCCTCGCTTGTCGACCACCTTGTCCACCAGGCTGACGGGAGGCTCGGCCAGAATGCTCTCCGAGGGAGCGACGATCTCAAACTTCTCGGCGCCAAACTCCCTCAGCGCGAGCAGCGCTTCGTTTTCCCAGGCGATCAAAACGTCGCCGATGCCGCGCTGAACGAAGGTATCGGTGGCGCCGCGCGCGCCGCTGTCGAGCACGGGAACGTTCTTATAGAGGCGGGTGACAAAATCCCTGGCCGCCGCCTCATTGCCACCGTTCTTGTGCAGGGCATATCCCCAGGCTGCCAGATAGTTCCACCGCGCGCCGCCCGACGTCTTGGGGTTGGGGGTGATCACCGACACGCCAGGCCTTACCAGATCATCCCAATTCCTGATGCCCTTGGCGTTCCCTTTGCGCACCAGAAAGACGATGGTGGAGGTGTAGGGAGAGCTGTGGTCGGCAAGGCGCGACTGCCAGTTTTGCGGCAGCAGTCCGGCGCGCTCGGCAATCTCATCGATATCATAGGCCAGCGCCAGCGTGACCACGTCTGCTTGCAGTCCGTCGATGACGGCGCGCGCCTGCTTTCCCGACCCGCCGTGCGACTGGTTGATCGTGACCGTTTGCCCGGTCTTCGCCTTCCACTGTTCAGAGAAGGCCTTGTTGATGTCCTTGTACAACTCGCGCGTAGGGTCGTAAGAAACGTTGAGCAGGGTCACGCCCTGAGCTGCGGCCTTACCCGGCGCCAGGGCCAGAATCAAGCTCAGAATAGGGCCCAGCGTCAGCGCGCCGAGGGGTCGAGAGACTGCTTGCGACTTCATGAAATATCGTCTCCTTATTCTCTACTCTCTTGGCGCCGCGCTCGTCTTGGAGGCGTCTGGCGGAGCCGGGTCCCTGATTGAGCGGACCGGTCGAGACTTGAGACCTGCTCCTCGTCAGCACGACAAGAGCGGGATTCAAGTATCCCTATCGAACTACTTGTATATCAGAGCCGCGCGCCGCTGTCAAGCTCCTTTTGAGCCTCACGAGTGCGGCAGGGAGTCTCGATTCTCGCTCTTCAATCGGCAGGCAGTAATCAGCGCTTACGAATCTGCCTCTCTGGGTGGCCCACCTGACCCGCCGGGGCGCGCCTGGGGAGAATCGCGGAGCGACGCGAGGAACTGCAACCACTCGCTCATCCCCTCGTTGGTCTTGGCGGAAACGCGCAGGATCCTCATCCCTGGTCGCACCGCCTGAATGTTGCGGTCTGCGGCCGTCGAGTCAAATTCAGCGGCGGTGGCGAGGTCCATCTTGGTGATCACCGCCACGTCGGCGCTATTGAAAATCGTGGGATACTTCAGCGGCTTGTCTTCTCCCTCGGTGACCGAGATGAGGACGAGCCGGAGGTTTTCACCCAGGTCATAGGACGAAGGGCAAACGAGATTTCCCACGTTCTCGATAAAAAGGAAATCGAGCGGACCCACGTCCCATCCTTGGATGGCGTTCTCGATCATGGCGGCTTCGAGGTGGCAAAGGGTACCGGTGGTGATCTGCTTCACCGGCGCCTGGCTGCGCGCCAGCCGCAGGGCATCGTTCTCCGTCGCCAGGTCGCCCACCAGGGCCGCCACGCGGTACCGCGGGCGCAGAAGGATGAGTGTCTTTTCCAGGAGAGTGGTCTTGCCGGAACCGGGACTCGAGACCAGGCTCACCACAAACACGCCGCCCTGGCGGAAGCGTTCCCGAAGGGCGCGGGCCACGACGTCGTTATGCTTCAGAACGTTCTGCCGGACCTCAACCAGCCTGGGCACAAGAACGGCCACCGGGCGGGACACATCGGATTCCGAACTCATTCTTCTATCTCCAGGGCGAACACTTCGAGTTCCTTCCCGTGCACAACTTCACCGGTCGGCGTGTCGCACTCCGGGCAGCAAAACCGCTGCACGGAGCTCAGCAAGCGCTGCGCTTGGCACTGCGGACAATACACCACGATTGGAACGTCTTCGATGATCAGGCGCGAGCCCGCCATCGTGGTGCCCGCGGAAGCCATCTCGTATGAGCCCAGCAGCGCTTCCTTCACGACTCCGGCGAGCGGCCCGAGCCTCAGGTGCACGGCATCGACGCGGACTCCTCCCCGGCGCTCCGCCTCCTCCTGCGCCAACTCGACGATGCTCAGGGCGATGGACAATTCGTGCATACGAAGAAACGATGAATGATGAATGATGAATGATGAACTGAAGAAAAGAAAGTCGAGAGTCAAACGACCGCCTCTACTTTCGGCTCTCGACTCATTCTCTTCTTCTGTTCATCATTCATAATTCATCATTTTTTCTGCTGACTCCTTCTTCCTTTGTGGATCAAGTAAACTCGCTGCTACTGCCGCCTGCCCCAGACTGATGCCTCCGTCGTTGGGCGGCACCGCGTGATTGGTCCAAATCTCCACCGGCTCATTTTCGAGCAGCGATTTCAAATCCTCCAGCAGCAGCTCATTCTGAAAAACTCCGCCCGAAAGAACCACTGTGTCGAGGGCCCGTCCGTTGAAAGCGTGGACTTGGCACAGCGTGACAATGGCGCTCGCGAGTCCCTCCGCGATTCCCCGCTGAAAGGTGCGCGCGATCTCTCGCGGACTCCTTCCGCGACGCCGATCCTCGATCAGGGCGCGAAGCAACGGCCGGAAGTCCAACTCGCCACCGATCAGCGGAAACGGGTACGCCGCCGTCAACGGCGCCGTGCGAGCGAGGCGCTCCAGCCACATCGCGGCCTGGCCCTCGAAGGTGACTTCGCGAGTGAAGCCGACGAGCGCGGCGGCGGTGTCAAATAACCGTCCAATCGAGGTCGTTGTAAACGTGCGCAGGCCCTTGTGCACCAATTGCAGGGATTGCTCGTAGCGTGCGGGAAATCGGAAGGGGGCGGCGATTAGGTCAGGTAGTCGATATTCACATTCAGCCAAGGGCTCGCTGTCGCTACCCAGTTGAGCGATGAACCCCGCCGCCGCCTGCACCGGATGCTGTGCTGCCGCGTCGCCTCCGGGAAGGGCAGCAGGGCGCAAGTGAGCCACGCGGTCGAAGCCCTCGGCGACGCTTCCCGCAAAAAACTCCCCGCCCCAGATGGTGCCGTCGTCGCCGTAACCCGTCCCGTCGAAACTCACGCCCAACACTCGCTTCTCCCAGGCGCCGCGCTCGGCCAGCACGGAGGCGATATGGGCGCGATGATGCTGCACGGCCACCCGCTGCGGGGCCGGAAGCGACAACGCGTGGAGGGTGGAGATGTACTGCGGGTGAGCGTCGTGAACCACCAGGAGGTCGTCCCAAGCGACCTCGTACATGGAGACCAAATCGTGGATGGTTTCTTGAAACGCCTGGAATGAGGGGTAGTGGTCCAGGTCCCCGATGTGCTGGCTCGCAAATGCTTGGCCTCCCACCACCAGGGTGACGGTGTTCTTGAGATCGGCGCCGACCGCCAGCAGCGGGCGCTCCACCGGCAAGGTGGCGACCGCGCCGGGGGCGTAGCCGCGCGACCTTCGCAGCACCACCGGACCGAACGCTCCGGCCCGCGCCACCGAATCATCAACCCGCCGCGCGATGGGCCGATCGCCGATAAGGAATGCGTCGGCGATGCCTCCCAGGCGGTCCAGCGCATCCTCGTCCTCGTAAGCGATCGGCTCGCTCGACCGATTGGCGCTGGTCATTACCAGGACTTCCGGAGCGCCGGCGGCGAAGAGCAAATGGTGCAGCGGCGTATAGGGTAACATCACTCCGAGTTCGTCGTTGTCAGGAGCCACGCCGGGAAGTTTCACCCTGGCGGGCGCAAGCACGATGGGCCGGGCCGTTGAAGTGAGCAGCGTCTCCGCCGCCGAAGAGAGCTCCACCAAGGCGCGCGCCACCTCGAGGCTCTTGGCCATTAGCGCAAAGGGTTTTTCCTTGCGATACTTCCGATCGCGCAAGGCCGCGACAGCTTCCGGGTTCTTTGCGTCGCAGGCCAGATGATAGCCACCGAGGCCTTTCACGGCCACGATCTTGCCCGCTTCGAGCAGTCGCGCGGTTTGGGTGATGCTCGCTTCGTCTCCGTGCACGGGTTCACTCACGGCCTGCAAGCAGTAATGGGGTCCGCAGGCCGGGCACGCCACCGGTTGAGCGTGAAAGCGTCGATCGGCAGGATCGTGGTATTCGGCGGCGCAGTAAGCGTCCAGCGGCCAACGCTGCATCGTCGTGCGAGGCCGATCGTACGGCAGGTCGAGAATCACTGTGTAACGGGGCCCGCAGTTGGTACAGTTGATGTAGGGGTATTGGTAACGCCGGTCGGAAGGGTCCGAAAGCTCTCGGAGGCAATCCGCGCAGACCGGCAAATCGGGCGAGATGCGAACCGTTGGGCGTTCGCGTCGCTGGCTCTCGCGAATCGTGAATCCATTGAGCCCCGCCGGCTCGACGGGCGTCACCTCAATGGCCGCAATCGACGCCGCGCTAGGAGGCTGCGATTCCAGATCGCGCAAGAAGGCACGCAGGGCAGGCTCAGCTCCTTCGAGATGGATCTCGACTCCATCCTCAGCATTCAAAACCCAACCGGCCAGCGCGTTGCTCTGAGCCAGGCGAAACACAAAAGGGCGAAAGCCGACGCCCTGCACGACGCCGCGCACGCGAATAGAACAGGCGCTCGCCATAAGGTTACTTGGCATCGGTGGCCCGGGAACGCGGGCACTCTTCAGAAGTGGCTAGTGGTTAGTGGCTAGTGGCTAGCAAGAGCGCGCGGTCTTGCTCTAGCCACTGACCACTCGCCACTAGCCACTGCGACGGGGGGCGCGACGCCCGCCCTCCCAGGCCAATTCAGGACTGTACCTCTTCTTCGGTTATTCTCCACCGATTGGACAGCCGCGCCCTTGCCAGCCGATTTGAACCACCTTACCGTCCTCCACCAGCACCGGCACCATGTGCTGCCCGCTTGCCAGCGCGCGCATCCGGTCCCGAGCCGTCGCGTCGGCCTCGACGTCGTACTCCACGAACTCCTGCCCCTTCCATTCCAGCCACTCCCGCATCTCCTCGGTGTAGGGACATCTCTTGGTGCCGTAGAGTTCGAGTTTGGGCATGAGCCCGTCCTTCGGGAATTTTGGATTTGGCCTGGGAGCGCGGGCATCTTGCCCGCTCTTTGCTTCTGGTTGAGAACCTTCAGATCAAAAGCGGGCAAGATGCCCGCGCTCCCAGACCAAATCCAAAATTCTTCTCAGCAGATGCGCGGCAGAGGATCGCCCACCAGCATGTCCACCACGCGACTGCCGCCGTAGGAGGTGGTCACGAGCACGGTACCGGCAGGTTGCTCTCGGACCTCGCCGATCATTACCGCCTCCTCACCGCCCACTGATTGGGTCAACGCTGAGAGCCCGGCTTCAGCCTGATCCGCGGCCACCACCGCCAGGAACTGCCCTTCGTTGGCGATATGCAGCGGATCGAGGCCCAGCAACTCGCACGCGCCCCGCACCATATCGCGGACGGGAATCTTGTCGTCCCGAAGGATGATTCCCAGCCCGCAATCTCGGGCGAGCTCGTTCAGCGACGTGGCCACACCGCCGCGCGTGGGATCGCGCATCCAGCGAATGCCGGGTCCGACGGCGCGCGCCAGCGCTTCTACCAAGGGAAGCACCGAGCGCGTGTCGGAAGCAAGCTCGGCTTGGAGGTCGAGTTCGCCGCGGGCCAGCAGGATAGTGATGCCGTGGTCGCCGATGGGACCGGAAAGCAGCACCTTGTCGCCGGGCCGCACCGATTGCGGCGAGACGGTGACGCCCTCCATTAACCGACCGATGCCGGTGGTGGTGACGTACATCCGGTCAGCCTTGCCGTTTTCCACCACTTTGGTGTCGCCGCCGACGATCTTCACGCCGGCGCGCTCGGCGGCGCGGGCCATCGCCCGGACCTCGGCTTCGAGCGCTCCCGACGGCAGTCCCGCTTCGAGCACGTAGGTTACAACCATAGCCTCGGCCCTGGCTCCCGAGACCGCGAGGTCGTTCACGGTGCCATTTACTGCCAGTTCGCCGATGGAGCCGCCGGGAAACGTCAGGGGCTTCACCACGAAACTGTCAGTGGTGATAGCCACGCGGGCACCGTCGACCTCGACTACGGCCGCGTCTCCCAAAGGTCCGGGTGACGAGCCAAACAGGAGGGGAACGAAGAGTCCCTCGATCAGCCTGCGGCTGGCCTTGCCTCCGGCTCCGTGGGCCATCTCGATTTGAAGGTCACGAAATCGGACTTTGGGCGGGGACTTCGTCGCGGTGTCGAGGCTGGAAGAGCCCATAAGGATTCACAATCTTGGATCCGCTACGACTATCATCAACGAATTGACGATTGTCGATTGACGATTGCCGATTGGAAGAGAAAAGCAGACACGCCGCGCGGCCCTTCCAAGAGGCCATCCCCAATCGTCAATGCGCCGCTCTTCCAATCGTCAATCGTCAATCGTCAATCGGCAATTCTTCTGAGGGGGCAAGAGTGTGGATAGCGCTAGCCACGGTCAAGAATTAGGTGTCACAGCACACTAGAGGCCGGAGCCGATTTCCGATACTCATAATTATAGTGCGCCGCGCAAGAACCCTCGGAAGAAACCATCAGCGCACCCACCGGCTGTTCCGGCGTGCACTCACGGCCGAAGAGTCTGCACTGGGCCGGCTTCAGCAGGCCCTTCAGGACCTCGCCGCACTGCGCCGCTTTAGGATCGGTCACCCGCACTCCGGGGACCGCGAATCGCCGCTCGGCGTCCCATGGTGCGTATTTCTCGTTGATACGGAGCGCCGATTCGGAGATGGACCCCATGCCCCGCCATTCAAAATGAGGGCGAAGCTCGAAGACCTCGGCCATCGCCGCCAGCGCGGCGCGATTGCCTTCCCAGGACACCGCGCGCTTGTACTGATTTTCGACCTTCGCTTCCCCCGCCCGTAGTTGGCGCAGCAGCATGACGACGGACTGAAGAATGTCCAGCGGCTCGAAACCCGACACCACAATCGGCCGGCCGGCTTCCTTGGCGATCCACTCATAAGGCCGGCAACCGATCACCGTGGAAACGTGGCCGGGGCCTATGAAGGCGTCGATGCGCATGTCGGGCGAATCGACAATCGCCCGGATGGCGGGAATGACGGTAATGTGATTGGAGAACACCGAAAAATTGGTGATGCCCTCGGCCTTGGCGCGCATCAGCGTAAGAGCCGTGGAGGGTGCCGTAGTCTCAAACCCGATAGCAAAGAACATCACGTGCTTCGCGGGATTGGCCCGCGCTAGCTTGAGAGCATCGGCGGGCGAGTAGACAATGCGTACGTCCATTCCTCGCGCCTTCGATTCCAGCGGGCTTCCGTACGTTCCGGGAACCCGCATCATGTCGCCGAAAGCAGTGAAGATCACATCGGGCTGCCGGCCGATCGAGAGGCCGTCGTCGATCCTCCCCATGGGCAGCACGCAGACCGGGCAGCCGGGTCCGTGAATGAATTCGAGGTTGGAGGGAAGAATGTCTTTCAGTCCGAACCGATAAATGGCATGGGTGTGCCCGCCGCAGACCTCCATGATGCGATAGTCCCGACCAGGCTCGGCGAGCCGGCAGATTTCCTCCGCCGTTTTTGAAATCGCCTCCGCGTTGCGAAACTCGTCTACGAATCGCATCGTTCGCCACTTTGGGAGAGGAGCCAGAACTCAGGACTGAGTCATTGATCCATTGAGTCATTGTGCCATTGAAGCAGGTGACTGGTTCAATGACCCAATGAATCAATGACGCAATGGATCAATTCTTCCTGGCTTCTGACTTCCTTCTCCTGCCTCCTGATTTCCGCCTCCCGGTTCCTCGCCGAGGCCATAGCCACGCACTTCGTCCATCGCTGCCTGCTGCTCGCCCAGCATCTCCAGCGTGCGGATTTGCTCAAGGGCATCCTGCTCGCTGATCTTGCTGAGCGCGAAGCCGACGTGGATCAAAACCCAATCTCCGGGCCTTGGATTCTCATCCGCCAAGAGCGCCAGATCCACTTTGCGGCGCACACCACCAACATCCACCAGGGCGAGAGGAAGGTCAGGAAGCAACTCCAGAATCTTACCGGGTATGGCTAAGCACACAGCGTTCTCCTTGGCGACAGGCCCCTATTGATCATAACCCCAATTCAAGGAGGTCGAAAGTCCAAAGTCGAAAGTCGAGAGCTAAGAGCTCCTTGGCTTCCGACTTTCGACTTTCAACTTTCGACTTTCGACTGGCAGTTTGCTAGCCACTAACCAGGCGTCCCGTCGATTGGAGGAAGAATCGGCTATCGGCCATTAGCAAGAACCGGAGACCTTCGTGCTGAGAGCTGACGGCTGATAGCTAGCTGAAAGCTGTTTCCAATCGTCAGGACGCCCGCGCTCCCAGGCCCCACCTAATAAAGCATCTTGACGCCGGCCTCGGCCATCGAATATGATGATTAAGTAACAAAGTGGGGGCGTACCGGTTTCGACGGGAGCTCCTGTGTTTAGGAGGCATGCCGGAGGCCACACCATCCGTAATCGGAGTGGAACAAGACAACTGCCAATAACAATACGCAGTATGCCTATGCTGCCTAGTTAATAGGTAGCCGTCTCCTTCGTTCGGCCCGCAGGGCGGAGAGAGGCGTCGCTTAGCGGGCTGGTTCCGGATCCGCCGTCTGAGGATTTTGGGACGAGACCAATCAGGCTAGCTGGCGGTTCGTTATTGCCCGTTCCTGAGGGCCGCTGGCGAAGGCAGTAAGCGAACTGGATAAGCATGTAGTTCTTCTAACCGCAAGGCTTTTCGGACGGGGGTTCGACTCCCCCCGCCTCCAATTTGGCCATTTAGAATCAATAGCCAGCCTACCTCGGGAGCGGCGAGAATCAGTCTTCCGGCTCTGTTGAGCCCGAATTACCTTGGCGCAGATGGCGGGCGCTAACGTCAGAATCGATAAGTGACCTCGATAAACCCCATTTGGCCATTCGCTCCGTGGGAATAGATGTGTCGGATCACGGACTTTCCATCCGCGTACCCGTAGTAGAAACCCAACGACGCGCGAGAGCCCAACTGGTAGTCGACGCTGGTGTCGTAGAGCGTTGCCAAGCTCCGCGCCCCGTTGCTGGGACGGCCGGTAAAGCCAAAGGTCAAGGGCTGGAAGGCCCCGCCTCCCGAATACCAGAGGTCGTGGGCGCTCGTAAGGCGGAGCGTGTGGATGTCACTGCGGACGGTTACGATGGCAGTGGGTCGCAGTATCAGCCCTGCAAAACCGTCCTCGTTGTTCATGAGGTTGAAGAATGGAAAACGAGCGTAGGGGCGCGGCGTGGGCAAGAGCTGAAAGAACGTGCCCTGCTTGTTGTCCGACGCGTTGCGGTCGCCGCTCCCATAGAAGTAACCGGCCCGTAACCAGGGGCGGACGGCCTTTGCCACCTTCGGTTGCACGCCCGCTTCCCCGGCAAACGCGCCGGCACGGTCAGTGAGAGCCCCCCATCGCCCTGTCTGCACGGCGCCCCACGAGAGGAAGTCCAGCGCGCCGGCTGATGTCTCCGCCGTCTGCAAATAGTGGCCACCGAAGGTCCCGATGCGGATATTACCCATGTCCTTCGAGCGCGCCGCGGCAGTGCGATCATCGGTCTTGAGAACGTGCCGCCAATCGTCGTAGTAGATGGCGAAGACACGCCACTCTCCAGCGGTCTTCTCCTGTCCCCTGACTTGGCCTGTCAGCGACGTATAGAAAAATCCCGTGTGCAGCCAACCCCAGCCGTCGGTCTGGAATACCCCTCGGGTGGGAATGCTTCCGACGGCAGTCAAGTCGAGTTTCGGGGTCGCGTACACATAGTGAAAACCGTCAAAGCTCCTCTGGACATCGGAAAACCCAAAGTTGCCGATCAAGCGCTGAACAATGCGGTCTCTCTTCACCGCTGCCAGGGTCGCATTCCGCGGAGTGACCTCGCTGCCATCAAGGAACTCGAAACGGCCCACTTGCAGGCTCTGTCCTTTACTGCCACCTAGGTGCTTGAAACGGAGGTATGCCTGCTTGGGGAAGACCATGGCCGAGTTTTGCGAATTGTGGTTGGCGGCAAAATAGGTAGCTCCCAAACCCAACTGGCCCTGCGGTGACGGAGCGACGGCATCATCAGGCAGGGCCAGCAAGACCGGTGCCCCGAGTTCGAAATTCCAGTCAAACGCGTCCCGCTGCTGGCTGAAGCTCAGGCGAATTAACGTCCCGGGGTAGGCATAGCTGTTTTCATAGGGCGGGTCCCGGAACCAGTCCCACCCGTAAACACGAGTGCGGATGCTGCCGTGCACCGTGACTGAGCCGAGCTTCAGGGGTTCCACCGGAGATTGGGCGAAAGAGAGACACGACCAAACCAGCAAAACGGACCCTGCGAAAAACGCGGAAATCAGCTTCATGGACCCTCCAGTAAACTTGAGATGAGCAAGAGTGCGATTGCTGCTCCGAGGTCGCCGCTGCATGCGTACGATCTCGCCAATCCGCCCTTCGGCTTTCCGTGGTGCTCAGCTCGAGCGGCGAGCGAAGAGACGGCGCGAAGGCCCGCCAGTCGACGCACACCAAGTCGGTGGCCGGAGTGGTCTTCCAGATCACAACAAAAGGCCGCTCGCTGAAGTCGAGTTTGGTGGCCGCGCGTTTGGAGTCATGATTTCTTCTCGCCTTGGTATTCCCCCACACTATTAAGGTGCGACGCAGTGACTAAAGTCACGGATCCCCGGAAGCGGTGACGTGAGTCACTGACGACGAAAGCACGCCACTAGCATGCTAACAACGTGTCGAAAGGCGCCCTGACGATGACCGGTCCGTGACTTTTGTCATCGCCGGCCTTTTCTGCTTGTTGGACCATCAGCTTCGGAGGTGCCGCGGTTGTGAGCCAGGCGCAGTACCGAGTTCGGGTGGCGGACCAAGACTACTGGCGTGAGCAGATCAAGTGTCAGCATGCTTGTCCGGTCCATACGGACGCGCGCGGTTACGTTCGTGCGATCGCCGCCGGCGATTACGAACAAGCTTACCTGATTGCTCGGGGGCCGAATCCCCTGGCCTCGCTTTGCGGACGGATCTGCGGCGCTCCCTGCGAAGCCGCTTGCAGGCGCGGAACTATTGATCAACCTATTGCCATTCGTGCCCTAAAGCGCTTCGTCTGCGAACAGTTTGGGAGCGAGGCGCGCCCCGACGCGGGCGCGGAGCTTTTCCCTTACCTGGAACGTCGTAACGCCGCGCGCGACTGCGACGACCGGGAAGAACTGAACCAACTGTTGGGCTTCCTGGCGCGGGTGGAATTTCCCCAGCCGTGTGGACAGCGAGTGGCCATTATCGGTTCAGGGCCCGCCGGTCTCGCGGCAGGCCACGATCTGGCCCTGATGGGATTCCGGCCCACCATCTTCGAGATGGAACCGCAGCCGGCTGGCATGCTCTACACGGGAGTGCCAGGCTATCGCTTGCCGCGGGAACTGATTCGCGCGGAAGTGGCTGTTATCCAGGCCGTGGGTGTCGAGATCCGCTGTCGTACCCAGATCGGAAAAGACATTTCTTTCGCGGAGCTGCGCCGCGACTACGCCGCCGTCATCATCGCCTGCGGAGCCAAACGCTCTCGTCCGCTGCCCATTCCCAACGTTGGCGCCATGGGCGTAATGGGAGGCGTGGATTTCCTGCGCGACGTCTCTCTGGGTAAGGAGGTCAAACTCGGCCAACGGGTGATCGTCATCGGTGGCGGAAATGTGGCTTACGACGTTGCCCGCATGGTTTTGCGGCAGGAAGAGTACGACGTTTCGCGCACCGCCGCACGCATGGCGGGAGTGAGGCAGGTGAACCTGGTCTGCCTCGAGTCGCTCGAGGAAATGCCCGCCGACACGGTGGAGATTCTGGAAGGCGCCGAAGAAGGCGTCATCCGGCATAACAGTTGGGGGCCCAGAGAGATCCTGGTCAACGAAGTGGCTGGGCAGAAATTCGCGCGGGGTGTGAAGTTGGCACGTTGTACGCGGGTGTACGACGAGAACCGGCGGTTCGCACCGCAATTCGACGAGGCGGCGGCGACCGAGATTGAAGGCGACACGATTCTGCTCTCGGTCGGCCAATCGGCGGATCTGAGCTTTCTTGACCCGGCGCGCGACAGAATCGAGATGCGTTCAGCACAGGCGATTGTCAACGACCCTGAAACCGGAGCCACCTCCGCGCCTGGTGTTTTCGTGGCGGGCGACATCGCTTACGGGCCGCGCTTGATGATCCACGCCATCGCCAGCGGCAAACAGGCCGCCCGCTCCGTATATCGAGAGCTGTGCGGGAAGGAGATCGCGCCGGAAGAGGTTCAGTGGCATTTCCCCATCGAGGCATACCGACGGGAGAAGCACTACGAGCAAAGGCCGCGGACGCAGATTGCCACGCTGAGCCCGGAAGAGCGGATGCGCAAGCCTGGGGCGTTGGTAGAGATCCGTTATAGCGAAGAGCAGGCGCAGGCGGAAGCCGGGCGCTGCCTCGATTGCGGGGTCAACACAATCTTTGATGGCGAGCGCTGCATCTTGTGCGGGGGCTGCGTGGACGTGTGCCCCACGGTCTGCTTGAAGCTGGTGAGCTTCGACCGCCTGGCGGCGTCGCCCGAGCTCGCCACCATCACTCAAAGCCTGGAGCTCGACCTGTCGAATCTCTCGGCCATCATTAAGGACGAGGACCGCTGCATTCGCTGCGGGCTGTGCGCACAGCGTTGCCCCACCACGGCCATCACCATGGAGCGATTCTTGTTCCGAAAGGAATGGAAGCCATGTCCCGCTTAGATCCGCCCGGCGTGAACCGGCGCAGTTTTCTGAGTTTGGCATCACTGGGCAGCCTGGTGGCGGCGCTCGGAACGGCCGCCGCCGGAATTCTGCGCTTGCCCAACCCCGGTGTGCTGCCGGGTCCCGCACGCCGCTTCAAGCCGGGGTCGCCGGAGGAATTCGCGGTCGGTAGCGAGACGCCGTTTGCGGAGCAGAACCTGGTACTCTTCCACGATAGCGAAGGATTCTACGCTGTTTCCACCACTTGCACACACCTGGGCTGCTCGGTCGGCCGGTCCCAGGAGGGATTTGCCTGCCCCTGCCATGGATCGCGCTTCGACAGCAACGGCAAGGTGATCGGCGGACCCGCACCGCGCCCCTTGCCCTGGCTGGAGGTCAGTCGCGCCGCCGATGGCACGCTGGTGGTGAATGCTGACAGCGAAGTCCCGGAGGGCACGCGTTATCGCGTGTAAAGGAGACCGTCGTGGCCACCGCCGGCAAGGAGTTTCTCGATAACCTGCTGCACACGCCGCAGTCAGTGAAGGATGCGTGGTTGCGCCTCGGCAAGACGCCGGAGTCGGAACGCGAGGAGTCGCAAGCCACCTTCCACAACCTCTTCCTGCACATTCACAGCGTGCGCGTTCATTTGCGCACTTTGCGGCCCACGCTCACGTTCGGGCTGGGGCTGATGGCGGCCGCCGGATTCCTACTCACACTCGTCACTGGCATTCTCCTGATGGTGTACTACAAACCCTCCACGGACCTCGCCTACCAATCCATCAAGGACATTCATTTCACGGTTTCCACCGGCCGCTTCATTCGCAACATTCATCGTTGGGCGGCGCAGTTGATGGTGCTGACGGTCCTGCTTCACATGGCGCGCGTTTTCTTTACCGCCAGCTACAAGAAGCCCCGTGAATTCAACTGGCTGGTCGGCCTCGGATTACTGGTGATCACGCTGGCGTTGAGCTTTACCGGATACCTCTTGCCTTGGGATCAGTTGGCCTACTGGGCCATCACCATCGGCTCGAACATCGCGAACTCGCCGCGGGAGTTAACGGACGCGCTTGGCGTCACGAAGTGGATGGACCCCGGAGGCTTCCAGAAGCGGCTTTTATTGGGTGCCAACTACGTGGGTCAGGACGCTTTGATTCGCTTTTACGTGCTGCATGTGTTCCTCCTGCCTTTGGCGCTGGTCACGTTGATGAGCGTGCATTTCTGGCGAATTCGCAAAGATGGCGGCCTGGCCAGACCCGAAGATGCGCCGGGAGGCTTGGCCGAGTGGGGCGGCGAGCCGCGAGCGGTTTTCGAGCCTCTGGCGACCAAGACCTACGGCCTCATGGCGCTCGTGAAGGGCAAACGGCCGCCCGTGAATCGAGGCCCAGAGAATACGGTGATGAGCTGGCCGCACCTCTTCTGGGCGGAACTTGCGGTCTTCATGGTTACCGTGGCGGTGACTCTGATTCTCTCCTTCTATTTTGACGCCCCCTTAAAGGAGCTGGCCAATCCTGCGATTCCGGAAAATCCGGCTAAGGCGCCTTGGTATTTTCTCGGAATTCAGGAGCTGGTTTCCTATTCCGCGTTCACGGGCGGACTGCTGATTCCGGTGATCGTGCTGGCGGGGTTGGCACTGATCCCCTTCCTGGACCGTCGCGCCGGTGGCGAGGGGGTGTGGTTCGGCAGTTCGGGCGAGAGAACGATGTTCACGCAGTCCCTGGCCTTTTCCGCCGTGGTGACGGTGGGCATGCTGGTGTTTACGGTGAACTACGGCTGGTTGCGGAACTGGTTCCCCAGTATTCATCAGCTCTGGATCATCGCGATTAATCCCGGGTCGCTGCTAGTGGTCATTTTCGCCGTGTGGTCGATTCTCGTGCTCATGCGAAAGGACTCCGTGCGACTGGCGGCCGTTTCGCTGTTCACGAGTTTCCTGGTGAGCTTCACGATTCTGACCTACTTCGCCATTGTTCACCGCGGACCCAACTGGAAGTTCTACTGGTGGCCGTCCCAGTGGCCGCTGCACTAGAAGGGAACAACATGAAAGACCCTTCACGCCTGTATCGCTGGATATTGCTCGGAGCGAGCGTCGCCACCACCGCTTACCTCATCGGCGCGGCTGTCCATGAAAACTACCTCGAGCAGTGGCGGGGCATCCAGAACGAGTATCGCGAAATCCTGCGCGCCAAGGCCACGGACGCTCGCGGCCGCGAACTGCTCGCCAAGTTTCGCATCGAGCTGAAGCAGGCCAGCGTCCCCGGGCTGAACGCCGTGGATCGCTGCGTCACCTGCCACAACGGGATCGATGACCCACGCATGACGGATGTGCCCCAGCCGCACAGGGCCCATCCCGGACACATCCTTGACAGGCATCCCGTTGACCGCTTCGGCTGCACCGTTTGTCATCACGGACAGGGGGCCGCCACCAATTTCCGCGACGCCAAGGCGGAGGACGTTTTCTGGGATTACCCGCTCCTGCCGCCGGAGATGACCGAGGCCACCTGCGCGACATGTCATGACCCGGACAAACTTCCGGCGGAGCAAGTTCCCCTCCTCCGCGAGGGCAAGAGGCTCTACGCGGAGAAGGGGTGCGGGGCGTGTCACAAATTGGGCGGGCGCGGCGGCACGCTGGGACCGTCGCTGGAAAGCGAAGGCGCCAAGACACGTCACGAGCTCATCATGAGCAACCTCGCGCCGCCGTACACGACGTGGCACTGGCAGGAGGTGCACTTCCGCGACCCGGGAGGCATCGTCCCCGCCAGCCAGATGCGCAATCCCACCGTGATCCCATCGGGAGCGTTGGCCCTGACGGTCTACATGCTTTCGCAATGGAAGCGTGACATCCCGGAAAGTTACCTCGCGCCCGATAAGATCGAGCAGAAATTCCAGGCGCTGCACCCGACGCCGCTTTCAGGGGAGCAGGTTTACCAGCAGTATTGCTCCGCCTGTCACGGAAATGGCGCCTACAGCCGCTGGGATAAGAAATTTAACCGTTTCGTTCCCGCCATCCGCGGCGCGGTTCTGGTTGCTTCGGCAAATCTCGATTACTTCGTGACCAACATTTCTCAGGGTCGCCCCGGAACTCAGATGCCGGCCTGGCAACAACATGCCGGCGGACTGATGCCCGCGGAGGTCAATGCCGTGGCGGAATACTTGCGCGGCGGAGTTCCTGCCCCCCAGGCTCTCCAATTACTGAACCTGCGTGGTGATTCAACACGTGGTGGGAGTCTGTTTCTTAAGAACTGCGCTGGTTGTCACGGCGTGACGGGCCGGGGTGGCATTGCGCCGGAGGTCGGCAACCCGGTTTTCCAGCAGGCCGCCAGCGATGGATTCATCATCCGCACCATTCGCTTCGGGAGAATTGGGACCGCGATGCCAGCCTTCCAGCGCGCCGAGTCGCCGGTGTTGAGCGAGCAGGATATTGCCGACCTGCTCGCCTGCCTGCGTGGCTTTGCGGCGACGCCCCATGCCCCCGCCGCGCCAATCGCCCATCCACCGCTTTCTTCGGGAGCCCAGCCATGAGCGAAAAGAAACCACCGCAAAAGTGGTCACGCCGAAACTTCATCCGGACGGCGGCGTCGGCTGCGGCCGTGCTGGCTGTGCCCGGGTGTTCACGCCAGGAAAAGCCGGTGCTCACCACGTTCACGGGTGACTTCGACCCGTTGCGCACGTATCCCTATCGTGGCTGGGAGGACTTCTACCGCAAGATCTGGACGTGGGACAAGGTGGTGCGGTCGACGCACTCGGCGAACTGCACCGGCTCCTGTTCGTGGAAAGTGTATGTGCGCAACGGCGTCATGGTGCGCGAAGAGCAGGCGGCCGACTATCCCCGAATCAACACGGAGCTCCCCGACTACAATCCGCGTGGCTGCCAGAAGGGCGGGTGCTTCGTCGAATACGTCTACTCACCACAGAGACTGCGGTATCCCTTGATTCGCACGGGCGAGCGCGGCGAAGGGAAGTGGCGTCGCGCGAGCTGGGACGAAGCCCTGACCCTGGTGGCGGAAAAGCTGCTCGACAATATCTACAACCATGGTCCCGACACCAACACGTTTTTCAGCGTGATCCCGGCGATGAGCCCGGTGAGTTTCTGCGCTGGCTCACGGCTGGCCCACTACATCGGCGGCGTATTCCTGTCATTCTACGACTGGTATTGCGACTTGCCTCCCGGCGAGCCTTTGACCTGGGGAGTGCAGACGGAAGCTTGCGAGTGCGCGGACTGGTTTAACTCCCAGTACATCATCCTGTGGGGATCGAATATTTCGCAGACGCGTATTCCCGACGCGCACTTCGCCTGGGAGGCCCGGTACAACGGCGCCAAGATCGTCTGCATCTCGCCCGATTACAACTCCAGCGCCGTCCACGCCGACCACTACATGCAGATCAATCCCGGCACGGATGGGATTCTCGCCTTAGGTGTCGCGAAACAGCTCATCGACCAAAATCTGATCGACGTTCCCTATGTCAAGGAGCAGACGGACCTGGCACTTCTGGTGGTGAACGAGTCAAAACGTTTTCTGCGCGAAACGGATCTGAAAGCGGGCGGCAAGGAAGACGTTTTCTACTTGTGGGACAGCAAGCAAAACAAGGCTGTGCCAACTCCTGGTTCCATGGGCTCAGGCGCAAAGACGCTTCAACTCGGTGGGGTTGATCCCGCGCTGACCGGCACCTTCGAGGTTCATCTCGCCAACGGCAAGACCGCGACCGTGACCACGGTGTTCGAACTGTTGAAGCAAGAGCTCGCGCCCTACACGCTCGAGGCCGTTGCCAAGCGGACTGGCCTGCCAGCGCACGAAATCGAACTCTTCGCCCACGAACTCGGCACCCGCAAGCCGGCGATGATCATCCACGGTGCGGGAACGAACCATTGGTTTCACAACGATCTGGTCAACCGGTCGTTCATTCTGCTGGTGGCGCTGACCGGGAATGTGGGCAAGAACGGCGGCGGTTTCAACCACTACGTGGGGCAGGAACGGGTCTGGCCCGAGAAGGGCTTCTTTAAGCTCGCTTTTCCGGAGGACCGCAAGAAGCAGCGGTTTCAGAACACCACTCTGTGGAGCTACGTTCACTCGTCCAGCAAAGATCCTCACCAGTACAACGGCAAGCCGGTGGAGTGGTACATCCAGGAGTCGGTCAAGAACGGCTGGATGCCGCTTTGGCCGAAAGACGGCCGCAAACCGCGTGCCCTCATCGTTTGGCGCGCCAACTATCTGAACCAGGCGAAAGGAAACGAGATTCTGCTGTCATCGCTCTGGCGCGATCTCGACCTGATCGTAGACATCAACTATCGCATGGACACGACGGCGCTCTACTCCGACGTGGTGCTGCCCGCCGCTTCGTATTACGAGAAGGTGGACCTGAACACCACCGACTGCCACAGCTACATTCATCCCTTCGGCAAGGCTCTGCCTCCGCTATTCGAAAGCAAGACCGATTGGGACATCTTCCACGCCCTGGCGGAAAAGATCGCGGAGGTCGCCAAGAAGAAAAACCTCCAGCCCTTTATGGACAAGGCGTTCGAGTGGAATCGCGACTTCACCCTGCTTCCGCACCACTGGACGAGCCAGGGAACGCTCAACACCGACGAGCAGGCGGCGAACTTCATCCTTGCTAACGCCGAAGAAACCAAGGGCATGACTTACCAGCAGCTTCAGCAGAAGCCGCACCGGTTCATCGCCACCGATCCGGAATCCTGGAACAGCGACCTCGAGCCAGGCGTCGCCTACACGCCCTTCACGCACCAGGTCGCCAAGAAGCGCCCGTGGCGAACGCTGACCGGGCGCCAGCAGTTCTACATCGATCATCCCTGGTATATCGAGCTGGGCGAGGCGCTGCCCACCTTCAAGGAGCCGATCCCGGAGAAATACCCGCTTTATTGGAACACGCCGCACGGGCGCTGGTCGATTCACTCCACCTGGCGCGACCATCGCGCCTTGCTGCGGTTGCAGCGCGGGCTGCCCATTGTCTACATGCATCCGGAGGACGCGCGCCACCGCGGGCTGCAAGACAACGATTGGGTGAAGATCTACAACGACGTTGGCCACTGCGTCTGCCGCCTGCAGATTCTGCCCGGCGAGAAACCGGGGCGCGTGACCATGTACCATGGCTGGGAGAAATTCCTGGGTTTCCAGGAGGGCGGCTGGCAGTCGCTCACCTATATCAAGATCAACCCCACACAACTGATCGGCAAATACGGACACGTCAACTTCCGCCTGAACTATTGGGGACCCACGGGTAACAACCGCGATATCAAGGTGGAAATCGTGAAGGCCAAAGTCTAGGAGCAGCCATGTCGAGACACCAATACGCGATGGTGATGGACCTGAACAAGTGCCTGGGCTGCCAGACCTGCACCATCGCCTGCAAGAAGCTCTGGACCGACCGCGACGGGACCGGCTACATATACTGGAACAATGTGGAAACCCGGCCCGGCCTGGGGTATCCACGCCAGTGGGATCGCATCGGGGGCGGCTGGAAGGACGGCGCACTGCAGCCCAGCCCGCTGCCCACCATGGACGACTACGGCCACGCCTGGGAGTACAACTACGAGCAGCGCCTCTATGAAGGCTCGCGTCAGCCGGTGATGCCCACTCCCGATCCGCAGTCGGGCGTGAACTGGGACGAAGACGTGGGCGCGCTCAATGGCGAGGATAATTACTACTTCTATCTGCCGCGCATCTGCAATCACTGCACCTACCCGGCCTGCCTGGAAGCGTGTCCGCGCAAGGCGATTTACAAGCGCGAGGAAGACGGCATCGTGGCGATCGATCAGGACCGCTGCCAGGGCTATCGCTACTGCATCAAGGCCTGCCCGTATAAGAAGATCTACTTCAACGAAGTTACCGGCAAATCGGAGAAATGCATCTTTTGCTATCCGCGACTGGAAAAGGGAGAAGTGAACGCCTGCGCCGCGCAGTGCCCCGGCCGCCTACGCTTTGTCGGCATCCTCGATGATCCCGAGTCACCCGTGCACAAACTCGTGCACCTATACCGGGTCGCGCTGCCGCTGTTCCCGGAGAAAGGCACGGGCCCCAATGTGTTCTACGTGCCGCCCTTCAACCCTCCCAAGCGGGGCAATTACGGCCAGAACATTCTGGAAGATCCGCGCCTGCCACTCGACTACCTGGTGTATTTGTTCGGCGAAGAAGTGAAGGATGTGATCGCGCGGCTGGAAGCGGACTTGAAGCAGGCACAGGAGGGCGGGCATAGCGAGGTGTTGCAGTTACTGATCGGCCGCGACGCCGAGACCCGCTACCGCGTGCGACCACAGCTTGTCCAGATCAATGGGTAGGAGACCACCATGCAAATCCCGCGATGGATCCTGGCATTGACGGTAGCGGTGACCGCATGCTCACCGGGCGTCGCAGAGACCGCCGCGAACCCGGTGGCGGGAACGAGCTTGCCGGTAGCGTCTGTCAGCGCCAGTGAAGACGCAATTCTGCGTGGCGGAAACGCCCGCTGGAGCCAGGTTGCCGCAAAGAAAATCTCGCTCAACCGCACACCGCCCCTGTTCGATACGGACGAACCCGCCACGCTGGAAATCCCCACCGCCGACGTCCGCCTGCTGCGCGCGGGCGGCAAGCTTTACGTGCAACTGAGCTGGGACGACGCCACTCGCGACACCGCCACTTTGCCGACGGTTCCTGGCACTCCTCCCGAGCAGCGTTTCCGCAAGGTCCCCACGGAAGCGGACGACCGGTTCTTCGATGCCGCCGCCGTGATGGTGCCGGTCCACCCCGGATCACCCGTCAACCCCTCGCTGCAAATGGGCGACCCCGGACACCCGGTACACATCTACTACTGGAACTCGGCGCGGGGCGCGATGCTGATGGAGGCTGCGGGCCGCGCTACCACGCGGCGGACGGGGCAGAGCTTCCCGGTGGACGCCGCCTATCAAAACCGCCAGTGGGTGGTCACTTTTGAGATGGCCGATCAGCCTGCCGGCACTCCTCTCGCCTTTGCCATCTGGAACGGAAGCCAGCAGGATCGCGACGGGCGCAAATACTTTTCCGTCTGGTACACAGTGGAGTGAACTGGTGAACACGACTATCGAGCCGCAACCGACTCACGAGGCCTTCCGGTGGGACCAAACCGACCTCTATCGCTTCTTTGCGTTTGCTTTCGGCCCACCCACCGAGGAGCGTCATCGTTGGTTCGCACAGGCGGGCGTAACCGCTGCCCTGGCCGGGCTATGGCACAAGATTTCGCCGCAAAACAAGTTTCCCGGTTTCGAGTGGTTTTGCGACTATGCGAGCTATGAGGCGGCGTACATCGCGATGTTTGATGTGGGCGTTCCCGAACCGCCGGTTCCCTTATTTGAGTCCGCGCACGAGAACAGCCGGCCAGCACAGGAACTGGTTCTTGAGAACACTTACTTTTACGACGTCTTCGGGCTGCGCGTGGACCCGGCGCTCGCGGTTCCGGATCACCTGGTGACGCAGCTTGAGTTCCTCTCTGCGGTGTCATTCGCCCAGGACCATGCCGGCGCAGAAGCGCAGCGGCGTGACCTCGCACTGCTTGAGCATGACTTCCTGGAAAGGCATTTGTTGAGCTGGACAACCAGGGCGGAAGAAAAACTACGTAACTGTCCGTTCCCTGCTTTTCGAGTTCTCTTCTCTCTCCTGACCCGCCTGTTACGCCAGCGCCACCAGGTTTCGTCCATGTAGGTCCTTTCTCAGCTCGCTTCGAGACCTGCCCCAAAAGGGACTTATCAATGCCGAACGATGGCGGGCTCGGAAAGCACTCGTCGACTCTGGCGCGCAAGGTTAGCTCTCGGTTCCGGTCTCCGCTCTCGCTGGTATTGGAGACCCAATGTTGGCGGGAGGCGGATTGTTGTGTTTGTATCGGGCGAAAGCGGACCAATCCAGACAGGATTGTTCTCCTGGGGAGAGGGCCTCCCCGGAAACCAGGACAACTGCGCTTTGAAAGCTCACATCGGATAGAATACTGGGATGCAGGACACAGCAGTCAACACAGCGCAAGTTCTCGCACAAGCTCCCATATTTTCCGGTCTCTCGGAAGACGAACTCCGCTTCATGGTCCAGCGCGCTGTGTCGCGTCACTTTTCCCCTGGTGAAATTGTCTTTGGTGAGGGCGATCCTTGTTCAGGACTGTACGTGGTCGCGGCGGGGCACCTGCGCATTTACAAAAGTTCGGCGGCGGGGCGGGAACAGGTGTTGAGCATCGACGGGCCGGGCAGTTCCATTGCTGAGGTGCCAGTTTTCGATGGTGGAAACTACCCGGCTTCCGCCGCGGCCGTTGACCGCGCCACCCTCTTGTTCATCAGCAAGCAGGACTTTCAGGCCCTTTGCCTCGCACACCCCCAAGTTGCTCTCAAGGTGCTTCGAGTAGTTGGGGCGCGTCTTCGCCAGCTCGTGGGGATTATCGAAGAGCTCTCGTTCACCACCGTTCGTCACCGGCTCGCGTCCCTTTTATTGCGCCTGGCGCAGAAGGAGGGCCAAAGGACCACGGAAGGTGTGGAAGTGAAGCTGCCCGCCAACAACCAGGAGTTAGCATCGCAGATCGGCACCGTGCGCGAGCTGGTGTCGCGAAACCTCTCGCGATTTCAAGCGGAAGGCTTGCTGAGGATTGATGGGCGCAGCGTGATCATCCGCGATCTGGAAGGCCTGGAAGCCGCCGTCGAGTCGTCCGCCTGACCTTAATTCCACCTGAGCCCTGCCATACCTTCTCCCTTTGTCAACCCTGCTCGGCGGTTAGGGAACGCTTTGGTGATCTCCGTGACAAAAGTCATCGCCACCCCATCGTGGGCCAGATAATCTCAAACTGTTAAATGCGGCGGAGCCATGACGGCTGCCGCTGGGAGGATGACGATGAGTATTTCTGCCGAAAAGACAGTGCGGGAATTAGCCCTGGAGAATCCGGCTGCCACCCGCGTTTTTGAGAAGCTGGGGATTGATTACTGCTGCGGGGGCAGCCAGTCGCTTGAAGAAGCTTGCCGCGCTGCCAACCTGCCAATCGGCGACGTGGTAGGTTCCCTGAAAGCGGCGGAGCAGGCCGTGCCGGCGGCCCGCCCCAACCGAGATTGGCAAGAGGAGCCGTTAGCCGATCTCATCGCCCACATCCAGAGCACTCATCATAAGTACGTGCGTGAGGAGCTTGCGCGCCTGGAACCGTTATTCGAGAAGGTCTGTTCGGTCCACGGGAAGAACCACTCCGAATTGCTTGCGATGCATGCGACCTTTCAGGGTCTGGCCGAAGAGCTGACCATGCACATGATGAAAGAAGAGAGGGTCCTGTTCCCGTACATCGCTCGCATGGAAGAATCCGTCATTCAGAAAGAGCCTGTTCTGCCGGCTCCGTTCGGGAGCGTACAGAATCCGGTGGCGATGATGATCCACGAGCACGACTCCGCCGGTAACGCACTGCGCGCCCTTCGCGAGTCCAGCGACGGCTACAGCGCTCCGCCCGATGCCTGCGTCAGCTTCCGCACGCTCTATCAGGCCCTGGCAGCATTCGAGGCTGACCTGCACCAGCACATCCATCTGGAGAACAATATCCTGTTTCCGCGCGCGGTGGCGCTGGAGCAAGGAAACTGAGAGAGGACACGATGTCCGCGCTTCCGACACCAATCGAGGCGGTCGTCGGCCGCCCGCCGGCACCAATTACAGTGCGGTTCTGAAGGAGAATCCACTGCGGCTGGCTATCACCGCCTCAGGCCTCGACAAGTCGGCCCTGGCCGCCCCGCACGTGCTCGAGATCGACGGAGACGGTAAGGTCCTGAGAGGCTTGGGGCGACCCTCGGACGAGACCCGGTTACACCTGGCCATCATTCGCGCGCGGGGCGTGCGGGCCGTCCTGCACACCCACTCCGTCTGGAGCACGCTTCTTTCCGAAGGCCACTGCGCGCAAGCGGGTCTGACCATTGAAGGCTACGAAATGCTGAAAGGTCTGGAGGGCGTCACGACGCACGAGCACCGCGAGTGGTTGCCCATCCTCGATAATTCTCAGGACCTCGTAAGGCTGGCCGATGTCGTCGAGTCGATTCTCGCTGCCCACCCGTGCACCCACGGCTTTCTGCTTTGCGGCCATGGACTGTACACTTGGGGTGACAGCTTGACCCAGGCCAAGCGCCACGTGGAGATTCTGGAGTTCCTGCTGGAAGTAGTGGGACGAAAGGGATTTGGAATGAGGCAACGATGAATGGGGGATGATAAGCAGGACTGAAGATTCATGATCTGTCATGAAGCCATCACTAAAGGTTAATAGCCTAGCAATGTTGTGATTACCCAAAGAAAGCCTTCGCCGCCGACGGTAAGCCAAGGTCACTGAGGCGGGGCGGCGGCGGGCTCCGGCTGGCTCCACTCGGCAGGCGCGGCGCTGGCGTCGAATTGCTTTTCGAGCGAGTCCAGGTCCTGCTTCGCCTTTTCGGTGGCGGCGCGCTTCATTCCTATCTCTTCCTGCTTGGCCGCGATCGCTTGCGCCAGTTGTGCCTGCGAGGTCGGATTCAGTTCCTGCGCCTGGCGCGTCTGGAGCAGGCTCAACTCGTCCTCGGCCAACTGCTGCTCCTCCTGAGCGCGGGCCAGAGTCTCGCGGGCAGTCTGGAAGCGCTGCTGCCAGTACTCTCGCGTTCCCGCCTTGGGAAGTTTCTCGGCCGCCGCGCTCTCCGATGAACTGCCAGGTGCACCGGCGCCACCGGTGGCCGTCAGCCAGCTTGTATCGCCGCCCTCGCGCAGCACCTGCGCCTGCAAATCCGAGATGGCCTGCTGGTCGTCGGCCACCTGCTGCGTCTTCTCTTTCACTTCCTGGGTCAGGTTGTTGATGTCCGTGCGGAAGGTCTCCTGCTGAAGCGTCTCGTTGGGGTTGAAAGAGAATTGGACTTGAGCGAGGTTGAGCTTCTGCTGGAGTACCGCCAGCTCGCGCTGATGCAAGTTCAGGCTCGCACTCAGCTTCTGGAACTCATCACGGGCTTCCTGCTTCTGTTTGGCGAGCGCCTGGTCGGCCTCGGTTACGCCCGCGGCCTCTTCGCTCGCGGGAGGACCGATCACGCTGATGCCTCCGGAAGTGGGCAAGCTGTCGTTGGTGAAGACCTTGACGGGTTTCCGACTTTTCTGGGCGCGGTCAGCTTTGGCCTTGCGGGCTACGTCGGCGAGGGACTCGCCAGAGGAGTTGGAGGTGGACGCCTGATCTTGCGGCAGGGCAGCAGCCGAGCTGGTCGCGAGGAATGCTACGGCGAGGATCGTCGGCACATGCTTCATGGCTTTTCCCTAGAAACTCGATTCCGAAACTCGAAACTGGAAATTCGAAACTCGCCCTGAGATCCCGCTTGATTAGCCAAGTGCCAAGGCTTCGCGGACACGCTTTATCGTCAGCCTCTGGAGGGCGGCCGTCCGCCATTCAAAGCTTGACCCGAGCCATGCGGCTTCATTTTCTTTTTGCGCCTCTTTGCAAAAAATGGAAGCATTTTTGTAGGATTCTACTCGGAACAAAACAGGCTCCTCGCCAGTGAAACTCGTGGACTGCGCAATTTATCCCGACGGTCTGACCAGCTCCCATAGTTTTCAGTGACATAATGACCTTTCGTACGTTAAGTCATCCAGTTTCAATCACATGGTGGCTTAAATGGGTTCGGTCCAGAAACCCAACCCAAGATGTCCTTTGATATCAATAAAGATTATCGAGAATTTGGGTTCGGTCCGGCAAAATCAATGATCGTCCCTCCTCGCTGACGGCCGTTGTGTCGACGTCCCATTGACGATTGCCAACTGAAAAGAGGGCCCGTTGGCATAGGACCCACAAAGTCCCTCGATCGGCCTTTCTTCCCTGGTCAGGTTCTTGCTTAATTCTATCTGATGTATCACATCGGTAAGTATCCCGATGGGCCATCGCCCGGGGTCTGGGCCTCCTAAACCCCAGCGGTCATATCGCCTGAGCAGTCTGGGCGGTCGGCCGACCTCACTTCGCTCCGACACAAACCAAGCGTATCAAGAGATTATCGAAAAGTCAAGTTCTTCTTTGGGTAGCGCGGACGTCCCGCCCGCACTTCCTTTCTTTCCGCTCGGACCCGCTGCGTTGACGGCTGCATCTGAGGTTACGCCAAGAGCGGGCGAGACGCTCGCGCTACAAAAGCGGTATAATTAAAGGGCCGGTAGGCCTTTGGCGGGTGGGTCGGAGTCAGGGTGCGGGTTAGGGCACCGTTGCCGATGCCGCGCCCGCTAGGGCCCGTTGGGCAAGGAGATCACGATGACCGCGATCGAAGAGAGACTCGGCACCAAGGATTTTATCGAACTGGAGACCCAGTACGGGGCCCACAACTACCAGCCACTGGATGTGGTCATCGAGCGCGCCGAAGGGGTGTGGGTGTACGACGTCGAAGGCAATCGCTACCTGGACTGCTTGGCCGCCTACTCCGCCGTCAACCAAGGACACTGCCATCCCGCGATTCTCCAAGCGCTCGTCGACCAGGCCCGCAAGGTCACGCTGACCTCGCGCGCCTTCCGCAACGATCAGCTTCCGCTGCTGGCGAAGGAAGTCCACGATTTGACGGGCATGGAGATGATGCTGCCCATGAACTCCGGCGCGGAAGCGGTGGAAACGGCGGTGAAGGCAGCCCGAAAGTGGGGCTACAAGATCAAGGGTATTCCCGACGGCCAAGCTGAGATCATCGTGTGCGCCAACAACTTTCATGGCCGCACGGTCACCACGATCAGCTTCTCGACGGACCAGCAATACCGCGACGGCTTTGGACCGTTTACGCCCGGCTTCAAGGTCATCCCTTACGGCGACGCCCAGGCGCTGCGGGAAGCGGTCACACCCAACACCTGCGCCTTCCTGGTCGAGCCAATCCAGGGCGAAGCGGGCATCATCATCCCGCCTGCCGGATTCCTGGGAGAAGCGGCGGAGATCTGCCGGCGCGAGCGCGTGCTCTTTATCGCCGACGAGATTCAGTCCGGCCTGGGCCGTACCGGGAAGCTTTTTGCTTACATGCACGAAGGGGTTCGGCCCGACGTTCTCATCGCGGGCAAGGCGCTGGCGGGCGGCTTCTATCCGGTCTCGGCGGTGCTGGCCTCGAAGGAAGTCCTCGGCGTTTTCCAGCCCGGCGACCACGGCAGTACCTTCGGCGGCAATCCGCTGGCGTGCGCCGTTGCCCGCGCCGCGCTGCGCGTTCTGGTGGAAGAGCACATGGTGGAGCGCGCGGCGGAACTGGGGCAGTACTTCCTGGAGCGGCTCCAGACCCTTCGCAGTCCCAACCTGAAAGAGGTCCGCGGCAAGGGGCTTTGGATCGGCATCGAACTTCGCGGCCCAGCCCGTCCGTACTGCGAGGCGCTGAAAGAGGAGGGACTCCTCGCCAAGGAGACCCACGAAAACGTCATTCGCATCGGCCCGCCGCTGGTGATCACCCGCGAGGAGATCGACTGGGCATTCGAGCGAATCAGGCGGGTTATCGAGCGCTAGCATGGGGAGTTCTCAGTCTTCAGTTTTCAGTCGAAATCGGAACGGTCCGATGGGGAGACCAGCAAGCACCAGGAGTTCGGATCGCCGTCGCGTGGCCCGAGGTAGTGTATTTGCGACTTCTTGAATATGGCTCTCAGTGGTCAAGTTCCCGCTGGAATAAACGGCGAGAGGGTTGGCCCAAGCAGGCGCTGGGCATCTGAATGACGGAGGGAGGTAACGCTATATGCCACGCGAGGCAAGTCTCTTCGACGAGACCGATGGAAGCGCCCTTGAGGCCTACCTATTGCTGCGTCAGGATGGCGGCAACATTCCGCCGGCGTGGATAGATCGCGCCAGGCATCTCGGAAAAACCGCGAAAAGGCCCTTGCGGAGGCTTTGCGCAAAAACTCCTTGGATGCCTTGCCGCTCCTGCGTGATTGGGAACTTGCGTATCGTAAAGAGCGCTTTTATTACGGTATTCGCGCTCTAATGGAGCTTCAGCGCTCCGGCAAAACGAAGCTGTAGTCTTATACTTAACAAGGCCCTCCAAGCTGGCCGTTTTAGCCCGCTTCGCTACGAAAGAACCGCCGCTGAAACCATTCGAGGTCCAGCAAAAATATGGCTCACAGAATAATTTAGCAGTTAGTGTCCATCCCAGGGCTTAAGATCGAATGCCCTCATTGCGCCATGGAATTCTCGATTAAACGAGTCAAACTCTTTAGCATGTATGACACGTACCCGCCCGCAGTACAGAAAATCATTCGTGAGCGTTTTGAATTCTCAAACGGATTGAATGATCAATTGAAAGAACAAAGGAACCGAAGGCAAAAAGAAGAAACCCGAAAAGATCGCTGTTTCGGCTGAAGCGAGTCTCTTTGGACAAATAACCGAGCAAATCTTGCCGGCCCTTCTCACTTTTCCATATAAACAGAACGAGTGCCGGACACTGTTCAAGCCCATTGACTACGTTGTCTTCGCGGGCCTTTCTGGCAAAGGCCGCGTTGAAGCCATCAAACTTGTTGAGGTAAAGGCCAACGGTCCCCTCACCAATAAACAACGACAAATTCGTGATCGTGTCGTCGAGGGGAAAGTCAAGCATAAGGTGATCGGTTGATGAATATCCTGGTTCGGACGATTGACGGCATTCAGGAAATCCTTGCAATTTGCCCTCACTGCAAGGAAATCTTTAGACTGGTGGAGGGCAAGTTTATCTTGCCTCAAAAACGCCCCAGGACATGCGAGTATCTAGAGCTGATTGCCCTTGAGGGGAAGCTTTCTGATGCGAAGGATCGGCTAGCGTCTGCCAAGGAGAGATTTGACCGAGAGCTAGAAGAGCGAAGGGAGCTATTACGCGAGAAAGGCAGGAGACAGGCCAAGAAGAGACTGAAAAAGATTGACCCAACGTTTTCGGGTAAGGACATCGACCCACAGGATGTCAAGGTCATTTTTGATCCGGTCGAGTATTTAGTCTTTCATGGCCTCAATTCCGAAGACGGACTTGATTTTGTGGAGTTCATCAGCAGAGCGCCTGATAGCAAGGCGCAAGAGGCGATTGTTAAGTCCATTGACAGAACCGTCCGAGACGGAGATGTCGAATTCGAGACTCTCCATATGAGGGATGATGGTTCGTTCCAAATTCGGAAGCTTGAATGGTCTAGCAACGACTTCAAGCCCGCCCTGGGAGATAGGGACAGGAGAAGACAACCATGACAAAATCTTCGGACAAGCGAAGCCTTCAACGGTTTCCGCGTATTGGGTGTCGCAAGGGTAGATGCCGCCAACTCAAGGACGGCGCTTACATAGTGAAAGGAACCTCGCTAGAGGACGCGCTCCTTCGCCTTAAGAGGCACATTGACTGGGATCATCCAATTCTAAATCTAATCAACACAAGCTTCAGGCCGAACAGATTCGCCTACGGGCCTTCAAGCCTAGTCGGTACCAAAAGGCTTACTCGCCGAAAGGAATGGTCGGGGGTGGATTGTGCAACGGGAAGTAACGTGTCCCCAGTGCGGTACCCAGTACGAAAGTTCAAGAGAGCCGGCGTCGCCGAGCAACGCAAAAGAGATTAGGAAGTTTTATTGCTCCGCCTGTGGAGGAGAAATCGAAGTCATGTGGCCTGTTGGAGCAGGTCTGTTTCCCCGAAGAAAGCAAGAGGTTTTGGCTGTGAGGATTGTTGCCGCTGACATCGCGAAGGCATGCCCTCGGCCCTTGGGGGAGAGGGTGACGCGGAGCGCCGGGTGAGGGGTCCGCGTGTCACCCTATTATGCAAAGCCCAATAAGCCCGGCTTTATGGCTGGCTTCGAAACCGCACCTTGCTCCTACCTGCCAACCTTCTTGGCAGTGAATTCCACGTAGGGTGCGAAGTCGTTGGGCTTGCCCGGCGGGGCGATTTCGAACTTTTCGGTCACGGAATCCCGTCCGGTTCGAGTGTAGGTCATCCGGCATCTCGTGCCGGCGGGCGCCGCGTCGCTCACAAACTGGAGCGAGTTCTCGCCGGGCGGCATCGCTAGGGCGTAGCGGATGACATGGCCTTCACCGTCAAAGAAAATGGCGTGCAAGGAGCTGTCAAGGGGATCGTGGTACACGTACAAGAGATCGTCATGGGCAAAAGCGGCCCGCTCCTTCGTGGCGGGATAGTCCAGATGGGTTCTCCGGACCAGCACCGTTCCGTCCAGTTCAGGCCGGAACGTACACACACCCTTGGCCTGTCCCGGCTGTCCTCCGCCGGACCATGTCCACTCGCCGAGCAGGAACTCGAAGTCTTTCCATTCGTTAGCGGGTCGGGTTTGCTGGGCTTGCGCCGACGAGAACCCAATCAGCATGAGTACCGCGGGCATCGTCCTCCAGTTCATTTTGCATCTCCTCAAGACGGTCCAGTTTTGTTACGCAATATCAGGCGAGGTGATGTTCGATGTCGGCGTTGGCAGGACGCTGCGCGCCCGGATGCTTGGATCGAATCAGTAACCTCCCGAGGGAAATACCCCTCAATGTGGTGTTACCCTCTCTCTTCGATTCCTTTAACGACATGAGAATAAAGTCAAAGGCAAGCGCATCAGGAGGTACGCGGAGAAGGCGGAATTTCGACCAACCGCGGGGCCGGCACAAACCGGCCCCGCGACTGAGGCCTAGCCGGGCTGCTTACCCAGCATGGCACGAAGTTTGGTGAGAAGGTCTGGCTCTTTGCTTCCGAACCGTTCGCTGAAGTAAAGCGGATACGGCGCCATTTCGGCGTGGTGCCATCCCGGTTCCGACCGCAACCGGTTTATCGCATCGCTGAAGGAAAGCGGATACGGCGCCATTTCGGCGTGGTGCCACCCCGGTTCCGGCCGCAACCGGTTTATCGCATCGCTGAAGGAAAGCGGATACGGCGCCATTTCGGCGTGGTGCCACCCTCCCCACACGATCCGGGCTACCGCCAGCCGGCCGGCCGAAATACGTTCCACGAGCCGGAGCTCAGGGTACACCTCGTCAATGGCCAAGATAACCAACGCCTCATCGATGGCGATGGCCATACCCGGATCAAACCACTGGGCAGGTTCCCTCACTTCCGGGCGAACCAGGGCAGAAGCGGAGATGCCTCCTTGCTGTGACACCAGCGACCCGAGCAGACCCTGGAGAACGTGCGCGGACTCGCACGAGTCAAAGCGGAGTTTGAGGTTCAATGCGTCGTACCAGATGAGGTAAAAGCGATAGGTTCCAGCCGGCACGCCGCTAAATGGTTTTCGGGCAAATTCCTCAAGAAAACCGGAGAGTTCTTTTTCGAAGATTGTACCCCGCACGGCCTCGCCGTCGAAGGAGGCCTTCTTGACGGCCCCTTCCTCGGCGACTTCCACCCGGACGGGCAGGGTTGTGGTTACGACAAACCCGATCTGCGCTGCCACTCGATCGAAGGCCGCGTCGATTTCTTTCTGACGCTCGCGCATGATCCGGTACACATGGACTAGGTTATGGTAGAGGCGGATGACTGCGGGTTGGACTAGCTCAGCCCCGCCCCGTAAACGCTCAGACGATGTTTCGCTCACATTTCACCTTCCTTTCGACACGAACTGCAGCCTCTTTCCGTGTGGGGTTCCGAACAGCGGCTGTCTACCGGCTAGCGCAAACCGCTTCTTCGCCGGTCCGTTTCTCTTCCGCCAGGCGAGCACGGAAAACGTTGTAGGGCATCGGCGCTCGAGCCACGCCAAATAAGTCCACAACTTCCCAGCCGGAACCGGGACGGGTGAACTCAAGGCCTGGGATGACAGGCGTTGGAATATCCGCATTCGCCGAGTCGAAGCCAAGGGGCTCGGGTGAGGCAGGAGCGTTAGACGCGATTCCCGAAACTCTTCGGGCGTAGGTATCTTCCAGACAATTCACGATGCGCTCGCCGCGGACCATCAGCTCGCGGCTGTGCCGATCGACGCGCACACGGGCGTCACGGGCGAAACTGCGGAGAGTGACCTCATCCGCTGGGTCGCAGGTGGCAACGAAATCGTAGATTTCGCAGCAGCGCTCGTAGGTATCCAGATTGGTCTGCTTGATAAAATTCCGGGCAACAGCCCTCAACGTCTGGGTCAGCAATTCAGGCCGGAACCGCCGCACGAGCTGGAAATAAAAGTCCACCTGCATGTTGAAATAATGCAGGCCGTAGTCGCTGAAATTGCGATCGAAGAAGGCGTAGTTGGCGATCTGGTGAAACGCTTCGGACCGCGGATCCTGGAGGCGATAGTCATACCCGAAGGTGTCGCCCAGGAGGCGCCCTTCACGCAGCAGCTTGCGCTCCAGCCCGGTGCCCGGATAGGCCTCGGCCCGGCAAAAGTTGAACGGGTTCTCGTTGTGGCGCTCGATGAACCGCACGTTCGTGAGGATGTCATCGAGCACAGTGTCCGGCTCGAACATCAGCAAGTTAAACGCGACGTGAATGTCAAAATCATTCAAAATCCTTAGTGCATTAAGGATGTGCGCCACAGTCTGCCTGCGGTTGAGGTTTCGGAGACCATTCTCCGAGCCGTTTTCGACGCCGAGGAACACGCGGAAGAGGCCGAGCTCGTCCAGGATGCGGATCGACTCCTCCGTAATGCTGTCCGGCCGTGCCTTGACGGCGATCGCGATTTGATCGACCCCGTTGCGACGAAGTCCATCACGAATGGCGGAGAACCGCGCGACGGCTTTGACCGGATTGGGAAGGAAGAAGTTATCGTCCTGAAAATTGAAGATGCGGACACCATGGCGATGGTAGAGGTCGCTCAGTTCGGCGACAATGCTCTCCACGCTCCGGATGCGGAACTTCTTTCCACCAACTCGCTCATACCAGGCGTTGATACTGCAGAAGGCGCAATCGCGCCAGCACCCGCGACTGGTGAGGACACTCGCGATAGGCTTGTCGAAATAGGAGTGGAACGTCGTGCGCTTGGGCCAGGGCAAATCGTCGAGTTTGTCGGGATTCCCGATGGCCGCGTTGGTCTTTGGCAACCCGGCATCATCGCGATAGCAAAGGCCGGGCACGCGGTCCAGATGATCTAGATTCTCCGCGAGGCAGCACATCAGTTCCTCCCCTTCACCCAACCCGACCGAGCTGAACTCCGGGAATTCGGTGACGAGGCGCTCGCAATTGAACGAGGCGAACGGACCACCTGCGATCACGTGACCGCGAAATCCTGCTTCACGGATGCGCTTGGCGAGGCGGCAGAACTCGTGCCCACGCGCCGTGAACACCATCGACAGGCCGACGACCTGCGGTTCGAAGGTGAGAGTCTGCCTCACGGCGGACTCGGTGTCCTGCTCTGAATCGAAGGGAACGATGGCTATGTTGTGACCGCGGTCCTCGAGAGAGGAGGCTATATAGCGCAACGCGAGGTTCTCTTCCATTTCCGCGCCAATGAGAGCAACGTTCATGTTTCCACCTCCGGTCGGGTCAGAGTTCCTCTTTTGTCCGTACTAAATAGTTTTCTTGCTGTACACTTCCTGGTCGACCGCCGATTAACTAATCTGATTGACAGACAACAACTCTTTTTCTATGTGTGTCACAGTATGGGAGTCCGTGGCAGACTGTCAGTGACCCCGCTCACGCCGCTGCTGTGATCAGCGACACAACGCTTAGTGATCTCCGTCCGAAAGGTCGGAGGAGTGACAACCGTGTGCTTGCCTTGACGCGTGATTCGCTGCTCGGCCCCCATTCCGCGTGATAAACTCTAGCCTTGATCGGGAAGGCCCCGCGAGATGATGCGAAGAACGCCGTCGATCGTGGCGCTGTTTGTGGTCGGCATCACCCTGGCGGGCTTCGTCGGATACCGTCTGGCACTGCGGCGCGACGCCTCGCGCTCTAGTTGGGCGCCGGTTCATCAGCCCAATCGGGCGGGCGAGGCCAATAAGCCAAGCGGGCCGGGCGGCGACTGCGTTGACTTCCACGAGGCGGGCCAGCACACGGGCGAGACTGTCTGCATTTCCGGCCGCGTGCTGCGGGTGTACACGTCGCGCTCCGAGAGCGCTTTTCTCGACTTCTGTCCCAACTATCGGGACTGCCCCTTTTCGAGCGTGATCTTTGCCTCCGACCGCACCAAGTTCGGCGATCTGAACGCGCTCAACGGACGCGAGGTCGAGATCCAGGGCAGGATCAGCGTATACAACGGCCGTCCTGAAATCGTGATTCACGATCCGGGCCAAGTCCATGTGCTGCCGTGATGTATGGGGGACCGCCGCCAAACACAGAGGCACAGAAACACAGAGGTACTGAGAGGAATGGGAAAAACAGGCAAGCGATCAGTGTGTTCAGTCCGGGTTTCTTTCTCCTCTCTGTGCCTCTGTGCCTCTGTGTTTAGTCTCTTACACCTACCAGGGTCCGGCGACCAGTCCCGTCCGCAATCCGCGCCCGCCAAGCCCGATCCGGTGGCGCGAGCGCAAGAGGACCTGCGCCGCGCCACCAAGCCCGAGGAGCGGTCGTGGGCGTTGATCGAGCTGGGACAGGCCTACTTCGCGAAGGGTGAAGAAGACAAGGCGGAGGAGCAGTTCAAGGCGGCGCTGGAGGCCGATCCTGGCAACGCGGAGGCTTACGTCGAGCTCGGCCAGATCCGAATCGTGCAGCACCGGCTTCCCTTGGCGGAAGAGGCTTTTCGCAACGCTGTGCGCGTGGCGCCGAATCTGGCGGTGGGGTACTCGGCGCTGGCGCAACTGCTGGTCCAGACCGGGCGCAGCGCCGAGGCTCGAGGCGTGCTGGAAAAAGCCGTCTCCCTCGATCCCAGCGACTGGCAAAGTGAGTATCAGTTGGCCAGCCTCCTGGGCGACGCGGGCGAAGTAGGACAGGCGCGGGAGGTACTGGCCAAGGTGGTGGCCCAGAATCCGGACTTCCTGCCGGCGCGCGAGCAACTGGGCCTGGATACACTGCGCCGCGCGGACCTGAAGGGCGCCGCCGCCGAGGCCGAAGCGCTGATCGGCAAGAACCCGCAGGCGGCGGAAGGGCATCGCATCATGGCCCTCGTTTTATGGCGGCAGCAGGACTTGGAAGGGTCGCTCGCCGAGTGCGCCATGGCGCTGGACATCGATCCGAATTCGAAGTCTATGCAGCTTCTACAGGCCGTCGAGTTGTGGCAACTCAACCGCAAAAAGGAAGCGCACGACGCGTTCGTGCGCGCCGCCAAGGGACAGCCCTCGCTGGCCACTGCCGACATGTTTTGCCGTCTGGTCATCTGCGGGGCCAAGGACATCTCCTCAGTGGACGACTTCCTGCGCAAGAACCGGTGGGCTCTGCTTCCGCCGCCGCAACAGTAGGGCGAAGAATTGCCGATTGCGGGTTGACGATTACAGGAGAGAAGAAATGAATCCACAGATTGCGCAGATTTCACAGACTCATGATAAGAAGGCATGATAAGCGAATTGTCCCGCTCTTATCCTGTATCTGTGTAATATGCGAAATCTGTGGATTGCCTTCTTGGCCTGCAATCGTTCAATCGCAAGAAAGGAATGACGAACATGCAAGGGAATGGTTTCAAGATGCGACGCCGGGAGTTTATGGGTGCGGCGGCGGGTGCCTGGAGCCTGCTGAAGCCAGGCGCGATCCTTGCCGCTGCTACGGCTGGCGCGGCGCGCTCCGCCCACACTTTTGGGCAGGAGGGCGAGCATTTCCTGTTGGACGACAAGCCGTTTCAAATTATCGCCGGCGAAATCCATTACGCAAGAGTCCCACGCGAATACTGGCGCGATCGGCTGCGCAAGATCAGGTCGCTGGGCCTGAACACCATCTGCACGTACATGTTCTGGAACATGCACGAGCCCGAGCGCGGCACCTTCAACTTCGAGGGCAACCTGGACGCCGCCGCTTTCATTCGCGCCGCGCAGGAAGAAGGGCTGTGGGTGATTCTGCGGCCTGGACCCTACTCGTGCGCGGAATGGGATTTCGGCGGTTATCCTGCCTGGCTGCTGGCAACCCCCGATATGAGAGTGCGCAGCACCGATCCGCGTTTTCTTGACGCCGCCCGCAAGTACATGCTGGAGGTTGGCCGGCAGCTTGCGCCGCTTCAGGTGACCCGCGACGGGCCCATCCTGATGGTGCAGGTGGAAAACGAATACGGATCGTTCGGCCACGACCACCTCTACATGCAGTCCATCGAGAAGATGATTCGCGACTCCGGTTTCGAAGTCACGCTGTACACCGCCGACGGGTCCTGGCCGGCCGAGCTGGCGGGCGGCACCCTTCCCGATGCGCTCTCCGCCATCAACTTTGGCGACGGCGACGATCCCGCCAGGGAATTCGCCAACTTCGCCAAGTTCCGCCAAGGCGTCCCGCGCATGAACGGCGAGTTCTGGGACGGATGGTTCGACCACTGGGGAGAAAAGCACCACGTGACATCTCCCGAAGCCGCTGCCAAGGGGCTTGAGTGGATGCTTTCCCGCGGAATCTCGGTGAGCCTTTACATGGTGCACGGCGGTACTTCCTTCGGCTTCATGAGCGGCGCCAACCACGGCAAGGAATACCAGCCGGACATTTCCAGCTACGATTACGACGCGCCCATCGACGAGGCGGGGCGGCTGACCCGGAAGTTTGAGGCGATTCGCGATGTGATTCAAAAGCATCTGCCCGCCGGCACCCAGCTTCCTCCCTTGCCCGCCGCGTTGCCGATGATCGAGATTCCGACTTTCCAGCTTGCCGAGTCCGCCCGCCTGGAGCCGCTGCTGACGCGCCCGATTCGATCCGAGCGGCCGCAAACCATGGAGGCCCTGGGCCAGTCCCATGGGTTCGTCCTTTATCGGACGACGATGGAGAAAGCTATGCGTGGCCGGCTGGAGATCAAGGAAGCGCACGATTACGCGGTCGTCTCTCAGGGCGCGAAGCGACTGGGGGTGCTCGACCGGCGCCTGCACCAGTCGACGCTGGAAGTGAACCTGGAGGCGGGCGTGCCGCTGGACATTCTGGTGGAGAACATGGGCCGGGTCAACTTCGGTCCGCGCCTGGTGGACGATCGCAAGGGCATCACCGAGCGCGTCATGCTTGACGCCAAGGAGCTGACCGGCTGGCGAATCTACCGCCTGCCGCTTACCGATCTCTCCCTGCTGAACTTCACCTCCGCCAAGGAACCCGCGCCGGCTTTCCACCGCGGCACTTTCGAGCTCGACGCGGTGGGCGACGTGTTTCTCGACCTGCGCGGCTGGGGCAAAGGCTACGTTTGGGTGAACGGACATAACCTGGGCCGCTACTGGCGCATCGGTCCGCAGCAGAGCTTGTTCCTTCCCGGGCCGTGGCTCCGGCAAGGCAAGAACGAAGTTATCGTCCTGGACCTCGACGAGGGCTCCCATCGCTCACTCACCGGCGGGCGCGAACCCGTGTGGGCCAACGAATGACAGGGAGTAGAGAGTCGGGAGTAGGGAAAGAGCTTCTTCTTCCTGCTCCTACTCCCTACTGCCTACTCCCTACTCCCTACTCCCCGTTCTTTCTGATTTGTCGTCGAGCGCCTTGGACATGGTAATGAAGTGGCACGGCAGTTTGGTGTGCTTGTCGGCAGGGAAGGGCGCGGTGCCGGTTTCCGTGTACCCCAAACGCCGGTAAAACGGAAGCAGCTCGGGGCGCAGGTTCACTATTGACAGATCGACGGCGCGACATCCAGCCGCCCGAAGATAGTCCTCGGCGGCGATCGCCAACCGGTGGCCGAGGCCCGCCCGCTGTCGTGCCGGTTCAACCGAAAGCAGCCCAAGATAGCCGCGCTGGCCGCGCACTTCAACATACACGCATCCCGCGAGACCTGCGGCGTCCTCTGCCAGCAGGAACTTGCCCTTGCCGAACAAGTCGCGGACCCTCTCCGCGTCGACGCGATCCCCGTCGATGAAAAATCGTTCCACGTCAAAGGCGGCGTTGATCAGATGGGTGATGGTCTCAATGTCGGGCGTCTCGGCGACCCGGGGCGGTGCATCGCCCCAGGTCGACCGCGACGGAGTTGAAGTGGCGCCACTCATTTTCGATTTTGGATTTTGGATTTTGGATTGAAGACCAAGACCCTGATTTGGTCGGCTGCTGGTGTTCAATCCAGAGATTTTGGATTAGAAGAGGCGCGCTCCTTCGAGGCCCGGCTCCCGGCCCAGAGTGTCTTCAATCCAAAATCCAAAATCGAAAATCCAAAATCCTGCCAATCGTCAATTCGTTGTCCCGGACTTCGCCGTCCGCTTGGGCCGATAGACGTGCGTACTGGTGCCGAAGAACACCTCCGCCGATTCCATCACCGTCTCGCTGAGCGTGGGATGAGGATGGATGGAGAGGGCTACGTCGCTGGCCAGCGCGGCCATCTCCACCGCGAGCACGCCCTCAGCGATCAGTTCGCCGGCGCCGCTTCCAACGATGCCCACGCCGAGCACGCGCTCGGTCTGCGGATCGATCAGCAGCTTGGTGACGCCGTCGGGGCGGTCGAGGGTGATGGCGCGGCCGGAAGCGCCCCAAGGAAATCGCGCCACCGTCACGGCGCGATTGGCCTTCTTCGCCTCGTCCTCGGTCAGCCCGCACCAGGCGATTTCGGGGTCGGTGAAAACGACGGCGGGGATGGCGCGCGGCTCGAACGCCACCTTGTGCCCGGCAATTGCTTCCACGGCCGTGCGGCCTTCGTGCGACGCCTTGTGCGCGAGCATCGGCTGGCCGGCCACGTCGCCGATGGCGTATAGCGTGGGTTCGGCGGTGCGTCGTTGCGGGTTGACTTTGATAAAGCCCTGCGCGTCGATTTCCACCTTAGTCTTTTCCAAGCCGGGGATGTTCGAGTTGGGCTTGCGTCCCACCGCCACCAGCACCTTCTCGAATACCTGCTCGGCTTCCTGCTCAGACTGGGTGATGCCGGGGCCGTCCAGCCGCACGTGGACGCCGTCCTGCGCGTCCTTCATCTCGGTTACTCTCGTGTTGAGCATCACTGCGGCACAGATTTTCTCGATGCGCTTGGCGAGGATGGAGACGAGGTCGTGATCGACGCCCGGCAGCAGGCTGGGCATCATCTCCACCACCGAAACCTTGCTGCCTAGCGCCGCGTACACGGTGCCGAGTTCGAGGCCGATGTAGCCGCCGCCCACCACCAGCAGCGTCTTGGGCACGCTTTTGATTTCGAGCGCCTCGGTGGAATCCATCACGCGCTCGCCAAAAGGGGGGAAAATGGGGACGGCCGCCGGTCGCGACCCGGTGGCGAGGATCGCGTGATCGAACGACAACCGCTCTTCGCCGCCATCGTGCTTGGCAATGCTCAGCGTGGCGGCGTCCAGCAGGCTGGCGCGCCCGCGAATGTACTGGACCTTGCGCTGTTTGGCGAGTTGTCCGGTGCCGCCAGTCAGCTTCTCCACGACGCTGCCTTTCCAGGCGCGCATCCTGTCGATATCAAGCTTGGGGGCGGCGAATTCGACGCCCCAATTGGCTGCCTCCTTCGATTCCGCCAGCACCCTGGCGACGTGGAGCAGAGCCTTTGAGGGAATGCAGCCACGGTACAGGCAGACGCCGCCCGGGTTGATCTCCTCGTCAATCAGGGTGACTTCGAGGCCGAGATCAGCGGCGAGGAATGCGGCAGCGTAACCGCCGGGTCCCGCTCCGATGACCGCCAGTTTAGTTTTGCTCATGCGTACACTCGATCTTCAAATTTTGGATTTTGGATTTTGGATTTTGGATTGAAGACGGTCATAACTTCGCTCTCAGCGTTTTGATGGACGCTACCGTCATAGCCACAGTTTCGTCGGCCTCCTTCTTTAGACCGGTGAGGCGGTCAGCGGGCACCGTTGCGGCGTCGACCAGAAGCTCCATCCAATAAATGGACTCGTCAGCTTCCTCTTCAACGATGCCAAGCTTCGCGAGGACATCCGCCGTTGACCTGCCTCGACACGCGGCACGGTAATTGGCGCCGACCGACGTACCCGACCTCAGCAATTGCCGGCCAATCACATCCGTGGTTCGCCCCTTTGGCAAGGAATGGACGAATCGGATTACTTCCAACGCAAATCTTCGCGTCCGATCCTTAAATGTTTTTTCGTCCACCTCGCCCTCAGTGCGCTAATTTGATTCAGTACCGAAAAACCGGAATCAGGCGGTCTTTGATCCAAAATCCAAAATCCAAAATCCCAAATATCCAAAGTCCACAATCAAGTCAGCCGTGTACCACCAACCGAAACGGCTCCTCGAACGCCTCCGCCACCCAGCGCAGGAAGCGTGCGCCGTCGGCGCCGTCGATCAGCCGGTGATCGTACGAAAGCGAGACCGGCAGCATCAGCCGCGGCTGGAACTGGCCGTCGATGTAGCGCGGTTCCATCGTGGCGCGCGCGATGCCGAGAATGGCCACCTCGGGCCAATTGACGATGGGCGAAAATCCCGTGCCGCCGATCCCGCCCAGATTGCTGATGCTGAAAACGCCGCCTTCCATTTCTTCCAGCGCAATTTTCTTGTTGCGCGCCTTCTCGGCGAGCTGAGCCACATCGATGGCAAGCTGCCGTAGATTCTTTTTGTCCACGTCGTGCACCACCGGCACCAGCAATCCGCGGTCGGTATCCACCGCGATGCCGATGTGGCAATACTTCTTGTAGACGATCTCGCCCCGCGCCGTATCGATGCTGGCGCCAAATTGCGGAAACACTTTGAGCGCCGCCGCGATCACCTTCAGAGCGATCACGGTAAACGTCAGCTTGCCGCCCGCTGCTTCCACGTCTTTGCCATAGCGCTTGCGCAATTCTTCAAGCTGGGTGATGTCCGCCTTGTCGTACTGCGTCACGCGCGGGACTGCTGCCCAGGCGTGACTCAGGTGCTCCGACGTCTTGCGCCGGATCGATTTCATCGGCTGACGCTCGATCTCGCCCCAGCGCGCAAAATCGGGAAGGGACACGGCCGGAATGCTGGCTGCGGCCCTGCCTTGCGGGGCGATGGCCACGCCACCGGTGATGATCTGCTTGGCGTACCTCTTGAGATCTTCCGCCGAAATGCGCCCCGCCGGGCCTGATCCCGGAACCTGGTTGATGTCGATTCCAAGTTCGCGTGCCTGCCGCCGCACCGAAGGCGCTGCGGGCGCCAGTTGCGGTGGCGGCTGGGGTCCCGGGGGTTCAGTGGTCTCGCTAGATGGGAGCGATGTGATTTGTGGCTTCGCGGCGGGAACCGCGAGCGTTGCCGTTGGCGCGGGAGCCGCGGTGATCGCTGCCTCGGATTCTTCAACGTGCTCTTCGATTTCAGGTTGAGGCTGCGGCGCTGCCGTTGCAGTGGGCGGGGGAGGTTCTTCTGCCTTGGGCGCAATGGTAGGTGTTGCGGGTTTCGCTTCGGCAGGCTTGGCGCCCGCGCCATTTTCCACGCTCAATATCGGTTGCCCGACTTTGAGGGTACTGCCTTCCTTCACCAGGATCTTCTTTACGGTCCCGGCGACGGAAGTCGGCACCTCGATGGTAGCCTTGTCGGTTTCGATCTCGATCACCGCCTGGTCCTGGCTGATGGTGTCGCCCACCGACACCAGCACTTTGACGAGTTCGCCCTTGTCGATGTTTTCGCCCAGCTCAGGCAGTTTGAATTCGGTCAGCATAGTCATGAAGAGACTAGGGACTAGGGAATCGGGAGTAGGGAAGTCCTGCTTCTCCCGACTCCCTACTCCCGACTCCCTATTCCCGATTCCCGTTAGGAAGTTGCCGGATTCGCCTTCTCCGGATTGATCTTCATCTCCCGTCGCGCTTGTTGCACCACCTCGGGCTTGATTTGCTTGTCGCGCGCCAGCGCCGCCAGCGTCGCCAGGGTGATGAAGCGCTCATCCACTTCGAAGAAGTCGCGCAACGCGGCGCGACTATCGCTGCGGCCGTAGCCATCGGTGCCGAGCGAAGTGAGCGGACCGGGCAGCCAACGCGCGATCGAGTCGGGCAGCGCCTTGACGTAGTCCGTAGCCGCCACTATCGGGCCCGGCGCGCCGCTGAGCGCCTGGGCGACATAGGGCACGTGCGGCTCCTGCGTGGGGTGCAGCGTATTCCAGCGGTCCGCGTCGTGGCCGTCGCGATAGAGCTGCTTGTAGCTGGTGACACTCCACACGTCGGCGGCGACGCCGAACTTCTCCTCCAGCCGCGCCTGGGCCTTCAGCGCTTCGTTCAGGATGGCGCCGCTGCCCAGAAGCCGGGCGCGGGCCTTGGCCTTCTTGTTGGCCGACGCGCGCACTCTATAGATGCCCTTGAGGATTCCTTCCCGCACGCCCTTTCCTGCCGGAAGCGCGGGCATGGGATAAGGCTCGTTGGTGAGCGTCAGGTAATAGAAAATGCTCTCCTGCTCGTGGTACATGCGGCGGATGCCGTCTTGAATGATCACCGCCAACTCGTACGCGAAGGCCGGGTCGTAGGCAAGCAAGTTGGGAACTGGATAGGCTAGGAGTTGACTGTTGCCGTCCTGGTGTTGGAGCCCTTCGCCGGCCAGGGTGGTGCGGCCGGCGGTGGCGCCCAGCAGGAACCCCTTGGCGCGCGTATCGCCCGCCGCCCAGATCAGGTCGCCGATGCGCTGCAATCCGAACATCGAGTAAAAGGTGAAGAACGGGATCATGTTGAGGCCGTGGGTGGCGTAGGCCGAGCCGGCGGCGATGAATGAGCAAATCGATCCGGCTTCGGTGATGCCCTCTTCCAGGATCTGGCCGTCCTTGGCCTCTTTGTAGTAGAGAAGAGTGTCTCGATCCACCGGCTCGTAAATCTGGCCGACGTGCGAGTAAATCCCCACCTGGCGGAAGAGCGCTTCCATGCCGAAGGTGCGCGCTTCGTCGGGCACAATGGGCACGATCAGCTTGCCCACGTCCTTATCGTGCAGCAGCTTCGCCAGCAGACGGACGAAAGCCATGGTGGTGGAGACTTCGTGCCCGTTGGTTCCCTCGTAAAACTCCTTGAACAGGCTGTCGGCGGGAAGCGCCAGGGGCTTGGCCACCTCCACCCGCGAAGGCACGTAGCCTCCCAGTTCGCGCCGCCGTTCGTGCAGATACTGCATTTCGGGCGCGTCGTCGCCGGGCTTATAGAACGGCGCCTGGGAGACCTCTTCGTCGGAGATCGGGATGCCAAAGCGGGTGCGGAAAGCGCCCAGTTCGTCTTCGTTCAGCTTTTTCTGCTGGTGGGTGATGTTCTTGCCCTCACCGGCTTCGCCCAGGCCGTATCCTTTGATAGTGCGCGCCAGGATCACAGTGGGGGAGCCTTGGTGTTCCATGGCGGCTTGGTAAGCGGCAAAGACTTTGCGCGGGTCGTGACCGCCCAAGCGGAGCTTGGCTACCTGCTCGTCGGAAAGGTGCTTCACCAGTTCGAGCATGCGCGGGTCCGTGCCAAAAAAGTGCTGGCGGACGTAAGCGCCGGATTCCACCGTATATTTCTGGCGCTCGCCGTCCACCACTTCGCCGGCGCGCTGGATCAGCAGGCCGTCGTGGTCCTTGGCGAACAGCGCGTCCCAGTCGGTGCCCCAGACCACTTTGATCACGTTCCATCCGGCGCCGCGGAAGACGGCTTCCAGTTCCTGGACAATGTTGCCGTTGCCGCGCACCGGGCCGTCGAGCCGCTGCAAGTTGCAATTGATCACGAAGATCAGGTTGTCCAGCTTCTCGCGCGCCGCCAACGAAATCGCGCCCAGCGACTCGGGCTCGTCGGTTTCGCCGTCACCCAGAAACGCCCAGACCTTGGCGTCGGAGGGTTTCTTGAGTCCGCGGTCCTCCAGGTAGCGGCTGAAGCGCGCCTGGTAAATGGCCATGATCGGCGACAGTCCCATGGAGACGGTGGGGAACTCCCAGAAGTCCGGCATCAGCCAGGGGTGGGGGTAGGAAGAGAGGCCACCGCCGGGACTCAGCTCGCGGCGGAAGTTTTGCAGCTTCTCCGCCGGCAGGCGGCCCTCGAGAAAGGCGCGGGCGTAGATGCCGGGTGACGCGTGCCCCTGGAAATAAACAATGTCGCCCTCGTGCTCGCCGGTGCGTCCGCGGAAAAAGTGATTCATGCCTACTTCCACCAGGGTCGCCGCCGACGCGTAGGTGGAGATGTGGCCGCCGATGCCGTGCGATTCGCGGTTGGCGCGCACCACCATGGCCATGGCGTTCCAGCGGATCAGGCTCTTGATGCGCCGCTCCAGTTCCTGGCTGCCGGGGAAGGGAGGCTCTTTTTCAACCGGGATGGTGTTGATGTAGGGGGTGTTGGCGCGGTAGGGCAGGCGCACGCCGTCGCGCTCGGCGTGAATCCGCAGCTTCCGGATCAGGTTCGAGACGCGCTCGGGTCCGCCTCGCTCCATAACGTAGTCGAGCGAGTCGAGCCACTCCCTGGTCTCGATGGCTTCGAGCTCCGGATTGTCCTTATAGATTGATTCACTCATTGCCGTTGAATCCCTTTTCGAAGAGCTGTCAGCTTTCAGCCCTTAGAAGCTGTGGAGAATTAAACGCAGAGGCACCGAGACGGAGAGAAGAGCGGGAGGATCACATGAAAATGTCGGTTGCTTCTCCGCGTTTCCCATTTTTCTCTGTGCCTCTGTGTCTCTGTGCTAGAAGCTCCCTCGCAATTACTTCACACCTCGTCAGCTTGCCGATAGCTGATGGCTGATAGCTGATGGCTGACCCAAGACCAGCTTAGCCATGTTGCCTTCCGCTGTCAAATCCGCGGGCGCAGCGGCGCACCGACCAGTGTTGGTGGTCAGGAAAGGGAAGCTCGGCGGTAAGGCCATCGCTACACGACCGCCAAACCGAGTCACCACCGGCAGTGGGCGGTTGGCACTTGAGTCAGGTTTGTTCCTGGGTTTGTTTTTGGAAGGGTACTCCCGGTTCAATGAGTTACCAGGTTTGTTCCAGGTTTGTTTTTTCAGGCGCTTCAATTCTAAAGGACTTATCAGGTTTGATCCAGGTTTGTTTTTGGGGTCATGTCATTGATTACGCGGCGCTTACCAGGTTTGATTGACCCGTTTTTTCATTTTTCGACCCACCCTGCCCGCCAACCACCGGTTTACGCTCCGTCGGAGGGTTCTCGGAGGGGTTTTCAGCGTTCGCGGCAAAGGATGCGCCTTCGGATCGGCCTGTTGGC
>DATFYM010000095.1:0-11874 GCA_035315065.1 Terriglobia bacterium
CCAGTCAAAAGCCGGATTGTGCCGACGGTGTCCCCACCGGCGACGAGCCGAGTGCGGCGTCGGCCCCGGCGTCGGAACAAAGCGAGGAGTTGGTTGAAAACAAAGGGGCGGGATCGGAAAACAAACCGGAAACAGAGCTAGACCCCGTCGACTAATAAGCTCTGAGGGTCACGGCAAGGAGGCTTTAGACGCGAAGAGAAGAGAAATCAAAAAGCAAAAAGCAAAAATGAGAAAGCAAAAATGAAGGCGCGTGACACGTCGAGAGGATTTGTGCGTCCTGAGCTATCAGCAATCAGCGGTCAGCTATCAGCAAAGGTGCCCGGAGCTTCTTGCTGATAGCTGATGGCTCATGGCTAATCGCTAATCGCAAAAGTGTTCTTTACTTTCGACCTTCAACCTTCAACTCTCGACTTCTTGTACGGCCGGCGTGATTGACTTGAACGGTGAAGCTCACTATCGTGGTTATTAGGACAGGCCAACTGCCGACCTGTCTGGTAAGGCAGGGAAATGGTACGACGAGGAATCGGTTCTGCCGGCCGGTGGCGAGTTTCGGCGCTCGTCTTGGGCGCTGGTTGCGCGAGCATTTTCGTGCTGGGCGGTCGCGTGTTCATCCCTTCGCTTGGCCTTTCGCTCGGCCTCTCCCCCAACAGCGGCCGCCCGGCTCAGCCGCCTTCCGTGCAGTTCTCTGACGTCACCCGCGCGGCAGGAATCGACTTTGTCCATTTCAAAGGAAGCAACGGTACCTCCACCATCCTGGAAGAAACCGGGCCGGGCGTGTGCGTGGCCGATTACGACGGCGACGGCTACATGGACATCTATTTCGTAAACGGCCGCGACCTTTACCAGCGCGGCATCACGGTGCGCAACGCGCTGTACCACAACAACGGCGATGGCACCTTCACCGACGTCACGGAAAAGGCGGGCGTGCCCGGCACCGCTTACGGTCTGGGCTGCGTGTGGGGAGACTACGACAATGACGGGTTCCCCGATCTCTACGTGACGCAGTACGGAAAGAACGTCCTTTACCACAACAACGGCGACGGCACGTTTACCGATGTCACCGACAAGGCCGGAGTGGGGGCCACGGAACTGGGGACGACGTTTCATACCGGCGCCACGTTCTTCGACTACGACCGCGACGGCCGGCTCGATCTCTACGTAGGCGGATACGCCGACTTCCGCCCCGGCAGCCGACGAACCTGCGACATCGGGCACGGGATCGAAAGCAGTTGCCGCCCCTCGGCGTACCCGGGTAGCCCCGATGTGCTTTACCACAACAACGGCGACGGCACGTTCACCGAGGTCACCAAGGCCTCCAATATCTACCAGCCCAACGGCGCCAACCTGGCGGTGGGAGCCGCCGACTACGACAACGACGGCTGGCCGGACCTGTTCGTGACCAACGACGGCGTGCAGGCGTACCTCTATCACAACAATCACAACGGCACCTTCACCAACGTCGCCATGGCCAGCGGCATGGCCCTCACCGCCGACGGCAACGCCATGGCCGGCATGTGTGTTTCTCTGGGCGACTACGATAACGACGGCAATCTGGACCTGTTTATCACCGACTTCCAGATGATGTCCGACCACCTCTGGCACAACGACGGCAAAGGGTTCTTCGAAGAGGTCAGCGAGCAGTCTGGAATTGCCGAGCCTACCCGCAACGTGCTCAGCTTCGGCGGCGGTTTCTTTGATTACGATAACGACGGCTGGCTCGATCTCTTCATCGCCAACGGCAGCGTTTATCCGGAGATCGAGAAAGTCAACGCCGAAATCCACTACAAGCAGATCAACACGCTTTTTCACAACGAGCATAACGGAAGGTTTACCGATGTGACGGCCACGGCAGGGAACGGATTCGCCGTTCCCCACGCCGGCCGGGGCGTCGCGTTCGTCGACTTCGATAACGACGGCTACGTGGATGTGGTGGTGGGGAATGACGGCGATCCCCCGCTGCTTCTCCACAACGACGGGCCGGCGGGTGGATCCCCGCGAAACCACTTTGTGAACTTCAAGCTGGTCGGCACGCGCAGTAATCGGGATGCCATGGGAGCCCGCATCAAAGTGCGCGCGGGAGGCATCACCCAGATGCGAGAAATCGCCGGCGGGGAGAGTTACATCTCGCAGAGCGATCTGCGCGCCAACTTCGGGTTGGGACGCAACACCAGTGTGGAGACGGTCGAAGTCCGCTGGCCTAGTGGTCTTCACCAGGTCTTCCGCAACGTCGCTGCGGACCAGTTCTACCTGCTGGTGGAGGGCAAGGACCAATTGCAGAAGGCCGTTGGTCGGCAGTCAGCAGTCGGTAGTAAGCAGTAGGCAGTCGGCAGTAGGCAGGAAAGAGAAAGCAAGGCAAAAGGCAAAGGGCAAATGGCAAAAGGCAAAAGTGCAGAAGAAGAGGGTGGAAGTCGTGAGTCCACGGTGAAGGCAAGGGGCACAGCCGCGACTTACGGTACGTTGCTCTTCATTTTTGCCATTTGCCATTTGCCATTTGCCTTTTGCCTTTTCTTTCTGCCTCCCGCCCAGGCCCAGGCTCCGGCCGGCGCTCAGCCCGCCAATCCGGCCGCCGTCTTCGCTCAGGCGCAGCGTGCGCTCGGTGCCGGGGATTACGCGGCCGCGGAGCGCGGCTTCCGCAGGGTGCTCGAACTCGACCCACGCTCCGCCGCCGCCTACGTTAATTTGGGCGTAACCTACCTTCGCTCCGGGAAAGTCGACCTGGCCATCAAGTCGTTCGAGGCCGCCCGCAAGCTCGCCCCGCAAATGTCAGGCATCGACCTGAATCTGGGGCTCGCGTACTACCGCAAGAACGACTTTCAGGCAGCCATCCCGCACTTCGCGCGCGTTCTCGCGTCCGATCCATCGAGCGTCCAGGCGCACTACCTCGAAGGCATGTGCCACTTCATGATCGACGAGTACGAGCCCGCCGTGGCAGCGCTGGAGCCGATTGCGGCGCAGGAGCAGGACGATCTCGACTACTTGTTCGTCCTTGGCATTTGCTACGGCAAGCTGAAACGAGCGGATGATTCGGCGCGCACCTTCAGCCGCATGGTCCAGGCAGGCGGCGACACACCCCACCTTCACTTGTTGCTGGGCAAGGCCTACCTCGACCTCTATGAGCACCAGAAGGCTCGCGTGGAGTTGGAGAAGGCAGAGGCCGGCGATCCTAAGCTCCCTTACCTTCACTTCAATCTCGGTGTTCTCTACCAGCGGCTCGGGATGTTAGACAAAGCGGGCGAGGAGTTCGACCAGGAAACTGCCATCACTCCCCGCGAGCCGTGGAGCTACGAGAACCGCGGGATCCTCTGGCTCGATCAGGGTCAGCCCGAGAAAGCGATTCCGCTGTTCCGCAAGGTGCTCTCTTTGAATCCGAAGATGCCGCTTTCTCTGGCCGGAATCGGAAGAGCCTACATGCGCGAGTCCAAGCCGGACGAGGCCGTTCCCTACTTGAAGCGGGCGGTGGAGATTCAACCCGACAGCGCCAACTTCCACTATCAGCTTGGGCAGGCCTACCTCAAGACGAAGCGGACCACCGAGGCCAAAGCGGAGTTTGCGGAGGCGTCGAAACTCCAGGCGGAGGTTCGGCAAGGGCAAGAGGAGAAAATTTCGGGAAAGTTGCCGGCGCCCGCGAGTCCCCAGCCGTAGGGCCGGGGTTGCGCCGATGGGAGGTTTGAGATTATGGCGAGGAATCCTTCTTGGGTTTCGGCCGGGGGCAGCACGGAGGGGAGAAGACAAATCAAAAAGCAAAATGAGAAAGCAAAAATGGACCATTTTTGATTTTTGCTTGTTGATTTGTGGTTTGCTTTTCTGCCTTCCAAGGCTGGGGACGATCGTTGCAAAATAAATACGACGCCCCTGCCCGCTTGATGTAGAATAGGGGCATCTAAAGCCGAATGGAGCTAAGCCATGTTGAGTTTGGGTTCCATGCTTCGCGCCCGAATCCCATTACCGCAGCGGTCCGGTGTGCTTGCCGGACGCCTGCTGGTCCTCCTGATGTTCTGCACGGCGCTAGCCAGTGTGGCGCTGGCTCAGCAAACGGTTCACCTCGAAGGCAAGGTGCGCACCGACGCGGGTGATACAATCCGATCGGGCATCACGGTCCGGTTGGAGAGCGATGAGGGTCAGTTGGTAACTGAACAGCCTGCCAACTCTGAAGGCGCTTTTGATTTTCCTTATCTTCGCAAGGTGAACTACCGCCTGATTGTGACCGCTGATGGATTTGAGACTTATGAAGAGCCCTTGGACCTCTCTTACGGTCCAACCATCCAAGTTGTTTCCGTCACGTTGAGACCGACGCACAAGGTCACGGTGGGTTCCGGCGCCGCGCCGTCGCGTACGGATGCCCTTGCCCCGAAGAATGCGAGGAGAGAATACGAGCAAGCAGTCAGCGATCTCGCTGCCAGGAAGCTCGATGGAGCCAAGACCCATCTGGAGGCTGCGGTCAAGGAGTACCCGTGCTACGCTCGGGCCCAGACGGACTTGGCCACGGTTCGGGAAGCACAGCACGACCTGACGGGCGCCGAGACCGCTTTGAAGAAGGCTCGTGAGTGCGATCCGGATTACATCGACTCCTATATCATGCTCGGCCAGATGCTCAACAGCGAGAAGCGCTATGCCGACAGCGAACAGGTTTTGCAGGAGGGTATGCGACGCTCGCCCAACTCCTGGCAATTCTACTACCAGCTCGGCGTGGCTCACTTCGGCCTCGGGGAGTATCCGAAGGCGCAAAGCGAGTATGAGAGGGTGCTGGGGCTCAATCCATCCCCGCCCGCGGAGTTTCACGTCAAGGTGGCGGACGTTTATCTGAAGGAGAAATCGTACGATAAGGCCTACTCGCACATGGACGAATATCTCAAGGCGGACCCGGACGGCCGCTTTGCCGTCAAAATCAAGAACATCATGCAGCAGATGAAAGCGTCGGGCGTCCTGAGCCAGCCGGAGGCGGCGAAGCAGTAAGACAGGGACGGTAGACTAGCAATGTTGGCTATTTAATAATACCGTGCCTTGTTCTTCTGCTTGCTAGCCGCCGGGCGTCAATCACTGACGTTTGGGTTTGGTTGTGCCTTCCTCAATCACCAGGAACTGATCGGCGTCCACATCGTGGAGGCGATCCACGAGTCCGCTGGGCCAGAGCACGTCAATCTGGTCCACCTTCCGCGCCCCGCCCAGACCAAAGTGCTGACGCAGATCGCTCTGCGAAATGTAGCTTGAACCGCTCAGAACCTCCCGCACCTGGCGCCGCTCGCCTGCGGTGACGGCGACGCGAGCGCCGATGGCGGAGCGGTTCGATCGCGTGCCCACCAGCTTCACACTCAGCCAGTGATTGCCGCTGCGATTGTCGTTGCGCAGCAGAGACGGAGGTTCGCTCATGTTCAGCACCAGCACGTCGATGTTTCCATCGTTGTTGAAGTCGCCGAAAGCGCAGCCACGGCTGGAGTGCGGCTCGAGCACCGCCGCGCCGCAGAGATCCGAAACCTCCTCAAAGCTGCCGTTGCCCAGGTTGCGGTAGACCACGCGCTGGCTCTTGTATTTGTAATCGGGATAGACCTTCTCCACCTCGGGGTACACGGTGCCGGTGACGTGCAAGATGTCCAGCCAGCCGTCGTTATCGAGATCGGCGAAGTCCACGCCCCAGCACACGTAGTTGGTGTTCACCGCCAGTCCGGCGGCGGAAGTGAGATCGTCGAAGAACTCACCCTTGAGGTTGCGGTAGAGGATCGGCGTGTCGTCGCTGAAGTGGGGAAGGAACATATCCAGGTAGCCGTCGCCGTCGTAGTCGCCCACCGCCACTCCCATATTGGCCTGCTCCTGCCCGTCACCGTTCACCGCACACCCGGATTCCATGGCCACCTCGCGGAACGTTCCGTCATGGTTGTTGCGATAGAGCAAGTTGGGCGTTGAGTCGCACGCCACGAAGAGGTCCGGCCAGCCGTCGTTGTTGTAGTCGAAGGCGACGGCGGTAAGCCCGTAGCGGCTTCCGGCTTTCAGAATGCCCGCCTTGGCGCTGACATCCGTAAACGTCCCATCGCCGTTGTTGTGGTACAGCGTGCAAGTCTCTTGCGCCAGCCCCAGGGGACCGCAATTCACCGGGACGTCTTTGTACTTGCAGTAGCGGCTGGCCCCGCCGACAGGCGTTTTGGCCAGGTCCATGTCGATGTAGCGGCTGACGAACAAGTCGAGGTGGCCGTCGCGATCGTAGTCTACAAATGTACAGCCGCTCCCGTACCGCGGGCGCGATTCCAGGAGCCCAGCTTTCTCGGTGACGTCCGAGAACGTGCCGTCGCCGTTGTTGTGATAGAGCACGTTCTTGCCGTAATAGGTCAGAAACAGATCGTCGCGGCCGTCGTTGTCGTAGTCACCGACGCAGACTCCGTAGCACCAGCCCGTGCGTGTGACCCCTGCCTCGGCCGTGACGTCCGTGAAGGTGCCGTCGCGGTTGTTGCGATAGAGACGATTGGTGGGCTCACGGCCGCGAGGGAAGCCTTCCAGACGGGTGCCGCTGGGGACGAAGACGTCGAGCCAGCCGTCGTGGTCGTAGTCCAGGAAGGCGATGCCGGGTCCGTTGGCTTCGACGATGTACCGCTTGACGTATTCGTCGCCATAGACGGTGGGAGCGGTGAGGCCCGCGCGGGCCGCGACGTCCGTCAGGGTCACCGGCCACGGCCGGCCCGAAAACTTGGGGCGCGGGGCGGCTTGAACGTGTCGTGACGACATGCCCTGGCCGCCGAGTCGCGTCGCGCCGGAAAGAAGGAAGCCCGCCGCGCCCGCCGATTGCAGGAACCTCCTACGTGTGAATGGCATTCCGTTCGCCGGCTCCTCCCGATCATTCACGATTGTCGATTGACGATTGGATAGCTTTCAGCCGTCAGCTTTCAGCGAGCTTCCCAAGCGGTGCCCCTCTTCCTGAAGGCTGAGAGCTGACGGCTGACGGCTTTTTCAATCGTCAATCGTCAATCGACAATCGTCAATCCGGGGGCGTGTCCGTCTGGGGTTGGCTGAGATTCCCGAGGATTCCCGTACGAATGCGGAGCTGGGTCTTCTGCAGATTGTCGTGGATCTCGCGGTAAGCGGCGAGCTCCTTCCCCGCATCTTCCTCGCGCCCAAGGCGGCGGTAGGCGAAAGACAATTGGTAGTGACCGTTGGCATTGCCGGGGTCCAGCTCCACCGACCGTTCCAAGGGCGCAACCGCTTCTTGAGGCCGTCCGGCTGAAACCAGAGACTTGCCTAGCCCGATCAAGGCCTCCGCAAACTGTGGGTCGAGCGTCACGGCGCGCTGGAAATGCTGAATGGCCTCGTTCCACTGGCGGCCCTGCCGCGCCATCTCTCCTAGTTCGTATTCGGCCGTCGCGCTTCGGGGATCGATCTTCAGTTCCTCCTCAAACTCGCGCTGGGCTTCATCCAAAGTGTTGGGTCCGCGCTCGCCGCTCAACAGGAGTTCTCCTAGCTCGTAATGAATGCCGGCTAAGTGCGGGTTGAGCGAGAGGACCGTGCGATACTCGGCCGCGGCCTCACTGAGCTTGCCTTGAATGGCCAGGACCTCCGCATTGAGCTGATGCGCCTGATAAGACTCGGGGGCCGTCACCAGGAGACGTTGTGACGCACGGGTTGAGAGGCTGGAGTAGATGTGGCTGCTGAGGTAGAGCACATCGGGATCGCCGGAAAAGTCGCGGTCGAGGGAGCGCACCAGGCTGAGCGCCTGGTCGGAATCGTTCACCGACATGGCGCAACGCAATGCGTCAACGCCCAGCGCCCGCTTCATGGAGACCTCCGGCGCGCGCCCGTAGTCCTTTTCAAGGTAGGGCAAGGCTTCCTGGCAGCGCCCGCTCTCGGCCAGGCTCAACCCGAGGAAAAAGTGCGCGTTGGTCAAGGAGGGCTTCAGTTTGAGCGCCTCCCTGGCTTGCTGTGCGGCATCGTCGTAGCGTCCCGCGGAGTAGTAGGCCGTGGCCAGGTTGGCGCGAATCTCTCCGACTCCTGGCGCCATCTTCACCAGTTGCTTGAGGCTTTCGATGGCCTTTGGGTAGTCCCCGGCGCGCAACGCGGCCTGAGCAGCAGCGGCGACGCGAGCCGCGGCGTCGTCCTGACCGCTTCGCGTCTGCGGCTCTCCACCCCCGGGGTCAGAGGGCTCCAAAGGCCCACCCGAAAACGAGACCGGTCGCGCTGCCAGCAGCAAGAGGGAAGTAAGCACCACCCAGCAACGCGTTCGTGAACCACTCGAACCACTGCGGCCCATCCAATCGTTCATCGGCCAGTCTCCGCGCGTCACGCCGTCAGTTGCTTCTCGCTTTCACAAATGACAGTGTGCGAGTCCGCGCTTTTCCAGGTACCGCTGATGATACTCTTCCGCGCGATAGAACTCGCTGGCGGGGAGAATCTGGGTCACGATGGGCCGCTTGTACCGTCCGGAGCTCTCCAGTTTCTCCTTCGAAGCGCGCGCGGCGGCCTCCTGCTGCGCATCGTGAAAGAAGATGGCGGAACGATACTGCGTGCCGAAGTCCGGCCCTTGGCGGTTGAGCTGCGTTGGATCGTGATTCTCCCAAAAGACGCTCAGGAGATCGGCATACGACACCTGGGCAGGATCGTATTCCACCTGCACCGCCTCGGCGTGGCCGGTCCTGTCGGTGCACACGTCTTGGTAGGTGGGCTCCTTCAAGGTTCCGCCCGTGTACCCGACCGTGGTCGCCACCACACCCTTCACCCGGCGAAACGCGGCTTCCACGCCCCAGAAGCAGCCCGCGGCGAATGTAGCCTTTTCCATGCGCTTTCCCGCTCCTTCCCGTCCGTCTCTTCCTAATTCAGTCTTGCGCCTATCTCACCTTACCAGTGTTCTCCATCTTGAAGACGAATTCAAGTGAGCCGCTTGGCGTCCTCGCAAAGGTGACCCGCGTATAACGCCGATGAGCGCAGATCGAGCGACGAGTGCGCCGGTGTCCCGGCTCTCCGATAGGCGTTGGTCGACCGCAGTCGCTTCCGAGCAACCGGGCAACGAACCCTCGCATCGCATGCAGGTGATGGTTTGCCCATCTTACACGGCTTACAATTTCGCGCGAGTCCCAGAGTCAAAATAATAACCTCAAGGCGGAGGCTGATAACATGAGTCATGCAATCCGGATTGGAATCATGGGCGACTTCAACACGAAATATCATTCTCACCCGGCGACGAATGCTGCAATCCAGCATGCGGCTCGAGCACTCGGCCTGACCGCGGAATCACACTGGCTGCCTACGCCGTCGCTGGCGGAGCCGGGCGCTGAAGACGTGCTTGCGAGCCATGACGGGCTGTGGGCCGCCCCTGCCAGCCCCTACCAGAGCATGGAAGGCATGCTTGCCGGGATTCGGTTCGCCCACGAACGCGACTGGCCATTCGTCGCCACTTGAGGCGGATTCCAATACACTCTGGTAGAGTGTGCCCGCAATGTACTCGGACTCGCCGACGCCGATACTGCCGAGAACGCCTCGGATTCCAAGAACATCGTGATCTGGCCTGTAGTCTGCGCCGTGCCCAACTGTGCCGAGGGCGCGCCGAAACTCTCGGGAGCGAGCCACATCCGCATCAAGCCCGCGTCCCTTCTTTACACTATCTACGGTCGCGAAGAGGCCAACGAAGAATACTTCTGCAACTACGAGGTCAACCCGGAGTATGAGCGACCGCTTGCCGGTGCCGGTCTGAACATGACCGCGTGGGGCCCAAACGGCGAGGTCAGAGCCGCGGAACTGCCGTCGCACCGGTTCTTCCTCGCGACGCTGTTTCAGCCCCAGCTCTCTACCGCCGCAGAGAAGCCGCATCCGGTAATCGTAGCTTATCTGCAGGCTGCGACCCGCTTCAAGGAGGCGCGCGCGATCCATTAGGTCGCGCATCAAGACTGAGAGGGCGCCGCAATTTGCCCCGGGGGGCGAGCCGCTACGCGTCCATTTCGTAAGCAGTTCTCAGCCACCGCTTCACTTCGTCGTCGATGTCGCCCAGCTTGGTGATCGCGATCCGGTGCGTGATGCGGTCTTTTTTGGCGAAGCCGCCAGTATCGATTAGCCGGGTGTTACCCTTGGGGGGCTTCGTATCCTTGAGTGCGAAACCCAGGTCGATGCGCGTCTGCGTGGCGGGCTTGATCTGCGCGAAGACGTGGTTGCGGTAAAGCGGCACGATAGTCTGGCACGGGCACGCTTTCACATCCTTGCCGATGCTGAGGCCAAGCGTGAGCAAGGTGTCGTAAATGGGACGCAGGACCGCTTTGGAGCCCCCGAACATCGCCTCAACGTATTGCGCGGCGGCCTCCAGGTAACGCTCGGGATCGTCGATCTCCGTACGCTTACCTTCGGCGCGTTCGGCGATCCACCACGCGGAATTGGTTCCGAGCTTGTACTCCTTCTTCAGCCATTCTCGGCGCTCTTTCTCCGTGGGCGGACCTTCTTTCTTCATCAGATCAAGCCATTCGTCGAGCGACCTCCCCGTCTTTTGGGGCAGGATCAGAATCCAGTCCTGCACCATCTGAACGCCGGGATGCACGCTGTAGAGCGACTTGGCGCGTGCTGCACCGCCTGATCGTGGCATAACGCCTCCCCAGAAGAATTGACGATTGTCGATTGACGATTGACGATCGGAAGAGGAGTCTCGTTGACAATTGTTGATGGCCTATCGAAGGGACACGCTGCTCGGCTCCTCTTCTCTTTCAATCGTCAATCGTCAATCTGCAATCGGCAATCCCACCGGCCCTACCAGCGAAAGACCGGGGTGGCCGCGACTTGGCTGGCAAGGTGCAATTCCCAATTCTCGCCGCCCGTGCGGCGCTCCAGCGCTTCCAGCGCGGTCAGCCGCGCGATCTCGGGATGATTGTTGGCCTCGCTCAGGTGGGCCAACACCAGTACCTGCGCCTGGCCGTCGTAGTCCTGGGTGAGAAACTCAGCCGTGGTGCGGTTGGAAAGGTGGCCCTGGCGGCTCATCACCCGCTGCTTCACGTGCCACGGGTAGGGTCCTACCTTCAGCATGTCGAGATCGTGGTTGGATTCGAAGATCAGGCAGTGGCAACCCTTCACGTGCTGCTTCACCAGCTCGGGAATGTAACCCAGATCGGTGACGACGCCGATCTTGACGCCCTGCGACTCGAACGTGAAGGCCACCGGGTCAGCCGCATCGTGCGGAATCGAGAAGGGGGTGACCTCGATGTCGCCGATGGTGAACTTGGCGCCGGCGCAGAACGTCTCAAAAGCCGTAAGCTTAGGGTCCCAGGTTATCGCCGCGCGCGTGCCGGAGTTGATGCAGATGGGGACCTCAAGGTCGAGCGCCAGAACGCGCAGGCCGTTGATGTGATCGGCGTGCTCGTGAGACACCAGCAGCGCCCGGCAGGCCTTGGGATCTTCGCCCACTGCCCGCAGCCGCGCGTAAGTTTCCTTGCGGCTGAGGCCCGCGTCCACCAGGAGGCAGGTCCGGTCCGTGGCAATCCACGTCGAATTGCCTCTACTTCCGCTGGCCAGCACGCAAACGCGAACGCTCAAACCGTGGCTCCCTGCCGCCGGGCCAGGACCACGTGGTCACCCCGGCTGGCACTCTCGCGATCAACTGGATGAAAGTATAGAGTGAGTGGTCGAAAATGGAAAGCGGCTTTGGAAGGGAAGGCAGAAAAGCAAATCAAAAATCAAAAATGGCTTACTTTTGCTTTCTCATTTTTGCTTCTTGATTTCTCTTCTCCTCTCTTCGCCGGAGGGTCCCCTGCGATTCCTTCGCACCTTCTTCGCCCATTTTCGGACCGGGTGCTTAACTGCTTTTGGGGTCTCTTCCGGGCACCATGTTGTACGCTTCCCGAGGATCCAACTTTTTCCGGATGGAGGGTTCCAGGGATTCGAGTGTGGGATGGGCGCGGCGGGGGAGGTATTTTCGGAATTGCGCAC
>DATFYM010000096.1:0-11652 GCA_035315065.1 Terriglobia bacterium
GCATTTCACACCTCAGAGGTGTAAGTTCCGCTTCCAGAGCCGAAATTTGGTCGAGCCCCAACACGCCAACCGACAGCGCCTTACCAGCCACTACGTTCATGCCGATATGCGACCCGCCGCAGTTATCGGCGTATTGGGGACCCAGAATTCGGCTTGACTCAACTCCGAACGCGGGGTTATCTTAATAGTTGAGGCGCATCGCGACATTTCTATCAGGGAGCCAAGAGTTTGAAGCGTACCTTTCAGCCCAACAACCGGCGTCGAGCCAAGACGCACGGATTTCGCATCCGCATGAGGACCCCCGGCGGCCGCAACGTCTTGAAGCGGCGGCGACAGAAGGGCCGTCATCGCCTGGCTCCATGAAGGGGGGTCCCTGCCGGCGACTTTTCCCAAGAGCCTGCGGTTGCTGCGCCGGGCGGATTTCCGGCGGGTTTACGACGAGGGGCAGCGCCGGAGTTCGTCGCTCTGTACAGCCTTCTGGCGCGCCAACGATTTGCCGCACACCCGCTTGGGCGTCACCACGCCCACCGCGCTGGGTAATGCGGTGCTGCGGAACCGGCTGAAGCGGCGGCTACGCGAGGTGTTCCGGCTGAATCATACGGCAATGGTACGGGGTTGGGACGTGGTGCTGAATCCGCGGCCGGCGGTGGCCCGCGTTTCGTTTGAACATCTGTCAAAGGAGATTCTGAGACTGCTCCCGCGAACGCCACCCGCCGAGGGCTCACCTCGGGTCCGGGAAGCGGTTCGGCAATCGCGGGATCAAGCGCCGTGAAGACATTAACTCTTGGGCTAATTCGTTTCTATCAGACTTGCCTCTCGCCGGTGTTTCCCTCCTTCTGCCGCTATGTTCCGTCCTGCTCGAATTATGCCTACGAGGCAATCGAGACATGGGGCGTCAAGAAAGGCTTGGGATTGGCGGCGCGGCGCTTCCTGCGCTGCCGGCCGGGAGGAAGCTTCGGCTACGACCCGGTCCCGGAAAAGAATTGAGTGATTAAGTGATCGGGTGATTGCGCCATTGGGTGATTGAGCGATTGGGTGATCGGGTGATTGAGTGAAGCATTGGGCGATTGAGTGATCGGGTGATTGAAAAAAAACTCTCAGCCGTAGCCGTCAGCCATCAACCCTCACTTTTTGCTGAGGGCTGATAGCTCACGGCTGAGGGCTTTTCAATCGCCCGATCACTCAATCACCCAATCACCCAATGAAAGAGGGTTTTCTTGGAAGATCGTGAAGTTCGGATGTTGATCGCCGTCGCGCTGTCATTCGTAGTGCTGCTGCTATGGCGCTTCGTGCTGGTGAAGGAGCCGCCCAAGGAACCGGGCAAGGTCGAGACTGAGACGATGAGCCAGTCTGCCCCGGCACCCGACACGGCACAGAAGGAACCGAAGTCATCGGGCGCGCCCGCCGCCACCGGCACGACGCAGGCACTGCCGGTGGTCGAAGGGACCGCACCGGAGACTGTCGTGGTGGAGGGCGATCTCTATCGCGCCACATTATCAACCCAGGGCGGCGTGGCCCGGAGTTGGGTGCTGAAGAAATACAAGGATGCCAACGAGCAACCGCTGGACGTAGTGAATCAGGCCGCGTGCGAAAGCCTCGGTTACCCCCTCAGCCTCACCATGGCGACGGACCAAGCCCTCAGCAACAAGCTCAACTCGGCGGTATACGTAAGCAAGGCGACACGCGATCGAAATGGGCCGTCCGCCGGCGGTGACGGCGGCCAACTTTCGGCCCCAGTCTTGGGAGGTACGCTCAACGCTCCCGTCAATGTGGAATTCGTTTACAGCAACGGCAAGGTCCAGGTGCGGAAGCAATTCAGCTTTCGCAATGGCTACGAAGTGCGGGTCCAGGTAAGCGTTTCCGACGGCCAGCACAACCTGCCTGCGGCGGTGGCGTGGCCGGGCGGGTTCGGAGACCATTCAATTGCCGCCGCCCAGCAGTTGGCCCTCGAGCAGGCGGTTTATGACGGAACCAACGGCATCAAGACGGTGGCGGAAAAGAAGCTGAGCGCGGACCAGATGCTTCCCGGTCCCCTCACCTTTGCCGGCCTCGAAGACCGCTATTTCGCGGGGATTTTCATACCCAACTCTCCGGCCGATGCCTTTCGGATCGGCAAGCAACCCTGGACCCCCATGAATTGGAACAACCCCAAGACCACCCCGAACGTGGTCGAGGGAAGATTATTGAATCCCGAGGGCCAGCCGCTCGACTTCCGCCTCTTTGTGGGGCCGAAAGACCTGGACGTGCTGCGCGCGGTGCGGCCGCCGCTGGACGGCCTGCTCGATTTCGGATTTTTCGGCGTTATCGCCAAGCCCCTGTTCCTGTGCTTGCGCTACATTTACGACCACTGGGTCGCCAACTGGGGCTGGGCGATCGTCATCCTCACCGTGCTGATCAATACGGCGATGTTTCCGCTGAAGCTCAAGAGCATCCGCTCGGCCCAGGAAATGCAGCGCGTGCAACCCATCATCAAGGGGATTCAAGACCGCTACAAGCAGTACAAACTGAACGACCCGCGCAAGCAGAAAATGAACCAGGAAGTCATGAAGATCTACCAGGAGCATGGTATTAACCCCCTCGGCGGGTGCCTGCCCATGCTCCTCCAGATGCCGATTCTGTATGCCTTCTGGCGAATGCTCGACCTTCCCATTGAGTTGCGCCACGCCCCCTGGATCTTGTGGGTCACGGATCTTTCGCAGCCGGATACTTCGCACATTTTTGGAATGCAGATTCCAATTCTGCCCACCTTGATGATCCTCTCGATGTTCGTCGTGCAGAAAATGACCCCCATGCCGACGGCGGACCCGCAGCAGAAGACCATGATGCTTCTGATGCCGCTGATGATGGGCTTTATCTTTTTCCGTCTCGCCAGCGGGCTGAACCTTTATTACTTTGTGGCCAACCTGGTTGGGATCGCCCAGCAAGCTATAATCAATCGCATGATGCCGCCCAAGCCGGCGCCTTTGGCTGTCGCTCGGGCCGGCGCCGGCAAGGCTTAGGACCTTATGGAAAGCCAACCTCTTTCGGAAGGCACCAAACCGATCGCGGCGTACCTCCCCCGCATCGAATCGCTCGTCCGGCAGGTGATCGAGTTCGGACGCTTCAGCCTGAAGTTCGAGATCCGCGGGATGCCGCCGGGAGAAGACGGCCCCGAGTCGCCGGAGGTTATGGTCGATTTTTCCGGCCTCGACTCGGACCTGCTGCTGGAAGCGCACGCCGAGCTGCTGAACGCCATCGAATACGTGGTCTTGAAGGCCGTCCGACTGGAGGAGGATCTGTTTGGCAAGATCACCTTCGATTGCCTGGGGTGGCGCCAGGAGCGGATCCAGGAACTGCGGTTGATGGCCAAGGTGGCTGCGGATCGCGTGGTGGAAAGCGGCAGCCCGTTTCCGCTCGGCCCCATGAACCCGCGTGAGCGGCGCGTTGTTCACCTGGCGCTACGCGACCGGACCGAGGTGCACACCGCCAGCGAGGGGTTCGGCGCCGAGCGCAAGGTGGTGATCCTTCCCGCCGGCATGGCCGATCGGATGGCGCCCGCCCCACCACGCTCCCGCCGACGCTAGGCTATTGCCGATTGACGATTGCTGATTGACGATTTGAAGACTGTCCACCAGGCGCTCCTTTTTCAATCGGCAATCGGCAATCGACAATCGGCAATTCAAAGCCACTCGCCACTGTTTTGATGTCCGCCGAAGACACCATCGTGGCCGTCGCCACACCCCCCGGACGGGGTGGGATCGGCGTGGTCCGGCTCTCCGGTGATCGCGCGGTGGAAATTGCCACAAGTCTGGTTCGCTTCTCTAGCGCTCCGCTCGAAGCCCGGCACGCTACGCTGGGGGAACTTCGCGATACCACTTCGGGCCGCACGCTCGATCGGGTGGTGGTCACCTGCTTTCCTCGTCCGCACTCCTACACCGCTGAAGACGTGGTGGAGATCTCCTGCCACGGATCTCCTGTGATCCTGAAGCATCTCGTCGAGTGTGCGCTGGAGCGCGGCGCGCGCGCGGCCGAACCGGGCGAGTTCACTTTGCGCGCCTTTCTCAACGGTCGCATCGACCTCACGCAGGCCGAAGCCATTCGGGACCTCATCGAGTCGCGCACGCTCTATCAGGCGCGCGTGGCGGCGCAACAGATGGAGGGCGCGGTCTCCGCCCGGCTGAAGCCGCACAAGAAAGCGCTGGTGGACTTGATCGCGCGCCTCGAGGCTGGGATCGACTTCGCCGAAGACGATGTGCCGGTGGAGGGCTGGGACACGATCCTCGCCAGTCTCGGCGGCATCCGGGTCGACCTCGAGAAGCTGGTGGAAGGCTACGGTTACGGGAGGATCATTCGCGAGGGGCTGAGCCTCGCGATCGTAGGCCGTCCCAACGTCGGCAAATCGAGCCTCTTTAACCGCCTGCTGAACGAAGAGCGGGCCCTCGTCACACCTGTGCCGGGAACGACACGCGATCTCGTGACCGAGAGCGCCAGCGTCGGCGGCATTCCCTTGCGCTTTGTCGATACGGCAGGGGTCCGGGAAACAACGGATCTAGTAGAAACGCTGGGGATCGAGAAGACCCTCAAGGCCATTGCGGACTCCGACCTGCGCCTTCTCGTGGTCGACGCGTCGCAACCGTGGACGGAAGAAGATTCGAAACTGCTGGCGAAGGTGCAGCCGCAGGGAGCGTTGTTGGTGGCCTGCAATAAGTCAGATCTCGGTCGCTGCATTTCGACCACGGAGATCGAATCCCTCGCCGCCCCCGAAGCGGCGGGTCCGCCGTCCGGGATCGGAGCCACGGCCCGCATCACGGGCCTGGGTGTTGTATGGACGTCCGCGCTGACAGGCGCCGGCTTGCCTGAGCTGCGGGAGAGAATCCTGAACCTGGCGGCGGGCCCGCACCAGGCCGGCTCGGACGGGGAGTTGATTACCAACCTGCGTCACCGGCAACTACTGAAGGTGTGCATCGAAGCCCTTGGCCAGGCCCACACGGCCGCGGCGAAACAGGTCCCGCACGAGCTGCTACTGCTCGACCTCTATGACGCGCTGCACGCGCTCGACGAGATCACCGGCGCCACCACGGTCGAAGATGTGTTGGGGGTCATCTTCTCCAAGTTTTGTGTCGGAAAGTAGCACGGGCGTCCCGCCCGCCGGGACGACCAAGAAAAGAATTGCCGGTTGCAGATTGACGATTGCAAGAGGCCCATTCTCGATTGTGGATGGCCCATTGAAAAGGCCGCGAGGCCTGCCTACCCTTCTTTTCAATCGTCAATCGTCAACCGTCAATCGTCAATTCTTCTGAGGGCCGGCGAACCGAAGTTCGATATAATGGGTACGATGATAGAGGTGACGCCATGGGCTTGGTGTTTGTTGAAGGCACGGTCACTGGCCCCGAGCGGCAGGAGGAGAGCTTGCGCTTCCTGGTTGACAGCGGGGCAAAGTACACCTTGCTTCCAAATAATACTTGGCGGTCAATCGGGCTCACCGCAAAGCGTTCTGTAAGTTTTGCGCTCGCCGACGGCACGCGGATCGAGCGCCAAGTCTCCGAATGTCACATCGCGCTCCCGCAGGGAGATGGTCACACCCCGGTCATTCTCGGCGAACCTGGCGACGAGGCTCTGCTTGGCATCATCACCCTGGAGAATCTCGGCCTGGTTCTCAATCCCTTCACCCGCACCTTGCAGCCGATGCGGATGATGCTTGCCTATTGATCTCTGCATAAATAATGTAACGGGTTAGCGCCTCCCAGCGCATCACAGAACTTGGTTAGCACAAAACGTCAGGCGGAGCCTCTAAATTGAGGGGCCAGCACCCGTAAGGCCTCCGGCCTTACTGGAAGATAGATACTTTCCTCACTCACGAAATATTACATTTTGTTTGCAAGCCGTTGACAATCGCATCGCGAATGCATGGCAAAATCATCGGCGTGTTGAAGCATGCGCAGGCGCAAAATCCAACTTCAACCAAAGAGAGGATCCATTATGTTCGCACCCAAAACAATTGGATGTCGGCCCCGTGTGAGAAACTCCAAGCCCGGGTATTGCGGCACCGCCGCCAAGGCCGTTGCACTCGGTATAGCCGTAGCCATGCTCTCTTTGCCCGCCCTGGGGAGGGGCAGAGGGGGATCCACTCCGCCGAGCACGCCAGGCGATTTCCATGTCACTGGCATCACGACCAGCAGTGTTACGTTCGCCTGGAACGCGTCGACGGCAGGGTCAGGCGAGAAAATAGGATACAACATTTGGAACGACACCACCGGATTTAGCAACAACGTGGGCAATGTCACCAGCTACAACTGGAACTTCGGAGTAGAAGCAGGCGGCACCTATTCGTTTCATATCGAAGCATTTTTGGAGCCCTACGGGGAGGTGTCGTCAGCCCCCAGCCCGGAGGTCACGGTGACACTCCTCGGGACTCCGCTGCCGACACCCGTCAAACCAGCCGCGCCAGTGATCACCCAAGCGAACCCAACCTCGAATACCGTCACCGTGGCGTGGACGGAAGCGACGCCTGCCAGTAAGATCAACGATTATGTTATCCTTGTCAATGGCATCCAGGATGGCGGCGGTCCCTCAGGCACCACAGCGTCGACAGCCACGGGTCTGGCATCCAGCTACACTTTTACCATCACCGTCGTTGCCTATAGCCTGAACGGCCAAACAGGGGCACTCTCAACGACCAGCGCCCCCGTTACCGTGACGACGTTGGCAGCTACAACCCCCCCGGCGCCTGCCTCAGTTCTGACCGCTCCCACCGACCTGACCGGCTGGGGCGATGGCGGAGGCGAAGCGATTGTTTCGTGGAACCCCTCGACGTCGGCAAACGAGCCGCAAGCGGATATCCAGTATGTCTTCTATGAAGCCGGGGTGCTCGATTCATATGACGGCACGGTCGGCGATACCACCGATGTCTACATTTTCCCGCGAGGAGCCACGGATCCCGTGCCGGTCTGGGTTGTTGCCATTGACAACCTTGGTAACGTATCCGCGCCCAGCAACGTGCTCTCGCTGACCAGCTTCTGACCCGACTGCCGTCAGCGTAATAACTGGAAACCACCTCGTTTGAACCACCCGCCGCCTCCCAAAGGCGGCGGGAATTTCTCGCTGCTAAACTCAACCCCGAGCGCTTTCACCTTAAATGCCTGGAGTGGAAAGGAGTGCTCTAAGAATGAGGAAGTCACTGGCTGTTGATCTATTGCTTGGACTACTTGGAACCGCGCCGCTGGCGAACGCGCAGGAGGAACCCTCAAAGGTCGAGTTGTATGGCGGGTACTACTACGCGCGTTTTAACGTAAATGCCAATGTTCCGGGCATCGCACCCTCGGCAACATACAACGGAAATGGCGGGGGTGGACAGCTGGAGTACAACGCCAACCGCTGGCTTGGTGTGGTGGGAGATTTGGGCGGCTTTTATGCGACCAGTAGCGGGAACGGCTCATTCGCCGGAGGAGTGTTCACATATCTTCTTGGGCCCAGAGTGAATTTCCGGCGTGGCAAAGTTACGCCGTTCGCTCAGGCCCTCTTCGGAGGCGTTCGCACAACCGACGGCATTGCCCAATCAACAGGGACCGAAAATAATTTTGCGATGACGGCGGGCGGCGGCATTGATTTCAAGGTGTCCAGGCACGTCTCGGTTCGCCCCATACAGGCCGAGTACTTCATGACCAAAATCCCCGACGGTCTCAACAACCGCCAAAACAATTTGCGGATTGGCGCCGGGGTAGTCTTGCGCCTCGGCCGGAAATAGTTTGCGAGGTTGGGGTTATTCGTTTACGCCGAGGCTGCGGGATCTGGCCGACCAGCAACTCTACAAGCTCGTGCGGGGATGAGTTACGGGTGTCTGGACCCACTGTTGCGCCACACGGCGGAGATGGGTTTAATTCGAGAACAGTGGGACACGATGGCGCGGGTCGCGGCCTCGCTGAGGAATCGCACGGCGCCGGCCAACGTTATCGTCCAGCGGCTGGCGAACGCCTCCTCCTCAGACCGTTTGGCGAGAGCCCTGACGGCCCTGGGGCAGGTCGTCAAATCGATCTTCATTCTCCGCTATATCGATGACGAGAGGATGCGGGATACCGTGCAACTCCAGCTCAACCACGGCGAGCGTCGCCACGACCTAACGCGCCGATGCCTTTTCTTCGCGAACCGCGGCGAGTTCCGCACGGGCGACCTGGAGGAAATTATGAACAAGGCGAGCTGCCTGAGCTTGCTCTCCAACGGGGTGCTGGTCTGGAACACCGTGCACATGGATCAGATCGTGGACCGCCTGCGAGCCTCCAGAGAAGAGATCGTGGATTCTGACTTGGCCCGGGTCTCTCCTCTCTGCCAGGCTCATATCATTCCCACCGGGACCTACTCATTTGACCCAGAGATGCCGGGGAATCGACATTGCGTACAATACGCTACCGTAAATTTTCGCACGGATGCTGCCGGAGGGCCAATAACTGGAAACCACCTCGTTTGAGCAACCCGCCGCCTCCCAAAGGCGGCGGGAATTTCTCGCTGCTAAACTCAACCCCGAGCACTCTCGCTTATCTGGGCTAAACCGAGGGGCAGCTCACAAGAATGAAGGCAGGTCGGACTGCGGGATGCAGCCGCGCAGTTTCTCTGGCCAAGAGCGAATCCCGGCGATGGAGCGGAGAATGTCTTCCATCAGTTCATCCACATCCCTGGGGCAACTGTTGGCCAGCTCCCGTTTGGCCTGCGACCAGACTCCCTTGTCGGGATTCAGCTCGGGCGCGTAAGAAGGGAAATACTCGATGCGCAGATTTATGCAGATATCAATAAAAAGCCAGGCGATCACTTCCGAATCCGAGACAGGTATCCATCCAGCTCGCGGATGCGCAGCAGCCACGCGAAAAACACCGTCAGCGCGAAGCCTACCAGGCTCACCACCACCAGCACCAGGAAGGCTCCGTGAGTGGTCTTCCAGTTCACACGCGTTTCGAGCCAGGAAACCAGTTTGAACGACACTAGCCCGCCCGCGACGGAGGCAGCACTGATCTTGCCAAAGAAGACCAGCAGGGCGCCGGCGTCGGGATTGGCCGTGCGCCGGTTGAGCAGCACAAAGAGCGCGGCCGTGTACACAATGATGCCGATCGAGCTCGCCAGCGCCAGACCCAGGTGTTGAGCGCGGCGCGCCAGCAGCCAGTAGACGGGCAGGTTTGCCAGGGTGAGGAGCGTGCCGACCACGGCGGGAGTCAAGGTGTCACGCGTAGCGTAAAAACCGCGCGCCAGAATGTTCTGAGCGCCCCAGGCAAACATGCCCAGCGAGAAGAGCGCGAGGGTGACCGCCGTGGCCTCAAGGTCCGGCCCGCGCAAGCGCGTGTGTGAGAACACAAAGTAGAGCAGGGGACGACTCAGGGCGATGCTGAGCGCGGAAACCGGCACGATGAGCAGCAGCAGGCCTTTCAGCGTCGAGTTGAGCGTGCGGTTCAACTCCTCCAGTTTCCCTTCCGAGTAAAGCTGGGCCAGGAAGGGGAAGGACGCCACGCCGACCGCCTGGCCCACTACTCCCAGCGGGACTCGCATCAGGTTCTTGGCGTAGCTCAACCAGGTGATGGACGCGGGCACGAGATAGCTGCCGAACCAGCGGATAATCCAGTCGTCGGTGAAAACGAGCGACAGCGCCAGCATGATGGGAATCGCCAGTTTGAGGAAGAGCTTGAATCCCGGGTGCCGCAGGTCGAGGTTGGGACGAAAACGCGCGCCGGCGCGCATAGCACCGTAGACCTGAAGCGCGAGGTTTCCCAGCAACGCCCCTGCCAGCACGCCCACCGCGAAGCCGGTGATCCCGATGCGCGAGGAAAGCAGTACGCCGCCGGCGATGATGCCGAGGTTGTAAATCACGGGCGCCAGCGACGGAACGACGAACTGGGCCTTGGCATACTGCACCGCGCTCAGAATGCCGCCGAGATAAAAGCAAAGCTGCGCCGGCAGCATGAGCCGCGTGAGGCAGATCAGCCGGGCCTTTTCCACGGGGTTGAAACCGGGCGCGATCATCGTCGCCAGGCGAGGAGCGTAAACCTCCGCCACCAGAATCAGGCCGGTGACCGCCGCTCCCATGAAAGTGATCACCGTCGAGAACACGTGCCAGCCTTCATCCTCGCGCTGGTCGGCGACGTATTGCGCGAAGACGGGAATAAAGGTCAGGCTCAGCGATCCGCCGGCGACAAGGTAGTTCAGAAAATCGGGCAGAGTGAACGCGGCGTAGTACGCGTCAGTGACCGCATTGGAGCCCATTTGATGCGCTACCGTCCACTCGCGAAAGAAGCCAAGCAGCCGGCTTGCCAGGACGCTCACCATGACGATGGTGGTGGACTGGGCGATGCGGCGAGTCACTGAGGGAAAAGCTGGGTTCGGCATGATTCGAAGGTGAGATCTCGATTTGAGGGATTCCGGCAAAGCCAATCTCAGCACGCTGACACTTCCCACGCCAGCTAACTATCTAACTACGCTAGTCTAGTAGCTGGTCGCCCTTTTTCCTCGGGAAAGCGTCTCCCACAACCACGGCACCTCATCATCCTGCCTCTGCGCAGCAGGTGCTCCCAGAAGCTGCGTTTCGACCGAAAGGTTTTGGTGGACCCGCAATAAGGGCAAGACAGGGTAACTTCCCATTCGTCCCCGCCTTCCGGATCGTTGGCCACCGCCGACGCGACGCCGGGCGCCGCAGGGACATAGGCTTCAGCGGAAAAGGATGGAGACGCCGCGGCGGGCGTTGGCCTCTCGCGCCTTCGCCGCTCGCGATGGCGGGCGGCCCGAGCAGCCCTCTCCGCTTCCACCACGGCGCTGGGAACCCGTCTCAGCGTGCCGCAATCGGAGCACCGCCGGACGCGCCAGCCGAGGGTCTTGAGGAGACGATCCTGCCAGCCGTCGACTGAACGGGTCCTGGTTGAACGGCATTGTGGGCACGGCTTAGCCATCTGACACCGAAATCACACCCGAAATGACAATCTATCATTTTACCCTCCCCGGCAGAAGCCGGCCATTCCCGCCATTAACTGCTACTGCAACGCCTTAAACAGGGTTTCAGTCATTCCCCCAAAGCGACGGCGTGTAGGCAATCCCTGCCTCCCGCTGCTGCCGCCGCACGCGCTCATTCCAGGAGACGACCGGCTGGCCCGTGTCCACTTCCTTCATCGTGATGCAGCCTTCCACCGGGCAGACGAGCGCGCACAGATTGCAGCCCACGCACTCCTCTTCGAGAATACGAGGCACGCGCGTCCCCCCGTTGCCATTGCCCCCGTTCAGGCCCCCATTCAGGCGAGGATACTCCTCGATACACTGATGGGCGCCATCCTCGCAGGCGATGTAACAGAGGTGACAGCCGATGCACTTGGCGGCGTCGATCTGGGCGATGATCTTGTAGTTGAGGTCGAGATTGCCCCAATCGGTCACGCTCTCGATGGCGCGTCCCTCCAGTTCCCCGACCTTGGTGAAGCCCTTGGCGTCGAGGTAGGCGCCGAGGCCGTCGATCATGTCTTCGACGATCCGAAAGCCGTAGTGCATGGCCGCCGTGCAAACCTGCACCGATCGGGCTCCCAGGGTGATGAACTCGGCGGCGTCACGCCAGGTGGCGATACCGCCGATTCCGCTTATCGGGATCTTCACGTGCTTGGCGCAGGCCGCCACCATGTTGAGCGCGATCGGCTTCACCGCCGGACCGCAGTATCCACC
>DATFYM010000097.1:0-3815 GCA_035315065.1 Terriglobia bacterium
GGGGAATTACCGCCAATTTCCCCTGTGGATATCCGATTTTGGTGGAGAGCTGGTGTTGCAAACAAGTGGGTTATCGGAACGGGTGTCCGTTTTCGGGCATTTTTGCGCCTACCAAATCATACCAAATTTTACCAATTTTTACCAAAAGCGTGTAGCGAAGGGCGTGCGAAGGGGCTCGAAGAGGCAGTTAACGAGGGCTTTTTCGCGACCCGTTTTATTAAAACGTGTCAAGTCCGGCGGCTCGTGTCAATCGGTAATCGGCGCTCACTTCCTCCAAAGGAGTTGTGACCTACGTGCAAAGGAGCCTCCAACACAGAGATACAGAGGCACAGAAAAGAATGACGGACCGTTGGGAAACTAAAGGCACCTTCATGTCATCATCGTTCTGTCTCTGTTCCTCCGTGCTTCGGCGGTTAATTCTTCACGCCATCCTGTTGATTCGACGCCGATTACTCGCCAAGTTGATCAGCCGAGGAAGCCACTGTATGATGAATTCAAAGGACTTACTAGCCACGCAGGACGAGCGTCACGCCACCCTATCTGTTTCTTTCGGACGACCGAAATGGGACGGGGGCTATCTATTGATTCCGCAAGGGTTGTCGTCCAAGTTGCGAAAGACAATAGGCGAGGACTTGCTCAATCTAAAGGACTTACTAGAGGTGCTTCCATCGAGCAGTCGGGTGACCTTCTTGCGTTTTGTCGGGCGACCGAAAAGCGATGACGGCAATCTATTGATTCAACGATGGTTGTCGGCGAATCGAGTGGGGAGAAACAAGCAAGGACCTGCTCAATCTAAAGGACTTACTAACGGTGTCTCCGTCGAGCGGTCGGGTGACCCCTTCGGGTTTTGTCGGGCGACGGAAACGTGGCGAGGCCTATCTGTTGATTCCGCGGTGGTTGTTGGCCAAATTTCTGAAATAGAAGGGGCGAAGGGTTGCTCAATCTAAAGGAGTTGCTAGCTGTGCCTCTGGCGAGCCTTGAGGGCTTATTTGAAAACGCGCCGTTTTTGAGGTCCCCTTTTTGCGCAGAATCGCGCCCAATTCCGCCATTTTCCAGCAAAAACGTGCAGATAATCGCAGAAAGTTGGGGTTTTTGCGATCGATTTTATCAAAACGTGTTCAGATTCGTGGCTCGGGAGCCACCCCAACAAGCGGCGGTGAGCGACACCTAAGTGGTACATTTCACAAATACGGTGACGATGCACGCGGGGTTCGGGATTGGGGGTTCGGGGTTCGCAGAACAAATTCCCGAACCGCAATCCTCCTCCGCGAATCCCGAACCCCGAATCCCGAACCCCGGAATACGTTCACCGTAATTATGAAATACCAGGACTAAGCTGACGGCTGCTGGCTGAGAGCCGAGAGCTTTTTGAAAAACGAAGCCACCGATTTGCATGAAAACAAAGGACCGGGTTGTGGAAAACGCAGGAACGAAGCCACCGTTAGTCCGGGTTAGGAGCCGCCAGTGAGGCAAGCTTCCTCGATCAGGATGGCGTGGACCTCGCGCGGTCCGTGCACGCCCCGGATCAGGATCTGCTCGATGTCGGCGGTCCGGCTGGTGCCGGTGATGAACACCACCGAGCGACCCCAATTCGGAGTGGTAGGAGCGGCGGGGTCGCGCGAAACGGGCAGGCCGGGCAGGCGATCGAGCACCTCTTCCATGGTGGCCAGGACCTGTTCGCGCCGATACAGCGCCACGTGGACCGGCGGGGCGAGCGATGCGAGCTGGCTGCCTTCCGTGAGGCTGGTGACGACCAAGGTTCCCGACTCCGCCAGAGCGAAGTCAACGCCGGTGATTCCAACCCCGGCGGAAAAACAATGCTGGCGGAAAGCCTCCTCGGCCTCGTGTCCGGCGTGCGAGGCGGGATCGGTCGAGGGGGCGGGCGACGACGGATGCTCCGCCCAGACCGCTACCGACTTCCCCGAGGCACGCAGTCGGCCCTCGATCCCCAGGCGGGCCAGCAAGGGATTGCGGGAGAGGACGACGCTTGTGGCATTAGAGGACGTGAAAATGTCGGCCAGGATTTTCTCCAGCCCGATGAGGCTCGACGCCCGGTGGGTGATCACCGCCACCTTCTCGAGTTCCTCCTCGAGCCGCGGGACCAACTGGTCGGGTGGGACGGCCGGCATGACCTCTCCGAGCGGCTCCAAGTGCTCCAAGCGCCGGAGCGCGTCGGAGGCTGGGTCGGCTGTGGCCGCGGTGGCGGCTTGTCCTGCTGGGGCTGTACGGCGGCCTAGCGCCTCTCGGATCCGCTCCAACATCACTTCCCGGCCGGACTGGCCGGAGTGGCTTAACCGGCTGGACATACTGCCGCCTTTCTTTCGGGTTGAGTCGTTGAATCACCCGAGAACATGGTCGGGTCCGACAGTGATCTTATCTTCCCTATCGGACTCTAACAATCGCATAATGACTGACTTCTATCAGCGTTGCCGTCCGAAATGCCGGCGAGATTCTATCACAGCGGTGAAGGGATTAGTTAACCCGAAGAAAAAAAAGGCAATGAATTCTGTTCCGGATAAACTATTGTGCAACTTTCTTGACTCTGCTACCATCTAAGACCGCGTATTTGGATGCAAAGGCCCTCCAATAGCGGTGAGGGCCACAAGAGCGAGGGAAAGGATGAACATGGCAACAGCGGTGAAGGTCAACAAGGCTCCGTATCGGAAAATACTCTTGAAGAAGCGGGACGAGCTTCTGGCTGCAGTCAGAAACGACGCTCTGGCAACGAACGTGCAATCGCCGGACGAGGTGGAGTTTGCGGTGAAGGTCCACGAGCAGGACGTCATCGCCATGACCGTCGAGCTCCAGACGGGCATGTTGAGAGAAGTTGAAGGCGCCCTGAAACGGGTGGCCAAGGGCACCTACGGCGAGTGCGAAGGGTGCGGGGAAGAGATTTCCGCCGCCCGGCTCAAGGCGCTTCCCTGGGCGCGGTACTGCGTGACCTGCCAGGAGCTGCATTCCCGGAACTAGATAGCTTACATATGTAGCCTTCGGGAGAGCAACCATCGAGCGAAGCACGCGGCCGGGCGGGACGAGCGTCCGGCCGCCTCTCCTCTATCCGCAGACTATACAGCGCACCGCTGGTCGCAACCAAGAAAAGACTTCAATTCTTCTTCCGAATCTGTTGAATCTGTGTAATCTGTGGATGGAGCCTCCTCTTGGACTGGCTCCAGAGGTTGGAGGAGGGTCATGAACTCATCCCGCAGAAAGTTCCTTGAATCCGCGCTCGGTGCGCCCCTCGCTGCGACCCTGGGCCGATCGGTGGGCCTGAGCTTCGCCGGCCCACCCCATCCTGGGGCCCATCCGGGGGCGCTCGAAATCCTGCTTCCGCCGGCGGGTCAGATGGAGTTCGAGAACCCACACCTCATTCGCTACGACGCGAGTTGCTTCACCATCAACAATCAGGACGCCTTCATCATGAGCGGCGCGTTCCACTATCCGCGCTGCCCGCGGGCGCTGTGGCGCGATCGCCTGACTTGCTTCAAGGCCGCCGGGTTCAACACCATCGAGACCTATATCTTCTGGAACTATCACGAGCCGGAAGAAGGTCACGCGGACCTGACGGAGTTCGAGGACTTTGTGAAGCTCGTCAAGGAGATGGGCTTCTGGATGATCGCGCGGCCCGGACCTTATGTCTGCGCGGAGTGGGACGCGGGCGGCTTCCCGCATTGGATCGTGGCCAAGCGCTTTCCGCTGCGCAGCGACGATCCGCAAAGCATCGCCACGTCGCAGCATTGGTACAGCCTGGTGCTGCCCATCATTGCGCGGCATCAGGTGACGCTGGACGGTCCCATCATCATGATGCAGATCGAGAA
>DATFYM010000098.1:0-31487 GCA_035315065.1 Terriglobia bacterium
GTACAGAGATGCCTCCATGGCGCTGAATCTGCCCTCGGTCAAATCGAATTGAACGATGGGCTTACCCAAGGCCATATATTCCATGATCTTGACCATGGTGGAGATATCGTTCATTCGGCACGGCTTGTCGGGATTGACGCATACATCGGCGGTGGAAAGAATCTCTAACAGTTGTTGGTTTGGAATCCGCCCCGTGAAGTCGACCATGTCGTCGAGGTTTTTATCCGTGACCATTTTTCGGAGTCCAGCCAGCCCTGGTCCCCCGCCGACACAAGTGAAATGAATGTCGCGACGTCCTGAGTTCTTGATGTGGAGCGCCACCTCCAGGAGGATATCCAAGCCCTCCTGAACGCTCATCGTTCCGACATAACCTATGAGGTAAGGCTTGCCGTGCTTCAGAGCAGGGTTCGGGGGGACGGCTTTGAAGGTTCTCAAGTCCGGGCCGTTGCGAACCACAAACACATGTTCCGGATCGATGCCGCCCCTGGTCACCGCCAGGTTTCGGTAACTACCGTTAGTGGCCATGACGACGTCGCTGAAGCGGTAGGTTAGCTTTTCAAGCCAAGACAGGCCCTTGTGGAAGACTCCCTTTTTGCCGTATTTCGAAAAATATAGCTCCGGGTTTGCGTCGTGATGATCGAAGACGTACTTGACCCCAAGAAGTTTAAACGGCAGGGCAATCAAAACAATGCTGTCGGGAGGATTACATCCCTGAATCACATGAAATCCGCGCCGCAGATAGATCCACCATGTGTATAGGAACTCCCAGAACAGCGCGGATGTGTACTCGCGCAGGTAGCCGAGGACACTGTTTCCTTCCGGGGGCATCGAATGCCGGTAGATATCAATCCCCTCGATAACTTCATGCCTTTGCTCGTAGCCCTTGCCCCGGGGACACAAAACGGTCACCTCGTACCCGTTCTCGCGCAGCGATAAGGCTTCTTTCCACACCCGCCTGTCGAAAGGAACCGGGAGGTTTTCCACGATAATAAGGACTTTTTTCTTCACGCCAAGGGTTCCCGTCGTTCTAAACAGAGCGACATAAGTGATTTCGCATCCGGCTGTAGCGGCGGTCTGTGACCGCCGGTCGGCGCTCATAGAGCGCCGCTACAACTTATGTCGCGATGTTATAGAATGGACTGAAACCACCTATGAAACTGTCATTGATCTTCCTCCTATTCGTCAGCGGCCTCAGTGCCCAAACCTACCAGCCGACTTGGGACTCCATTGACAAACGGCCCACGCCGGCCTGGTTCACCGACGCTAAGTTCGGCATCTTCATTCACTGGGGCGTCTATTCGGTGCCGGCCTATGCTCCGGTGATCCCGGGGAAGCTGGCCTACGCGGAGTGGTACTGGAACGCGATGACACGCGGCAGGGATGATGCCCAAGCGAATCCCATCCAGACAGGCACCTGGGCCTATCACCAGAAGATGTATGGCCCGGACTTCCCCTATCAGAACTTCGCGCCGCAGTTTCGGGCCGAATTGTTCGACCCTGATCACTGGGCCGACGTCTTTGCACGATCGGGCGCGAAGTATGTGGCGTTGACCTCGAAACATCACGAGGGATTCGCCTTGTGGCCGAGCAAGGAGGCCTCTGCGACCTGGGGGCGGCCTTGGAATGCGGTCGAGATTGGGCCCCGCCGCGATATCTTGGGCGACCTGACCGATGCGGTCCGGCGGAGGGGTCTGCGCATGGGTTACTACTATTCGCTCTACGAGTGGTACAACCCGCTGTGGCTCTCTGACAAGCCGCGCTACATCAGGGAGCACATGTTCCCGCAGTTTAAGGACCTCGTCACACGCTACAAGCCTTCCATCATTTTCAGCGACGGCGAGTGGGAACTGCCCTCCGCCGAATGGCACAGTCCCGAACTGCTCGCCTGGCTATTCAACGAGTCCCCGGTGAAGGACGAGGTGGTCATTAACGACCGTTGGGGAAGCGATTGCCGCCACAGACACGGCGGCTATTGGACTACAGAATACACGCCCGGCATGACCGGCATGGATCATCCCTGGGAGGAAAGCCGCGGCATGGGCTTTAGTTACGGTTACAACCGTGCCGAGCGCTTGGGGCACTACCACAGTGGCCGCGAACTCGTGATTATGCTGGTGGATCTAGTCAGCCGCGGCGGCAACCTGCTGCTGGATATCGGGCCCGATGCCGACGGCAACATCCCCGTGGTGATGGAGGAGCGCCTTCTGCAAATCGGCGCCTGGCTGAAGGTCAACGGCGAAGCGATCTATGGCACGAAGCCATGGAAAGCCACCCGGCAATGGAGCGCCGGCGAAGTTCCCAAGACCGAGTACAACAAGGAGTTCGAGACAGCCTACGATGTGACGAAGCTGGCGGCGAAGCCCGAGCCCGGCAAAGCGGGGATCGAAGCGTTCTTCACCACGAAGGGCAGCGATCTCTTTGCGATTCTGCCGCGCTGGCCGGGCCGGAACTTTCTCCTTCAGGGTGTGGCTGGCGTCAAGTCGGTCACTCTGCTCGGGTCCACGGCGCCCTTGAAGTTTAAGGGGGTAAAGGGCGGGACATCGATCGAGCTCCCGGACCTCCCGGAAGAGCTGCTGCCGCAGCCGGCTTGGGTGTTGAAGGTGAGCCAATGAAGGCACTTATGATCATTTCGCCTGAGTACCAACACGATTCCGGGCGGGCGTATCGTTGCCACTCGGAAATCCTTTCCGCGGCTGCCCGCTGCGCCTGCCGTCAGCCTGATGGCCTCCGGGTACCCCGTCAACCGACCGGATTGTTCACGTCACGCGTGACGAATCATTGGCAAACGCTAGCCGACCAGGGAGGATCTATGACTCTCGTGAGGCGCTTGAGAGGGTGACAAGTCAGTGGTGATAAGGCGATTTCGCGCCAGGAATCCGCCGCGACCCGCGCAACGGTCAGTTTCCGATTTGGCCAAATTAACCGGCCAATCCTTTGAATCAGGCCTCCAAAATCGTAGCTGAGAAGCGTTATTCTTCTTCAGTTGGGGTTTTTCTCTCCGGAGGAGGGGCCCCGCTTCCGGCTCAGATCTTGGCAGGTCAACGCCGGGGCAGAGCCCCTATGAACCACGATTCTTTTTATCCCACTTTCTGCCCCGCCGCACAAGCAGGAAACCGATTGGGCCGCAGACTGCGATAAGCTCATCCTGCGGCGATGCCCGGTTTGCGAACGCGATTCCATCATCGGTCACGGACGCCGCCGCAAGCAGGCGCACGATGAACATCACGCCTGGATTGGAATCCGACGCGGCCTTTGCCATGGTTGCGGGAAGCCAAGCCTCGGCGGCGCCCCATCAGCCCCTTGAGCGGGTTAGGCGGCACCGGGAACTCCGGCTTCGAATCCAAGGGCAAGAGTCGACAGCTTCCGCTACGCACTGGCCCAAAACCACCACCTTGTGGCTCATATTGGCCAACCCGACCTCTCCGGGCGCGCATTTTCAACCTGGATAACGGAAGAAGAAAGTCGGGCTGGGAGTTCAAACTCACGATTTCGAGCAACTAACTGTGCACATGGCCCAGAAGATTCCAGCGCCGCCCAAGGGGCGATTAACGACATAAATAACTGACCGCTAAATACTTAGACTCCGTCTCGCCCCACCCCACTCGCGATCGGGGCCGAAGCACCTGCCGCCCAGGAGAAACTGGCAGGTGGCTTGCATTGGGGTAACAACGGGCGAAACTCGCCCACCGCGGGACGGGGCAAGGCAGATTCGACAAGCACTTTTCTCGCGGCTACGGGTAAGCGATTTCCTAAGTCCAAGACAACGGAGAAACCCATGAGCCATCAACTGTCACGGCTGATGTTGGCGCTATCGGTGTCGGCGTGTCTCCCTTCCCTTCAGGGCCTTCAGGCCGGCGAGCGGATTCGGATCGAGCCGGGGACTAAGCTCTCGGTGCGGCTCGAGCGTTCCGTCGGAACCAAAGACTTCTATGAATGGCACTCGTTTGGCGAAGTTCGAACCGTGCCAGGAACCCTAGTCCAGGACGTCGTCTCGACCGACGGCGAACTGGCGCTAGCTGCGGGTACACACGTCAGCGTCGCCGTGCTCGAGAGCCAGCGGGCAGGGCGGGTGAAGGGACGCTCCCGTTTAAGGCTGGGTCTGTATTCGCTGGACACCGCTGATGGGGAAATAATTCCCGTTGAAGGCTACCCCACTGACATCAACGGTCGCCAGGTGGATCACGAGAACACAGCGCACGGCAAGCGCGGACTGGTTAAGGACGCAGCCGTGGACTTCGGGTCAGTCACGGTTGGAGCCGGCGCTGGCTTCGTGGCCGCGGGGCCGTTTGGAGCTGCGGTAGGGGCTGGCGGGGGTCTGCTCGTCGCAGCGATCTGGACTGTCGCCAGGCGGGGACCGAGCTTGGTAGTGCCTGCGGGCACGGTGGTGAACTTTGTGATTGGCCGACCGGTTTCGGTGGTGGCCAGCGGTGAGATCGTGAAGGACGGAGCGCAGCTTCAGCCGGAGACGTGGGGCCGCGGCGTGACGATTCCTCCTTCCGATGACTTGCTGACGCTTGCAGACCAGCTCGACAGCAATCCCGACGCAGTGCGGCAGGATCTGCGGTCGATCAGGTTCAAAGACCGGCCAGAGGTGGATCGCATTTTCGGCAAGTACCTGGAGGCGGTCGCGCGATTCAAGGAAGGCGACAAGGATTCCCTCAAACTCATGCGCGAGGCCTACCGCGAGGGACAGGCGTCGGCGTTGCCAGAGGGCGCGCGGGCCGAGATGGCGCGAAACCTGGTAGTGATGCTCCGCGCAACCGACCCCGACTGGGAGCGTGATCCGGTCCTTAACGATCCGCTGGTGCAAGGGGCGCTGGTTGAAGGAGTTCAACAATGAGATACGGAACCATTCTCCTGCTGACGTGCTGGGCAGTGGCCAGCCAAGCGCAGACCCAAGATCCCGCTTCCAGTCCGCCGCCGTCTCCGCCTGGGGACGCGGCGGCGGCACAATCCACCTCACCGCCCGCGACCGCTCAAACGCCGGCAGGCAATCCGTCCGGCTCGCCGCCGGCAACCGTTGAAACGCCGGCAAGCAATCCGTCCGGCTCGTCGCCGCCGGCAACCATTGAAACGCCGGTAAGCAATCCGTCGGACAGCGCGAACGTCCCACCGTCGGCCGCTGGCGACACTCAGGGCGCGCGCGAAATGCCGCTGGACAATCAGCCCTTCCGTGCGCGTGTCAGCCGCAAGGTCGAGGATTACCGGGGCCGTCACCAACAGCGCGAGCACGAAATGGCGTCCTATGCCAAGGCCGGCGGCGACCCGAGCCTGGAGCGGTTCGCGGATCCAAAAATGGTCCAGGTGGAGATGGACGATGAGGCCGACCGCGAGCAAACCAGCGAGGAACTGGCGGGCGACTACAACGACCAGGCCCACGCGGTCTTCGGCAAGAGGCAAGCGGTCGAGGATTTCATTGCCAAGCGGCGCCTGAAGCTCGGCAACTTGACCAAACCGAACGGCGCCGGCGTGAGTCGTCAGGAACTCGAGCTGGCGCTTACGAACCTCGCCCGGCAGCCGGAGTCGCCCGAGACGCTGGTGGCGATGCGCGACATTGACCGCCGCCTCTCGGAGCTTGAGCACAGCGATAAGTTGCTGCCCGCCCAAGTAGCGCAAGCCCAACAGGAAATGACGGATGCGTCGGCCGAACTCGATAGGCTGAAGCAACTCCAGAAAGCCTACGAGGGACAGGCGCAGGTTTACTCGGCAGAAGCGCTTTCCGCCCATCAGAACCGGCTGCGGCTCGCCGACCGGCTTGAATATGATCTGGTGCGCGCCCAGGTGGAAGATACGCTGGAAGAGGGCCGCCAGGCCACCGAGTCGGTGGAGCGTTTGCCGCTCAGCCCCGAAGTTCAGAACACCCTCAGCGGCTCGACGCGAGCGGCCCGGCCGGACGCCGACTTGGAGCAGTTGCGGGACTGCCTCCGCGAGACCGGTGACGTTAAGGCTTGTCGCGGCAAGCTGCCGCAGGAGTAATATATGAAATCGCGCCCAAGCAATCGTACCCTCTTCCCCGCGGTGACTTCAGCCTGCGTTGTGCTTATCGCCGCGCTGTATCTGGCTCTTGCCCCAGGAGCAGCGGCGCAGAGCGCCGACTTCGAACCCGGCGCCCTGGGCAAGCAGCGGTCCGAGTTGTATCTAAGGGCGCTCCGCTCGCCACTTGCGGAGCTGGAGAGCGGCGTGAATCACGTTGCCGTCCTTTCCGAGACTTGCCGCGCCACGTATGGCTCGAAGGCGTGTGGCTTGACAGCGAAGCCCGTCGATTCCGACAAACTGGAAGAGTCTTATGACTACTACGTAAGGCGTCCCGTCGAAGCTCACCTCAAGTTGCAGGGAGTGAAAATCGACCGGCGAAACTGGGCGGGAACCACAACACCACCTTCCCCCTGATCCGACGCTTAGTACTATTCGGCCCGCATGGAAGGTCTCGAATAATTGGGAAAGAGCTTCCAACCCAGGGCGGCCTTGGGCCGCAACCAGATGGAGCGAAGTGGCTAGTGACGAGTGGCGAGTGGCGAGCAAGAAAAATCGTCGCGAGCCGAGAAGAAGATTGGGGTTTGTAGTACAGAGGCACAGAGAGAAATGAGAAGCGCCTGGGAAAACAACGACACCTGATGTGATCTTCTCGCTTTTTCTCCGTGTCTCCGCGCCTCTGTGTTCAGTTCTTTCACAGCTTCATGGAAGGAGGGGACATGACCCCGGCGAGAATCGCCTCTATTTCGATATGTTTCGTTGCGGCCGGAGTTGGGTGCTGTTTTCTGACGCGGGCAACGCTGGGAGGCTCGCCGCAACAGGTATCGAGCCAGCCACGCTCGCCGCATAGCAGGCGGTCTGATGCGGCGAAGCACGCTTGGCACTCGGTTCCGGCCTCGACGCCGCCCGAAACCGAGATCATACCCCCGCCTCCACCTGCCTTGCCGCCCGCAACTTCACTTGGATTCGGCCCCGAGGGAAATCACGCCGAGGCTGCCCCTGCAAGCTCGGAGGTAAGATCTCCTTTCCGTTTGTTTGTCGGTGCCGGCGCGCATTGGAGGCAATTCGCGACCTGGAAGCAGGCGCCCACCGTAAGCGGTGGCCAGCGCGAGCATGCGAAGGCTAGCGAACCCGAAGCCCACCGTATCCGCGACGAGCTTGAGCGTCTGCGCGACAACAGGGGTGCGCGTCAAGCTTTCTACGACGAGTTGCGTCGGACCCTGGAGGAGGTACGCAACAATACCGCGCCCAGGGGCGCAGCGGTCGCGAGCCCTGAGCCGTCACCCGTTGTCGGCCTCACTCGCGAGGCTCCCGACGAACCTTCTCAGGCCCCAGCTTCCAGTGACCTTCATCAACCCCGGCCGTCAGGCGTTGGCTCTCCGCAAGCCTGGCGGGATTCAAGCAGCAGTGCCATCGACCGCGCTGCCTACCGGCGCGTCGTCCGCTGGGCAAAAGCCAACGGCACCCCAGTGCCTCTTGCCTTGGCTGTGGCGTGGATGGAGTCGCACCTTGAGACCTATCCGCCCCAGGGCGCCGCCGGCGAAGTGGGGATGTACCAGATTATGCCGGCGCGCTGCGAGGCGGAAGGCTGGCCCTCGGAGCGTCTGAAGGAGCCGGAATTCAACGCCTGGATGGGAACGCTCCTGCTGGCTCGCTACTACGGGGAAGAGGGGGACTGGGCGCGCGCCGCCGCCAAGTACGTGGCCGGCCCTGGAGTCTTTGAGAAAAAGTACTCGAAGGACATGTGGACCTACATCAACTGGTATTCGAATTCCGTGAACAGCTATGCCGATTACTTCTCCCGTTACGCGAGCTGGGCTCCGGACGCGCGGGCCGGGTGAAATCAGGGTGAACGCCTCTTGCCACGAGGCTGACGGCGCACCCCGATTCGTCCTGCTTGAGGCCAGAGGACCGCATCCCGCAGCGCTTGCCCTTTCTTCCGGGCTCTTAAGCACGCTCGTGGCGATCATGGTCGCTTTGGCTCGCACTCATGCTGTAACCCTTCCGCTTCCTGCCGAAGTCACAGCGATGGTGATCCTCCGCCCGCGACTCTCGCTTCCGTCAACCTCTCCGCCCCGCGATTCCCCAGAGCGCGCGACGCGGCCCTCTCACCACGCGGATGCGCCTGAACCGCTCGCGCCGTCCGATCCGCCCGCGCCAGTCGTGCTGTCGAAAAGCAGCCCGGATGTCGATGCCGATGCGCCGGTCTCGCCGCCCCTGCAGGCCCTGCCGCTTCCCGACACTGTCGGAGCCCTTCGTCTCCTCGCCGCGCTTTCTGCGGCTCCGGCGGCCGCTAGCCCGGCAACTCGCGATGTGCCCCGTCCCACGTCCAGCACGTTGGGCAGTGTGTCGCTGCCCGGTTTGATCGCGCACCAAGAGTCGTTGGCGTCGAGCCTCGCGGCACTGAGCTCGGACCAGCGCCGGGCCTTGCCTCGGGTCTCGATTCGTGTCGACGCCGAATGGCTGAGAGCCTTGCCGCAAACCCAGGAAAAGCTCTATTTCTCCCTCAACACGCCGCAAGCGGAGACCTTGGTCCTCGCTTACTTGCCGGCGACGCGAGACTTCGCCTGGGAGTGGCCCCTCCGCCCCCTCTGGCAGATCCGCGATGCCGGACAAGTGCCCCAGCTCGCGGCGCTTCGCGATAATGCCGCCCGCCGACTGGGGGTCCCGGCCGAACTCGTCAGCCTCTATACCTGGCATCCTTCCGTCTTTGAAAATGCGCTGCTCATGTTTGTGCGGGAACGTATGCAGACGATGGGCATGCAATTGGGACCTCGCGACCTGGTTACCGTCCGCCTCACGTCTGGATCCGGCGGTTGGCTGATGAATCTCGAGCCCATCGCAGACGGCGGGAATAGGTAGGACTCTGGTTCGCATCCGCCCCTCCGAGCCCGCAAAGCGGGCGACGGCCTAGCCCACGGCGCAAAGCCCTGGGGACGACGGCACCAAAAGGCACCATTGCCAGGCCCGGTGTAGGATGTCGCAGTAAGCGATTCGTCGCTACTGACATCAAAGGACTTCCAGTTGCTCGGTTCACAACTCATGAAAATCTGTGGCGCGATTTCTGAAAAGGCCCTACGTCTGTGCCACGGTTGTCGAAATAATCCCACCCAAGCCCATTCCGCCGAGGCGGACGTCTGGCCAATCGTGCTAGCTAGCTAAGCTAGTTTCTGAGTGCGCCGTTTAGCTGGCCGGACCGTGTTGGTAAACGCTGGGCGACTAGGGAGGAGTCATACGCAGAAGGTGTGATCCAACTTCCGAGTAGCCGACTACACTCAGGATCAGCGCGCCCGATCCGTTCCTGCCGGCATCGACCGGCCGACGCGCATTGAAGCTCGGAGGGGAAAGCGGGTGGTGTGGCATGCAACTGGCGTCCATCCGGCCGGCCAAATAGAGAGAAGGAACCGCCAATAGAAGCTTCTGAGCGCTCGCTCCCGACAGTCGGCGGCTTCCGTTGCGCATTCCTCTGTCACCTCTTACTTGGACCTGAAATACTGGTTGGGCGCACCGGGTGTAGGAAGGCTCCTGGCCACCTGCGCGCCGCTGGCATGCGCCTTGGTCAAGGCGGCGGTTAGGGTGATGCCGGTGCCCGAGACCTGTGCACCCGCCACGTGCGCAAAAGCGAGCGGCGCAGCGACGGTGATGGTAGTGCCACCTCTGCCGCCGGTGATGGAGACGACAACCGCCGTCTCATGGTTTGCGCCACTGTCAATGGCGATGGTCTGGTCGGCGCTGAAGCCTATCACGCTGGCGACCGGGATAACGGTCGCCCCCACGCCGGTGGCGGCGCCCACGGTGGTGGCGCCTGCCGTGCCAACCGTCGCGATGACGGCGGTCTCGAAGTCAGCGCCCGTATCAATCAGAATCGTCTGGCCAGCGCCAAAGTCTGCCACGCTGGCGACTTTGATATTGGTCGCTCCCGTGGCCGACCCGGTCGGTAGGGTGGTGGCGGGCTGCAACAGGAAATCGGTGCAGTTGCTATCGGTGTCTAGGCCGTCCGGGAAGCGGCCCGCGCTGGTAGTTGTGGCGCCGGCGGCCGCAGCGAACGGCCCGAAACCACCGGCCGGACCGGGCGTTGGAGCGTAGCAGCCGCTCTTGTCGAGCCCGGAGGTGGCTTGGTAGCCCTGTGCGGCCCATGGGTCGACGAGGCTACCATAGTTGAGGCTATCGACAACCAGGCCCGAAGGGTCCCGCAGCACCATGCTGCCTTCTCTGATGGAGATGGTGAATCTGCCAAAGAGGACCGCGCTGGTGGTCAGCTCGGGGCCACCAAACCACTGGTTGGGTTCCGGCGTTCCCTGGTAGCCCGCGGTCGTGACCGCGGAGTCGCGCACAACCGCGTGGATCGCGTGGTTGTTGGTCAGGGGTTTGTCGAGGGTGATGCCAGTACCAAGCGCCTGGATGGGCTCGTTGCTCGAATGAGCAAAGGCCGTCACCGGCTGGAAGCTGATCCCGGTTCCCCGATCGCTGAAGGGGAGATTGGCTGCATGGTTGAATTTGAGCGGTGCTGCCAAGTCGAGTCCCGTGCCCGGAGCAACCACCCACTCGTCGCCAATGTGGGCCTGGGTGAGGGCCGGCGTGAAGTCGATTCCGGCGCCGTTGGGACCCGCGGCGCCGACGGCGGTGACGGTAACGGCTTCCTTGTTCGCAGACGTGCCAACCGTGATCTTGTCCTCTACGGCGAAACCTTCCATTCTTCGGACTTTGATATGGGTCGCGCCGGCGCTCGCATCGGCCGCGAGATTTGTCTGGTTGGCCCTTGTGCCGACGTGCGTGACCGTGACGGTCTCGATCCCATGGCCCGCGCTGTCGATGTCCAGCCTGATCTTATCACCGGCCGATATGTCGGAGACCGACGTCACCTTGATGTTGGTTGCGCCGGCGGGCGCGTCGGCCGCCAGGTAGGCTTGCGTGCCCGGCTTGCCGACCGCCGTGACTGTGGCCACCTCATAGTGCTCAAAGGCCTTTGCGACGGCGGGGTAGGTGGCGCCATAGCCGAGGGCAATCTTCTCGCCGACAACAAAGCCGGATACGCTTGCGACAGGCACATTGGTTGAACCGGCGGGGATTGTGATCACTGGACCTTCGGGGAGGGGTTGCCACAGTGTCGTGTGGTTGCTGGCCGCCGTTCCGATGCTCGCGATCTTGCACGTCTCCAGGTTGGAACCGGTGCCGATGCTGATCGTATCGGCGGGCGACATGCCGGCCGTGCTCCTGACGTGGACTGTGGTATCGCCGGCGCGCGCTGCGACTGCCAGCCCGGAGTTGGAGAGGCCAAGCAAGTAGAAGCCATGAGCCGCAAGCTTCGTTCCGGCCGCGATCTTCACCGTCGAGAAGATTGCTTGCTGAGCCGGGTGTTCGGTCAGGGTCCAGTTGGAGATGTCAACGCTCGTGGCGCCGGCGTTGTAGAGTTCGATAAACGAGTTCGTCGGGTTGCTCGGAGATCCGGAGCTGATGCGGAATTCGTTGATCTTGACCGGGCTCACGTTTCGCACTTTCTCGGCCGCTGTCTCCGATTGCTTCCTGCCGCTCGTCGGGTTCGTCCAGGAGGCGTTGCCGACCAGGTCACCGTTAAATGCCGCCGGCCCGGAGGTGACCTTGAAGGTCGCGCTCACGCTCGCACCCGGCGCCACCGGGTCAGCGAATCTCTTCGGGGTATCCTTGGTGCCCGGAACGAGGGAGGTCCACTGCTTGTTGGGCACGGAAATGCTCAACCTGACGCCCACCGCGGGCGCGCCCGTGGTATTCGTGAAGGTCACGGTGGTCTCCTGCGAGGATCCCGGTGTGAATGTCTGGAGTCCTGGCGGAGTGGCGGTTGCCGACGCCGGCGCCAGGCTCAGCCGCGCCACGTCGTACTTGGCAGCCACCACGTTGGCCTGCACCAGTTGGTCGGTGGCGTCCGTCGGGAAAGTGCCCGCGGCCGTCATCGCGCCTTCATAGAAGGTGCCCTGCGAGCCGTTGCTGTTGTCGCCGCCGTTGCCGAGGAGGATGGCCCCTTGTTTGCGCATCGGGTCATAGGTGGCGTTGACGCGCGGTCCGCTGAACATGACCGACAGGGCGCCCTTCTGCGCGTCGCCGCCCATGGAGGTCCAGTGGTGCGGTTCGCCCTTGGCGATGGCGGTCACGAATCGCCAGGTGATGCTCGGCAGGTTTGCGCAGCCCTTGGAGCCATCCGGGTTGACGCAACCAACCAGGTTGTTCTCCTGGTCGGTCATGATCCACGGGCCCGGGGGGGGACCCTCATACCACCAAGCGGTGTCGCCGTAGTAGGCAGTTTCCATGGTGCCGTTGTCGTCATCGCGGCTGTCGATCTCCGCGTTGCCGTAATCGAAGCAGCAGCCCGAATTAAAGTGCTGGCCGTTAATGACCCAGTACTGCCCCTCCGCCTGGTCGTCGACTGCGGTGCCCTTCGCGTCGTCCTGGCGAAGGCCCATGCCCGGCGCGATGAAGACGCCGTAGGCCTTGTGGCCCATGATCGTAATCGGCGCCATGTCGGCGAGCGGAACGTTGTTGAACCCGCCCATGGCCGGGCCGTTGAATCCGCCTCGTGGCGCCTGGATGAGGTCGTTGTGCTTGGGGGATTGGTCGTAGATGGTGGTGATCCAGCAGGACGTGTTGGCGCAGAACGCGTCCTGCGCGGCCGCGTTGGCGTATCCGCCCGCATCCGGCACCGGCGACGCAGCGGGCTGGACGACGCCGATGTCCAGGGTCTTGCCGTCCGACTGGCGCAAGACCTGGTAGAGCGGACCGTCATAGGAGGCGTACAGCGCGCGCGTGGTGCTGTGGGCGGCCACGCAGGGAGCGTCGGCGGCGGCGTAAATGTCACATGGGCCTTTCGGTCTGGGTGGAGGAACATTGGCTCCCACCCCAGTCTGTGAGGCCATCATCAACGTGGCGCCGATCGTGAGCGCCATGGCGAGCATTAGCACAAGATTGATTCTCGTTTTCATGTTTATCCTATTTGCCTTGCCAGCATCGCCTTCGTGCCGTGCAGCAGCGCGCGCGCCACATCCGGGTAATGCGCGTCGTTGGTGTATCTTGAATCCGTTCCTCGTAGAATTCGGACCGGCGGAAGCACCAAGTGGCGGGACGGTGAGAGTGTCACTTCTCTAGCGACTTGAACGCCGAGCGCAGCTTGTCGGCGAGCGTCCCGAGGCCCTCGGCGGGAGGAGCATTGCGCTCCGCCCACTCGCGCACTTCCTCGGCCTCGCGCGCTTCCATGACTGCCTTCGCGCTCAGGCGGATGCGCCGACCTGACGGATCGACTTCCAGCACGATGACCTCGACATCCGCCCCGACCGGAAAGGCTCGCTGGACATCGCCTTCCTTCGCGATGCCGGTTTCGCTCAAGGGGATGACACCGGTACGCCCGGGGGCCAGGAAGACGAACACGCCGAAGTTCTCGTATCGCTCGACCTTTCCCGTCAGGCGCGCGCCCGGAACGATGCCAGGCCGGGCTCCCGCAGCTCCCTCGGTCCGCGCCCAGCCTTCCGGAACGAGCGCCACGCCGATCCGTTTCTGCTCAAGGTCGATGGCTAGAATCTCGAATGTGGCCGTCATCCCTGGAGCGACATGACCCAACCAGCCTCCCGATCGTCCGGTCGGCTCGAACGTGGAAGCATGGGCCAGCGCCTCGATGCCCGGCTCGAGTTCCACAAACGCGCCGAACTGCGCGACGCGCGTGACGCGGCCAGGCCGCAACTGGCCTACTTCGTACACGTCGCGCACTCTCGACCAGGGGTCGGCAGAGAGCTGCTTCAACCCGAGCGATATCTTCTGCTTTGCCTCGTCCACGCGCAGGACCTTGACCTTGATCTCCTCGCCCGCTTTGACGATCTCCGAAGGGGCCGACACGCGGGACCACGCCATCTCGGACACGTGGAGCAACCCCTGGACACCGGCGCCGAGATCGACGAACGCGCCGAACTCGCGGACGGAAGTGACACGGCCGGTCATGACGGCACCGGGGACGATCTTGTCGCGGACCTTGGCGGCGTTCACCCGCTGCTCCTCCTCGAGGAGCGGGCGACGGGAGACGACGATGTTCGAGCCGCCTTCCTTGTACTCGATGATCCGGAATTGGTAGATATGCCCTTCGTGCGCCGACGGGTCTGCGCCGCGGAGGTCGATCTGGGAAATCGGACAGAACGCGCGGCGCCGGCCGATGCGCACCTCGTAGCCGCCCTTTACCTGCCGCTCGACCTTCCCTTCCACCGGCAGGCCGCCTTGAAAGGCGGCTTCGAACTGCTGTTCGCTTGCGGCCGCTCCCGCCAGCCTTCGGGAGAGCGTCAGCCCACCTGACGTCGATACCACCATCGCCTGAACGCGATCGCCCACGGCGACCTCGATTTCGCCGTCGGCGTTCTTCAGTTCGGCGATATCCATTACCGCCTCACCCTTGCGACCAACGTCGACTAACGCCACCTCCGGGCCGATGGCGACGATCCTGCCCTCAACGAGTTCGCCCTGATCGAGGCGCTTGGCCTGGACCGAAGCCTCGAACATCGCGGCAAAGTCTTCCGCCTGATCACTCACGGCACGCTCCTCGTCATGACTGCGCTTCGCCCGCCGGCACTCATTCCCTCGTGCGTGCACGAACGGACACCCAGCGATTGTACCAGCAGGATCAGATCAGAAGAAGAGCGAACTCAACAGCCTGCCAGCAGCAAGCAAGTCGGTTCCGGCGCTGCATTCGGTATAGCCGGAGCTATTGTGGCTGCACAGGCCATGCAGAGCATGTTGTTCGGAATACTACCTGTGGGTCAATCGACTTGCCTGGGTCAACGACCGGCCCGTGATTCAGGCCAACTAACCGACCCATGCTGCCTCGCTAGGCCCGGAGTTGAAGAGTGAGGTGGCCAATTGGGAATACGCGACGCCGTGCTCTTCCTGTTCACCGAACTGTGGACCCACTGGCACGGACGGAAGCCGTCGTTGCTAAGATTGAGCCGACAACCCGGAGACTGACCCGGCTGGCAGCGACACACTTTTGGCCCACTCCCCTTTTATCCGACTACCCAACCCCGGGCGGTGTCCTTAACCCCCTACCCAATTCCCCGCCTTGACTTCCGGTGGCACTTCCGATACTTTGCCAGAGGGCGGCGGACGGTAATGCGCCCGAATCTCGGTGATTATGACCAAGAACGCGCAACGATGGCTGGGCTTGGGGGCGACCGCACTGGTCCTGGGGCTCGTTGTCTATCACCTGACGCGCAGCCCCGAATGGCGCACGTTCAGCCCGCGGCAGCTTTGGCAGACGATAGCCGGCGCGCGACCCGCATTGCTGTTGCTGGCCGTGGTGGCAAGCTATGTCAGCTATTTGATCCGCGCGGTGCGTTGGAGGTACTTCCTCGAGCCGATCAAGCGTGCGTCGTTGTGGAACCTCTTCGCCGGCCAGATCCTGGGATTCAGCTCCATCTATCTGATCGGTCGCCCGGGCGAACTGGTAAGACCCGGCTACATCGCCCGCAAGGAGGACGTGTCGTTTGCTTCCCAACTCGCCATCCTCCTGCTGGAGCGGATCTACGACACGGTGGCCATGGTAGCCGTGTTCGGCCTGGCGCTTTTTTTTCAGCCCTTGCCGCCGGCGGGCATACGCTCGGGCGCCGTGGTCAACATCGTCGCCTTCAGCCCCACGCCGATTTTCGATGGATCGAAGGGAGACATCCAGTCGCTGGTCCTGACCGGCGACGTCGACAGTTCTAGCCTCGTCAACGTCCAAGCCGGCCAGGTGGTGAGGTTCCGCATCGTTCAGGACTCCGCCGGGCAGCACCGGTTCGCGTGGCCGGCCAATACGGTCGGCGCTCCGGCCGTGAACCCGGGGCCGCGCACGGAGACCGGTTGGACGTGCCAGTACGAGGGCTCCCGCTGCCAGCCGGTGGTGGAGTTGCGCCGGGTCCGCGCCGAGGCCGACGCGGTGATGATTCTCGCTGTGCTGCTGGTGCTGGGGGTGGTGGCGTTCCGGCTCAATTCCGAGGGCATGATCGCCTCGGTGGACCGGAGGTTTGGCTTCCTTCCGGTGAAGATTCGTCTGGGGCTTGAAGGGTTCCTTCGCCATATGGCCCAAGGCTTGGACGCCATCCGGCACTGGCGCGATCTGGCAGCCAGCATAGTTTGGACGGTGGTGCTTTGGTTGCTGAATGTCAGCGTCTGTTGGTTGGTCTTCCGCAGCCTGGGCGGAGAAATGGTACGGATTTCGTGGTGGTCAGCAGCGATGGTCATTTTTTTCGGCGGCCTCGGCCTGCTGGTCCAACTCCCCGGCGTCGGCGGCGGGTACCAGGTAGCGGTCATCGAGACGTTGAGGCGCTTTTTTCACGTCGGGACCGCGGCGGCCACCAGCGGCGGCATTCTGATGTGGATCGTCCTCTTCGTACCCTGCGTGGCCCTGGCCGTGGTGATTTTGCTCTACGAAGGCCTCAGCTTCCAGAAACTCCGCCACCTGACCGAGGAGAAAAAGGCAGAGACGGCACACGATGGTCAATAGCCGACGGGGGGAAATCTTCCGCCTCGCCGGGGAGACGAGACCTGAGACTGTCTCCTCCTGACTTCTGAGAACGTGTGAAGAAATTGAACGCAGAGGCATAGAGATGCAGAGGAGACAATGAGAACAATATGAAGATGTCGTTTGTTTTCGGAACTCTTCCATTTTTCTCTGTGCCTCTGCGTCTCTGCGTTTGAAGCTCTTTCGCAATTACTTCACACCTTCTGACTTCTGACTTTCTGACTCCTGCTTTTTGGCCCTGGCAACTCCGATGAAGTGCCCATTTTGCGGACACACGGAAGATAAGGTGGTCGATTCACGCGAGGCGAAGCTGGGCGATACCATTCGCCGGCGGCGGGAGTGCGTCAAGTGCGGCCGCCGCTTTACCACCTATGAGCGCCTGGACGAAATTCCTCATATGCTGGTGAAAAAGGACGGCAGCCGTGAGAAGTTCGATCGACAGAAGCTGATGGCCGGGATCTTAAAAGCCTGCGAGAAGCGCCCCATCCCGCCCAACAAGCTCGAGGCCATCGTGAACGACGTGGAAGCCTACGTCTCGGAAGCGCCCAACCGCGAGCGCCCCACGGCGGAAGTGGGGCGAATGGTGATGAATCAACTCAAGAAGCTTGATAAAGTAGCCTATGTGCGCTTTGCCTCCGTCTATTTGGACTTCAAGGATGTGCGCGAGTTCATGGACGAACTAAAGGACCTGCTGAGGGCCCAGGAGGGCCAGGGGCGACCGCGGAGGGCCTGATTCTTATTTTGGATTTTGGATCATTTCGATTTTGGATTTTGGATTTTGGATATTTTGGATATTGGATTGAAGACCGGGTACAGGATGGGTTTGCGCACATGGATCGGAGGACGCCCTTTAATTCTGCATGAGGGCCGATTATGAGCGCTCTTCAATCCAGGACCCAAACCGTTTGGGCACCTATCGTCTCCGGTTCTTCAATCCAAAATACAAAATCCAAAATAACTTCATTCTCTCTCCGCCTGTATTCCCAGCTCACGCAGCTTTTCCTGCAGGCTCTGGCGATGCAATCCAATCGCGGCCGCGGTGCGTGTGATGTTACCGCCGTGCTCGCTTAATTTGGACCTGATGTAGTCGGTTTCGAACCGCCGCTTGGCCTCACGGTAATCGCCCGCGGCGAGAGGATCAGGCGGCGCCGGTCGACCGGGAGAGCCCTGGCCGCTGGCGCCCGGGCCCGGCAAAACGAGGTCGGAGGGAAAGTCTTCGGGCTGAAGCTCTACGGAGCTGCCCATCACCAACGCGCTTTCGAGCACGTTCTTCAACTCGCGGACGTTGCCTCTCCACGGAGCAGCCGTCAGCAAGGACAGGCCCGCACGCGAGATGCTGAGGCCGCGGCGGCCGTGTTTCTCCCCCAGCATGCGCAGGAACTCTCCCGCCAGCAGAGGAATATCTTCCCGGTGTTCGCGCAAGGGCGGCAGCGCGAGCAGCACCACGCGCAGGCGATAGTAAAGGTCCTCGCGGAAAGTCTGTTTCGCAATCTCGATGGCGAGGTCTTTGTTGGTCGCGCTGACGATACGCACGTCCACGTCGATGGAGGTGGTTCCGCCCAGCCGCTCCACCCGGCGCGTCTCCAGCACCCGCAGCAGCTTGGCCTGCGTCGCCAGCGACATGTCGCCAACCTCGTCGAGAAAGAGCGTGCCTCCGTGGGCGAGCTCGAACTTCCCGCGCTTGACCGACGTGGCGCCGGTGAACGCGCCCTTTTCGTATCCGAACAGCTCGCTCTCGATCAGGTGCTCCGGCAACGCCGCGCAGTTGAGCGCCACGAAGGGCTTGCTGCCGCGATTCGAGCGCCGATGAATTTCCTGCGCCAGCAACTCCTTACCCGTGCCGCTCTCACCCTGGATCAGCACGGTGACGTCGGCGGCGGCCACGCGGTCTGCCAGCTCGAACAGCCGGCGCATCACCTCGCTCGCGCCGATCATGGCGCCGAACTGTCCCTCGGAAACCAACTGCCGCCGCAGCCGCTCGTTTTCTTCCGTCAGATCAAGGCGTTCCAGGGCTCTCTCCACCACCAGGCGCAGTTCGTCCACTTCGAAGGGCTTCGGCAGATAGTCGTAGGCCCCGCTCTTCATCGCCTCCACGGCGACCTTCTCCGAGCCGTAAGCGGTGATCATGATGACCAGCGGAGAGCTCTCTTTCGACTTCAGCTCGCGCAGAAAGTCGAGCCCGGTTTCACCTGGCATCTCGATATCAAGCAGGACCAGGTCCGGCTCTTGTGAGGCGAGAACCTGGCGCGCCGCCGCCGCGCTATCTGCCTCGGCGACAGTGTAACGGCCTTCCAGCGCTCGCCTTATCCCGTAGCGGGCGGTGCTGTCGTCATCGACGACCAAAACGGTTTTGGATTTTGCATTCTGCATCATTTCGATCTTGGAATCCGGATTAATGGGAAGCCGAAAGTTGAGAGTCGAGAGTCGAAAGTAAGGCGTTCCCTGCTTTCGACTTTCGACTCTCGACTTTGGACTTCTTTAAGCACTGCGAAATCGTACCGAAAACTTCGTTCCCTTCCCGCCCTCGATCGGACTGACGCAATGGACGCTGCCGCCGATCTCTTCCACTCGGCGAGCGACAATCGCCAGTCCCAGCCCCGTACCTCCGGGCCTGGTGGTGAAGAACGGCTCGAACACCTTCTCTTGCAGTTCGGCGGGAATGCCTGGACCCTCGTCTTCCACGCTCAAGCCAACCTGACCGATCGAGCACTGCGCTCCCACCACGCGCAATCGGACTTGCCCGCCGGGAGGGCTCGCTTCCAGCGCATTGACCACCAGGTTGGAGACAATGTCTCCCACGGCCTCTTCACCGCCCGCGATCGGGCACTCGGCACCGCCCTCCAATTCCAGGCTCACTTTCCGCCGCTCGGCGTCGGCGCGCGCCAGGGCCAGTACCCGACTTACTACGGCGACCAGATCGGCGGGGCGATCGGTATCGCGCGCCGGCTTGGCGTAACGGAGCACCTGGGAGATGTTGGCATTCAAGCGGTCGATCTCGGCCGCCACCAAGCGGCAGTCCTGGCGCGCGCGCTCGGGCAGGCTGGAGTCCTCTTCCAGCAATTGCACAATAGTCTTCATGGCGCTCAGAGGGTTCTTGACGTTGTGCGCGATGCGCGCCGCCATCTCGCCCAGAAACGCCATCTTGGCCTTCTCGGCCAGTTCGCGCTCCAGGCGCACCTTGTCGGCGATGAGCTGGCAAACTTCGATGGCCGCCGCCAGTTGATCGGCGAGCAATTGGAGCGCGGCCACTTGCTCACCTGAAAGCCCCGGCGCCGCGGCAACCACCTCGAGTTGGCCGATCACCTGCGCCCCGCGATGGATCGCCAGGGCTCGGGTCCGCCGGGCCTCGGAGGCCGGATGGGCCGGAGGGCCGTCCCGTCGTGGGCGGCCCAAGGCTAGCGAGACTCGCTCCAAACCCAGCGCGAGCGGCACTTTCTCCTCCACAAAGCGCGTGAGCTCGCCCAGGTCTCCCGACTTCTTGGCGAATTCCTGAATCTCCGTCGCCAGCTTCTGAACCCGTTCGACCTCCGACTGGACCGCCGCCTGCAAGGCGCGGTTAATCGCCTTCTTCACCGGCTCCAGAAAGACCACCAGGCAGAAGATCATCAAGCCTTCGGTAACGGCCGCTGGCAGAAGATGATGGTCGTCGAGAAACGTGCTCATGCGGCGGATGAAGTCGATGTAGATCAGCAAGGCAAAGATGGCGACGATGGAATAAACCAGGTTGCGCTGCATCCGCAGGTCGAAGAGGTTGTACTTCAAGGTCGAGTAGCCTACCAACAAGCCCGGCACGATGGCCGCCAAGGCCAGGGCCGTGGGAAACGGGTCGCCGAGCCCGCCCTGCGATCCCGGGCTCACCCAATACGCCCAGACGCCGCCGCCGGCGAGGAGCAACTCCACCAGCGCCAGCCATCCATGAAAACGAGCGTCGTGAGGACCGGCGGCCGGGCGCTTGCGCAGGGCGAAATCGAATCCGGCGCTGAGCACCAGCGCTCCGACCATCCAGCCCGCCAGAAGCGGCAAGTCGGGGCGGAGCGAAGCGATGGGGTCGCCAGGAAGTCGACGCAGGAGGTTTCCCACCATCCAAGGCACCTGAACCAGCGGCAGGTAGAACCCCGCCACCAGCAGGCGCCAAGGCCAGCCCAACGGGCGAAATCGCGAGAGATATTCGGCGTGCGAGTGCACCATCAGAGGCGGCGCCGCCACCACGCCGGCAAACGCAATCGTCGCCGCAACCGCGAAGAGCGATTTTTGGGCCGTCCCGTAGGCCAGCGCGATATTCAGCGCCAACAGGTTCCCCGAGTTCCACATGAAGATCGCCGACACCAGCGCGAAGAGCAGCCACTCCAGCGACCGCAGCCTTCTCTGCCCGAGGATCAGTACCATCAGGAACAGGTGCACCAGGGCGCCCAGGCTGTAGATGATCAGCTTGGCGGCCACCAGCGGCGTGAGATCGAAAGCGATGTCCAACGGTTACGTTCCTATTGCTTGCTGGCTACTGCTGATTGCTGGGGTCGAGACTCGAAACGCGAGATGCGAAACTCGCAAAGGTACACCTCAATTTAGTATAGTCGCATTTCGACGTTTGGGTCTTGATTTCAATCAGGGTGAGGATCTGCATGTGCCGCCCGGGAATTCCTCGAACAACCGGTGAAGGTGAAGAAGTGGTGCTACCCATTAAACACGCGCTCGAAGACTCAGATTCACAGGCCGACGTGAAAGTGGCGCTCGATTGGTGAGGAATCAGGATTAATCAGGGTGACGATTGAGCGGCGGCAAATCAGCATTCGAGGGCTTCCGGTGGACGTGGTCCGGAAGGCAATCAAGAAAAGCCCTGAAGCCCTTCAGGCGATCGGCACATCGAATGGCCTGCTTCCCGGCTTTGTGTTACATTTCTTATTGTCAGGTTCCAAAGGTGATTACTACTTTTCCCCGAGCGTGTCCTTCTTCCAGATACCGAATAGCCTCAGGCACTTCACTGAACCTGTAACGCCTGTCGATGACCGGTGTCACCTTTCTGGCCATCATGAGGTCGTGCAGGATGGCCAGGTCCTCTTGGCTCGGCCTCGCCATAAACATGACGAACTTCTGGCTCACGAACCGTGACAGCCCAGGCGCTGTGATCGAACGGGCCAAAGGACCGAGCATCCACCGACCGGTCGGCGCTCCGACCATGATGTATGTCCCCTTGGGATTTAGGGCGCGCCTGCACGCCAACAACGAATGGTTCCCAACGCAGTCAAAAATCAGGTCATACCGCTGCCCACTCTTGGTGAAACCCTGTTGGGTGTAATCAACAACGTGATCGGCGCCGATGGACCGGACCAAGCCTGCATTCCTTGTGCTGCATATGCCGGTCACGTCTGCGCCGAACGACTTGGCGATCTGCACCGCGAACGTACCCACGCCTCCCGCCGCACCGTTAATCAAGACCTTCTGCCTCGACCGAATCTGTCCCTTGTCGCGAAGACCCTGCAATGCGGTGCGGCCCGCCACAGACACCGCAGCCGCTTGCTCAAACGTCACGTTACCGGGCTTCGTGACCAATGATGATTCGGAAGTGCGCGCATACTCGGCAAAGGCCCCACGGCACGAGCCGAACACGTCGTCGCCTGGTTTGAACTGGGTTACGTTCCTGCCCACCGCTTCAACCTGGCCGGCCACATCAACGCCCAGTCGCTTGATCTTGGGTTTGCGCAGCCCGGTCATTATGCGAAGGGGGTACGGCGTGCCTCTCATGAAGTGCCAGTCCAGTGGATTGACGGAAGCCGCGCGGACTTTTATCAAGACTTCATCGTCCCCAGCGATCGGCTTCTCAATCTCTTCACATCTGAGAACTTCGGGTGAACCATAGTTGTCATAGACGATTGCTTGCATATGGATATTCTCTTTGACAGCAAGGGTAGCGCAGACCTGCTTTCCAAGGTCTGCGGCTCGATCTTTCCATCGGTGAACCAAGAAAGTAACGCAGACCTTGGGAAGCAGGTCTGCCGTACCCTTCCTGCCGAGATGGCTTCATTGCGCCTTGTTCTCGCTGGCGGCCGGGCCGAAGCCGAAGCGTTCGCGCATGCGTTGCCGGAATCGTTCCCGCTCTTCGGGCGTCATGTGCTCGCAACGCTCTTTCATGCGGCGGCGGAAACTGGAGCGACCGGAACCGTGCCATCCCAATCCGCCGAAGAGGATCCGGCACAGCGCCAGCAGTCCCAGCGCTTGCCAAAAGGTGACCTGGCGCCAGCCGAAGAGCGGCGGCAGCAGCCAATTCCAGAGGTGCAGCACTATTTCGCCGCCGATGAAGACAAAGAGCAGCAGCGCCAGGATCGCCAGCGGAGCAATGAAAATCCATTTCTTTCTCATGTTCAGTCCCTCATGCTTTCGTAAATTCGTCGTAAATGCTCTGCAATCGCTCGCGGAGATGCAGCACCGCATAGTGTTTGCGCGAGAGCAGCGTATTCACGCTCACCCCGGTCTCGGCGGCCATTTTCTTGAAGCTGCGCCCTTCCAGCTCGTGCGCAATAAACACGTCGCGCTGCTCCTCCGGCAGCTCGTCGAGCGCAAGTTCCAGCTCCTCATGAAGCAGGCTGCGGACGTAAAGTGCTTCCGGCCCGGCATCGGGCGATGGCAAAAGATCTTCGATCTGCAGCACCTCGCCGGCTTCGTCCTCCTCCGCTCGGTCGCTGAAGGTTTCTGGCTTCTTCTTGCGCAGAAGGTCCGTGATGCGATTGCGCGCGACGCGAAAAAGCCAGCCGGTTACGTGCTCGATCGGCATCAGCAGGCGATTGGCTTCTACCAGTTCGTAGAAGACCTCCTGCACGATGTCCTCAACGTCGGAGGGATCGAACACACGCCGGCGGATGAAATTGCGCAGCCGGGATCGTTCTTCCGCGATGATCTCCGAGATTCGACGGTCTGGCTCGGTCATTCCCGTGATCCTCGACGGCTCATCCATCCATTCCTGTAGACGAACGAAGGCCGCAAATATTGTAGAGATTCGGCGACGATCGAGGCGGGGTTGAGAAACACACCACGAGGCTGAAGAACGCCGCGGTACCAGGCAGGAACCCTAAGCTCCCAGCGCTGATATGAAAACTAATACGGGCGAGAACGACATTTCTCCTCCTTCAAGCGCAGTCCTGGTTCCCGGGTACTGTCTCAAACTGAGACACTACCGGTTCCCGAGGTCTGCGGCTTCTCGGCTTGGTCGTTTGGGTGTTACGCCCGGACCAAAGGAAGCCGCACACCTCGGTAAGGCCCGCTGTTGCCCTAGTCAGCGCGAAGGGCTTGGACAGTGTCGACTCGAGCAGCACGGGCCGCCGGCACCGCCGATGCCAGGACCGCGGCAGTGAGGATGACCACTGCAGATCCTATCAACGGAATCGGTCCGGGAAGTTGGAGTTCCTGAACGTAGTTGCCGGCCAGGCGCGACAACCCCCAGCCCGCGAGCGCGCCCGCCGCGACACCTTTGGCAGCGATCGCCACCCCGTCGATCAGCACGCTGGCGAGAATCTGGCGAGGCCGGGCGCCCAGAGCGAGCCGGATTCCAAACTCGCGCGTGCGCCAGCTCACCGCAAAAGCCAACACGCCGGCGACTCCGACCACGGAAATTGCCAAGGCGAGGCCGGCGAACCCCCCGAAGACAATGGCATTCACGCGGTTGGTCGCCAGAACTTCCGTGCGGACATCTTGCAGCGTGCTGGCGTGCTCGACGGGCTGAGTGGCAGCCACGGCGCGAATGGTGCGCGTGATGGTCGGGACGAGCGTATAGGGATCGTTCTTCGCGCGGACGAAAAGCCGGGCCATGAAGATGGGCCCCTGCGCGAACGGCTGATACACTGTCATGTTGGGTTGGGGTAGGATGTTGGCGTCGTCGACGTCGGCCAGGACACCCACGATGCGGCGAGGCTCAGGGCTGATGCCGGCGTACTTGATCAGAGGATCGGTCCAGAGGATGTGCCGGTTGATGGCGTCCTGCCCGGGGAACAACTGCTGCGCGATGCTCTTGCTGACGATCACCACCAGTTCGGTTCCCATCCGATCGGCCTCCGTGAAATCACGCCCCTCGACAAGCGGAATCCCCAGAGTAGCGAAATAGCCCGGGGAAACAAAGCGGAACCGTGCCCGGAGATCGTCTCCGTTCTCACGCTTCCGGCCCTCGACCGAGAATTGCAGAGTGAAGCTCAGAAAAAGACCGTCGCGCCACGGGGCGCTCATGCCCGTTGCGGCGCTATCCACTCCCGGCAACGCGCTCACGCTGCGCTGGGCTTCCTGATAGAATTCGGCGACCTGCTGCGGCGTGCGGCCATCGGAAATCAAGGGCATGTTCGCAATCAGAAGGTGTGCGGTTTCAAACGCCGGCTGAGCTTTTTGCAGCGTGAGCAACGTCTTCAGCAGCACGCCCGCGCTGGCCAGCAAGAGGAACGATGCGGCGATCTGGATGACGGCAAGAACGCGAATCCCGCGACGGCTCCTGGTGACGCGGCCGGCGCTGCCCGTGAGTCCCAGCCCACGCGAAGTATCGGCGGAAGGAAGGCGGGGAACAAACGCAAGAAAAACTGCCGCCGCCAATGCCAGGGCCAATCCCATCCAGAGCACGGTGAAATCCGGGGTAAGATCCGCCGCCCTTACCGAGAAACGCGACGCGTACCGGGCCAGCACCGTGACCATGGGTATGGCCACCAGCACGCCGGCCAGACCTCCACTGCCACAGAGGACCAGGCCTTCTGCCAGCAACTGGCGGCGTAGGGCAGCCGAGCTTGCTCCGAGCGCGGCGCGGGTGGCCAACTCCGTTTCACGACGAACGGTTCGGGCGAGGATCAGGTTCGCCACGTTGGAGCAGGCAATCACGAAAAGCAGGCCGGAGGCCCCAAACAACAGCCATAGGATGGTCCAGGCACTGGAATTGATCTCGTCGCGCAACAGTCTGGCGTCGATGCGAAAGTGATATTGGGGCTTGTAGACCTCGGGATGCGCCGAGAGCATGGCCGCGTACACGGTACCAAGCTCGGCGCGCGCGGATTTGAGGGTGGCCCCCGGCGCAAGCCGGCCGAATACTTCGGTCATCCGATGCTCGCGGCCTTGCACCATGGTGGCCGAGAGGTGGTGCGGGCTGGTGACGATGTTGGCGATAATCTCCGTTTCGGCCGGGTAGGGGATTGAGGGTTCAAGAACTCCGACCACGACCGCAGACCGGCCGCCGCCCACGCTCCCCAGGCGGACCACCTTCCCCAGCACGTTGCGATCACCATGCAGTGTGTTGACCCAGAAGCGGTAGGTGAGGACTATGGCGCCGGCGGCGTTTGGGCCGTCGTCGCGCGCGTCGAGCAGGCGGCCGAGCACCGGCCGCAGCCCCATCACCTCAAAGTAGTCGCCGTCCACCACGCCGGCGTGAATTTCACGTGTCTCGGTCAACTCCTCCTCGGTAAAGTCAATGGTGGAGAAGGTGCCGATTTTGCTGATGGTTTTTAACCCTTGGCTGATGTCGTTGATCTCAGGAATCGAGAAGGTGGCATCGTCCACTTGCAGGCCCGGCTCGCTTTGCTGGATGTAGATCAGCCGATTTTCATCGCGATTCACCAGCGGGCGCAGCAGCACGCCGCGCACGATGCTGAAAATGGCAGCGTTCATGCCAATACCGAGCGCCAAAGTAAGGGCCACCGTGATCCAGAGTGCGGGCACCCGCCCGAGTGAGCGGAACGCAACTCTTAAATCGTCGAAGAATGCGGTCGCATTCGTAACCAGGTGAGCAATCCCTGCGACTCTTGAAACTTTGCCTTGTGATTCTTCGATAGAGTGGATCGCCATTTTGTTTCCTCCTTGTTGTGCGAGTTATTTGAATCAAGCGTGCATGACTGAACGCGTGCTTAGACGGCGCCGGCCTGTGCTCGAGCTTCGGCTGCCCCCGGCGGCCTCAATCCCTTAAATAGAAGCCAAAAACTCAGCGCTATATCGAAAAGACCCATCGGCGTATCGAACCACCACAGGTTAACGATCTTGTCGAAGTTGGGGAAAATGTAGAAAACGAGAGTACACGCCACGCAGAACGCGGACGAGATCACGCCGAAGGCGCCCAGTGCTCGAGGAATATAGCGGGACTTGAACCATAGGTAGCCGCAGACCGTGGATGCCAATGAACCAAACAGCAAGCCAACGTAATAGTAGTCAAAACGCGTGCTGAGATAGAGCCTCGCCAAGGCCTGCAATTGCCCCGCTTCAAGTGCTCGCGAATACCCAGCGCCACTGAGGAGCCGCAGAGCGTCAAAGAGATGGAGTGTCATGGCAAGCCACATCAGGACCCATACGAGCCTCCACAATGCCGCAAGCAAGGCAAGGCCTCGACTGACCGGCTTGAGAATGACGTAGAGCGCTGTGAGAAGCACCACAACGCCTGCACAGTAAAAGAGATCGCCGACGATGCCGACACGAAAGAGTCGTTCGTGCGCCAGGATATTCCGAGCGGTTTCGGCATTGTCTTCGACAATCAGACGGTCGTGGATGCCAAAATTGACGTAGACCACGGTCGCGAACGTGATCAGGTAGGCAAAACCCGCGACTTTTGCAGCTTTGCGTTGTGACTCGTCGATGGTGTAGGTCGCCATTACGTCTCCTTGTTATGCGAGTTATTGAGTCAAGTGCATGCAAATCAGATCGGCCCTTGATATCGACGCAGCCGCACCGCTGCCGCCAGGAATGCAGCAGTGAATACCAGCCCGGCCCATAGTCCCGGGCTGCTCAGGAAATGACCGAGACTGAGTGGCGTCCCCGGATCGATCGGCATCCTGCCCGGGAAGGGGACAGCCTCCGCGCCGCCCGCAAAACGATATCCCAGCATGGCGGCGAAATGGGAACTGTTGAACGCGATCTTCTCGACGACGACGATCGCGAGCGGTGGTAACACGGCCCATAGAAATGCCGCGCGCCGCGCCCAGCCTGAGACCAGCAGCAGCCAGCCGTAGATGGGCGCGTGCCAGAGCGAATGCACGGTGACGAGATGGTAGAGCAGCATCAGCGACATCTGGAACAACGACAACTGTGTCCATAGCGCCGCGACACTGAGACCGCTCCCCTTCAGTACAGCGGTGCTCAGCAACAGCATGATCAATTGCGCGACAACGGTGATGGCCCAGGTGAGCAGCGGCAGAACCACCAGCGGAATGCTCGCCTTCGAGAGTACGGTGGTGAGGTCGGAAACCGGCAGCGACTTCCAGAACAGGATGCTGCGATCGCGGCGCTCGCCGTACAGCGCGTCAAGACAGTAGAACACCCCGACTAGCAACTGCGTCAGCATGAGCAGACCCGCCGCGAAGTCGTACGGCATGGCGATGGCGTGACGCTGGTGTGCCGGGTCGAGCGCCCACACGGCCGGCATGCGGTGCGGCAGAGTAATCACCCGGATCAAAAAGCCGAACAGAATCACGCCGGCGACGGCCAGCGGCGCGACGTAGATCGAACGGTTCTCCCACACTTCGCGTCGCACCGACCAATACATGGGCCGAGTCGCTGACATGGCCGCAGGCGCGATGACCTGCGAGTCGAGGGTAGACTCGGGCACGGCGTTTGATGACGTATTCATCTAGCTGCTCCTTGTGGCGTTCCTTGTGCCGTCCCTTGTGCTTGTCCGGCCTGATTGCCCATGACGGCAACGAACACGTCGGCGATGTTGGGCGTGCGCACGTCGCCCAGCGCGGCGAGTTGCTGCCTATCGACATGATCGAACAGCAGGATGCTGCGGCCGAACACCCGGCGCTCGTAAATCGGCTTGAGCGCCCGTGCGGCGGCCACCTGCTCGGGATGCACCATCACTTCCAGATAGCGCGACTCGAATTCTTCCATGCTGCAAGCGAATACGATGCGACCGCGATGGATAAACATCAAATCGGTGAGGACATTCTGGACCTCTTCGACCTGATGGGTCGTCACCACGATAGTGCGGCTGCGATCGAAGTAGTCGTTCAGCAGTGAATCGTAGAACTGCTTGCGATACAGGATGTCAAGGCCAAGCGTCGGCTCGTCCAGCACCAGCAATTTCGCATCAATGGCCATCACCAGGGCGAGATTCAGTTGGGCCACCATGCCTTTGGACAATTCCCTGACTTTGCTGGTGTGCCGGATCGTAGTCTTGGCAAGAAAACCTTCCGCCTTGGCACGATCGAATCGCGGATGCACGCCGGCGACGTAGTCGAGCGCCTGCGAAACCCGGATCCAGCGCGGCAGCACGGCGACATCGGCGATGAAGCAGACATCGCGCATGAGCTGGTCGCGCTCGGTCCAGGGGTCGCGGCCGAGCACCCTGAGTTGTCCCTGATAGGGGGTGAGGCCGAGAATCGCGTTGAGCGCGGTGGTCTTGCCTGCGCCGTTGGGGCCGATGAGTCCTAGGATGCGGCCCTCTTCGACACGCAAATTAACGCCGTCCAGCGCGATGGTTGCGCCGAAGGCCTTGCGGAGGCCGCGTGCTTCTATGACTGTCATGGTTTCCGCGCCTCCTCTGCAGCATTCGACGACCGGCCGTGTGCGGCAGCATCCAGCAGTTCTTCCGGTGTCAGGCCGAGCCGCTGAATGGTTGCGTAGACCCTGGGCCATTGATCCGCCAGAAACTTCTGGCGTTCGCTCTGCAGCAGCAGCTTGCGCGCGCCCACATTGATGAACATGCCGCGACCTCGCCTGGTCTCGACAAGCTGCTCGTCGACCAGTTGTTGATAGCCCTTCAGAACCGTGAGCGGATTCACCCGATATTCGGCCGCGACATTGCGCACGGACGGCAGCGGGTCACCTTCTTTGAGCACGCCGTCGAGTATCATGGCAACGACACGGTCGCGAAGTTGGCGGTAAATCGGCTGAGCGTCATTCCACTCACTATCCATCATGGGTTCCAGATAGCCCTCACGATAGAGACCGCGAGCGATCGCTCTGATCGACCACTGCGCCTCCTCGGATTCGCTCGATGCATGGCGGTACGAACTTCAGAAACACACGCCAGCGATCTGGTGCTATAGTTAACTACAACACCGCATCAAATGCAAGCGTCTTTTTTGGCCGTGTGCAACAAGGCAACGAATCCGCCAAAACATTTTGAAGGAGAAACGGGCCGAGTATGGGGAACAGATTGTGTCCGCACTGAGTGCTCAGTTGGAGCAGGAGTTCGGGCGGGGGTTCGGCGAGAAAAACCTGCGCCGGATGATCCAGTTCGCCGAGGCCTACCCGGATCGAGAGAAGTGTCGTATCACTGGCACGACAATTCTTTTTGGACACCGCCTGAATGGGTCGGATTGTTCCAAAAGAGATTTACGTGTCCTGGTGGCGCCTTCGTACTATTTCCTCCCCATCTCGTGGCCACACGAACTGACGCCATTTCGAGCGAGGGCGGCCTGAAATAGCCACCAGTCGGTGTCCACTGTCGTGGAGCGGACAATACGAGTTCTTGCAGCGCGTCCGAGAGAACGGCTGAAACTGGTTCTGCCGGTGACCATCTTCATCGTGTTTCTGCTGCTCTATCTGAACACGAGATCCGTGGTCAAGACCCTGATTGTGTTCCTCGCCGTGCCGTTTTGGGCTGTCGGCGCCATCTGGCTACTGCACTTCCTGGGATACAACATGAGCATTGCGGTGTGGGTGGGCCTAATCGCCCTGATCGGGGTGGACGGAAACCGGCGTCTTCATGCTCCTGTATCTCGATATCGCCTACCATGAGTGGCAGAAAGAGGGCCGGCTGAAGAGCTTGAGTGACCTCTCCGTGTTGGAGCCTTTTTTCCTCGCGTGCCACGAAGAGTCTCGAAGACTTGCGAGGTTCTTGCCAAGAGAGCAGGAAATTACGACCTTGGTTTACAGCGCGGCCTGTGGCCGCAACCAAGAAGACCTCAACACAGAGGTCACTGAGACTTCACGGAGGGAACGGAGGAAAAAGCCCCGAAGCGCGCTGTTCCTGGTCTTCTCCGTGGCCTCTGTGAGCCCTCTGCTAACTCTGTGTTGGAGCTTTTTTCGTCGCGAGCTAAGAAGAGTCTCGCGACTAGTGCTACAGAGATTCGCTGGCTACGAGGTTTCAGCAAGATCCTCTGTCATGGCGCGAAACGATCGCCAATCGGAGCCTGCCCACAGCGCTTAGCGGCGCGGCCCGCCTCAGGTCCTGGCCTTCTTTCGGGAGGCCTCGCCTCCGACGTTGGCAAAGGTGGCGGAAGAGGCCGTCAGCCTCTTTACGCCGACGGAGCGAAAAATCACGGTCGTCTGATGGTTATCGCAGTCCAGTACCGTTCCCCAACCGTACTGGGCGTGGCGGACGTATTGTCCTTCCTTCACCTTCATTGCTTGTGACTCCATCTAATTGTCCCGCTGGCGCGCGAATCGATCGCGGTCGCCGCCATTGCGATTAGGGCCGAAGCCGGTGCGAGGCGGGCGAGCCTCGTTCACGGTTAGAGGTCGACCCTCCAGAGCCTGGCCGTTCAAGCCCGCGATAGCCCCCGCCATGTCTTGGCCTTCGGCCAACTCAACAAAGCCAAATCCCCGCGGCGAGCCCGTCATCTTGTCTCGAATCACCACGGCTGAGGCCACTTGAAAGCCCGCATTGGTCACGAAATCGCTCAGACCACTCTCGGTGGTGCTATGGGCGAGATTCCCTACGAAAAGTTTAGAAGCCATTTGATCCTCCAGTCGGTCGGCCCCGGGGGCCGCCTCGCTAAGTTCTACTGCGTCGGGATGCGGCCGACCCCGCTTTAGATATGTCATTGCCGAAGCGTGTTTCGCAGCCTCACCGGCTTTGGGCAAATCCCACAAGACGTCCAGGACATCAAATGCGCCACGCTGAAGCGCATCCGCCCATTGGCCGAGGTCAAACGTCCGAGCCAGGAGAATCACCTCGAAGGGTAAGTGAGTTTGATTCGCCACCTCGATCAGGCGCCGCCACGATCCGTCACCCAGAGCGGGCGCTGAGAAGACCACATGGAACCGGCCGGACCGTGCCGACTCGCAACCCTCCGTCATGTTGTTGACGCTTTCTGAGGTGAATCCGGCTGTCCGGAAGACGCCCTTC
>DATFYM010000099.1:0-3082 GCA_035315065.1 Terriglobia bacterium
AGGTAACAACCTTGTAGCCCTCGACCATGCTGTAGTGGAAACTCACCTTCTTAAAATCGACTTCGACTCCTCCTGAAGCGACGGCCACCGAATCGGGCGTCACCATCAGGCTCGCTGGACCTGTCTGCATCTGGTAGGCGATGTAGGCCGCGGTCTTGCCGCCGACCTCCACCAACCGCGCGCCCTCCAGGCGGTACGGCCGATCCTCGCCGGGGGCCGCAGGGGACGCCGGCAAAGCCAGGGAAAACTGTGACTTCGCTTTCAACCATTCATTGAGCGTCTGCTGCGAGTCCGAACGAACGTCGAGCGCAAGACGCCCCTGAGCGTGCTGCCTGTGAGTGCTAACGGCGAACTCGGCAAACTTCGGCCCGGAGAGTGCCGTCTTTGACGACCGCGGCATCGTGCCGAACAATCCGACAATCGCCATCAGCGCTGCCGCTGGAACCAACCATCTCATGAACTGCCAACGTTGTCGCGGAGGCCACACAGGTGGAGGGATGGGATCAGACCGTGACGGCGCCTTTGATGTCGCCGGCAGTTTCTCTTCCTCGGGGGTCGCGTCTTCGACCACGGAGGTAGCCGCGCGAAGCCGGGGCCCGCAGTGCTCGCAGAGCGCGGCATGCATGATCAACTGCTTTGCCTTCAACTCCGGCCACAAGCCGGCAGCCACTTCATGCCAGTTGACATCTTCATCTTTGGGGCAGTCAGCTCCCGGCGGAGCGGCTTCCAAGATCACCACATTCGAGAGCCGGTTCACAAGTTGCCGGTATTTTGAGACCTTCCGCCTGCAATCCCAGCACGAATCCACGTGGCGCTCGGCCTCGCGAACGGCGTCCGGGGACAGCCCACGCACCTCTTGCCCGGTCTCCGAAGACGAGGGCACGAGAGCGTTAAGCTCCTTGTTATCGATATGTTTATCGAATGGACGTCCCAAGTTCATGAACTCCCATATAAACGAATACGAGTTCCCGAGGGAATTTGCTTTTGGCTCTGCTCCTCGCCGTCGACGGAATCCGAACGGACCCCAAGGACTTGCTCTCGAATACTATGCTTCAGCCGTTCGATGACGCTTCCAACCCCTTTGGCACTCAGTCCGATGGTCGGCAGGGAAGCAATTTCTTTGGTGCTCATTCCTTGCCGGAAGTAGAGCCAGAAAATCGTTCGGTCGCGCTCCTGGTCGGGCCCGGTCAGGCAACGTTTCAGGTGTTCATCGATCTCGTTCAAAAAAACTCCAAAAGCGATTTTTTCCTGGCTGCCATGAACCTCTTCGCCCGCCTCTGGGTCGACGTCGGTCGTGGAGACATGGGCCGTGTCGCCGCCGGATGATTGACTATGGCCGTGCTTGAAATAGTCGTGAGTAGCGTTGGCAGCAATTTTCTTTAGATATCCCAAAATAGCTTCGGGACGCTCAACAGCAAAGTCCCGCAGCAGACGGCAGCCGCCTTCCCAGAGTTTGAGGTAGGTTACCTGGATCAGGTCCTCCACCAGTGGTCGAGAAGGCTCGCCCCACAAGGAGGCCGTGCGCACAATGATGAAGGAGATGGGCTTTCTGACCCGGGAAACGAACTCTTCCCAGGCCTCGTTATCACAAGGGCCGGCGCAGAGACAGACGACGTCTTTCAGGGACAAAGACGAATATCGCGTTGGTCTAGGGGCGTTCGACATCCTGTTGTTTCCCGTCGGAGCCTGGGGGCGGTCGGCGCCAGAATCTCACCTAATCGCAGCCAGACCACGCGGGGCCCACGTGCAAAATTAAAGTACCGCGCAGCGGAACGAAGACGTGTCACGCTTTTGTCAGCAGCTTGTAGATGATTAGTAAAAGATCTCAGAGACTTGAGGTTGTCGCTGAAGCGGAGGACACAGATTCGAAAGCGTTTCAGGCAAGGCCCGCCAGGTGAGAACGTGGAAGCTCCGTTGGCGCTTGCCGCCGATTGGGACAGGTTGACAGGCGAACCGGAAACTGACCCCTTACTAGCGAAGTGTCTCAGTCTGGTGACAGCACCAGCAGAAATCGGGCCCAACTGGATGCTAGACTTGCCACCGAAGAGATGCTACGGGAAGACTGGAGGAGATGATGAAGGCAGTCCGCATTCGTGAGTTCGGCGGGCCGGACGTTCTGAAGTATCAAGCCGCGTGCGATTGCACTGCCGCGCCAGCTTGCGCTGTGTGCTAGACTAGCCCTAGGACAATCCTATGGCTACTCTATACGTCGAAAACGTTCCTGACGAACTGTACGAAGCGTTGCGGGAACAGGCACGCAAGAACCGGAAATCCATTGCCGCGGAAGTCCTCACACTTCTGCAGCAGAACGTTCCTACTGCGCGGGAGCTCAAGGCACGGCGGGACGCGATCCGCCGCCTGGAACGTCTGCGGTCCCAACCCTCCCCCTCGCCGGGGCCCTTTCCCTCCACGGAGGAAATGGTGCGTGAGGACCGCGAGAGATGAGCCTTGTCGTAGTTGACGCAAACACCGCCGCCAAGTGGTCACTCCAGGACGAGACTCTGGTCGAGGAAGCGGTTGCCCTGCTTAGCCGCTACGACCGGCGCGAGATCCAGTTCATCGTCCCTGACCTGTTTTGGGCCGAGTTCGGCAACATCCTGTGGAAAGCTGTTCGGAGGGGCAGATGCACCCGCGCCGACGCGGATGTCAATCTGACGGCGGTAAAGGACTTGAATTTGACGACAATTCCGTCTGAGGGCCTGATCGAGCACGCGTTCAAGATCGCCACCCGTTTCGACCGCACGGTTTATGACAGCCTCTACGTCGCCCTGGCAGTCGAATCGCGGGCGCAATTGGTCACCGCCGACGAGAGGCTGGCGAACGCGGTTGCGGCTCATCTGCCGGTGAAGTGGCTGGGCGCATGGGCGTGAACCTGCCAACCTTCTCCTGCTAAATTGGAAAAGTTCAAATCATCTGCCTGGAGTACACAATGAAAGCAGTCCGCATTCATGAGTTCGGCGGTCCTGAAGTTCTCAGGTACGAAGACATTCCTGATCCCGTGTTGCGCAAGGACCATGTTCTGGTCCGGGTGTGGGCCTGCGCGCTGAACCACCTTGACCTGTGGGTGCGCAAAGGCCTGCCG
>DATFYM010000100.1:0-3502 GCA_035315065.1 Terriglobia bacterium
CTGCACCATCTACGAAGTCGGCGAGCATGAAGGCAAGCCCTTCATCGCCATGCAATACCTGGAAGGGCAGACGCTGAAACACCGGATTGCGGTAGGGGCAGGCCTCGTGCATGCCCAGGCTGGGCACCCACAAGGGGTGCCCCTACCGCTTGATACGGTGCTGGAACTGGGCATTCAGATCGCCGACGCGTTGGACGCGGCGCACGCCAAGGGCATCATCCATCGAGACATCAAGCCGGCGAATATTTTCGTCACCACCCGCGGAATGGCGAAGATCCTGGACTTTGGCTTGGCGAAGCTGACGGTAGGGGCGAGCGGCGCTCGCCCCTTGGAGAAGGCCGAACGCCGTTCGGCCCTACAGGACACCCCCACGGCGTCCATTGACCTCGATCACCTCACCAGCCCCGGCGCCACCGTGGGGACGGTGGCCTACATGTCGCCCGAGCAAGCGCGAGGCGAGGAGGTGGACACGCGCACAGACCTGTTCAGCTTCGGTGCCGTCCTTTACGAGATGGCGACGGGGCGAGTTACGTTCGCAGGGCCCACCACGGCCATGATCCATGACGCGATTCTGAATCGGGCCCCCGCGTCGATCACGAGCTTGGATCCCCAGCTTCCCGGCGAGCTGGACCGCATCATCCACAAGGCTCTGGAGAAGGACCGCGACCTGCGTTGCCAGACCGCAGCGGAAATGCGCGCCGACCTGAAGCGCCTGAAGCGCGACACGGATTCGGGACGATCCACGGTGGGCGCGGATGTGATGGTGCGACCGGGTAAGGCGGCGGGTAAAGGCGCGCGCCGCGAATGGCACGGGTGGGCAGTGGCGTCGGGCTTGGTTTGCTTCGCCGCGCTGGGAGTGGGCATCACGTGGTGGGCCATACATCGCTCCACCAGCATTCCGGCAGCCCGCAGCGGGCCGACAACGGTGGCGGTGCTTCCCTTCCAGAATATCGGCGGCGACCAGGCCAGCGATTTCCTGCGGATGGCGCTGCCCGACGAGATCACGACCACACTCACCTACGCGCCTTCACTGGCCATCCGTCCCTTTGCCACCATGGCGAAATATGCCAATGGAAATTTTGATCCCCAAGCCGCGGGGCACGATTTGCACGTGGCCGACGTGGTGACCGGACACTACCTGCGCGAGGGCAACGAGCTTCGCGTCACGCTGGAAGCTGTCGACGTCGACAGCAACCGACTGCTCTGGCGTGACACAGTGAGCGCGCCGGTGAAGGATATGATCGCGCTTCGCGAACAACTGACCACGCGAGTGCGGCAGGGTTTGGTTCCGGTGATTGGCGGGTCCACGGCATCCGTCGCGACGAGCACCAGTCCCAAGAATCCGGAAGCGTATGACCTGTTCCTTCGCAGTCTGGCGGTATCGCACGATCCCGCCCCCAATAAACAAGCGATCAAGATGCTGGAGCAAGCCGTGGCGCTGGACCCAACCTTCGCGCCGGCCTGGGCCGACATGGCATGGCGCTATTATTACGATGCCCAATATTCTGACGGAGGAGATGCGGCTTACCACCGCTGCGATGAGGCAGTGGAACGCGCTACGGCCCTTGACCCCAATCTGGTGGACGCCGCGCAAAATCGCGTGGTGACCAGCGTCGAATCGGGGCGCCTGGATGAAGCCTACGATCAGGCCCGGGAACTTCTCAAGCGCCGTCCCGACAGCGGCTTTGCCCACTTCGCACTGGCTTACGTCTTCAACTACGGAGGGCTGCTCGACGACTCCGCGCACGAGTGCGATGCCGCCCTGGCCCTCGATCCGAGTAACTTTTCGTTCCGCTCCTGCTCGTTTACATTTCTCGAATTGGGGAAATACGACCGCGCCCTCGATTATGCGCGCCTGGATGCGGGGTCCAAATGGTCCGACGGCATCGCAGGAACTATCCTGGCCCGCCAGGGAAAACTGGTAGAGGCCGCAAAGCTCCTGGCGTCCAACCCTTATACCTCCTACGAATTTTTTGAGCCTCTCAGAGAATTTCTTGAACATCGCCCAACTTCGGAAGTTACGGCAATCACACAGCGATTCGAGGCGAGCGTCATGGCGGACCGCGACCCGGAAACCAAGTACCTGGAGGCGCCATTGGATGCGTTCACGGGCCAGCGCGATGTGGCCTTGCGACTGCTACGCCGCGCCGTAGAGCAGAAGTACTGCGGGTATCCGGCGATGGACAACGATCCGTTCTTCGCCAGCATTCGCGGCACTCCTGAATTTGCGACCATCCGCGCTCTCGGCATGGAGTGTCAGAGAAGATTCAAGGAACACGTTGCCGGGCACGACGCGAAGTAAAAGCGCAATCGTATTGCCAGCCGCCGATGCGAATGGAACAGCGCCGGGCATTTCGGTGGCGGGCGGCCCGCCAAAGCCCGTGACGCATTTCACTTCGGACGAGATTTTCTGGTTCGACTGGTCCCGCGACGGCGCCTGGCCCTCTCGCGCGGCACGGAACCGACCGACGCGGTGCTGATCAAGAATTTCCGATGATGGGCGAGACGATAGGGCACGGCCAAGCCCGGTCAGACGCCATGATATCAGAAAGCGGTTGACTTTTGACTACATACATGCTAGGCTTTGACTGGGAGTCGAAGGTCGAAGGTTGAAGCGAGCCGAAAGTCGAAAGTCAGGGGTTGAAAGTCAAAGCCGTTGGTCTTGACTTCTCGACTTCTTGCTTTCGAGGGTTCGACTGGATGGGCGCGAATGCACGATTGCGAGGATCCCATCCCAACGTCTGCTTTAACCGGCAGTTGGGAAGTATGCGGAAGGGCGCTCAGGGGGGATGATGATCATTGATTTTTTTCGGACCGAACCCAATCTTTATTGATATCAAAGGAGATCTTGGCTTAGGTTTTTCGGTACGAACCCAAAAAGCCATGATGTTATTGAAAACAAATGGCTTGCTCTATTAAAAGCCATCATATGATTGAAAAATATATAGGTTATCAGTTTTCAGTTATCAGTTGTCAGTAAGAAGGAGGTGGCCTAGCTGGATTACTTGGGAACCTGCCGTTACAGGACACTAAATGACGTTACAACACGTTACTCTGTGCCGGAAATGGGCACAAGGGCAATCAGGCAAAGTAAGAACTCACCATTGTTTTGGACGGACCGAACCCAAATTCTATTGGCAACAAAGGACATCTTGGGTTGGGTTTCTGGACCGAACCCATTTAAGCCATCATGTGCATGAAAACATTAGGCTTATCTTATGGAAAGCCAGCATGTGATTGAAAAATATGATGGTTAATGAGTTTTGACGGAAAGTTATCAATTTCAGTTCGCAATCTCTCAGTAAAGGGACCACCCGAGGTCGGCAGGTAGGGCGGAGGTGAGGCTGATCATGCGCCGCAGGCGCCTTGATTCCATAATGGCGTCGGCTCCTTCCAACCGGTAAGCTTGGTAGTGGTCACGACCAAGGCTGCCGGGAAAGGAGCCGAACATGTTAATTATCGGATGTGATTTGCACCCGCGCCACCAGGAAATTGCGATGGT
>DATFYM010000101.1:0-44700 GCA_035315065.1 Terriglobia bacterium
GGAAATCGGAGCTGTCGAATTTCGCGTTTTCGTCGATCTTGCCCGTCAGGAAGCCCTTCCCAAGCGGGCTATAAGGCACGAAACCAATCCCGAGTTCCTCGAGTGTGGGTATCACTTCCTGCTCCGGCTTCCTCCACCACAGCGAGTATTCGCTCTGGACCGCAGTGACCGGCTGGACGGCGTGTGCACGACGGATCGTCTTTGCGGCTGCTTCAGACATGCCGAAGTGCTTGACCTTGCCCTCCTGAATGAGGTCCTTCACGGCTCCCGCGACGTCTTCGATCGCAACCTCGGGGTCCACACGGTGCTGATAGTAGAGATCGATGGCATCAACCCTGAGCCGCTTCAGCGACCCTTCGACGGCCTGCTTGATGTGCTCGGGCCTGCTATTCACGCCTGCCGCTCCCGGCCGATGATCGGTGCCACTAAGATCGAACCCGAATTTGGTGGCGATCACTACTTGCCCGCGGAAGGGAGCGAGGGCTTCGCCGACGAGTTCTTCGTTCAAGAACGGGCCGTAGACTTCTGCGGTGTCAAAGAATGTGATGCCGCGTTCAACGGCAGCACGGAGAAGAGAGGTCATCTCCTGCTTGTCTTTGGGCGGGCCGTAGGAAAAACTCATTCCCATGCAGCCGAGCCCCAGAGCCGAAACTTCGAGATTGCTTTTTCCAAGTTTGCGCTTCTGCATTGTTTCTCCTTTAAGGTACTTTCCCGGATGATGAACCAGCCGTTTTGGCCAGCCTCAAAATCGCGTCGCTGCCGCTCCTCCGGGCGCCGCAGATAGTGGCTGAGAAATTCCGGCTAGCCCCAGGGATCAAGTATAGTCTGCTTACCCTTCGGGCGTTTGCCTAGTTCTCTAAAGTTCTTGCCAGATTCTCCGAAACTCCACCAAAATTGCGGTTCCCGCTCCATGCCGTTCGCAGCCTATCGGAAAAAGGGCTCTGCGTAAGAATTCGAAAGGAGGCGCAATTTACGCCACCTTCCTGACGGCGACGAATTCGGTCTTCGTCGCGGCCATTCGCTGAGCCTTGAGGAGAAGGTAGCGAAAGTTTTTGTACCCACGCCCCCGACACAACAGGGCTTTGATGTTGCCGTTGATGGCTTCCACCACCCCAAAGCGAACTTTGGTCCGGCAGTAGTTCAAGATGCCTTCGAGGTGATTGAGGAGCATCTCCGCCAGTTTCTGAAAGGGCTTCAGCCGCTGCCAGCGCAACTGGTCGATCCAGCTCTTCAGGTAGCGCAGCATCGCCCCCTCGTAGCGGTAATTCCACAGTCGCTCTAAAGATTCCTTCAGCAAGTAGGCCTTCATGACGCGGCGATTGAGGGCAAACAAGGTGTTAAGTTGTCTTTTTTTTTCGTATCCAGGTTCACCCACCGCGTCAACAGCAGCCACCGCTTGCCCTTCACCACATCCCTCATCTTTCCACCCTTGCGGAAGAACTCTGCCCGCCGCACCTCGTCGATCGCCTGGTTGGCGTGCTGCAGGATATGGAACTTGTCATAAACGATCCGGCATTGGGGAGCGTGCTGGTGAATACTGTTGGTGAATCCTTCCCACATGTCGACGCACGCCGTCTCGATCCGTCCCCGCTGCCCCCCACTCAGTTGCGTCTGGAAGAAGCCGTCCAGCACCTCCTGTTTTCGCCCCTCCCCAAACCACATCGGTTCGCCCGCCTCCAGATTGCTCACCACGGTGAGAAACTTCGTCTTCTTCCCCACGTAAATCTCATCCACCCCCATCTGCTTCAGTGCCGGCTTCCGCCGCCCTGCCGCCCAACGTTCCAGATAGCGCAAGTCGATCGCCCGTACCGTACTGGCGGCTAAGCCAAAGTGCCGAGCCACCTGACGCGCCGCCGCCCCTTCACAGGCCAACCCCACCGCTTCCTCAAACCGCTTACTGAAGGGCGCCTTGCTGGGTAACTGGGGCACCTTCTCCACCCGCAATCCGCAATCCGGACATCGCACCCGGTAAACCTCCACCACCACCGTCGTGCGAAACTCTCCCCAAGGCAGGTCTCGCACTTCTCGCTCCCGGCAGTCCTGATAATCTACCAACTTGCGTCCGCAACCTGAACACTCCAACTTCCGATTGCCTCGCTTGCGGCGCACCCACAATCGCAGAGTTTTCGCCTCTTTGTTGATCTCGTACCGGTAAACCCGATACCCTGGCCAACACAGGATCTTCGTGAAGTCATGGTCTCTCATGCCACCCAGTGTAGCCGAGAACCAATTTCGCGAATCCGCTTAAAACCTGACGCCCTTACAAATTCCTGCGCAGAGCCGGAAAAAGCAAGGGTAGCAACGGTAGCGCAGAGCTGGCGGGAGGGGAAGAATTGACGATTGGTCCTGAGCGAAGGATTGACGATTTGAAGAGGCGACAGTAGTCAGTTATAGCCCGGAGTCGGACCGCTACAGCGAATGATTCAAATCAGGATCAAACCGTGCCGGATACCGAGGGTCACGGCCTCGGTACGGCTCCCTGCGCCCAACTTGCCCATGATCGAGGCGACGTGGAATTTGACGGTATGCTCGGAAATCTCCAGGCGCGAAGCGATCTCTTTGTTTCCTAGCCCTCCTGCCAGGAGCCGCAGGACTTCAATTTCGCGCGGCGTCAGCGCTTCCACCAACGTTTCGGAACCGCCGCTCGACAGGGTGTTCGTCGCCGGAAGCAAGGACTCGATATCGCTCCCGTGCATCACCACCAAGCCCGCCGCCGCGGCCTCGATCGCCGCGATGATCTCCGGTCCGGTGAGGCCGCTCGGAAGCACCGCCTTAACCCCTGCACGCAACGCGTCGGCCACCGGCTCAAGGGCAGGGTTCCGTACCAGCACCACTACGGGCCCGCCGGCCAAGGCCTGATCCATGGCCTCGCGGACGGAGTCGTCCGCCAGCGTCTCGGCTTCCACAAGCAAGACATCCGGCGGCGATTCCGTAGCGGATCGGGTCTCCCGAGCGCGACCCGAGGAATCACCCGCCAGGCGAAGGGCAGGATTCCCCCGCAGCAGGCTCTCGAGGCCCGCTTTGACGATGGCGGAAGACGCTTTGATGAGCACCCGAATCATGCCGCCGCAACTTGGGGACAATGGAGACGAATTGCCACGCTGCGAACCTTATTCGGATCACCCCGAACGAACTGCAGGCGCAGCAGGCGCTCTTCGGTCCCCTCCAATGCCCCTTCGAGGTCATCGAGCGAGTGAAGGTCCTGCCCTTCAATCCCCACCAGGATATCGCCGGCTCGCAGCGATGCAAACTCGGCCGCGCTGCCCGCGACCACGTCGAGCACCGCCAGCCCCAGGCGTTCCGCGCCGCTCGTCCGTACTTCGACCGCACGCACCGCAACTCCCAGGGATGCTTGCTGAAGGTCCCCAGCGAGGAGTCGCTTCACGGCATTGCTCGGCACCGCGAGCCCCAGGCCGCCCACGACCATGGTATTCACCCCGACTACATTCCCGCGTGCATCGGCCAGAGGGCCACCGGAATTGCCGGGCGCCAGTTGCACGTCGGCGTGGATCCACTTCGTGGGTCCCAGCCCGGGCCGTCGTCCGATGGCATGGACAACTCCCGTCGTGACAGCGCCCATGAAACCGAGCGGGTTCCCAACCGCCACCACGAGTTCGCCTACACGCAACTCATCCGAGTTCGCCAGCGTGGCCGGCGTGAGATTCATGGTGGGAATCCGAAGCAGCGCCAAGTCACGCCGGGTGTTGCGAACCTTGAGGCGGGCGGGAAAGGAGCTGCCGTCCCAGAGTTCGACCGATAGCCGGGAACCATTCGTGACCGGGGCCGCGCCAGGGGCCACGACATGCGCATTCGTCGCGACGAGCCCGTCTGATTTTACGATGATTCCCGACCCCAGGCCGCGCCGGCCGTTTTTGACCTGGACGGTGGAACGCCGCAACTGTTCGGCAACCGCGCCAAATCCTGCGAAGCTCATACCTGCCTCACCTTCCGGGACGTTCGCCGACGGTAATCCCTACCTCTGCGATCGCGCCCGCGCGAATGATTCTAGCTTTCACCAGCTTTCCGATCACCCCCGAATCCGAGAAAGATCGCAGGTCTTCGATCCCTTCCAGGGATGCATCGTCAAGGCCCACGAGGATGTCGCCGAGCAGCACGCCCGCACGCTCCGCGGGCCCGCCGGGTTCGACGCTCACCACGATCACGCCATTTTGACCGGGCACCGAAAGCTTCTCGCGGAGAGCCTCCGGAATCACCACCGGCTGAACTCCAATACCAAAGTAGCCGCGCGGCAGGTAACCCTTTTCGAGCAGACCGTCCACGACCCGGTTGACCGAAGAAGCCGGGATCGCCAAGCCGGCAATGCGCGACAGGCCCGAAGTTGCGATTCCCAGGATTTGTCCGCGGCAATCCACTACCATCCCTCCGGAAGAATTCGGAAACAGAGTAGCATCAAGCCGGATGTAGCTGTCGAGGCGCCCTCCTCGCCACGTTCGCCAGGGACCAGAAACGGCGCTGATGATTCCCAGGCTGGCGTTCGGCCCGCTGTCGGGAGACCGTCCCAGCACCAAGGCCAACTCGCCCGCTCTTGCCGGATCACTCACGCCGGCCCGGGCGGCCGAGGTAGTAGGGGAGCCGAGCCCTTTAACTTTCAGAACGGTCACGTCGGTTCGGGAATCACGGCCGACGAGGGCCGCACTGACGGTTCGGCCATCAGAGAGCGTGACCTGAATGTCTTCTTCGCGACGGACGGTGTGATCGGCCGTCACGATGATGTCGGGCCGCCACAGGACGCCGCTCGAAGGATAATGCGGACGAGCGTGTACAGCCACAACATCGGGTTGAAACCGTTCCACAAGCTTTGCCAGTTCGTTGGAAAGACTCACCACTGTATTCTCCATTTAGAACCTCCAAGCACATTGTGCCGAAGCCGACACCTCGATACATCCGCCAGATGGGTAGGGGGCACCTGGACAATCGACGAGGTCTCAGACGCCGTTCTCGTGGCGATGATCGACGAGCTTTATGCACGGACCACAATCGCAGGGTATCGATTGAGGCTCACTTCTCTCCAACAGGAGATCGGTCAATATCGCCCCTCTCTCCGCAGTTCTGCAGGGTGTACAAACTCGGTTCAACTGACTGTTGCCCGTATAAGGGAACCCCAGGTGGGGGCGCCCTCTCCGTTGTTCAGTGACTCAAGAACGGCGCTTCAAACTAGCCGGGTTGCGAGTATAATGGTGTTTCCGGTCGAGACCACGAGCTCGGAATGCGCTGGGTTAGAGGGCCCGGCGATGAAGAGATTACCGGTTAACGAAGGGGGGCGAAGAGGAAACGCATGGGCGATCCGAAAACGACTCTGGACCAGAACCGAATCAAGACGCAGAAGGCAGACCAGGAGGGTGCTCGCAATACGACGGATGACATTCTAACGAATCCAAAAACCGACGACCTGCCTCAAGAAGACTTGCACGAAAAGTCGGACGACTGAATCAAGCCCGAGCTCAAGAATGCACATGGGAGATACGATCTCACACTAAAGCCGGAAGTAATGAGCGATATCTAAGTGGTTTGCGTTGGCGACTTCCAGAACACGGGTTGCAACGCAGCCGCCCGGAAGCTGCGGGGCATAAATGTCAAAAAGGATCGTTACTCAGGTTTACCTTACCATACAGGGGTCTTCATCGCTCCTCCCCTCAAGGGTCTCCACGCCGCTTGATCCCTTGCAGAGAGGCGCGGAGAGCGGACAAAAGCGAGGTGCAGGATGCGGCAAGTGGTGATTTATCCCGGCGAAGATGGTTACTGGGTGGTTGAGTGTCCGAGCCTCCCGGGGTGCGTCAGTCAAGGGAAGACGAAGGAAGAAGCCGCTCAGAACATCAAGGAGGCGATTCGAGGTTACGTCGCCGCACTTCAAGAGGACGGGCTGCCGGTGCCGGAAGAGCGATTTGACGTCCTCGTGGTCGCGGTATGACCAAACTACCTGGGGTTTCCGGCAGAGACTGCCTCACGGCGTTGGAGAAGGTCGGCTTCTATCTCAAACGACGAGAAAGCAGCCACATGATCGTTCGCCGCGATCACCCGTTCGTACAGGTCGTCGTCCCCGATCATAAGGAGCTCGACCGCGGTACCCTGCGATCGATTATCCGACACGCGGGTCTGAGCGTCGATGAGTTTGTTCGGCTCTTGTAGCATTACTGAACATTGCGGGATATCGGCGGGGACGCCGCAGTATGCATCCGCGTTGAGCGCTTTTTGGACTGCCGTGAGGGAGTTCGAGCTTCAGAAGCGCGAGCGGTAGCGTGCGCCTTGTCGATTGATTTCAGTCTTTCCGTAACCTCATCTTCCGGCAGCGAGAGCAAGTGCTCTTCGATGATGTCGAATAGCTGATCGATCGACTCTTCTGCTGCATCCGAGTGACTCTTGGACATCCAAGTGCTCCTTCGCCTTTGTGCACTTACCTGCTCTAATATGACGCTATTCGTGCCAAATGTCAAAAGAAAGCCGCAAAACGGAGGGCAATAGGGAGCGGATGGTTTGCAATGCAACCCGAATGGGGACGACCTTATTTCTTCACTCTGCCCGCCAAGCCGCCCAAAGCCGACATTGATCGTGCACGCATCATCTTGTATCCTGATGCGGTCGCATTTGGGAATGGGCAAACACCGAGTGCCACTTGATCAGAACGACCATTCGGACGGAGCAACGGCTATGGCGAGATTCAGACGCCGGAAAGGACTTTGTTCGATGAGATCAGCATTGATGACCGCCCGAACACTCTTCCTCGCGTCTCTCTTTGCGGGTTTTGTGCCAGTGACGGAGAGGTCTCAACCCGCCGGCGAGCCTTGGCGAGATCAGGGCGTCATTTGTCTTGACCGGTCGCCGTACGCCAAGCTGCACACCATTCCCGTGCATGCCGTGACCATCGGGGACGGATTCTGGGCGCAGCGGAGGCGTGTGGCGCTGGAGAAGAGCATTCCCGCTGCCCAGCAACTGCTCGAGGCGAACGGGTACGTGGACAACTTCCGGCGAATCTCCCAAGGAAAGGACGTGCCCCGCCAAGGTCGGCTCTCCACCGACGCCGACATTTACAAATGGATTGAAGCGGTCAGCTTCTTCCTTCAGTCCGAGGACCAGCCCGGAGTTCGTGCGCAAACCAACCCTCACGTCAGCTTGATTCCCGCCGTGCTGCATTTGGGCGAGGCGGACGGGTACGTGGACAACTTCCGGCTCGTCTCTCAAACGAAGGATGTGCCCCGCAGAGGTCCGGTCTTCACCGACAGCGACCTTTATAAGTGGATTGAAGCGGTAGGCTTTTTCCTCCAGTCGGGGGACCAGCCCGCGCTACGTGCGCAAGCCGACGCCTATATCGACTTGATTCGATCCGTCCAGGAACCGAGCGGCTATCTCAACACCTACTGGGTGGGCGATCGCGCCAAGGACCGGCTGCTTCCCGACACCATGGACACCGGCCACGAACTCTACTGCCTCGGCCATATGCTCCAGGCTGCTATCGCTTACTATCGAGCCACCGGCGACGAGAGGCTCCTTGATGCCGGGAAGCGATACGTGGAGTTCCTGCTCCGAGACTACGGTCCGGACAAGAAGCCGTTGCTGGCGGGTCATCCGGAAATTGAGATGTCGCTCATCGAGCTTTATCGAACCACAGGCGACCGCCGCTATCTCGATCTGGCAGGCTACATCCTGCACGGCGACCCGCGCATCGTGCGCCGGCCGGACCGGGTGGTATACACGTTCAGCGGCATTCCTTTTACCCAACGAACCAAACTGCAGGGCCACGCCGTCCGCGCTATGTACGCCTCTTGCGGGGCCACGGATTACTACCTCGAAACCGGCGATCAGCAATACTGGCAGACCCTGGAGAATCTCTGGCAGGACATGGTCGACTCCAAGATGTACGTCACGGGCGGTCTGGGTGCGCGTTGGGAAAATGAGTCCTTCGGCGATGCCTATGAACTCCCCAACGCCCGCGCTTACGCCGAGACCTGTGCGGCGATCGGAAGCCTGATGTGGAACTGGCGCATGCTGGCTGCCTCCGGCGACGCCCGCTACACCGACGTTCTGGAGCGGCAGCTTTACAATGCCATTAACGTGGGGATGTCGCTGAACGGGACCTTATATTGCTACTACAACCCGATGGAGTTCTCGGGCCACGCGGACCCCAATCGGCACAGCCGCGACGGCAGCGTGCGCAACCCCTGGTACGACGTTTTCTGCTGCCCTCCCAACATCGAGCGCACGCTCGGCGCGCTGCCCGGGTACTTCTACAGCACCAGTAAGGACGGGCTCTACGTCCACCTTTACGGCAACTCGTCGCTCGATTGGCACCTGGAAGACGGCACCCCATTGAAGGTGGAGCAGAAGTCCAATTACCCGTGGGACGGGAATATCGACCTGGTGGTGTCGCCCGCCAAGCCCTCCGACTTCACCCTCTACGTGAGGGTTCCGGGCTGGAGCTCCAGCGTCAGGCTGAGCGTAAACGGAGAAGCCTTCTACGGAACCGTTCCCGCGCCTGATGTTTGGAAGGGGAGCCTCAGGCCCGCCTCCTATTTGCCCGTGCGGCGCACCTGGAGCGCGGGCGATCGCGTGCGGCTGGAATTGGACATGACGCCGCACCTGATCACTTCCAACCCCAGGGTGGTGGAGAATGTCGGCAAGGTCGCCGTGCAACGAGGACCGCTCGTCTACACTCTGGAGCAGACCGACCAGGCCGACGGCGTCTCGGTGTTTGACGTGGCACTATTCGGCGGCGGCGATCCGGCGAAGGACTTCAGGGTTGAGTCTCGTCCGGACCTGTTGGGTGGAGTTACGGTGCTGCGACATCCGGGCGTGGTGTTTGACTCGGCGGCCGGCAGCCAGCCCCTTTATGCTCCACTCCGCAGTGAGAATGGAAAGCCCGGCAGAGTTGTGGACCTGACCTTTATTCCCTACTACGCATGGGCGAATCGACAACCGAGCGCGATGCGGGTATGGCTAGCCTACAGCCCCTCACCTTAGAGAACAGCAAATAGGAAACAGGGAACAGGGGATAGGGAATAGGGAATAGGGAATGGGGGTGAAGAGCAGCGCCCTGCGCGAACGACCCTGTGAGAAAAAAAGCGGCAGACCTGAAGATCAGGCCTGCCGCCGTAACGGTTCGTGTTGGGTTAATTCCCGGCCACCCGACTCAATCGCTGCTGTGTCCCCACGCGGGAAATGGCATTTTACTTCTCGCCATTCACAAGGATTGCCTGGGTCCATACGGACTGCTGATTCCAGACACTCTGCTGATCCCAGACGGACTGCTGGTTCCAGACGGACTGCTGGTTCCAGACCGACTGCTGATTCCAGACCGACTGCTGATTCCAGACCGACTGCTGATTCCAGACACCCTGCTGATTCCAGACCGACTGCTGATTCCCTACCGATTGCTGATTCCAGACCGACTGCTGATTCCAGACCGACTGGCTGCCCCAGATCGAGGAAGGAAAGGGAGTGAAGGTTGGCGCACCAGTGGCGGGATCCAGGGAAACAGCGGGCGACATAGCCGTGCCGCTGGGGAGGGCGGCAGTGTTGGCGAGGGCGGCGGCAATGTCCAGGTAACCGGCACCGACCGTGAAGGGGTCGTAGGAATCCGTGTAGGTGATCCCCGTGGTGGGATCGGTGACGCTGCTGCTGGTAGGAAAGCTCTTGTAGGCTGTCGCCATCAGCAACGCCTTCACCTGATCGGGCGTGATCTGCGGGTTCTGCTCGATGACGAGAGCCGCTGCCCCGCTCACCACCGGCGCAGCCATGCTCGTGCCACTCAACGTCAGGTACTGAGTTGAGGGCGCCGAACCCCCGTTTTGCTCATAATACGAGAGAGGTACCAGGTCCGCGGGATGGCTTGACGCCAATGTGGGTGAGACGGGCGAAAGCAGGGAAACAACCATGTTCCCAGGCGCTACGATGTCCGGTTTCACCACCAGATCGATCACGGTGGGTCCCTTCGCGCTGTAACTGGCCATGATGTCGTCGGAGCGATCCGGGGTTTCCTTCGTGTTCATGGCTCCCACTGTGATGACGTAGGGGTCGTTTGCTGGGGTGGTGATCGTACCATATCCATAGGTGCCAAATGTGTTATCCCTCCCGTCGTTCCCGGCCGAGACGACGACCACGATCCCGGCTTGCCAAGCCTGTTCGACAGCCTGGCAGAGGGGATCGGTTGTGTAGCTTTCAGCGACCGGCCCGCCCAGGGAGAGGTTGATCACTCGAATGTTGTAAACATTCTTGAGGGCGATCGCTCGTTCGATGGCGGCGATAACCGCGCTGTACGTCCCTTGCCCGTTCTGGTCGAGCACCCTCAGGTTAATCAGATTCGCGTTGGGAGCGATGCCCTGTAACGTTCGAAAGCAACCCGCGCACGTAGAGCTCGCTGCGTTGCCGGCGAGAATACCCGCGACATGCTCTCCGTGGCCGTACTGATCGCCCGTCGTTCCGAGGCCGGTGAAGTCTTGGCTGTAGACGACCCGAGAAGCACCGGAGCTATTATTGAGGTCCGGGTGGTTGGAGATGCCGCTGTCGATTACGGCTACTCCGATTCCGGTACCAGTCAGGCTGGACTGCCAAGCTACGGCTGCATTCACGGCTGCTGTCGTGTTGTCCAGCATGATGGCCACGGGACGGTCGGGCGAGATGTGGACCACCTGGGGATCGTTCGCCAGGTCTGCCAAGGCACTGGCCGGTAGGGTGTAGGCGCCGCCTTTCAGCAGTCCCAGCGTGGCGTAGCTTTTTCCGCCGGCCTTCATAACCTTTTGGTTACCTGCATTGCCGGCGTTCTTGAAGGTGACAATGACGTGAACGTTGGAGCTGGCGGACACTCCGTTGAGGTCGGGGGCAATCTTCGGGCTGACGCTCGTAGACAGCGTGGAGGGCGAGGCAGAGGTTTGGCCAAAGGCCATTCCCACCGAGAAGATCAAAAAGATTCCAACTCCGATCGTGCGCTTCAGTCTTGCTAGCATTTCAAGTCTCCTTTTTGAAAAAGCTAAGTGAGACAGCAACCGACGGCTCGTGTTTCGTTTGCTGGGCATGCATGGGATCGGCAGGCCTGAAGATCAGGCCTGCCGCCATTAATGGTTGGTGTTGTGTTAATTCCCGGCGACCCGGCTCAATCGGAGCTGCTCGGACTTCACGGCAGCCAGTTGAGTCATCGTCTGGAAAAGTTCGGTGGCGTGAATGGGCTTGGAGAGGTACCCGTCCATTCCCGCGTCAAGACACCTTTCACGATCGCCGCTCATGGCATGCGCCGTCATGGCGATAATGGGGAGGTGCTTGCCGATAGTTCTCTCCTTCTCGCGAATCGCCGCCGTCGCCTCGAGTCCATCCATTTCCGGCATCTGGATGTCCATCAGCGCCACGTCAAATTCGCCGCTTTCGAGCGCCGCCAGCACTTCGCGGCCGTTCCCGGCCAAAGAGACGTCGTGGCCGCATTTCTGGAGCAAGCGCATAGCCAGCCGCTGGTTCACCACGTTATCCTCGGCCAGCAAGACCCGCAAGGGTGACTGGGTTGCTTGCAGGCTTTGGCGCGTGACCAGGGTGGGCCGATTGGTCTGGGGCTTCGCAGCCATCACCCGCATAATCGCTTCGCGTAACTGCGACTGGCGGATGGGCTTGGTGAGGTAAGCCGCCACCCCAAACTTCTGGCAGCGGGCAATGTCGCCTCCCTGCGGGCCGGAGGTCAGCATCATCACCGTCGACGCCGCGAGGTCTGGATTGCTCCTCATGGCCTCGATCAGCTCGAAGCCGTTCATGCCGGGCATGTGGGCGTCGGTCAGCACCAGGGAGAAGGGCTGGCCTTCTTTCTTGGCCCGATCGAGCGCTTCCAGAGCTGCTTCGGCACTCTCCACTACCCAGGGGTTTATGCCAAAGCTCTCCAGCGTACCCTTCAGGATACGGCGGTTGGTCCAGTTGTCGTCCACCACCAACACTTGCATGCCTTGGAGAGGAACGTTGGCGGCCGGTTGTGGCGCAGCGACGTTCTTGGCGATAGGAAGATCGGCGGTAAAGTGGAATTTGCTGCCGCGATCCGGCTCGCTTTCCACCCAGATCCGTCCTCCCATCATCTGCACCAGCCGGGTGGAGATGGTCAGGCCCAGCCCTGTGCCACCGAAACGACGAGTGGTTGAGCTATCCGCCTGGGAAAAGGCTTCGAAGATCAAGCCCTGCTTTTCCGCCGGGATTCCAATGCCGGTGTCGCTGACGACAAAGTGCAAGCGAGTCTTGTCCAGCTCTCGTGACTCCACTTCCACCGACATCCCGATCTCGCCGTGCTCGGTAAACTTGAGCGCGTTGCCGATGAGGTTCACCGCGATTTGGCGCAGACGGACCGGATCGCCTACCAGCATTTCCGGCACGTCCGGACGCACATCGCAGAGCAGTTCCAGGCCCTTTTGGTGCGCGCGCGGGGCGAACATGGCCATCGTACCTTCCAGGCACTCGCGGAGGTTGAAGTCGATGGGGCACATCTCCAGCTTCCCAGCTTCGATCTTGGAGAAGTCCAGAATGTCATTGATGATCGAGAGCAGGGAGTCCGCCGACTCTTTGACCATGCCGAGGTACTCACTCTGTTCCGGGTTGAGCGGGGTGTCCAGAGTCAACTCGGTCATACCGATGATGCCGTTCATCGGGGTGCGAATCTCGTGGCTCATATTCGCCAGGAATTCACTCTTGGCCCGGCTGGCGGCCTCGGCGGCTTCTTTGGCGCCTTCCAGGTCTTTTTCCACTTGTTTGCGCACGACGATCTCCTGCTTCAACTCCTGCGTGCGCTGGTCGACCCGCACCGAAAGCTCCTTCTCTTTCGCGGCCATGGCCCGGGTACGCAATCGGTCGCCTGCCGCCAGCCCGCCAACTCCTAGGATCCCACAGAGACCGAAGAACCAGGCAGTCTGGTAAAAGCGCGGGGCCAGAGACAGATCGCATGCGGCGCCTTCCTCATTCCAAACACCGTCGCCATCAGCGGCCACAACATGAAAGCGATAATGTCCGGGCGGAACGTTAGTGTAGTACGCAACGCGACGGGTGCCGGCTTCTACCCAGTCTTTGTCAAATCCTTCCAGCTTGTACTTGAACATGATTCTTTCCGGCGAACGAAAACCGAGTGCGGTGTAATGAAGGTCAAACCGGCGACTTTCAGGTGGGAGTTGGACTCCAGCGCGGGGATCCAAAAGTCGGCCTCCAAGCCCGACCTTCTCCACCAGCACCGGAAGGCGTACGTTACTCAGGCGGAGTTTCGGGTCAATGATGGAAACGCCTTTCGTGGTGGGGAAGCAGAGTCTCCCGTCCCTGGTCTTCCACCCTGCCGGCTGATAACCGCCATTGCATTCCCGGCTCTTCATGCCATCCGACGTCCCGTAAGCGACTGAGCTGATTCTGGCGATCTTCCCGTCGGCAAAGTCATTGAGCTGCTGCTTGCTGACGCGAAAAACGCCCCGGTCCGAACTCATCCACAAGTTGCCGTTGTCATCCTCGAGAATTCGGAAGATGGCATCGTCAGGCAGACCCTGCCGCATTCGGTAGGTGGTGAATTTCCCGTCCTTGAATCGATTGAGGCCACCATTGTTCGTGCCGATCCAGAGGCTCCCCTCCGCGTCCTGATAAGTCGACATCACTACATCGCTGGAGAGACCCTGGTTGGTGGTGTAAGCGGTGAATTTTCCATCCTGAAAGCGATTGAGCCCACCGCCTCCAGTGCCAATCCACAGGCTGCCTTCGCGGTCGGCTTCGATCGACATAACGAATTCGTTCGACAAACCGTCCTTGCTGCCATACGTGGTGAACTTGCCATTCTGGAACCGGCTGAGTCCGCCGCGTCCCCCGATCCAGAGGTTACCACTGGGGTCCACGTAGGTTACCAGCACGATGTCACTGGGCAGCCCCTGGGCCATGGTGTAAGTGCTGAACTTTCCGTTCTTGAAGCGGTCAAGGCCCTTGCGAGTCCCAATCCAGAGATTGCCGTCGCCATCGCCGGCGATCGAGAAAACGAAGTCGTCGGAAAGGCCGTCCTTGGACGTGTAGGTGGTAATCTTGCCGTCCTTAATCCGGTTCAGTCCGGCGCCGGCGGTACCGACCCAGAGGCTTCCGTCCTGGCCCTCATAAACTGGCAAGGCGAGGTCTTTGGAAAGACCTTCCTGCGACGAGAAGGTGGTGAACCTTCCGTCTTGGAGGCGGTTGAGGCCGCCGCTGCCGGTGCCTATCCACAGGCTGCCCTCGCGGTCCTCCAGGATGGACCATACTAAGTCGTTGGAAAGCCCTTGCTTGCTTGCATAGGACTCGAAACGGCCGCCCTTGAACCGGTCCAGCCCGCCACTCGTGCCGATCCACAGGCTGCCCTCACTGTCTTCATAGAGCGCGCACACTTCGTTGCTCGAAAGGCCGTCCTGCGTGGTGTAGGTCCGGAATCGGCTGCCATCGAGCCAGCTCAGACCTCCGCCAATGGTAGCGACCCAGAGTCTTCCCTGCCGGTCCTCACGGACAGACTTCACGTACGCGTTCTTCAGCCCGTCTTTGGCGGTGTAGGTGGTGAAGACGCCATCCTTCAGCCGATTCAGCCCGGCATGGGTGCCGATCCAGAGGCTTCCCTGCCGGTCCTCGGTAATCGAGAAGACCGCATCATTCGCCAGTCCTACCTTGGTAGTATAAACAGTGAACCGGCCATCCTTGAATCGATCGAGACCGCCGCCGTCCGTGCCGATCCAAAGATTGCCCCGACGGTCCTCGTAAAGGGAAAGGACCGAGTCATTCGACAACCCGTTGGCGCTGGTGTAGCTGGTGAACTTCCCGTCTTGGAGGAAGGCCAAGCCGCCACCCTGGGTTCCAATCCAGAGACGCCCTTGGTGGTCCTCCACTAGCGCCTTGACGATGTTGCTCTTGATCTCCGGCGTGTTCCCTTCGTCGAAGACCGTAAAGCGCACCCCGTCGAAGCGAACCAGGCCCAGCTCCGTTCCGAGCCAGATGTAGCCGTCACGCGTCTGGACAGTGGACATAATCGTATTCTGCGGAAGTCCCTGCTCTGTCTGCCAGACCTCGTGGGCGTACTGCGTGATCGCCTTCGCCGGGTTGAGTCCAGCCTCGCTCCTGGCTGCTGGAAGTACCAGCGCGGTTACCAGAAGGGCCAGTCGTATATGTTTCCACTTCCCGTTCATGTCATTCTCTCCTTTTAACTGCACTTGTCTCAAAGAATGGACCGTTGATCTTCACCGAGGCGCACGCGTGGTTTCTGCCTACGTACCACGGGCGCTTCGACGCCGGGGATAACCGATCTTGCTAACCAACGATGGTTACCCCACGCGGGAAATGGCATCCTAGTTCGTGCTCGGATCCCCGCCTGTCAGGATTGCCTGCGACCAGACGGACTGCTGATTAAAGACAGACTGCTGATTCCAGACCGACTGCTGATTCCAGACCGACTGCTGATTCCAGACGGACTGCTGATTCCAGACCGACTGCTGGTTCCATACGGACTGCTGATTCCAGACCGACTGCTGGTTCCAGACGCCCTGCTGATTCCAAACGGACTGCTGATTCCCTACCGTTCCCTGGTTCCAGACCGACTGCTGATTCCACACCGACTGCTGATTCCAGACCGACTGGTTGCCCCAGATCGAGGAAGGAAAGGGAGCGAGACTGATCGTACCGGTTGCGGTGTTCAGGGAAACAGCGGGTGACATGGCCGTGCCGGTGGGGAGAGCGGTGGTATTAGCAAGCGCGGCGGCGATGTCCAAGTAACCGGCACCGACCGTGAACACGTCGTAGGTCTGCGTGTAGGTGATGCCGGTGGTAGGATCGGTGACGCTGGTGCTCGTAGGAAAGGTCTTGTAAGCTGTCGCCATCAGCAGCGCCTTTACTTGATCGGGAGTGATCTTCGGATTCTGCTGAATGAGGAGAGCCGCGGCTCCGCTCACCACCGGCGCTGCCATGCTCGTACCATTCAACGTCAGGTACTGAGTTGACTTCGCTGAACCCCCATTTTGCTGGTAATACGAGAAAGGTACCAAGTTGGCGGGATAGTTTGACGCCAATGTCGGTGAGGCAGGCGAAAGCAGGGAAACAACCTGGTTGCCGGGCGCTAGGATGTCCGGTTTCACCACCATATCGACGAGGGTGGGCCCCTTCGAGCTGTAGCTGGTCATGACGTCGTCGGAGCGACTAGGGGTGCCCATCGAGTTCATCGCGCCCACCGTGATCACGTAGGGATCGTTGGCTGGCGTACTGATGGTGCCATATCCGTAGGTACCAAACATGTTATCCCTTCCGTCGTTTCCGGCCGAGACAACGACCACGATCCCGGCTTGCCAGGCTGCTTCCACTGCCTGGCAGAGGGGATCGTCGGTGTAGCTTTCCATGATTGGACCGCCCAGGGAGAGGTTGATCACTCGAATGTTGTAAACATTCTTGAGGCTGATCGCTTGGTCGATGGCGGCGATAACCCCGCTGTAGGTCCCGTTCCCATTCTGGTCGAGCACCCTCAGGTTAATCAGATTCGCGTTGGGCGCGATGCCCTTGAAGCTTCGAGTGCAGCCCGTGCACACAGAGCTTGCGCCGTTACCGGCGAGAATACCCGCGACGTGCTCTCCGTGGCCGAACTGATCGCCCGTCGTTCCGAGGCCGGTAAAGTCTTGGCTGTAGACGATGCGAGAAGCCCCGGCATTATTATTGAGGTCGGGGTGGCTGGAGATACCGCTATCGAGTATGGCTACGCCGATTCCGGTCCCAGTCAGGCTGGACTGCCAGGCTACGGCGGCATTCACGGCTGCCGCGGTGTTGTCCAGCAGGATGGCCACGGGACGATCGGGTGAGATGTGAGCCACCTCGCCCTCGTTTGCCAGGTCTTCCAGGGCACTGGCCGGCAGGGTGTAGGCGCCGCCTCTTACCAGTCCCAGAGCGGCGTTGAGCGTTCCGCCGTGGTTCCTGACCATCCGGTGATGCCGGTCGGTGGGGAAGTGCTTAAATGTGACAATCACCTTAACGTTAGAGCCAGAGTTGACCCCGTTGAAGTCCGAGGCGATCTTCGGGTTTTGGCCAGATGCGCCAAATTGGCCAAAGGCCATTCCGACCGAGAAGATCAAAAGGATTCCAAGTCCGATGGTGCGCTTAAGTCTTTCTAGCATTTCGAGTCTCCTTTTTGAATGAGCCAGTAGTGGGCCAGCAACCGACGGCTCGTGTTTCGTTTGCTTGGCATGCATGGGATCAGAAGCTTTCATCCGTTTCCCTTTACTTCCCTTCCCCCGGTCGGCGAAGGGTGCGAAGGCTTGGTACTTAGAGGCCTTCACACGTATAAGGGTCAATTCTGGTCAGTTTGATATACCCCGGAGGTATACCGGAGTACTAGAACGGGGGAGTACGATCGTACGGTAGGGGCACCGCTGGTACTGGTATTTTTGTAGTCGGCCCCGAATTCAGCCAGGCTTTTGCCGTCCAGCCCTGGTACCCCTCAGGCCTCGCGAAACTCCTCAGATGGCAAGTACTAGCCCGTTCAGGTCGTCAGTTTTTGGGGCTCCTTGAATCACCTAAAGCCCTTGTCATCAAGGGCTTCTCAAGATGAGGCGACTTTGGGTACCCATTTTGGAATCTGAGCTTCCCGTTGACTCCGAGTAAGGTGGGACGTGGCGGGATTCGGCCCAGGTGTTTCCGACAACCTTGAAGGTACTAGTGACGGAGCCGACCTTTGGATATCGAGTGGTACTCGGTCCCATGGTGAGATTAAGGTCGAACGTCGGAAGAGTGGTACCCCCGGCCTAGTACTGCAGCTCAGTGACGAGTGACAAGTGAAGAGTGACAAGCAAAACCGGCCTAGCTCCTGCCTTCTGCCTTCTGCCTCCTGCCTTCTGCCTTCTGCCTCCTGCCTCCTGCCTTCTGCCGACTGCCCACTGCCTACTGTCTTCCGCCTACTGCTTTCCGCTGATGCCGCAAGTACGCCAGGGCCGCCACGCTGGAGAGCCAGCATACCCCTGCCAGCACAGCGAACGCGCCCTTCCAGCCATAAGCTACAGAAATCCTCCCCATGCCGCCGCCCGCGGTCACCGCGCCTAGATAACTGATGCCGTCAATGATACCGGCAGCGGTGGCGCTGCCGTGCTTGCCGCCAAAATCGAGGGAGATAGCGCCGGCGAAGTAGGAGTACGGTCCGAGCATGAGGAAAGCCACCACGGTCACCAGTACTACCGGCCAAACCTTGGAAGCGCCGAAGTCTACGTACCCAAGGATCAACAGGGTGATGCCGGTAAGCACCAATCCGTAGAAGATGATGGCCGCCCGGCCCCCGCGCTTAAAGCGGTCGCTGGCGTAGCCGGCCACCAGCACGGAGATGCCGCCGAAGAATGGAAACAGCGCGCTCTCCTGCGCTGCGCCCGCCGGGTTGAGTCCGACGACCTGGTTAAAGTAAGTGGGGGTCCACAGATTGAAGGTCTCGCGCACCAGGGTGAATCCCAGCGACAGCAGGCAAACCAGCCAGAAGACCCAGCTCCGCACCAGCGGCCCCAGCAGATCGCCAAGACCGCGGGGTTCCGGATCCTCGCCCTCCTCCTTGAACAGGTTGAGGGGATTCGCGTGCGGCTCCTCGAGGCCCACATCCTTGGGTGTCTCCCGCAGCAGGAACAGGTTCAGCAGAAAGATGACGAACAGGGTTCCGGCCGCGATGAAGAAGACTCCACGCCAGCCGACACCGCGACCGATGAGAACAGCCATGAACTGGCGCGAGGCCGCGTCGCCAAAGAGGTAGCTGAGGCTGACCACGCCCATCACCGTGCCGTAGGTCGCATAGGAAAACCAGCGTGAGGAGATCTTCACCATGCCCGTCCATCCGGTGGACTGGACCAATCGGTTGGCGAACCAACTCAGGGTGAACAAAGGGAATCCGCCCGCCAGCGCAAACAAGATCGTGAACAGGACCGACCCTCCCATGCCGGCGAGGAAATTGCGGCGGCCGCCCAGGAAGTCCGCAACGCCGCCACTCACAAACTTGCCGATGGCATAAGCCAGCACGCCGAGCGAAGCGATATCGGCGAGGCGGACGCGCGCCACGTCGGCGCTGATGCCGCGCTCCGTCAGTCCCTGGACGATCAGGGGCAAGGCGACAGAGAGATCGGATCGGCACAGGTAATAGCCGGCGTAGCCAATCACCAGAAGGGTGACGGTCAGCACCTGCCAGTAAAGCAATCTGCGCTGTTGGTTCATAACGGAGACAGGAGTCAGGAGACAGGGGTGAGAAGACAGAAGTCAGAAGCCAGAAGTCAGAATGAAGAAAGCACACTCTGGCGGGTCGCGGTCGACAACGGCCAACGGTCGAAGGAACAACGCGCTTATGTCGACCGTTCGCGGGAGTCCGGGGGTGCCCTTCTTCATCATTCTGACTTCTGACTTCTGGCTTCTGACTTCTTCTTCATTCACTTCACCGCGACATAAATGTCCACCTCAGGCTGCTGCGTTTCCGCGTTCCAGTGATGGCGCTCGAAGTCAACGGTGTAGGCGCGCTGATATTCCGAAAAGCTAGTGAAGTAGCTCCAAATCTTCTGCCAAGTCTCGATGATGGCGTCCGGGATCGGTCCGCGAGCCGGAAACACCAGGTACCGGGCGGCCGGAATCGTCAGTCCCACGAATCCCTCGGGAACGGAATCGAGGCTGGCGACCTCCGCCGAGAGCACCAGCGAGTACGCGCCCGTGTAGTCGCTCTCGTAGTTCGTATAGACCCCCAGAATGACGCCCGCCTCTTTCCGGTTGGGAATCTTCTCGATCAGGTTGTCAACCAGGAACCTCTGCCACAATCCCCCGATCTGAGCCGTGGCCGGATTTCCCTCCCCCGCGTACGAGGTCCGCAATTCAACGCCAATCACCTTGATTTCCGCCAGCATGATCAAGCTCGGCTCCATACTCCTTAACCCCCAAATCGCGGCTCCGTCACCACTGCTACTTCGACACGGAGTCAGGTTCTCGGCTTGCATTTGCCAGTGTATTGGAAATCACGTTACAACTGGAGGGCAAAATGCGCGCCGGCATGAAAGCGTGGGTCCCAGGAAATCCTAGGCGGACCTCCTCGAATCTTGTCTCGGCCTAATCTTGTTGCCGGCTTCAGCACCGACGGTCATCGCCTTGCCCTCGTCGCCGGGCGAGCTCGAAGCCCTCGATCACCGGCGCCACTTGAGCACCCGGAGACCCGGAACGCCCGACAATCGTCTTGCTTAGCAAGCTAAGATGCAGGTAGAATTGCGGCCTACGCTGATAGCATAGCTAAGGAGGGGTAAAGCATGGGCCTCGCGCCCGGCGAGATCACTCTGCTACTGGTGAAGGCCAGGAACGGTGACCGGGAGGCGGAGTCGGCGTTGCTGCCTCTCGTTTACGACGAACCGCAGAGCCTCGCCCGATGTTATGCGCGCCACGAGCGCCCGGACCACATCTTCCAGCCCACGGCCGCAGTTCACGAACGCGTATCTGAAGCTGACCGAACAACGGGAAGTTGGGTGGCAGAACTGCGCCCATGGCTCTTTCGGGAACTGAACCGGTAATGCGAAAACGGGGCTAAGGCGTCCCATGATCGAAGACAATCAGCCCGAGCAGCCCCACGGTGGCGCGGCCACGCGGCAGGCAGACTCGCAGAGTGGTTCCTCGATGACTCCTGAGCGTTGGGAGCAGGCCAAGAAACTATTCCAAGCGGCGCAGGAACTCGACCCGCCTGAGCGCGCCTCCTTCCTCAATCGTGCCTGCCCCGACGACCCGGCGTTGCGCCGCGAAGTTGAGTCGCTGCTTTCGGGTGATCGGCGCGCTGGAGACTTCCTCGAGAGACCTATTCTGGCAGATAGTGCGCCAACTGAGAGCGTTCTGATCCGCGTCGGCACGCTCGCGCCCGGCCAAGTCCTCTCAGGCCGCTTTCGAGTGATTCGCTTTCTTGGTCGGGGCGGCATGGGCGAGGTCTACGAAGCTAAGGATCTCGATCTGGGCGACCGCGTTGCCCTGAAGACCATCCGGCCCGAGATCGCCTGCGAGCCTCACACCATGGCGCGCTTCAAGCAGGAAATCCAATTGGCCCGGCGCGTGACTCATCCGAATGTCTGTCGGATGTTCGACCTGGAACACCATCGACCTCCACCGGAGGCTGACCCTTCGGCCGGCGCGGTCACCTTTCTCACCATGGAACTGTTGGAGGGCGAGACGCTCGCCGCCCGCCTTGGTCGCGCCGGACGCATGACTACGGCCGAAGCCCTTCCCCTGGTTCAGCAGATGGCCGAGGCTTTGACCGCGGCTCACGATGTGGGAGTGGTCCATCGCGACTTCAAGCCCGGCAACGTGATGTTGGTGCCGTCGAAGTCCGGTGACGGGAAAGAGCGAGCTGTGGTTACGGATTTCGGCTTGGCTAAAGCTCTCGCCGCCGCCGATCAGGCCGCCGGCGAAGGCCCGGCATCCGTTACGGCCAACGGCCGTGTGCTCGGAACCATCGCCTACATGGCGCCCGAACAACTGCAAGGCGGCGAGGCGACGCCGGCCAGCGACATCTACGCGCTGGGTTTGGTGATGTACGAGATGATCGCTGGCAAGCGCCCCGTTACCGATGCAGCGCCCCTGGGAGGTGCCGCCCGGCGTGTGTCGCATCCGTCGCTCCCGCTGCGCCCCCACGTGCCCGGTCTCGACCCACGTTGGGACCGCGCCATCATGCGATGCCTGGATCTTGATCCTGCCCGTCGCTTCCAAAACGCCCGGGATGTTGCCGCAGCTTGCTCGACGAAGCACCGGGATTTCAGACCCGGAAGCCGTCGTCTTACACTTGCCGTGCTCCTTGTCGCGGCCGCGGCCCTTTTGTGGGTGGGCTCTCGCGTTATGGATGTGCGGCCTGAGCAAACCGCAGTGGCGCTGCTCACGAGGCTTGGGGTGTTTCACCCCGTGAACGACCGGGACTGGATACTGGTGACCGACTTCGAGAACCAGACGGATGAGAAACAGTTTGACCGGACGGTGAGTGCCCTGGTGAGTCAGGCATTGCTGCAGTCGAACTATGTCAACGTCGTGCCTCGGTTGACAGCTTTAGATGGCGCCAGGAGGGCCGGACATGCCAACCCGACCGTTATCGACGCGGAACTCGGACGCGACATCTGTGTTCGAGACGGTTACCGCGCTCTGCTAACGGGCCGGGTCTCGCAGCGTGGTCCGGCGTATTTCATCATGGTGCAGGTTGTGGACCCTCATGACGAAATGGCAATCGTTACCATGGAGAGCGAAGCCATGCGATCGGTGCAGGATCTGTACCCGGCAGTGGAGAAACTCGCCGCAAGGCTCCGCGGTCGCCTGGGAGAATCACTGGCACAGATCGAGAAGAGCCGCCCGCTGCCCTTGGTCACGACACCCAACCTGAAGGCGCTAGCCCGCTATCAGCGGGCCTTGGAACTGTTTGCGGCTCTCGACTTTCAGGGCTCCGTGGCGATGGCGAAAAACGCCATCGACCTGGATCCTCACTTCGCTATGGCGCATCTGCTCCTCGCCGCCAATTACGACCGGCGCAATGACGAAAAGGGCGTTCAGGCAGAGCTCGCGAGCGCTAAGCAGGAGATTGATCACGTCCCGGAACGCGAGCGCCATCTGATTCTCGCCCGGAACTATTACGAGGAGTACCAGTTTGAAAGCGCAGCCGCCGAATATCGGATCCTGAAGGAATCGAGTCCCGGCGACATCGAAGCCGTCCGTGGGCTGGCCGAATCGCAGTTCTGGTCAGGGGAGACCGAAAACGGGCTTGAGCTGCAGCAGCAGACGCTTCAAATGACGGGAGCCGGAGACCTCGACTACAACCTCTTGATCACGATGCTCATTTACCTCAACCGCTCTGAGGACGCACTGAAAGTCTATGAACAGGCACGCGCACAGCGGCTGGAAAACCTTCAGATGCATCTGGGCGCGGCGGTGGCGCAGTGGTGCAGAAGCGACCTGGCTGCGGCTCGCCAGGAACTGGAGACCCTCTCGAAGAGCGGAGAGAGCTACTACCAAGATCTATCCAAGCTGTATTCGGCAGGATTTCTAATCTACGAGGGGGACCTCAAGGGAGCCGTCCAGCAACTGCATAGCCGCCCCATTAGCGAAGCGCAAACCCCAGCCATGGCCGTCGGCTATCTCCACCTCCTCATCAGCGCTGAGGTTGCGCTCAACCGACACCCCCCGCCCGTGACTTACGCTCCGAAGTTACTGAGCCTATCGCGGGAGACGGCTCATCCTTTGATTCTGCTTGAAGCGGGCTTGGTGGCGATTGAGCTTGGCGACCTGGGCTTGTCTCGACAAGTGCTGGCAAGAATGAGGGCGGTCGCCAACAGCGAGGGGAGCGCTTATATCCAGTGCGCGACTAGCACTCTCACGGGCGCCCTGGAACTCGCAACGGGCCATACTGACGCCGCAATTGCGACCGAGCAACGCGCCACGCTCTACCCCTTTGTGGTTTCGCCGCACTTCATTCTCGCAAGAGCCTATGAAGCCGAGGGAGATTGGCAGGAGGCCGCCGGCGAGTACGAATTCTATCTCGCCCACAAGGGGACTGTCCTTCGAGATGACTTCCCTGGAAACTGGGTGCTAAGCCATCTTTACCTGGCTCGAGCTTATGCTAAGGGTGGCTTGATTCATAAGTCGCGGGATCATTATGACGAGTTTCTGAGGCTCTGGGATCATCCCGGCACAGAGGTAGCCGCGGTTCGGCAGGCTCTGGCGGAGAGACGCAGTCTGGGCCCCGGCTGACGCGGCTGACGTAAGAGGTGCACGGGTGTGAGCCCAAGAACCACGATGTCGAAAGACCGAGACAGGAGGATCTATATGCCGGTAAGCGACACAGACGTCACAAACCTGATCGACGAGACCAATATCATAAAGGTCATAGATAACGCAGCACCAGATGGTTCTGGATACCGGGTCTTCGGCGTAGCCTTAGACCCGGAGTCTAGCGCCGACCTGGATTCGCTCATGGCACCGTTCGTATCCGACGGGAACTATGAAGTGCAGGGCCCGGTCCAGGATGCCCAGTACGGCGGTATTTACTTTTTGAAGTGTCCAACCCCAAGATGCCCCGTGCTTGACGGCGCGGCGGAAGATGTTCGCGACCCCTTCGGCGGAGGTTAGTCCCCGGGTTGGTTCCTCTCGGCAAGACACCATGGACGACTGGTGCTCACCAAGGTGGGGCCGTCGTCCGTGGTCAACTGTCGCTGGCCCTCAGGGACGCAAGTTCGCGCCGAGGGCCACCCAGGGTAGCAGTGTGCTCGCTCGCCGCTAACTCCCGCGCTGCGCCTTCGCTGCCATCCTCTCGAACGCGGCGCGGCCGCGCTTCGCGATCTCCTCGCCACTCAGATCTTCCTTGTGAGTCGCGATGGACCACTTATGGCCGAATGGATCGCTAAGGTGGCCGTAGCGGTCGCCCCAGAACATATCCATCACGGGCATGACGACCGTGCCGCCGGCCGCTACGGCTTGATTGAAGAGCTTGTCCACATCTTCGACGTAGATGTGGATCGTCACTGGCGAGCCCCCCAGCGACTGCGGGGATTTTGCTCCCATGTCCGGGAATTCCTCATTCAAGAGCAGGATCGAATCGCCGATCTTGAGGTCGGCGTTCATGATCTTGCCGTCCGGAGCGTAGTGGATGCCGCGCACTTCCGCGCCAAAAGCCTGCTTGTAAAACTCGATGGCGCGTGGGGCATCCTTCACGGTGAGATAAGGGGTCAGGGTGTGGAACCCTTCCGGGATTGGTTTCGCTGCCATGGTCGTCTCCTCCTGGAGTTCTCAGTTTTCAGTAATCAGTTCTCAGTTCCTCAGATCTTTTGCCCTTACCTCCAAGACGGAGCAGCAAGAAAACTGAGAACTGAAAACTGAGAACTGATCACTGATTGCTCTAAAACTTCGTCGTCGACGTCAGGTTGAACTCGCTGACCTTCATCGCCGGGATCACCATCTCAAATGTCTCTTCTCCCGCCGTGCGCTGCGGCGGAGACATCATTTCCACGTGCTTGAGCATTTCTATGATGCTCTGATTGAAGCGGAAGTTTCTGACGCCGTAACGCAGCTTTCCGCCCTCGATCCAAAACGTCCCATCACGCGTCATGCCGGTGAGGATCTTCTGAAACGGATCGACCTCGCGGATGTACCACACCCGCGTCACCAGCAGGCCGCGCTCGGTGGAGCGCACCATCTCCTCCACGCTCGACCGGCCGCCCTCCATCACGATGTTCATGGGCGCTTCGCCGATCTCGTTGGGCAGCGGAAAGCCGTGGCCCGTGGCGGTGGCGCCGGTTTTCTGCGCCGTCTGGCGGGCGTAGACCAGGTTCTTCACCACCCCGCGCTCCACCAAGTCGACGCGGTGGCGCGGCACGCCCTCACCATCGAACGGGGCCCCGCCCTGCACGGGATGAAACACATCGTCGTGGATGTTGATGTTCTCACCCAACAGCGGCTGGCCCACGCGGCCCGTGAGGCAACTTCGCTGCTCGTGAACCGCCAGGCCGCTAAAATCCATCACCAGGAAGCCGAGCAGGTCGAGGACCGCCGCCGGCTCCAAAATCACCGTGTATTTCCCGGGCGGAACCTCGCGCGGCGCGCGGCTTTCGAGCGCCTTGCGCACGGCCCGATCGGCCAGCGCTTGGGGATCCAACTCCTGCCAGTTGTGCCCGGTGTCCTTGGCCCACCCGGAGCTCGATTTACCCAGCATGGTAACGGAAAACTCGGTGACGCTCTCCTCGTGAAAAGCGCGCACGCCGCGCGAGTTGAAGAGTGCGCCGATGTTGGCGCCGCTCGAATAGACCCCGGCCGCCGTGAGGTGGTCCTTTTCCGCCCGCGCGATCACCTTGCGGATGGTCTCGGCCCGCGCCTTCGGGCTCAGCTCCAGGGTCGCGGGATAGAAACGATCGACGGCGCGGTAGGTCTGCGGCCCCAGCATGGGAAGCAGTTCCGGGTCGGGCGGCTGCAAGCGGGCCAGCGCCAGCGCGCTCTCGCACACCTGGCGAATGGAATCCTCGTCGAGCTTGTTGGTGCTGGCGCGGGCGGTGCGCTGCTCCACCACGGCACGCACAGAAAGGTATGCGCCTTCCTCCGCCACATTCTGGTGAATGACGTTGTTGGCGAAGCGGGTGAGCGAGTAGGACGTCCAGCCCATCATGGCCTCGGTCTGGTCGGCCGTGGACCACTTCAAAACCTTGTCGAAAATCTCTTGGGTGCGTTCGCGTGTCAGCATCGGTTGTCAGTTGTCAGTGGTCAGTTGTCAGTTCTCAGTTTTCCATTGGTTCTCAGTGATCGGTTGCCTGCCCCAATTATCTTGAGGTCGTTTAGCCACGAGGATTCCTCTTTCCGCGTCCGTCGGTCGGGCCCTGGCCGCGCAGCCACTCATCAAAGCGGGTGACCATCTGCTCGAGCCGCTCGATCTGTTGTGCGTGGCTACGCACCAGGCGTGTGATTTCGATCTGGAATCCCGTTGAGGATTTCACAAATGCTGTGACTGCAGCGGCCAGCCTGTCCAACCGCTGGTCAGTCGCTTTGCTTTGGGCCATGAGCTTGTTGATCTGTTCGTCGGTTATGGTTGCCCGGGCGACCAACTTGGCCAACTGCTTATCGGTCTGCACCACGATGATTTCCACGCGGCTAAGGCGTTGCTCGCTAGTCATGCGGCTTCCCGTTTCTCCTGCATAGCGCAGGCGGAGGGATGCGGCTGGGCCGCAGCCGACCGTTTGGAGGACCCCGAAGCGGCGGGTGAGGGCGGGGCCATAGGCGTTACTGCATCTAGGAAGAAGTTGTACTTAGCCACGGGGATTCCTTTTTTCTCGTCCATTGGTCGGGCCTTGGCCGCGCCTCCACTCCTCATGCGCATTGAGCATACGAGTTACCTCGTTGTGGAACTCGGTAGCGAACTTGATAAACACTCGCCGCCAGCCTGAGTTGATTTTTGCCTTTTGCCCTTTGCCTTTTGATTTGCCTTTGCCTTCCCAGCACAAGGAGCCATCCCCTCGTCGTAAGCCCGCCTAGCTGGAATATGCGACTCCCACCTTTACGTTGCGGAACCGCGCCGGCGAGGCGCCGTGCCCCGTGCCCATGGTTTGCATCGGCTGACCCTTGCCACAATTCGGCGTACCCCACAACGTCCACTCGCCAAGGCCGCAGATGGCATCGCACGAATTCCAGAAATCGGTGGTGATGCCGCCGTAGCTGGGGTTCTTCAGCATCCGGACCTTTTTGCCGCCCTTGATCTCCCAGCCGATCTCGGTGCCGAATTGGAAGTTATAGCGCCGGTCGTCGATCGACCAGCTCCGGTTGGTCTCAAAATAGATTCCATCGTCGGTGTCGGCGATCAGGTCGGCCAGGTTCCACGTCCCCGGCAGCAGGCTGACGTTGGTCATGCGGATGAGCGGAATGCGATTCCAGCTCTCCGCCCGCATGGTGCCGTTGGAGCGCTGCTCGCCGATGGCGGGCGCTGTCTCCCGCGAGGTCAAGTAGCCTACAAAGAGCCCGTCTTTGATGATCGGAGTGTTATGCGCCGGCACGCCTTCGTCGTCGTAGGCGAAGGTGCCGAGGCCCGGTCCGTGGCCAGGAGTGGCGTCGGCCACGATGTTGACGATCTCCGAGGCGTACTTCAGCTTGCGCAGCTTCTCCAGGGTAAGGAAACTCATGCCGGCAAAGTTGGCTTCCGCGCCCAGCACACGGTCGAGTTCGATGGGATGCCCCACCGACTCGTGCACCTGGAGGCCAAGCTGCGACGCCCCCAAAATGACGTCGCGCGTGCCTTGCGGGCACTGGTCGGCCCGGAGAAGGGCGACGGCTTCTTCGGCGACGCGCCCCGCGTGGCCGGGCAGATCGATCTCCTCCACCAGTTCGTAGCCGCGCAACTGGTGCTGCCCGCCGAACGAGTTGGGGTAAGAGCGGCGCTGGATTTCGTTGTTGGCGAACGCCGTGGCCACCAGGCCGGCGCCGGTCTGCGTCTTGATCTGATAGATGTCGGAACCCAGGCTGGAGAGAAAGAGCTGCTCGATGCGCCGGAAATCCAGCACTGTCTCGCTCAGGGTGACGCCCTTCACCTTGCGCATCTCCGCGTCTGCCTTGAGCAACAGGTCGAGGCAGGTGGAAACCGGCACGGCAAAGGGATCGATCTCGCACCCCGGCTCCCAGCGGTCGACAATCCTCTCCTCCGGCGCCAGGTTCACGTCGCTTTTTTTGGCCAGCGCGCTGGCACGTGCGATCTCCACCGCCAGCGTCGCCGTTCGATCCACCGACTCCCGGGCGAGGTCGTCGGTGGAGGCAAAGCCCCAGGCGCCGTCAGCGATCACGCGTACTCCCAAGCCGAGCGAGTCCGATTCCCGCACCTGCGAGGTTTGGCCGTTCTTGGTGGTGAGGTAACGCTGCCGGATCTCCATCATGCGCACGTCGGCATACTCGGCCCCACGTGCCAGCGCCGTATCCAGCGCCCGTTGTCCAACATCCTTCATCTTTGAGTTTCCTTTTCGCTTGCGACGGCAACTCGCTCATGAGGGTCTGCCATTACCGCCCTGATCGCGAAGCCATAGAACCCGAGGACGTCGCGCCGTGTCCGTTCGTACCTTCAGCCTTCTGCCCCCCTCGACTGACTTCCCCCTAACCCCCATATTTTTCAATCATATGGTGGATTTCTAGTTAAGTCATTTGCTTTCAATAACATCATGGCTTTTTGGGTTCGTACCGAAAACCCAAGCCAAGATCTTCATTAATATCAACACAATTTGGGTTCGGTCCGAAAAAATCAACGATCTTCGGTAGCCCGCTAAACTCTACTCAGGCTCCCAAATCTCCTTAAGGTCCAGAACAAACCCAAGCAACTCAGGATCGCCGGAAACCGACTCAGGATGGTTCAAGACCTCGACAGCCCTACCGTGACGATAGACGAGCACCTGCCGCGTATCCGGGTCGAGCAACCAGCCGAGCCGCGCCCCGTTCTCGATGTACTCCGCCATCTTGTTCTTTAGGTCCTCTAGGAGGTGCGTCGGCGACCCGAGCTCGATCACAAAGTCCGGGCAAAGGGGAAGAAACTTTTCTCGCTCCTCCTTCGAGAAGCGCTTAAGCCTTGACTTCAGGAGCCACGAAGCATCCGGACTCCGCACCGCGCGATTGGATAGCATGTAGCCGGCGGAGCACCCTAAAACGACACCCGTCCCGTCGCGCTCGCCCCACAGAGCTAGCTGCGTTGTGATTTTGGCACTGCGTTGACCTGTCAGGGACCCCGAGGGTGGATTGATCAGAATGTCTCCTTCGGCGGTACGCTCAATTTGCATCTCGCGGTTAAGCCCACAAAAGTAGAAAAACTGGTCATCGTTCATCTCGACGACGGACGCCGGCATTTTCACCGGCAGAGGTAGCGTCTCGACGCCCTCCAGAAGAATGGTCATCGTGACCTCATTATAGCATCGAGACGGCAGAGCGTCCCGGTTGCAGGGGCTGGGGCTAAGTGTGCCCTATTCCGAGTCCCACGCTGAGTCCCCCGAAGAGTGTAGAGCAACCCGACCCCTACAGGCCGCTTTCATCATCCGAGGTTGAGCGCCAAGCGCGGACGGGCTACTCGGGCTCCCAGATTCCCTTGAGATCCAGAACAAACCCCGGCAGCTCTGGTTCGCCGGAGACCGATTCCGGACGGTCGAGCGCCTCGGCAGCCCTGCCAGGACGGTAGACGAACACCTGGCATGCGTCGGGATCGATCAGCCAGCCTAGCCGCGCCCCGTTGGCGATGTACTCCGCCATCTTGTTCTTTAAGCGTGCGAGGCGGTCTGACGGCGACTTGAGCTCGATCACAAAGTCCGGGCAAAGGGGAAGGAACTTCCTTCGCACTTCCCTCGAGAAACCCTTCAGCCTTGACTTCAGGACCCATGACGCATCCGGACTCCTTACGGCGTGATCAGGCAGCGTGAAGCCGGCACTGGAGCCGAAGACGACTCCCCTCCGGTCGCGCTTGGCCCACATGGCGAGTTGAACGGCGACCTCGATTTCGCTTTGACTCGACTCCGACCCCGCAGGCGCCATAATGAGTACGTCCCCCTCTGCGGTGCGCTCAATTTGCAGCTCGCGGTTAACCTGGCAGAAATCGAAGAACTGCTCGTCGTTCATCTCGACGACAGACGAAGGCATCTTTACTACCAGAGGTGCCGTTTCGACGCTCTCCAACACGGTGGTCATCGTGAGCTCATTATAACATCCGAACTATGGCGCGTCCGCAATGGGGATCGTGGACGGCGCTTACAACCCCGGTTCGCATGGTCTAGCCTCGTTTCACTTTCGATTACTCAGCGTCATAAGTCGATGCCGAAACCTCCAAGCATGTCATTCTGAGCGCAGCGAAGAATCTCTCTTCAATTGAGCCGAACCGGAAAAACCCAAGAGAGATTCTCCGCTGCGCTCAGAATGACATGCGAACTGACTTCTGACGCCATGTTATAGCTTGCCGAAAGCAACCAGCCGATGGGAACACCACAGCGGTGTGTTGCGGTTTCGGGAAACTTCCCTCTGATTTCCCGTACCGCTTCTCCGCCGCGCACGCGGTCAGTGGCGTGGACCATGACTTTCGTCGTCCTTGCTCCTAGCCGCCTCCGGGTTACGCGGTTCATAAACGCAGAAAGGCTCCTCGTCGAGAAAGTCTCCCGTAGCGGCGAACGCCCGGGCGCGGCAACCCATGCAAATATTACGAAACTCGCAGTAACCGCACTTCCCCTTCAAATTGCCGGTGTCGCGGAGCTGCTGAAACACCGGGGCGTTTTCCCAGATCTCCGCCAAACTCTGCTGATTGAGGTTCCCTGCCAGAACCGGGAGGTAGCCGCAAGGGTAAACTTCGCCCAGATTAGAAATGAACGCCACGCCCGTGCCGGCCAAACAGCCCTTAGTCATCGCCTGCATGCTATCAGGATGGCTGGCGGGATGGCCCGGATGTCCCGCCACGGTAGGTCGGGCGTGCGGGTGAAGGCCGATTCCGGTCGAGCCGGGCATGGTCATTTCCGTGGGGCCGATCTCCTGCCCGTTGCCGGCATAGGTGGGCGCCGCCAGCGAGGCAGCGCGCCTCTCTGCCGCGCGGCGTTGGCGTGCGACGCGGAAGTAGTGAGGCGCGCAAGTGGCTTTCAACTCGATGCCGCCTTCCTGCGCGCGGTCGTAAAACCAATTCAAGATCCTCTCGTACTCGTCGGCCGGGACCATCTGCTCTTCGGCAATGTCCACGCCGCAACCCACCGGAACCAGGAGGAAGGTGTGAAGGGCGTCGGCACCAATCCGGCGCGACATTTCCAACACATCGGGAAGTTGGTGGGCGTTGTGACGCGCGATCGTCATGTTGATTTGCACGGACATGCCGAGCTCTTTCAAATTTCGCAAGCCGCGCAGGGCCTGGTCAAATGCTCCCGGGATGCCTCGAAAGGCATCGTGGGTGGCAGCGTCCGCTCCATCTAGACTGATAGAGACGCGGCGCACGCCGGAATCCACGATCTTGCGAGCAACTGCCTGGTCAACCAGTGTCCCATTAGTGGCCAAGGCCACGCGCAATCCGCAATTGCGCGCATAGCTGGCCAATTCAAAAATGTCGTCACGAAACAACGGTTCGCCGCCGCTTAAAACCAGTATTGGTGAAGATAATTGAGCGACTTGCTTGATGATGTCCAGGGCTTTGGCGGTAGGTAGGTCATCAGGGGATGAGAGTTCCGTAGCAGTGGCGCGACAATGAATGCAACGCAGGTTGCACCCCTTGGTCACCTCCCAAAAAATGAGTCGCGGTTTGTCAGTCGTGGTTTTCATAAGAAGATCACAACCCAGACCGTCAAGTTGGCTGTTTCATGCAGCCTGCTCTTGCAAGAGCACGTCGGCTCCCGTTACCCCGACTCAGTCACTTCATCGCTACTCTTCATGCTCGTTAAGCGACACGCGAGCCCGACCAAGAGGTCGTCACAAAGTTCTCTCGCCCGAACCCGTAGGTTTCCCCCGGGCTTGTTTCCAGCAACAGAACTGGTCGTCGTTCATCTCGACTACAGACGATGGCAATTTTCACCACCAGGGGTTCGGTCTCGACGCTTTCCAATACAGTCGTCATCGTGACCTCAATTTACCTCAATTATAGCATTCGAGATCGTATCCGAGTCCTTGATTATACTTAAAGGAGTTGGCTAGTGGCGTCACTTGAGTGAGAGATGAGCGCTGGATCCATGGGTTTATTCCCTAAACTGAGCGAATTCTTCCGGCAACTTGATGCCAAACTTCTCGCAGAGAGCAGCGACGTCTCGATAATCCTTCTCCTTGAGCTTGTAGCCGCTATGAAATTTCACCATCCATTCAGGCGAAATACATGTGACGGTTCGACTATCTATCGAACCGGTTCCTGTCAATGAAGCGGCTGGGTACATCTCGGCATTTTCCGCCGGCCCGTACAGCCCGTTTCCCCTGTCATCGATTACGATGACGTGGAAGTCGATCTCTCTACCGTTTTCGTCACCCATAACAAAATTCCAGGGTCTGGCTTCCTCCAACTTGATGTCTTCGTATCCTCGCGCTTGTAGCAACTGACGCAGCTTCGCGACATCTTTCTGCTGAATGGCTATATCGAGGTCACGATGAGGGCGCGTCTGTTCGCCCAGAAGCGCGTCTACGCCCCATCCGCCATCGATCCAAATCGTGATCCCCAAGTTTTCCAGTTCGGTATAGAGGCTGATTACGTCGGCGGCAATCATACAGATCGTTTTCGGCAATCCACTATTGGCGTCAACTCAGAAGAGACGTTTCCCGATGATTGTGCGTGGGTTCCCAGGTGTTGCTGAAGTTGCTCAAGCAGGGGCGCCTGCCCCTTCAGGATCTTGTGGGTGGCTGTCTCAATTGCGAACCAGGCGGCTCGATCGATCTCAGGAAACTCCCGGTGACGGCCGGACTTCGGAGGCCACTCCATGGAGAATGTATTGCTCTTCAATGCTGCGGGGTCCAGGTCCTGATTCACCGCCCAAGCGTAGACAAGCTTCCCGCCCGCCTGGCGGATCGGTTGCAACGGTATGAACTCACCCTCGGGCAGGGTGAAGCCGGTCTCTTCTCTGAACTCGCGCTTCGCAGCCGGCAATGGATCTTCGTCGTCCTCGAACTCCCCCTTGGGGATGGACCATGCTCCATCATCTTTCTTGGCCCAGAACGCTCCCCCCGGATGGACCAACAGCACCTGAAGTTGGCCTGAGACCTCGCGGAAAAGCAGAAGGCCGGCGCTCTTCTTAGGCATGGCGATTAAAGGGTGAAGGGTAAAGCGTAAAGCATAAGAAGCCCGTCTTCGTTTACCCTTTACCCTTCACCCTTTACCCTTTCTTCCCACCGACTGCGAGAAAGAATTGAAGACCTCCGGTGTCATAATGGTCGAGCGTAGCTTAAGACCTCCCGGCGGAAGTCTTCGCCGGCCTGCTTCAAGTCGACAACATCAATACGGCGCAACGTCGGGATGCCCATGATTTCCTGCTTGATCCGCCACAAGAGCATATCGTCTACGGCCTCGGGCCCCATCAGGCCGATGTCGATGTCCGAATTCTCCTGGGCGTCGCCTCTCGCCCATGAGCCGAAAAGCACAATTCTGAATTCTGCCCCGGGCAAGCGTCGCCGGATGATACTCACGGCGTCTTTGATGATGTCATCCTTGTTCACCGCCACAGCCCCAGGCTTATTCTATCCGCCATTCGTCTTTTGAGATTCTTGATGCGCTTTGGATTGAGGTCCAAAGATGGAGAGGTGGTTGCCGTCAGGGTCATCGAAGTTTGCAACCCACGTGGTGGGCGTGATGCTGCGGGGTTCGTGAGTGAACTGGACTCCTTTCTCTCGTAGCGCCTGATAGGCGGCGGTCACGTCTTCAACAGAAAAGACGATCTCGCCGGCGCCGGCAACCTGGCCGCGCGCTCTGGCCGCCGGCTCGCTCAGGCACAAGGTGACCTTGCCGGCGTCCATGAACGCGAACCCAGGGATCTCACGCTGGATTTCCAGGCCCAGCTTGTCGCGATAGAAATCCAGTGACCGCGTCACATTCTGAACGCCCAGCATAACGACGCTCACTTGAGTGAGCTTGAAATCCGTCTCTTCCATGTTTCCTCAAGCGCGGGCAGAATCTGCCAAACGAGAGAGTGCCCTCGCCATGGACTGCGGTAGCGCAGCTACCGCCTTCGCTTGCGGCACGCCACCGATTCACGAAGAAGGCGGGCTAGACGCCGGCGCTACGTCTTCAATCCAAAATCCAAAATCGAAAATCCAAAATCGCGCAATCACCCAATCGCACAATCACCCAATGCCTACGTCCCTTCCGCCCACGAGTTGAGGTACTCCTCCTGCTCCGGCGTAAGTTTATCGATGGTGATGCCCATCGATTCGAGCTTCAACCGCGCGATCTCCAAGTCGATGTCCTTGGGCACGGAGTAGACCTTGGCTTCGAGCTTGCTCCCATTCTTCACCATGTACTCGGCGGCGAGCGCCTGATTGGCGAAGCTCATGTCCATGACCACGGCAGGGTGACCCTCGGCTGCCGCCAGGTTAATCAGCCGGCCCTCGCCCAGCAGATAGATTTTGCGGCCGTCGCGCAGCGTGTATTCCTCCACCGAGTCGCGCGTCTGCCGCTTGCCCAGCGACAGCTTTTCGAGCGCGGGGATATCAATCTCCACGTTGAAGTGGCCGGAGTTGGCAACCACGGCGCCGCTCTTCATCACCTTGAAGTGCTCCTCACGCAGGACGGACTTGTCGCCGGTGAGCGTGACGAAGATGTCGCCGACTTTGGCCGCTTCGCTCATGGGCATGACGCGGTAACCATCCATCACCGCTTCCAACGCCCGCGTGGGGACGACTTCGGTGACGATGACATCGGCGCCCAGGCCCTTGGCGCGCATGGCCACGCCGCGCCCGCACCAGCCGTAGCCGCTCACCACCACTTTCAGTCCCGCGAAGAGCAGATTGGTGGCGCGAATGATGCCGTCGATGGTGGATTGTCCGGTCCCGTAGCGGTTGTCGAACAGGTGTTTCGTGTCGGCGTCATTCACCGCCACGATGGGGAACTTCAGCACGCCGTCTTTGGCCATGGCGCGCAGCCGGATGACGCCGGTGGTGGTCTCTTCCGTGCCGCCGATGATTTCCGGAATCAGCTCCTGATGCTTGCTCAGGATGGTGCTTACCAGATCGGCGCCGTCGTCCATGGTGACTTGCGGACGATGGTCGATGGCCGCCTGAATGTGCGAATAGTAAGAGGTGTTGTCCTCGCCTTTGATAGCGAAAACGGGGATGTGGTAGTCCACCACCAGCGATGCGGCCACGTCGTCCTGGGTACTCAGCGGGTTCGACGCACAAAGCACCACCAGCGCGCCGCCATCGCGCAGCGTAATGGCCAGATTGGCGGTTTCGCTGGTCACGTGCAGGCAGGCCGAAAGGCGCACCCCCTCCAGCGGCCGTTCCTTCTGAAACCGTTTGCGAATGGACGCGAGCACGGGCATCCACTGATTGGCCCACTCGATACGGATCTTTCCTTTGGCCGCCAGGCTAAGGTCCTTCACGTCACAAGAAAACTTTTCTGCTGTCGCCATCTACCTTCCTACCTCCTGCCGCAGCGCTGCGGCCTTGTCGGTCTTTTCCCACGTAAATTCAGGCTCCGGCCGTCCAAAGTGCCCGTAAGCCGCGGTCTTCTGGTAAATCGGGCGGAGCAGGTCGAGGGCCTCGATGATCCCGCGCGGCCGCAGATCGAAATGCTGGCGGATCAGGTCCACCAGCGTACTGTCACTGACCTTTCCGGTGCCGAAAGTATTCACCATGATCGAAACGGGCTGCGCCACACCAATTGCGTACGCCACTTGCACCTGGGCGCGTTTGGCCAGACCGGCGGCGACGATATTCTTGGCAATGTAGCGGACCATGTAGGCCGCCGAACGGTCGACCTTGGTGGGATCCTTGCCGCTGAAGGCCCCTCCGCCGTGAGGGGCGGAGCCGCCGTAGGTGTCGACGATGATCTTCCGGCCGGTGAGCCCGGAGTCGCCCACCGGGCCGCCAATCTCGAAGCGCCCGGTGGGGTTGATGTGGTACTTGGTGTTCTCGTCGATCATGTGGGCGGGGATCACTGGCTTGATGACGCACTCCCGCACAGCCTCGTGAATGGTGTCGTTCGAGACCTCGGCGTTGTGCTGCGTAGAGACCACCACGGCGTCCACCCGCACCGGCCGGTAGCCGTCATATTCCACCGTCACCTGGGTCTTCCCGTCGGGCCGGATGAAGTCGAGGATTCGCTGGTGGCGAACCTTGGCCAGGCGGTGGCACAGTTTATGGGCCATGGTGATGGGAAACGGCATCAATTCGTCTGTCTCGTCGCAGGCGAAGCCGAACATCAAGCCCTGATCGCCCGCCCCACCCGTATCCACGCCCATGCCGATGTCACCGCTCTGCACCGAGAGGTTCTGGGTGACAGTACAGCCGTCGGAGGTGAACCCGCAGGCGGGGTCGGTGTAGCCGATGCCGCGCACCGTGTCGCGCACAATCTTCTCAATGTTCAGGTCACTGTTGGTGGTGATTTCGCCGATCACGTAAGCCGACTGGTTCTTCACCATGGACTCGCACGCCACCCGGCTGCGGGTGTCACCCGCCAGAGCGGCGTCGAGCACGGCGTCGGAAATTTGGTCGCAAATCTTGTCGGGGTGACCCTCGGTCACCGACTCCGATGTGAAAAGATAACGCTGGTTTGGTCCAGACATCCGGGATCTCCCTTTCCTGGAATTCGAAATTCGAAACTGGAAACTCGAAAATGGCCCAGACTTCGCCTTTAGCGGCGATCACGGACGAGGTCGGGGCCAATTTCGAGTTTCGAGTTTCCAGTTTCGATGTGCCGGTCGATGCCCCCCAATTGCCCGACGGGAATCAGCGTGAGCCTCTTTGCGGCATGTTACCGAGCAGGACAAACCACGTACGATACCACAGCCAGCGGGAATCTTCAATCACTTTGAGTTTGTAGGTGCTGTCCTGATTTGCCCTGGGAGCGCGGGCATCTTGCCCGCTCTTCGCTTCTGGGCAAAGCCTTAAGTCAAGAGCGGGCAAGATGCCCGCGCTCCCAAGGTCGAATTAGGAAAGTACCGAGTTTGTATATCGGATCGGCGAGGCGTGCCCCTCGTCAGTTCGACCCAGGTTCGATTCCCGGTCCCGGGTAGCGCTGCCAACGCCCCAAGCCCTCACCACAAGTCCTCTTCAATTGCAATTCTCGCGTGACCGAAGGCAGCAAGGTGGGCTCTCCTGGAAAGTGCTGGTCCCAGCGATCATCCGGAGTTCACTGCCGACGCCGCTTGACGAGAAAGAACGCGAAAATGCCCGTCTTCGAGGTGGGCAATCTTGTGGTTGGCTGCACCGTAATTGGGACCTTTGGGCTATGTCGAATGGGACCTTTGGGCCATTGACAGGCCCTTGGACGTCTGTCATATATATGACGCCTCAAGAAGGGCTTCTCGACGGTAGAGAATCCCAAAGCGAGGAGGACCATCATGAAAATGATCGAAAGGGCCGCGCTGTTGTCTTGCTTCCTGACGGTCAGCGGACTATCGTACGCCCAAACCAAACCTGTTGATTTAGGAACAGCGCTCAGCTTCGCGGTCCTTGGTGCCTCGGCGGTGACCAATACCGGACCGAGCGTCATCGACGGCGATTTGGGTCTTTATCCGGGCACTTCGATTACAGGGTTTCCTCCGGGGACCGTGAACGGCACGACATACAACAATGACGCGGTCGCGGGGCAGGCGCAGGCTGATGCCCTGACCTGTTACAATTTTTTGGCGGGCTTGGCGCCCAATCTGGACTTGAGTGGCCAAGATCTGGGTGGGAAAACGTTTCAGCCGGGAGTCTATAAATTCGACTCCTCGGCTGGGTTGACAGGACAGCTTACTCTCGACTTCGGGGGCAAGTCCGATCAGGTGATCGTTTTCCAGATCGGGAGCAGCCTCACGACCGCGAGCGCCTCGTCTGTTCTTATTATTGGTGCCGGTCAAGATGACAATGTGTTTTGGCAGGTCGGCAGCTCCGCGACTCTCGGTACAACCACTGCGTTTCAAGGAAGTATTTTCGCCGACGCGAGCATAACTCTGAATACCGGCGCGACCATCGAGCCTTGCGGAAGAGCCGTGGCGCTAACTGGCGCCGTGACGCTGGATGACAACACCATCAAGGTCGGCGGGTGCCAATACTCATCCACCGGCGGCAGCGGCGGCGGCACTACCGGCACTCCCATCCCCGAGCCCTCGCCCGTCCTTCTCCTCACTTCAGGCCTGATCGTCGTCGTCGGCGCGGCACTGATCAGGGGGGCGGGAGCGCGAGTTTGAATAAGAGACATGTGTCGCAGCAGGTAGCGCAGAGTTGTTTGGTAACCCTGCGGCTCGAAATCATTGATATCCAGAAAAAGCCGTAGACTTGAAGAGCCGAGTCCGCGTTTCCCGCTCTCCTAGTTGATTCCGAAAATTGATTGGGTAAGAACGTCATTGGTAGCGGGCAGGACAGGGCGGGGCTTGCCCGCCCTGCGGAAATGGATCGTCCCTACTGCCGGTTTCCTTCCGCCGTCGCCCCCCGGGCAATCCCCTGCTTGGCGCTGGAGGCCACGCCCGAAACGGCCATCACAGTACTCTCTATGTCAGGCCCCGCCGCCATGACGGCCGAACTCACCAGCGCGCCGCGCTCCTCCTTGACGAAGGTGAGCTTCGAGGCGTTCGCCTCGTGGTCGATGATGATCAGGTCGCCGAGATCGATCTGGCCGGTGGCCATCAGGTTGGAGAGCGGGAACACCAGGTGGCGCTCGATGGCGCGCTTCAAGTGACGCGCGCCGAACTTCCGATCGGTCCCTTCCGCCAGCAGGAAATCGCGCGCCGCCGGCTCGCACCGGAAGACGAACTGCCGATCGCAACTCGCCGACATGATCCGGTCGCGCACGCGATCCAGCTCAATATCCAGGATCCGTTCCAGGTGCGTTTGCTGCAGGGTGCGGAACACGATCACCTTGTCGATGCGGTTCATAAACTCGGGCGAAAACTTGCGCCGCGCCGCATCCGACGCCGCGCGGTAGATTTTCTGGTCGAGTTCTTTTTCGTCCACCATCGGGCCGGAGGTGAAGCCCATCCCCTCGGACATGAGGCGCGTCATCTCCTGCGATCCCAGGTTCGAGGTGAGGAACACCATGGCCCGCGAAAAATCCACTGTCCGGTTGTCGCCCAGCGTGAGGGTGGCCTTGTCGAGGATGCCGAGCAGAAGCTGCCACAGGGAGTCCGACGCCTTCTCGATCTCGTCGAACAACACCAGGGAGATCTTCACTTTCTCGGTGTAGTGCCGCTCCAACACTTCCTGAGTGATGGCCGGCTGGGTCTCGCGATGTCCCAGGTAGCCAGGAGGCGAGCCTACCAGCTTCGCGATCTCGTGACTGTGCTGGAACTCCGCGCAATCCACCTTCAACACCGCCCGCGGATCTCCGAACAGCACCTCGGCGGCGGCTTCCACCAGCCGCGTCTTGCCCGAACCGGTCGGCCCCAGCAGCAACAGGTTCACGATCGGACGGCCGGGCGCCGAAAGGCCGGCCCGGTAGACCTGGAACACGCGCGCCAGGCTGCGTACCGCCCGCTCCTGCCCCACCACCCGCTTTCCCAAGCCGGTTTCAAAGTCTTTCACTTCCGGACTGCGTAACGTCGGATCAAGAATCGTTCCACCCATAACCCACCTCGCTTCGGAGGTCCTGTCCCTCTCAACCTCCTTGCCCATTACCTTCGACAGATTGCAGTACCCGCTTGAGCCTTTTCGTACGGCTTACCCTAACTAAATTAATCGGCCACTTCTTCTGCCTTCGCCGTCTCGGGGCTCTCTCCTCATCGCGCCGGCCTCGGCAGCCCCTTTCCGCCGCCGGCCTAATTTCACATCCAATGTGGTTCTCAGCAATTTGAGTGCCGTAACCAATTCCGTCCTCAATTCGGGGTCAATTGCCGCTTCCAGGACCGGCAGGTGGAGGTCGGCGATGTCGAGATTCAGGTTCTGGATAGCGCCCACAAGCTCCCGCAAATACAGGGCGTTATTCTCGAACGGCTGAACCACCTTCTGCGAGACCTTTTGCTTCAGGCCCTGCCAGTCCACCTGCACCAAAGCGTGCTTCGTCTTGACGTTTTCGATCACGCGTTCGCTGATGTGCGGCCAGCGTCCCAGCGGGGCCAAGTGGATCTGTTTCACCCGCCCGTCCTGGCTTCGAACGCTGTGCACCAGGTAGTACCGGCCGCCGCGTTTGCGGATGAAAGCCATTGTTTGCCGTTTCCGTCCCCAAGTTGAATCCTTAGCCCTTTGCGTCCCGAAATGGAAAACTCTCCACTACAACTCAAGGCGGGAAAGGTAGCAAAAATGCCGTGTGCTGCTCCGCGCCTCGTAATGGAGAATCTTCCACTACGCCGGCGATCAATGCAAATAGATAGTTTTTGTCGTGGACATAACCTATGCTCTATGTATACTTTCCGGGCAATGATCGCGTCCTGCCCGATGCTGTAGGCCAGCCGGAGCCCAAATCCGAGTTTCAAAACGAAACTTGGGTTCTCGATCTGGCATGCGATTTCGAGTGCTACTTGCTGGGCACTGCCCGCTACTGCCCGCATGTGGGCAGTCGATGCGGGTAGAATGAATCTTAGGCCGCCGTGGAACGAGCACAAGTCGATCTCGGGTGGACGAAGGTGACCTCGTTGGTGGATGGCGTTGCGGGGATCCCAGCTTCCCGCCAGCTCCTTGTCTCCTTGCCAAAAATCCTCGCCTCCGTGGGTTCGTTCCTCATTCTTCCGGATCGACTTCCTTTCTTTTTCAATAAATTCGGTGGCTTCGTTTTCAAATGGATGAAAGTTCTCTAAGATACCCGTTTCTGAGATTGTTCGCATGCCCAGTCGGGCGGGATATGCGGCCCATCCTGGTGCACATCGTCCCAAGCCAGAAGATACAAGCATGATTCGCGTCGTTGCTTCCTTGCTGCTAACTGCTTCCCTTTTCATTGAGATAGTGGGCCTCGATCCGCTAACCCGCTTTCCTTTCATAAACATAGTGGGACCTTCCCGGGATCCGATTTTTCGCTCTTTTGTTTTCATAATTCATCGCTTGCCGGAGTACGGGCGGGGTCATACAGTTTTCCTTTCAATAGCTTGCCGCTCTTTAGGTCTCCGCTCTCGCATCCTGAACTTTGCCCCAAACCAATGGCCCAAATCCACCAAGTAACCAGCCTATCAAGCCGAAATGAGACAATGGAGACAAATGAGACAAATGAGACGGTTTATTATTTGCCGTGGAGTCAGTGGGTTAGACCCTCAAAAAGCGACTCCGACTTCCAAAAACGCAAAAAGTGTGGCATTTTGCCACACTGACCGGGATCGGAATCCCTACCCTGATGAGGCGGACCGCGTGACAGAGTGAGGTGTCAAGAATTGAATGCTACAGTACACTAGGCGCTGTCGATGCTAGGTACTGCCGTGCTTAGGGAAAATCGCTGGAGCTGAAAACCCTCTACACTCCCGATGACGAGACTCGCTCAGTGCCTGATTCAGTGAGGGAGTCGCAGTACGGTCCAAGACCAGGCTCGGACCGGGCTTCCAACGTTCGAAACTCGAAACTCGCAAAGGCAGGGGCGAATTTCGAGTTTCGAATTTCGAGTTTCGAGACCTAAGACCCGCTGTTAGCCTTGTCCCAATCCTCGCGCGTCAGCGGTTGGATGGCGGCGATTTTCTTTTTCGCCAGAGCGCCGTTCGCCTCTCGCAGATCCTTGGCTGTGAACGCGTCAAATTCCTTGACCACGTCCTCGAACTCGTGTTTCAAGGAATCGATACGCGCCACCTGATAGTCGCCCGGACGCCCTTCGTAAAACGTCAGGTTGCCGTAGAGTTCCGCCGTCTTTTCGCGGAGGCGCAACTCGCCCGTAATATCGCCGCCTTCCTTGGTGGCCACGATTTTCTTGCGAATCTCATCGGCCTTGCCGGAGAGCTCCGTCAGCCGCTTCCGCAGCGGATCGTCAGCGCCGACCTTGCCGGCGCGATCCGCCAAGGAGTCCCTCACACCATTGATGCGGTCCACCTGATAGCTCATGTCGCCCAGCAGGTTGTACACTCGCAAGACCGCGGCCAGCTCCAGCTTGCGGTCCTCCACCGTATACTTGGCGCGCGCATCGAGGCCGACCACAAGCTGCGTCGTATAGGTCTGGTCGCCGCGGGTCATCTTGATGGTATAGGTACCGGGCAGTACACGGGGACCGATCACCGTTTCACCGGCCAGCGAGGCCGCGGGCGGCACCCGCGGAGCTTTGAGCCGCATCGCCCATTGCACACGGGTGAGGCCGCGCCGGCTGTTGGCCGGAAGGGTGTCCACCAGCTTGCCCTGATCGTCGTAAATCTCGATCTTCATCTTCCCGAAAATGTGCCGCTTCTTCTGGTAGTAGGTGATCAGCGCGGCGTCGGGCGGGTTTGCTCCCGTGAAGGTGGCATCGCCCTCCATCCAACCACCGCCGGCCTCGAGCCGCTGCTGAGTCGGATTCCCGGGCAGGAAAACCGCGTCCTGCGCCATCACCTCGGGAGTGAGCTTACGCAGCGGGCTGATATCGTCCACGATCCAGATGCCGCGGCCGTGGGTGGCCAGCACCAGGTCTGATTCGCGCGGATGCACCGCGATGTCGCGCACCGCCACGGCGGGAAACTCGTGGCCCTTGTACTCGGCCCACTGCTTGCCGCCGTCGAGCGAGATCCACAGACCGAACTCGGTCCCCAGGAACAGCATGTTAGGAGACACCGTGTCTTCCTTGATCACGTGCGCATAGCCGCGCACGCCGCTATCCTTGGCCACGATTGGCGTCCAGGTGGCCCCGTAGTCGGTGGTCTTGTAGACGTGAGGGTCCATGTCGCCGAAGGTGTGCCGGTCGAATGTGGCGTAGGCCGTCGCGGCGTCGAAACGACTGGCTTCCACCCACGACACCCACGACGCCTTAGGCAAGTCGGGCACATGGCCCACCACGTTAGTCCACACCTTGCCGCCGTCGCGCGTTACCTGAAGGTTGCCATCGTCCGTCCCCGCCCAAATGGTTTGGCTGTCACGCGGCGACTCGCTGATGGAGTAGATGGTGGTGTGGGTCTCGGCATCGGAGTTGTCGACCGTCACTCCGCCCGACTCCTCCTGCTTCTGTTTCTCGGGATCGTCGGTGGTGAGGTCGGGCGAGATGCGGTCCCAGGTCTGCCCGTGGTCGCGAGTGCGGAATAGAAACTGAGCCCCGATGTAGAGCGTGCCCGGCTCGTTGGGGCTCATGTGAATCGGCGTATTCCAGTTAAAGCGAAGTTTCTTTTCACCGTAGTTGGGCTGCGGCTTAATGCCGCGCGAAGCCAGCGTCGTCCGGTTCACGCGCGCGATCTCGCCGCCCTGCGATTCGATGTAAACATAGGTGGGATCGGAAGGATCCGGAAACGCGAAGAAGCCGTCGCCGCCGCCGAGGTTCTCCCACCGGCTGTTGGTGATTCCGCCCGGGTACGCCGAATCGCCCACAAACACGCTGTTGTCCTGCAAGCCCCCGTAGACGTGATAAGGGTCCGCCATGTCCACGCTGACGTGGTAGAACTGCGAGATGGGCAGGTTATTCCCCTTCCAAACGGTGTTGCCGCTGTCATAGGAGTACCAGATGCCGCCGTCATCTCCCATGATGGTGTGCTGGGTGTCGTCAGGATCCACCCACACGTCGTGAAAGTCGCCGTGGGCGCCGGCGATTCCGCTGAAACTCTTTCCGCCGTCGGTACTCAGAATGAGGCCGCCATCCGGCTTGTACACCTTGTTCTCGTCCTTGGGGTCCACGATCAGGTTGGCGAAATAGAACGGGCGCCACACCATCATCTGGCTGCGGTCGCGCTCCTCCCACGTCTTGCCCCCATCGCCAGAACGGTAGAGCGCGCTGTGCGGGGATTCGATCATGGCGTAGACGACGTCGGGATTAGAGGGGGCGGCCGTCACGGCAATTCTTCCCCACGGCTTGGGGGGAAGGCCCTTGGCGCTCTTTTCATCGAGATCCGTCCAGGTGGCGCCGCCGTCCGTCGTCTTGAACAGTCCGCTGCCGCTGAAGGCGGTGGGGTTCTCGCCGCCGGAGCGGAACGTCCAGCCCTTGCGCCGGAAGTCCCACATGCCGGCGAAGAGCACCTTGGAATCCTTGGAGCTCATGGTAATCATCGAGCAACCCGTCGAAAGGTTAGCGCCCTTCAGGATCTTCGACCACGACTTGCCGCCGTCGGTGGTTTTGTAGAGGCCGCGCGCGTCGCTATCGCTCCAAAGCCTGCCGGGCACGCAGGCGTAGACGGTGTTGCCGTCCTTAGGATCGATGAGGATCTTGGCGATCCGCTCCGATTCCTTCAGGCCCAAGTTGGTCCAATTGTCGCCGCCGTCGGTGGACTTATAGATGCCGTCGCCGATGGAGACACTGTTCCGCGTCCACGACTCTCCCGTGCCTACCCAGATGGTCTTGGGGGCCGAGGGGTCGATGGCGATGGCGCCGATCGATTGCACGGGTTCTTTGTCAAAGACCGGCTTGAAGGTGGTGCCCCCATTCATGGACTTCCAGACTCCCCCGCTCGCAGCGCCGACGTAAACCGTGAGTCGGTTCTTTTCCTTGACGGCTGCCACGGCCGCCACCCGGCCGCTCATCTCGGCCGAACCGATATTCCGCGCGCCGAGGCCGGAGATGGTGTCCGAATCAAACTTCACTTCCTGCCCCGCCAAGCGGGTGGCCAAAGTCGTAGCCGA
>DATFYM010000102.1:0-3843 GCA_035315065.1 Terriglobia bacterium
CTCGCTCTGGAGAGATTCTCCGGGGTTCATTTCGGCGCGCCCGCGGGGCGGCAGTAGTCGCGGTGGCCAAGCAAGCCGGCTTTCCGCTGCTCAAATCAAGGTCTACCTCGCGCCGGATACCGTTATCGGCGGATTGGGGTGGGTGACGGACTGTGGCCTCGGCCGTCCTCGTCATCGGCGTAGCCCTGATCGTGCTGGCTCCGGCGAGGCAATCAGTGGAGCGGGTAACCGGTGCCGGATTCGTAGGGCGTAGCGTGGAACAAAGACTGGACACCGTTTTGTTTTGGCCCAACTCACTCCGAACGGCTCAACAGCTCACGGGTTCGTCCCCGGCGAAGCACTCGTTTCACCAACTGTCTTGGTCCAGTGCCCGGTAAACGGCCTTCCACCACGCCCGGACGTTCTTAGGAGGCCGCCGGAAGGGCGGGGCTTCAGCCCCGCCGAAACGCAGTCAGCGGCCTGTGTTCCTTCAAGCGAGCACGGGGTGATCAACCCAAACGGATAGCGTGGCTATCCGTTCAGATAGCATCGCATCCGCACCATCCAGCGCATCCTCCCCTTTCACGGCCCTTTCACGGGTGGCCCGCCGTAATGGTATCTCATAGTATTTCAGTGGCTTAGGAAGAACCCACAACCATTTTCCATCGACATTCAAGCCTTTGGGCCCGTACGTGCAGTTGCCATGATCTTGTCATACTTCTGTCATCAAAAGCCGTTGTCGCCGGTGATAGTTTGGAGGCGGTAATCGGGAGCGACAGGGTTTACGCGGCGAACACTCCTGAGGGTGTTGTGGCCGCTAGATTTTATGCAAGGGAGAAACAATCAAGTGATGACGACATGGACCATGGCGGAATCCGGCAGCATGGAGTCGCGTAAGAAATTCGGCCTCACCGCTCACGAACTGGACATTTTGGCGGCGATCGTGGCCGGTTACTCCTACAACGAGATCGCCCAGAGGATGTCCATCAGCGAGATCGACGTGGTCGAGGGACTCACCGAGGTATCCCGCAAGCTAGGGGTTGAGGGGCGCTTGGAACTGGCGCTCTTTGCCGTCCATCACCGCCTGCTCACAGACCGCCATTCATGATATGGGCAGCAGGGCTTCGGCTTTGTCCCAACGAGTCGCTTCGCACGACGGAGCGCGACCTTCTGCTGCCTGGGGCGCAAACCCGCGGAACCAACGGACCGCCTCAGTGCTCGCGTCGCGTTGTGCTTCGCGCCAATCGGTAGCTCACAATCGTGGCGGCGACATGCTGCAAATCATTCGAACCGGCGCCAGGAGCGTTGCGCACGATTTCCCCGTGGCAGATCACCTGGGCGCCGGCTTCGATGCGACCTTCCACCGGCAGCGAGAAGGTCATCTCTACGGCCGTTCTCGGCGACGGGGCCTGCCTGGCTCCGAACAACACGCCCGACTCGCTGATGTTCAGCGTCCGCCCTTGCTGCCAATGGGAACTCCCTTGCTTGCGGTAGTAGATTGTCGTCTCGATCGGAAAGCGTCGAGAGCGCGGTGAAAATCCCGACGTGGGCAGTTGCTCAATGTCCACTCGGAGGGCGCCTTCGGTTTGAACGTAACGATCTCGGTCCCGCTTCGATCTCAAACTTTCCTGTGCCTGGAGATGCGCTCTCATAGACTCCTCCGCGAGATCCAAATTCCACGTCGACCACCCAATGATTGCAGGCATTATACACAGAGTCAAGTAAATTATGGAGTATTAACGACGGTTTGAAAAACTGCCGGTTCGCTTGTCGACAAGGGAGAACAGGGTGTATCGTGCATACATAAGGCTTGCAAACACCGCCCTTTGACCGCATCAGGGGTTGAGATAGGGGAGGGGGCTATGAAGAGCAACAAGAGGTGTGTGTGGTTCATGGCTTTGACGGTCCTGGCGGGACCTCTCGCGCCTCGAGGCCGCTCGCAGCAAATGACCAGTTTTGAGCGTGAGCGCGCCTTGCAGATGCTGGACGACATCGCCCACGATGTTCAAAAACACTATTACGATCCTACCTTCCACGGAATGGACTGGAATGCGAAGGTGCTCGAGGAGAAACAGAAAATCAAGCTGGAGACTTCTCTGAACATTTCGCTCGCCCACATCGCGGCGGCGCTCGACTCACTCAACGACTCCCACACCTTCTTCCTCCCGCCGCGACGCCCATACCATCACGATTATGGCTTTCAGATGGAAGCCATCGGTGACCGGTGTTACATCACTCGCGTGCGTCCGGGCAGTGACGCCGAAGCAAAGGGAGTGAAGCGGGGAGACGAGGTGCTGGACATCGACGGCTGGCATCCGGAACGGGAGATTCTGTGGAAGTGGACCTACCGTTACAACACCCTTCGGCCAGCGAACGGGCTGCGGCTGGCTCTGCGCGACCCGGAAGGGCACCAGCGCCAGGTGGATGTCGCGGCGAAATTCAAGGAAACCAAGCGCGTCACGGACCTGACGTTGAGCAACGGCGGCAGCGACGTCTGGGACGAGGTTCGCCAGCAGGAGACCCAGCAGCATCTGATGCGCGCCCGCATCGAGGAAATGGGCGACGAGTTGATGATCCTCAAGGTCCCGCAGTTCTTTTTCGGTCAAGACGAAGTAGACAGGTGGATTGACAAGGCACGCAAGCATCAGGCCCTCATCGTCGACCTGCGGGGCAATCCCGGCGGGGCCGTCGATACACTCAAATACCTGGTGGGCGACATTTTTGAAGACGAAGTCAAGATTGCCGACCGCGTGGGACGCAAGGACCAGAAGCCCGAGGTTGCCAAATCCCGCGGTCGCGCCTTTACGGGCAAGGTCGCCGTGCTAGTGGATTCCAAGTCCGCCTCGTGTGCCGAGTTGTTCGCGCGGATCGTGCAACTCCAGAAACGCGGAGTGGTGATGGGCGACCGCTCCTCCGGCAGCGTCATGGAAGCGAGACGCTACAGTTATCACATCGGCACGGATGTGGTGGTCTTCTTCGGGGCATCGATCACCGAGTCCGACCTGGTGATGAGCGACGGTAAGAGCCTGGAGCATACCGGGGTGACACCGGATGAAATTGTTCTTCCTACCGCCGCCGACTTGGCCAGCGGGCGCGATCCGGTGCTCTCTCACGCCGCCGTAACGCTCGGCGTCAAACTCAGCCCCGAGGAGGCTGGAAAACTCTTCCCGTTTGAGTGGCGGCCAGAGTAGAGGACAGTGTTCTAAATCCGGCCTGCGAGCCGCGGGCTTCCCTTCGCTTCGCTGTAGAGGCTAAGCATCACCGCATTGCCGCGGTCAGACCGAGCCCTTGCCATAAAATCGACGATCAATGGATAAATGCCAGCCGAAAAGAGCAACCCCAACCAACACCAACACAGTCCTCGGCGCCCGGTCTCGATTCACGGCGCCCTCCCGAGCAAATCACGGAGTGTCGAGAAGACATCATACATTCGTTGATGAAGAACGGTCTTTGGCCCTTAAACGCGGCGACCCTTCACTCCTCACGCAGCAGTGTCACCGGATCAATCGAAAGTGCACGCTGGGCTGGAATCCATGTCGACAGCAGCCCCAGCAAGAGCATAGCTAAGACAGCACCGGCCAGTACCAGCGGATCGCGCGGAGTTGCCTGATACACGATGAAAGCAAGCACCCGGGTTGCCAGAAGTCCCAGGAGCAATCCTGCTGCTGAACCGATAGCCAGCAATCTAAAAGGTCGTCCCAACGCTGCCTGTAACACTTCCTGACGCTGCGCGCCGAGGGCGATCCGAATTCCCAACTCCTTCTTACGCTTGCTTACCGAGTGCGCAGCCAATCCAAAGATGCCCGTGATGGACAGCATCGCGCCCATCGCGCCCAGCACACCCAGTGAAATCGTCGCCAGGCG
>DATFYM010000103.1:0-3245 GCA_035315065.1 Terriglobia bacterium
TAGGCTCAAGAGAAGGATGACACGCCCAAGTCGGTCTGTCAACTAAATAATGCAAGAACCGACCTATTTGTGAGCGCGGGAGCCCCGCCGGGGAGGACTAGCTTGAGACATCTCCCTGTGAAAATGTAGAAACTCCAGCCGCCATCAAGATGATGGCGCATTTGCCTCTGTCATTCCTCGATCATCCACCGCAGAGCGTTCTGGTGGTGTGCTTCGGGATGGGAACAACTTACCGCTCTATGCTTTCATGGGGAATACCTGTGACCGGCGTGGAGCTGGTACCGAGCGTCCCCCGTCTGTTTGGCTATTATCACTCGGATGGTCCGGCGTTGCTTCGCTCGTCGCTGTCCCACCTCGTCATCGACGACGGACGCCGCTATCTCGAACGCACGACCCAGCAATTCGATGTAATCGCCATCGACCCACCGCCTCCGGTCTGGGCTGCGGGCTCAAGTCTGCTCTATAGCGAGGAGTTTTACAAAATCGTGAAGCAGCATCTACGCCCCGGGGGCATTCTGCACCAGTGGCTGCCCGGATGTGATGACGTCTCCCGTGCGTCCGCCGCCCGCGCCTTAAAGGAATCATTCCCTTATCTGCTGGTCTTCCAATCCGTGGGATTGTGGGGTATACACTTTCTAGCCAGCAGCAGCCCCTTACCGAACCGCACCGCTGAGCAGTTGTTGGAACGCATGCCAACTCCGGCGGTTGCAGACATGATGGAGTGGGGACCCGAACCGGATCCGGAACGCCACATCGCGGCCGCCCTCGGACGTGAATTGTCTCTTGACCAGCTTATCGCGCAGGCACCAGAAACGCCAGCATTGAAAGACGACCGTCCGGTGAATGAATACTTCCTGTGGCGCAACCGAGACGAGTTGCTTCGCTGGCTCGCGCGCTGGTGGGGGAAGCGAGCTACGACCCGCACGAGTCAGGGCGCGGCATCGGACAGCGGTACCCTTGCATCATCCCCTACAAGACCCACTCATCCAGAACTCGCTATGGTCGCGACTCGAACGACTCGACGCTGAGGTTCCGATGTTTGATGAAGAGCGGACAAATCGCGTCGGCATCTCACGGGGCAGTTGGTCCGCCTCGCGGTGGACTTTACTGGTACCGCGGCCGTCGAGGAGTAAGGTGTATCTGGCGCATGATATCTTGAAAGCCTGGATCGGCACGGAGGGCGTGGGCGCTTAGTCGTGTTGAAGGTAATGACGTAGTCTAACTACTACTGCAGAGCGGGGGCGTCGGCGCCGCAGCGACCTGGAATGCCAAGCAACCATCTCACGCTGAAGCCTTGGTGGACCGATGGGCCGCTCGCCAGCGACGCCACAGGATGCGGGCAGGCCAGAAAAGAATGAGCGCCCAGAGCAGGAGCGTCGGGCCGCAGGAGAACACAAGGCGGGCGAAGCCCAGGAGGCTGTCCGCGGCGGTCCCCAGCCCCTCGACCAAGGAGTTTCTCAGTTGCGCCGCCCCGGAAGGCGGGGCGACGTTGAGGGCCGCCTTGTATTCTTCCTTAAGTTCCACCTGCAGTTCGGCATAGGCTATGCGGTGTTCGAGGCTTTTTTGCTCCGCCTCCATCTGCTCGATCTCGCCCCGCACGCGGGCGATTTCGTTCTCCACAGCCAGAATGTCCGCCATCTTGCCGGTGCGCTGGTTGAGCACTTCCACCAAGCGCTGCTCCGTGTTGCGTGAGTTCGAGAGCCTGGCGTTGAGGTCAACGTACTGCTCGGTCACTTCCTCCCCGTTTTGCGATTCGTGCTCGACGCGGCCCAGCTTCTTCACCTCGGCCAGAGTTGAATCAAGCTGGTCGGCGGGGATGCGCAGGCTCGCCGTGAGCGTGCGGCCCGCGCCGGCCGGGGCTTCCACTTGGAGACCAGCGGCGTAACCGCCACGCCGGTGCCGGATGGCGTCTAATTGAGCCCTCGAAAGGTCAAATTCTTTCGTAACCAGCGACACCGAGGCCCTGCGGGCAATCATGGGCCCTGAAGGCACAGTCCCCGCCATGGCGTTTTCGGTCTGTTGTAACCGAAGTGCTTCCTGCGGCGTAGGGGCGCGGGCCGCCCGGCTTTCAAATTCGCCCACGGCCCGCCCTTGGTTAACGGACGGGCCTGCGGGGACAAAGGGGCTAAGGTTTATTGACGACTCTGCCGCGGGTGGCTTACGTAGGTAGGCCGTCCTCGTCCCAAGGCCAACGAGAACCAGCACCGCCCCCACTCCCGCCACGGCCCACACCCAAGGCCGCCTCCATGATGGTCTGGCCAGGTTTAACGCAGCCGCTTCCTTACGCTCCGGCAGATGCCTCTCTGCTTCGATCGCCGACTTCACGGCAAGGTCGAGGCTCTCGGGAGCGGCGCCAACCTGCCAGGCGTTCATCTGCCGGTAGAGTGACTTCAGATCGGCGGCCAGAGCCTGGCACTCACGGCATTGGTCGAGGTGCGCCGCGTACTCTCGGGCGCGCTCAACTGGCACCTCGCCGTCGAGGTAGGCCATCAGCTCTTCAGGATCGACGGAATGTAGTGAGCGATTCATCTCAGATTCCTTGCGCCATCCCCCGCTGCGGCACGAGCAAGTCCTTCACTGCCATGCGGGCGCGGAACAGGCGCGACCTTACCGTGTTGACTGGCAGGCGCAGCAGTACGGCGATCTCCGCATAACTGAGTTGTGCGTACTCGCGCAGGAGCAGGACCTCGCGGGCACTGGCATCGAGCTTCTCCAGGGCCTGTCGCACCCAGAGTCCCGTTTCAACCGGGTCAGCGGTGCCAAGCTCAAGCGTTCCCTGCGGGTAGGTTTCGCCGAGCGGCTTCTTGCGGCGCCCAGCAGCGAGCAGGTTGAAGGCGATGCCGTAGAGATAGGCCCGAAAGGCCGCCCGAGGTTCATATCGGTGAATGCCTTTCAGGACCGCCAGAAAGGTCTCCTGCGCCAGTTCTTCGGCGCGTTCGCTCTGGCTCAACCGGCGCCGGAAAAACCCATAAATCGCGTCGCGGTAGCGGGCGAACAACTCCGTAAAGGCGTCGCGCGAGCCCTGTTGTAATGTCGCCGCGGGCAGAAAAGTTCCGTGAGAAAATGAGATTCGCCGTATCGGCGAATTGAGGTGCAGTGCAGTGCACCCCAATCCGCCGATAACGGTATCCGGCGCGAGGTAGACCTTGATTTGAGCAGCGGAAAGCCGGCTTGCTTGGCCACCGCGACTACTGCCGCCCCGCGGGCGCGCCGAAATGAACCCCGGAGAATCTCTCCAGAGCGAG
>DATFYM010000104.1:0-11799 GCA_035315065.1 Terriglobia bacterium
CTTTCCCCAGTTCGGCGGTCACCACCGACGGCAAGACCATCCGGCCCGACTTCTTCATGGAGTCCGAGACCTGCAAGGAGTGTCACCAGGATATCTACGACCAGTGGCAAAGCTCCATGCACCACATGGCGTCGTTCAACAACCAGTGGTATCGGAAAGCAATCGAGTATATGCAGGACTCCATCGGCGTCAAGCCGTCGCTCTGGTGCGGCGGGTGCCACGATCACGCGCTGGTGTTCAGCAACATGATGCAGGCACACCCCATCCGCGAGATCGAGCACACGCCGCAGGGCCAAGTGGGACTGGGCTGCATGTCGTGCCACTCCATCGTCCACGTGGGGAGTACGATGGGCCAGGGCAACTTCGTCATGGAGTACCCGGCGCTCGATTCGCTTGCGCGCAGCAGGAACCCGGTGATGCACCAGGTCGGGCGGTTCGCCATTTTCCTCAATCCCAAGCCCCACCGCGAGGCCTTCCTGAAGCCCTTCCACCGCCAGCCGCAGCAGGTGGCGGAGTTCTGCTCCGTCTGCCACAAGGTCCACCTGGACGTGCCGGTGAACAACTACCGCTGGATACGCGGCTTTAACGATTACGACAACTGGCAGGCCAGCGGGGTGTCCGGCCAGGGGGCGCGGTCGTTCTACTACCCGCCTAAGCCGCAGAACTGTGCCGACTGCCACATGCCCCTGGTGCCCTCGAAGGATTTCGGCAACATCAACGGCCAGGTGCACTCGCACCGCTTTGCCGCCGCCAACACCGCGGTTCCCACTTCCTACGGCGACGAAGAGCAGTTGACCGAGGTCGAGAAGTTCCTGAAGGGCGCGCTGAGCGTGGACATCTTCGCGTTGGCCGAGGAGCCCGGGGGCGTGTCGGAGGGCTCGGCAGGCGCAGGCGGAGCGGCGCGGCCCTCGGGTGAGGGCCCGCAGCTTTCCAGCACCTTCGCGCAGGGCGAAGAGTCAGCCACAGGCATGATGGCTCCGGGCGCGGGCAACGTCGCGCTCACGAGGTTGATGGCTCCCCTCGGCCGCGCTCCGGCTCATCTCACCCGCGGCCAGGCGGTGCGGGTGGAGGTGGTGGTCCGAACGCGGAAAGTGGGCCACTTCTTCCCCGGCGGTACCGTGGATGCTTTCGACTGCTGGGTGGAGTTGCAGGCACGCGACAGCAAAGGGCGCATCATCTTCTGGAGCGGCGAGGCGGCCGATGGCGGTAAGGGTCCGGTGGATGCGGGCGCGCACTTCTACCGCTCGCTGCAACTGGACGCCGACGGAAACGTCATCAACAAGCGCAACGCCTGGGCGACGCGAGCGGTGATGTACGCCCACCTGATCCCGCCCGGCGCCGCCGACACCGTCCACTATCGGCTCACCGTGCCGCGCGACGCGGGCGACGCGATCACCTTTACGGCCAAGCTGAACTACCGCAAATTCACTTGGTGGAACACTCAATTTGCGTTTGCGGGGGCGCGCGACCCCGCCCAGCCGCACCCCGACGTAACCAAGGACCACGACGACGGCCGCTGGCTGTTCAACGGCGATCTCTCCGACGTCTCCGCTCGGGACAAGCGCATTCCCGACGTTCCCACCGTCGTCATCGGCCAGAACACCGTCACGCTGCCGGTGACGGGTCCCGAAAAGGGCCCCGCGGATCGAGCGTCCGACGCCTTCGCAGAGGCCATCCAGACCGATCCGGCGGACCGCGAGCGCTGGAACGACTACGGCATCGGTCTGCTACTCCAGGGCGACCTCAAGGGCGCGGAGCGCGCCTTTGAAAAGGTGGTGGAGTGCGACCCGAAGTACGCCGACGGCTTCACCAACATCGCGCGCGCCCGCATCCAGGAAGGCAACATCGACGCGGCGAAGCCGATGCTGGAAAAGGCGCTGGCCCTGAACCCGAAGCTCGCCAGCGCCCACTACTTCGAGGGTTTGGCGCTGAAGGCCGACGGAGACTATCCGGCCGCCTACGAGCAGTTCGCCCAGGCGGCGGCGCAGTATCCCAACGACCGCGTGGTGCGCAACCAGATGGGCCGGATGCTCTTCCTGCAGCGCAAGTACGCCGAGGCCGTGGCTGAGTACCAGCACACGCTCGCCGTCGATCCGGAGGATCTCGAATGCCATTACAACTTAATGCTTTGCTACCGCGGTCTGGGCAATAACGAGCTGGCGTCGCGCGAGGAGAAGCTGTATCTGCGCTTCAAGGCCGACGAAGCTTCGAGGGCCATCACAGGTCCGTTCAAGCTGGCCCACCCGGAGGACAATAACGAGGCGCAGCCCATCCATGAACATGTGTCGGTGGCACTGGGGAAGATAGAAGGGAGTAGGCAGAAGGCAGAAAGCAGAAGGCAAGTTGCAGCGAAAGCGCCGGAGGCGCGGAAGATTCTAGCCCAGGGGACGAGCGCCGGAAGATGACGGGCGATTCGAATTTGCCCATTTCTCGCGTAGTCAAGAATTGACTTTTGTTGACTGAGGAACGTATTCTATGTTTTGGTTGAGGCACGATACACTCAGGAAAGCGAGAATGAATATGGCGATCGAACAGATGAATATCTCCCTGTCACCGCACATGGCCAGTTTCATCCGGGGCAAGGTCAAAAAGGGCGAATACGCCAGCGCGAGCGAGGTAGTACGCGATGCCGTCCGCCGAATGCAGGAGGCAGAGGTAGGCAAGAGGGAACGCGCCCTGACCGAATTTGAATCCCACCTGACAAAAAGCCAGCGTGAAGGTATCCGACGCAGCATTGAGGAAGGGATTAGGGATCTCGAAGAAGGCCGTTACAAAGACTACGACGCCGAAGGGTTGCGAGCTTTGGCGAAAGAGGTGGTCAACGCTTCAGCGAAAAAGCTTGCTCGGCGGCAGAAGGCCAGATGAGACTCGATTTTAGGCTGGTGCGGGCGGCCCGCCGGGATATCGACGAGATTTCCGATTATTTGGCGAGTGAGGCGAGCTTAGACAAGGCGCTGGAAGTCATCAGTGCGATCATGGAGACGATCAGAACACTCTCCCGGTATCCGATGGCGGGGGTTGCGGCGGAACAGTTTGGAGCCGGGCTACGAAAATTCCCGACCGGAAACTACATGGTCTATTACCGCCCACGGCGCTCTGGGGGCATTGTGGTACTGCACGTATTTCACGCGGCTCGGGATCAAGTGAAGGCGTGGAGAGGCCGTGAGCGCCGCAGGCGCGAAAGAAAGTAGCCCAGGGCGTGAGCCCTGGGAAGTGCGCGGCAACCGATTATCTTTGGAAAGCCCCGGCGGGAGCCTCCCGATGCGACTCAAGATGAGCAGAAGATTGGCGTCATTCCTCCTCGTTCTCGTGTTGACGGGGATCGCCGCGGCGATCGATGATGGCCAGACACAGAAGCAGGCCGGCGCCTCACCGGCGATTCCTAAGACGTGGGACGACGCCGCGATGGCCACGCTGGAACTCCTCTTGGCTGATCCCACCGCTTCGCCGAAGCAGGCGTCCGAGGATTACTACTACAAGATCCCCGTTCGGACCATCTACAAACAATACCCCGTCTACGCGCCCGGCCACGAGCCGCCTGGCTATCTGGACTGGCTGAAGCAGCAGGAACCGCAGATCGTCTGGGATGACAAAAGGCACACGCCGCCGCTCAAGACCGAGGCAGACTGGATTAGAGCGGGCGAAATCGCGTTTGACTCACCCACTGACTATGGCTTTACCGGCTACACCGAAGAACCCAAATCGCTTTACGTCCGTGATCCTGATTGGTACCAGCGCACCGGTTCTCCCATCCGGCCCGATGGTGTTCTGCCGTTCTACAGCTATGTGATTCGACAGAAGGGGAAGGTTGAGATGGGTGTTCTCGCCTGTGCGATGTGTCACACCCGTGTTATGCCGGAGGGCAACGTCATCAAGGGCGCTCAGGGAAATTTCCCGTTTGACCGCGCCGCGGCGTACGAACATCGATCCGTAAACAACCTGGATGAAGCACGACTCACCGAGCAGCTACTTTACGCTGCGCCTTGGTTGGAACCCACCCTTCCGACTCACTTCTCGGCGATGTCGGTCGAGGCGATCGCCGCCACGCACGAGGTCGTTCCCCCCGGGGTCGTGGCCAGGCACAACTCAAATCCCTTGTATCCGCCTCATGTTCCGGACCTGATCGGCGTGAAAGACCGGCGTTATCTCGATGCCACCGGTCTGCAACAGCAACACTCGATAGTTGATCTAATGCGTTACGCAGCGCTCAATCAGGGTGCCGATTACCTTGCGAGCTACGGTGGCTTCATACCTATCGGTTTGCCCGATTTCAAAAAGCTGCCCCCGCCTGACCAAGCAGGCGACCGTTACAGCGACGAGCAGCTTTACGCTCTCGCGCTCTATGTTTATTCGCTCAAACCACCTCCGAACCCGAATAAGTTTAACGCAGTGGCGGCGCAGGGCCAGAAGCTCTTCGAGCGCGAAGGCTGCCCGATGTGTCACACGCCGCCCCTTTACACCAACAACAAGCTGACCCTGGCCGAAGGTTTCACGCCGCCGCCCGGCGCCGATCAGAACTATGACATCCTTCCGATCTCGGTAGGGACTGATCCCAACCTGACGCTCAAGACGCGTCGTGGCACAGGCTATTACAAGGTTCCGTCGCTGAAGGGCGTCTGGTATCGCAGTATGTTCGGGCACAGCGGCTGGTGCGCGACACTCGAAGACTGGTTTGATCCGCGGCGGGTGCGAGACGACTACGTGCCAACGGGCTTCAAGCCTTACGACGCGAAGACCTATGCGGTGAAAGGCCATCCCTTTGGCCTGGAGCTCTCTGAGCAAGACCGCAAGTCGCTCATCGCGTTCCTTAAGACACTGTGAGTGGGTGACGACGCTTTGAAAAAGAAATCACTCTGGCGATTTTCCGCTTGCGGGCTTGGGGTCATCATCGCCCTGCTGGTCCTGGGCGCTGCTCCGCAGCCCAATCCGGCAACACCAACAACCACGGCTGAGTCTCCCGTCCGTTTCGTCGACATCACGCGCCAGGCCGGCATCAACTTCACCCACTACACCGGCGCGTTCGGCAAGCGATTCCTGCCGGAGACGATGGGCGCGGGCTGCGCCTTCATCGACTATGACAACGATGGCCGGCCCGACATTCTGCTGATCGATGGCGCGGGTTTTCCCGGGCATCACCTCAAGCCGACCACCCTGAAGCTCTACCACAACAATGGCGACGGCACTTTCACCGACGTGACGGCAAAGGCCGGTCTCGACGTCCAGATGTACGGCATGGGCGTGGCGGTGGGCGATTACGATAACGACGGCTGGGACGATATCTACGTCACCGGGCTCGGCGAAGCGCGGCTCTTTCACAACGAGCACGGCCACTTCCGCGACGTTACCAAGACGGCGGGCGTGAACAACGCTGGCTTCGGCGCCAGCGCCGCCTGGGTGGACTACGATCGCGACGGTAAGCTCGACCTCTTCGTCACCAACTACGTGAAGTGGTCCGAGAAGGACGATATCTTCTGCGCGCTCGACGGCCTCCACAAATCCTACTGCACGCCCGAAGCGTACAAGGGCGATACGTGCCGCCTGTTCCATAACCTCGGCAACGGACGCTTCGAGGACGTCACCGAGAAGTCGGGCATCTACGACCCCACGTCGAAGTCGCTCGGCGTTGCGGTGATCGACTACGATAACGACGGCTGGCCCGATCTCGCCGTCTCCAACGATACCCAGCCCAACAAGCTCTATCACAACAATCGCAACGGGACTTTTACCGAACAGGCCGTACAGGCGGGCATCGCCTTCAGCGAGGACGGCGTGGCCCGCGGCGCCATGGGCATCGACGAGAACGATTTCGACCGCTCGGGCTACCCCAGCCTGGCCATCGGCAACTTCTCCAACCAGATGCTCGGGCTCTATCACAACGAGAAGAACAACTTCTTTATCGATATCGCTCCTTCTTCGAGCATCGGGCGCGCCACATTGCTCTCGCTTTCGTTCGGCCTGTTCTTTTTCGATTACGATCTCGACGGCCGGCCGGACCTTTTTGTCGCCAACGGCCACATCGAGCCGGAGATCAATCGCATTCAGCACCAGGTTTCGTATAAGGAGCCGCTACTTCTGTTTCACAACGACGGTCACGAAAAGTTCCAGGATGTGACGCAACAAGCCGGATTCACCGAGCGCCTGGTAGCGCGCGGCGCAGCCTACGCGGACATCGATAACGATGGCGCGCCGGACATCCTGGTGGCCACCAACGGCGGGCCGGCCTACCTGTTCCACAACGTGGGGGGCGCCGCCAACAATGCGGTCCGCATCCGCACCGTGGGCAGTCGCTCGAATCGGGACGGCATCGGCACCGTGGTGCGCGTGAAGTCGTCCGGCGGCGAAAACACCCAGACCGTGCACTCCGGATCGAGCTACTGCTCACAGAGCGAATTGACGCTGACGTTCGGGTTGGGAAGAGACGGCGAAGCGCAGAGCGTCGAGATCACATGGCCTAGCGGTCAGCACGATTCGCTGAACGGTCTGAAGGCCAACGCAACGTACACCATCGAAGAGGGCGGAAAGATTTTGAAGACGGTACCGTTCAAACGGTAGCGTAAACGTGCAGGGCCGAAACTTTCTTAGCTTGCGAAGGAGCTTCCAACACAGAGGCACGGAGAGAATGGGAAGCGTCCCGAAGCAAACGACATCTTCGTGTGATCTTCTCATTCTTCTCTGCGTCTCTGCGCCTCTGTGTTTAATTCTTGACAGGTTCTGAGAGCTGAGAGCTGAGAGCTTACTGGACCTTGGTCACTTCTTCGGCGATCCAGAACTTTCCCGGCTCGAGGCCGGCGCGGACCGCCAGGTCGTGGGCCAGCAGTTGGATATGCAGCGTATCGATCAGGGTACCGATGCCGAAGGGAATCGCCTCGACCTCCACTACGCGCATATTGCTGGAGGATTCAAAGGGCAAGTCGGTCAGCAGCAAAATGCGGCCGCCGTGCGAACGGATCTCCTCCGCCAGCCGAACCAGGAGTTTCGCGGTCTTGGTGCGGTGGCCGGGCGGTCCTTGGCGGGCGAAGATCACGTAGCGGTGGGCGGGGTTCACTATTTCAATGGGTCCATGGCGGAACTGCGCCGCGCTGGTGGCTTCCGCCGCCATCCGCGCCACTTCCTTCAGCGTCAGCGCGCCCTGGTAGACCGAGGCGAGGTCCGGACCGCGGGACATCAGCGACACGTAGGCCGGGCTATTGAAAAACTCCATTGTCGCGCGCCTCAAAATGCCATCGCCCTCGAGGATTCGCCGCTGGGCCTCGACCGCCCGCATCAGGCTGTGCGTGAGCGCGCGCGGGTCCTGGCGGGCCAGGGCAAAGGCCAGGTACATCAGCACGGTCACACTCGCCATATAAGTCTTGGTGCTTACCGTGGTCTGCTGGCCGGCCATCATGGGCAGCATCAACTTGGCGCGTCGCGCCAGAGTGCTCGCCTCCACATTCACCACGCCGAGAAGCCCACACTTCGCCGGCAGCACCTTCAGCAACTCGGTTACCTCCACCGTCTCGCCCGACTGCGACACCACCACCACCAAGGTGTCCGGCTTCAGGACCTTGAGGTGGTGATGCAGCAACTCGGCGGTCTCCCACACGAGGGCCCGGAAGCCGAGCGCGGTGAGAAAGGCCTGGGCCGGGTAAGCCGCATAGAGCGACGAGCCCATGCCGGTGAACACCACCACCGGCGGCCACTTGGCAACCAGCTTGCGCAGCGCCTTGTAGGAAATAGCGCCCGGACTGCTATAGAACTTGCGCAGGTCCGCCAGCGCGGAGGGTTGCTGCGCGATCTCTTGCATCAAAGTGGACATGCGATTCCCATTTTAACATAGGGGTGGCACCTGAAGAGTCGAAGGTTGAGGGTCGAAGGTCAAAAGAAGGGAGACAGGAGTCAGGAGTCAGAATGAAGACTTGCGTGGCCCGCGTCCTGTCTTCATTCTGACTTCTGACTTCTGGCTTCTGACTTCTTTCTTTCGACCCCTCGACTGGTTATAATCGGCACGAGGTGTTCAACATGGAAAAAGCAGCCGCTGAAGCCCGGAGCCCCAAAGCGAACGTGCGCGAGAAGGCCCAACTGATGACCGCTTCGGAGATCAACCGCACCCTCGTGCGCCTCGCGCACGAGATCCTGGAGCGCAACGACGGTGTGAACGGCCTCGTCTTTGTGGGGATCAAGCGCCGGGGTGTTCCCCTGGCGGAGCGCCTGGCCAGCAAGATCACCGAGATCGAGAAGAGCGCGCCGCCGGTGGAGACACTCGACATTACGTTCTACCGCGACGACCTTTCCACCGTCGATCAAAAGCCGGTGGTGCAGGCGGCGCCGACCTTCTCGGTGGAAGACAAGAACGTGATCATGGTGGACGACGTGCTGTACACGGGCCGCACCACGCGCGCGGCGCTGGACGCCCTGCTCGATCATGGCCGGCCGCGGCGGGTGGAGCTGTGCGTGCTGATCGACCGCGGCCATCGCGAGTTGCCGATCCAGGCCAACTACGTAGGCCGCACCGTCCAGACGTCAGACCCGGAGGTAATCGAAGTCCGCTTGCGCGAGGTGGACGGCGAGGAGCGCGTGATGCTGTGCGAGCGCGTGGCATAAGAATTGCCGATTGCAGATTGACGATTGGTGACAGCCTTCAGCTATCAGCGGTCAGCTCTCAGCCATGAAGGTCTCCGGTTCTTGCTGATTGCTGATTGCTGATGGCTGATGGCTGATGGCTGATGGCTGATGGCTTTTCCAATCGGCAATTCTTCAGGACTTCCTTTCGTCGTAAGATACGCCCAGTTTGGCCAGCACCTCGGGCGGGCATCCGTTCCACTCCGCCACCATCTGGTTCCCCAGGTAGGGCAAGTCCTTGATCCCCTCTTTGCTGGTATAGAAGCCGTTCACCACCAGGTCGCGAAGCTGATTGAAGAAAGCGACCGCGTTCGAGTCCTGCGGCGCCGCCTTCTTGGGATACGCGATGCGGTCGAGGATCTGCTTGTGCTGTTCGGCCGAGCAATCGGCGAAGTCGTGCTGGAAAAGACGATTGCATTCCACGTCGAGCCAAGTGAGCCCGCCTCGGATCTCGGTCAGAAGATTCCCGCCTCGGAGGGCCAGCCAATCGTCGATGAACTCGGGCACGCCGGCCTGCGAGGCGCTGCCGCTGCGATCGTCGGCAGGAAGGATGAGGTCGCTTAGCAAACGCACCGTCTTCCACTCGTGCTCAGTCAGCACCTGGAGCTTGAAAGCTGTCGCCTGTCCCTCAGCGGCTGCGGCGCCGGAGGGCTTGGGCATCTTCATCGATTCGGCGGCAACACCTGCAGGGCCCATCAGGGCGCCGGGCACCGCGGCGCCGATTACCTTCAACAGATCACGGCGGTTCAGGCCGCCATCGGGGCTCCTCTCGTTACTCATCTTTTCCTCCCACGAACCGTCCTTGAGTTTTGGATTTTGGATTTTCGATTTTGGATGAAGAGAAGAAGGTCCAAAGCAGCAGTCGGTCATTCTCTTTCTTCAATCCAAGAACCCTACAATTGTCTCGTCCAATCGTGAATCGCCCTTCTTCGCTTCAATCCAAAATCCAAAATTCCCACTAGAGCTTCAACTTCTTCGCTTGGTCCGCGATGTATTCCGAGGTGCGCCATGCCAGCGCCATGATGCTCAACGTGGGATTCTTGTCGGCGTTGCTGGGAAAAGGGCCGCCGTCGGTCACAAACAGGTTGTTGCAGTCCCACGCCTGGCAGTACGAGTTGAGCACGGAAATCGAGCGGTCGCTACCCATGATCGTAGTGCCCACCTCGTGGATGATCTCGCCGCCCCGGGAAATGCCCCAGTTGTTCTCAGCTCCTGAAGACTCGATTACCTCGCCGCCCATGTTGAGAATGATGTCCTTGAACGTCTCCTGGGCGTGCCGCGCCATCTGGATCTCGTCATCACTCCACTTGAAGTGAAACTTGAGCACGGGAATCCCCCACTGGTCGACGACATCTTTGTCGATTTCGCAGTAGCTCGACTCGTTGGGGATCATCTCACCTCGGCAGGCAAAGCCTACAAAAGCGCCGTAGAGCTTGCGCAAGCCACGCTTCAGTTCGAGACCGTAGCCTCCACCGAGAAACTTTTCCGAACCGCTGGCGTCACTTGGTCCGGGCATGCCGCGCCCGCCGCCGAGTTCGATGTGGTAACCGCGGGCAAAGGGCATCCGGTTCCGCAGTTGCTTCTGGTAGTTCCACCACGGCATGTAGAGATGCATGCCGCCGGTGCCGTCCTCGTTGTGGGGTGGAAGATCCATTAGCGCGGGCACAAAGGCAGCGGCATCGGTGCCCACCGTATCCATCAGGTAGCGACCCACCTTGCCGCTCGAATTGGCAAGTCCATTAGGGTGTCGCGGACCCTTCGAGTTCAGCAACAAGCGCGACGACTCGCAGGCGCTTGCCGCCAGCACCACCACCTTGCTGTGTACCTGCATTTCCTGGCGGTTTTTCCTGTCGATATAGGAGACGCCGGTGGCGCGGCCCTCTTGGTCCACCAGGACCTCACGCGCCATCGCGTCACAGACAATTTCGAGATTGCCGGTCGCTTGCGCCGGAGGCAACAAGACCGTCGGGGAAGAAAAATTCGACGACGTAGCGCAGCTTCGCCCGCACTGCGCACAATAGTGGCACGCCGGCCGCCCGTTGATGGAACGGGTCAGGATCGAGAGGCGCGACGGGATGCAAGGAATGTTGAGCTTTCGGCAGGCCCGCTGGATCACCAGTTCGTAGCAGCGCGGCCGCGGCGCCGGGAGGAACTTTCCGTCCGGGGTATTTTCCAGATTCTCGGCCGTGCCAAACACACCGATCAGTTCTTCCGTCTTGTCATAATAAGGGGCGAGATCATCGTAGCTGATCGGCCAGTCAATTCCCTTCCCGTCGCGGCTGCGAGGCTTGAAATCGTAAGGTCCCATGCGAAGCGAGATGCGTCCCCAATGATTGGTCCGCCCGCCGAGCATGCGGGAACGCCACCAGGTGAAGTCCGTTCCCGGCGCGCTGGTGTAAGGCTCGCCTTGAACCTGCCAGCCGCCGACCGCGGCGTCGAAATAGCCGAAGGGCTTCTCGGGCGTCGAGGCGCCACGGTGCGGCGCTTCATAGGGCCAGGCAAACATCGTCGATTCTTTCGCGGTGTCGTACCAACTCCCTGCCTCAAGCACCAGACACTTCAGACCGGCCTTGGTCAGAACGTAGGCAGCCATGCCACCGCCCGCGCCGGAACCGACGATGACCACATCGTAGACTTTGGGACCCTTCATCACCTGGGGCATGGCCGCTCCGAAAGGAATGCAGCAACGAATAAAACAGCGCAGTCTATCACAAAACAATTCGCATGGTTGCCTCCAGGATGAAAAGCGAGGGGGTCGATTCAGGCAATGCGTTGCCCGTCGTCTAGCTGAAGCAATTGCCGCCAGCCTCCGGTCGGGCGACTGGCTACCGCGCTAGCGCCGAGCCAGGATTCCAGAGTAAGAAGAATCAGCATCCAATAAACGGTAGGAGAGCGAGGCTCCCAAGGGCTGGAGGTAAACATGAGAAGAAGCATTCGAAGGGTCCGGTTGATGTGGCTGCTCCTGGTCTCTGCCGCCATCGGCGCGAGCGCGATGCCGCTTCCGGCGCAGGAATCCAAGGCTCCTCCGGGAGACCTCGCACAGGTAACGGTAACTGTTGTGGGCCGCCATCACTCCGCCGCGCCGGTGGCGCTGACCCGAGAAGACGTGCTCGTCTACCAGGCAAACGAACGGCGTCCCGTGGTCGACTGGCGACCGGCGGAAGCGAACGCCGCCGGGCTGGACCTGGCAATGATGGTCGA
>DATFYM010000105.1:0-79334 GCA_035315065.1 Terriglobia bacterium
AACTCGCCGCGATGCGCGACGTGAAGAATCGCTTCGGTCCGCGATAGCTGTTACGTCGGGGAACTCCTTTCCGGAGGGAAACTGGTGAACCCGTTTCGAATCGCACTCGCCAATATCAGGTTCCCGGCCACTCCAGAGGAGTCGATCACGCTCGCCGAGCAGGCCATCAATGAAGCCTCCATCAAGGGAGCACGGATCATCTGCTTTCCGGAGTGCTTCGTCCCGGGCTACCGAGGAGTCGGCAAGGGCGTGCCGCCTCCCGATCCTGAGTTCCTCGAAAAGGCCTGGTCCGTCATCGCCGGAGCAGCCGCGAAGGCAAACATCACAGTCGTTCTCGGAACGGAACGCGTTGTTGACGGCGCACTGGTAGCGACCGCCCTGGTTATCGATCAGGACGGATCGATCGCGGGCTTTCAGGACAAGGTCCAGATCGACCCCTCGGAAGAGGGCACCTACACACCAGGCTCTGGCCGCCGCGTTTTTCAAGCCGGCCCCTTGACTTTCGGTATCGCGATTTGCCACGAAGGCTGGCGGTATCCAGAGACCGTCCGATGGGCCGTACGGCGTGGAGCACACGCTGTGTTTCACCCGCACTTCCACGAAGCGGAGCCCGGTTCTTACCGGCCAACGACCTTCGCCGATCCCGCGAATACATTTCACGAGAAGGCGGTCCTGTGCCGCGCTGCCGAGAACACCTGCTATTTCGCAACCGTCAATTGCGCGAGTCCCGGCTCTCCGACTACGTCGGCGATTGTCCGTCCGGATGGGACACTACTCAGCTACCAACCCTACGGTGAGGAAGGATTGCTGATCGCAGACATCGACATCACCACGGCGACTGGCCTGCTTGCGTCCCGTTGCAGAACTGTCCCGTGATTCCGCCGTCCGACTTCAAGGACAGCGACAGAGGTTCAAACGCAGAGGCGCAGCGCGGCCCTGCGGCCGCAACCAAAGACCTTAACACCGAGTTCACCGAGGCTTCACAGAGGCCACGAGAAGACCAAGAACAGCGCGCTTCGGGGCTTTTTTCTCTGTTCCCTCCGTGAAGTCTCAGTGACATCTGTGTTGAGGTCTTCTTCTTGGTTGCGGCCACAAGCTGCGCTTTGCCTCTGTGGTTAATGGCTTCAACCTTGTTTGCCTCGGGACAGGAGACAAGAAACAGGATCGGAACAAGGGTCACAAGATAGAAGACACCGGGCAATAGCCAAGGGTTAAACGAAGGCTTGGGCCAGAAAGTGCGAAAAGTTGCACACCGCGAAGGGTCCGGCCCTCGGGCAAACCGAACAAAGCTTCCTAACCAAATGAAAAGAAGACCGGTCGTGAAGCCGCAAAAGCTGCGTGGCGTGGTCGCGTACTTGCACCAGGAAGGGAGACAGGAGACAGAAGTCAGGAGACAGAAGACAGGACAGGAGACAGGAGAAGAACGCCGTTCAATTTGCCGTCTTCAGTCTTATTCTGACTCCTGTCTTTTGTCTCCTGTCTTCAGCAACGAGGGAGACTATGATTCGTGAAGACGATCTGACCAGCTTTCGGGAGGAGCGCGCGACCCTGGAACGCTGGCGCACGCATTCCTACCATGTGATTGCGAACCTGTTGGAGGTTTGCACAGCCTGCGACCGCGTGCGGGAGAGAACCAACCTGACGCGCTGTCAGTACTGCCGCGACGTGTATTACTGCCAGGACGGCAGGTGTGCTTACGTCCACCACGGGCAGGCCCACCCGCGCGATACGATCTGGCTCAGGTAGGGTACAGGGAACAGAAGGGTTGAAGTGTAAAGGGTGAAGTGTAAAGGGTGAAGCGCGAAGGCCACTCTTGCCTTCTTACCCTTTACTCTTTACCCTTTACCCTTCAACCGTTCTGTCCCCTATTCCCTGTTTCCTATTCCCTATTCTTGGACCACAAGTTTGCCCTTCATCTTCCCGTGTCCCATGCCGCAGAAGTGGGAGCACTGAAAGGGAAAGGTTCCCGCCTTACTGGCGGTGAATTCGATGGTCGCCGTCTGACCCTTCTGAATCACCTGGTCGATGTCAAAGGCTGCCAATTTGAAACCGTGATCGTGGTCGGCGGCAGTGATCAGCAGCCGGACATGATCGCCCTTCTTCACCGTGATGACGTTGGGTTCGTATGCGAACCTCTTGGCGGTCACTTTGATCTCGATACTGCCGCCTGAACCCGGCGTGGCTTCCTGCGCGAGGACCGCCGAACCCACAAACACAACCACCAGAGTAAGGGCCAGCATCAACTTGACTCGGTTCATTTCATCTCCTCCTTCGTCTCTTGAAAATCGAAAACTCGAAATTCGAAACTGGAAAATCGAAACTCGAAATTCGAAACTCGCCGCAATGGCCAGCGGCTCCGCCACCTTTCCGACAGCAAGCCGGCGGAGCCGCGGTGACGATTCACAACTCGGAACTGAATTCGCCCGGCGAGTTTCGATTTTCGAACTTCGAGTTTCGTCCTACCGAGGCCATATGCTGCGAGCCAAGGTCCGGAGCGTGAGACCTTCACCGTAGAGAAAAACCCGACCCGCTACACGCGCGGCCAGCGGCGAGCGAAAGATGAGATCGATGCGCCCCTTGGTCCGCCCTTCCTGTTCACCGCCCGGCAGACGCTTGACGTAGCTGGCGAGTTCGGCACGCCAAGCGCGATCGAAGCGCGCGAGTGCCGCCGTCAGCGACGCCTGGGAGCGGCGAAGGGCCCGATCGACTACCTCGCAGGCAACCTCGGCGCTCACCATTCCGGGGTAGATGCCTTCTCCGGTGGAACCGGACACGAACCCTGCCGCGTCGCCAATCAGCAGGACGCGCCCGCGCGTCAGGTTTGGCAGGCGGTGAACCGCGCCCACCGGATCGAGATCGAAGGTGGTCGCTGCCTTCACCGAGGCCTCGGAAATCTCGGCGGGCAGATGCCGGCGCCGGCGGAGGTCGCGGACGAAGCGCCCGAACAGGGGGCGGATCTCGCGGCCCTGGGCCAGCATGGCGCCGATGCCGATACAAACGTGCTGCCGTTTCGGGAATACCCAGCCATAACCTTGAAGCCCCTCGTACTGAAGATACGTCACGAGCGGAAAGCGCGAACCGTAAAAGGCCTCGATCAAAGCCGGCGGGCAAGGGACATCAGCGTTGGCGCAGAGGACATAGTCGCGCGGGCCCCAGCCCTGATGCAGGCCGGTGGCAGCGGCCACGCGGCTGGAGGCCCCGTCGGCGCCGATCACGACGCGCGCGGAAAACTCGGCGCCATCGGCGAGGCGAACGCGGACCTCGTCGCGCCCTTCGTCAACGTCCACCACCGCGCGGCCGCCCAGAAACTCCGCCCCGGCCTCTACCGCGATGCGGCGCAAGCCGTCGTCGAACCTCGAACGCAGCGAAAGATAGCCGGAAGGCATACGCTCGGTAAAGCGGCCGGAGCGCTCGAGGGACGCATCGTAGAAGGTGATGCCGTAAAACGGCGCCTCCACGAGTTCATAGAGGGGCGGCATGAGATAGGGGAAGCGCTCGAACGCGAGCCGGTTGATCCAGCTCGCGCAGGTTTTGTGCCGGGGGAAGACGGCGCGGTCGATCAGCAGGACTTGGTAGCCGCGGCCCGCGAGGAGCTTGGCCGCTGTCGAGCCCGCCGGGCCTGCACCCACCACAATGATGTCGGCATCAAAGGGCATTGGTGAATCATAACATTGGGTGATTGAGCGATTGAGTCATTGGGCCATTGAAGGAAAAAGCGGCCGGATGTCTTCAGTAGCTCAATGACCCGATCACTCAATCACTCAATTCCGAAGGAGGCTTCATGTCCGGCATTCTGGTCCCCAAAGTGGAAGAATACATTACGTCGCTCGTGCCGCCCCGCGACCGCGTGCTGCGCGAAATGGAGCGATACGCGGCCCACCATTCTGTACCGATCATCGGCCCTGTTTGCGGGCGACTGCTTTACCTATTGGCGCGCCTGATCGAGGCGCGGCACGTGTTTGAGTTGGGGTCCGCCATTGGCTATTCCACGCTGTGGCTGGCGCGCGCCGTGGGACCGCAGGGCACCGTCTTCTATACTGATAGCGATCCGGCCAATGCGCGTCGCGCCGAAGACTACCTGAGAACGGCCGGCGTGCTCGATCGTGTGCGAGTGCTGACCGGCGATGCCATTCACCTCCTCGACTCCACGGAAGGCCAATTTGACTTGATCTTCAACGACGTCGATAAGACCGGTTACCCCGCTGTCCTCCGTCGCGCGACCAAGCGCCTGCGCGTGGGCGGGCTCTTCATCACCGACAACGTTCTGTGGTCCGGCAAGGTCGCTTCGCCAGCAGCGCGCAACGATGACGATACGCGCGCGATCCAGGAATTCAACCGCCTCATTCACAGCTCACGGAAACTCTTCACCACCATCATCCCGCTACGGGATGGTTTCGCGGTCTGCGAGCGGGTGGAGAAGAAATGATGAATTCTGAATGATGAATGATGAACAAGAAGAACCGTTCAGCCGTCACCTGCATCGTTTTGCATTCCTTGCTGATCGTTCATTCTTCCCGGTCTCTTTTTGTTCATCATTCATATCATTCATCATTCAGAATTCATCATTTCTTCTCCCCTATCCCCTGAAGAGGTTCCGCAAGAGGAATAGAAGATTGGAGGGTCGTTCAGCCAATCGGCGCATGAAGTAGGGGTACCAATGAGTGCCGTAAGGCACGTAGACGCGCACGCGGCAGCCGCGGCGGAGAAGGTCGCGCTGCAACTGGCGCCGGATGCCATAGAGCATCTGAAACTCGAAGCGATCCGGGCGCAGGCCCTTCTCTTGCGCGAACGTTTCCGTGGCGGCGATAATGTGCGGATCGTGCGTGGCGATGGCGTGGTAGGCGTCACTCGACAGCAGCATCTTCATCAGCCTTACGAAACTGGCGTCTACATCGGCTTTGTCGGGAAACGCCACGCTCGGCGGTTCTTGGTAGGCGCCCTTCACCAGACGAACGCGCGCGCTCATCCGTATCAGATCCTCCACGTCCTTCTCGCTGCGATAGAGGTAGGATTGGATCACAATGCCGAGCGCATCGCGCGGCGCGTTAGCTTCACGGAAAATGGACAGGGTCTGCCCGACGTAGGCCGAGCTCTCCATATCGACCCGGACGAAGGTTTGGTGCTCGACGGCTCGCTGCCAAAGGGTGTTCAGCAGCCTCAACGTCAGTCTGGGATCAAGCGCGAGACCCAGTTGCGTCAGCTTCACCGAAATGTGCGACCGCAACTTCTCGGCGGCGATCCGGTCGAGAATGGTGAGATAGGTCCGGCAGGCCTCCTCGGCTTCAGCCGTCGCCTTCACGGACTCGCCCAAGCAGTCCAGGGTCACATCAAAGCCTTCGGCGTTCAACTGACGGACGGCGCGGACGGCGTCCTCCAGATCTTCGCCGGCAATGAAGCGCCGGGCCAGACGTCGGCCAACGGACGCACTGGTAAGCAACTTCTTGGGAGCTTCTCGCTCGGAGAGATAGAGGAGCAGTCGTCTGAGCATACGAGGCGGATAGAGGGTAAAGGGTGAAGGGTAAGGGATAAAGGATAAAAGGTAAAGGGTAAAGGGTAAAGGGTAAAGGGTAAAAGAAAGATTCAGGGCAAAGAAGAGCGTGAAAGGCAAAGGGAGAGGCTCTTCTTCAATTTTTACCCTTCACCCTTTACCCCTTTTTTCTTACCCTTCATCCTTCCAAGTCTATTCCCCCGCTTCCAAGAACCTTTCCGCGTCGATCGCAGCCATGCAACCGGAGCCGGCGGCGGTGATGGCTTGCCGGTAGACTCGATCTTGCACGTCGCCCGCCGCGAAAACACCCGCGACGCTGGTCCTCGAGCCCCGGTGGGTCTTCAGATAGCCGAGTTCGTCCATCTCGAGCTGGTCCCTGAACAAGCCGGTGTTGGGCGAGTGCCCGATCCCGATGAAAACGCCCTCCGTGGGATGCAATCGTTCCTCATCTGTCTGGACATTCCTCAGCTTGATCCCCGTCACATAGCCCTGGTCGGCGTCGAGTACGTCGGTCACCGCCGAGTTCCAGATGAACTTGATCTTGTCGTTGCGCCTCATCCGGTCCTGCAGGATCTTGGAAGCGCGCAACTGGTCGCGGCGATGAATCAAGGAAACTTCGCTCGCGAATCGGGTGAGGAAGAGCGCCTCCTCTGCCGCCGTGTCGCCGCCGCCTACCACCACAATCGGCTTGCCGCGGAAGAAGAAGCCGTCGCAGGTGGCGCAGGTGGAAACGCCATGGCCCAACAGCTTGCGCTCCGACTCCAGGCCGAGCATCCTGGCGGAGGCACCGGAGGCGATAATCAGAGTGCGAGTTTCGACCGTTTCGCTTCCTATCTCCACAATGAAAGGCCGCTGCGTGAGATCAACACGAGTGACGTTGCCTTCCTGGAATTCCGTCCCGAACTCCGCGGCTTGCTTCTGCATCATCTCGATCAGTTCCGGTCCCTGCACTCCTTTGGGAAAGCCAGGGTAGTTCTCCACCAGGGTCGTGAGGCTCAACTGGCCGCCCGCCTCGTGACCTCGGATCAAAAGCGGGCTCAGATTGGCGCGGGCCGTATAGATGGCGGCCGTCAAGCCCGCGCAGCCTGACCCGATAATCACCACATTACGCATCGTCTTAGTCCTTCAGTCGTCAGCTCTCAGTTTTCAGCAAGCAGAACCAGACGGCTTAGTGGCCGAATGTGACCGCCTTCTTCCAATGACTCAATGAATCAATCACTCAATATTCCAACGGCCTTGTATCTTACTCGAACGTAGGAACTTTGCACAACCCGGCGAATTCCTGCAATAATTGGCCGTATGGCGCGTAACTCCCAGTGGTGCACGGCTCCGGCTTGCACGGCCCGGGCCGACCTGGGGGTTGCCCTCCGGCCGAGGTGGCGAGGGAATCCCGACCTTTGGCGATTCCGCTTGCACACCCGAAGCATTTGATGTTAATCATGCGAAACCGTTTCGTTACGCCGCCTAGTAGGCGGCGGTCGGCGAACGGACCAAGGTCAGCGGAGAATTCATGGACGCGATTGCGATTGAAGGCATCACCAAGCGGTATAGTTCGCTCACCGCAGTCGATCAGCTCAGCCTGCGCGTTCGCCAAGGAGCGATCTTCGGATTGCTCGGCCCCAACGGAGCTGGCAAGACCACCACGCTGCGGATGATCATGAACATCCTCATCCCGGACGAGGGATCCATCCGCGTGCTCGACCAGCCGGTCAGCGATCGCACCCAGGACCTGATCGGCTATCTCCCGGAGGAGCGCGGTCTTTATCCTCGCATGCAGGTCAGGAAGCTGGTGGTGTTCTTTGGCGCTCTGAAGGGTCTCTCCGAAGCGGAGGCCGACCGCCGAGCTCGCGAGTGGCTGACGCGCTTCGAGTTGGCCGACTGGATGGAGAAGAAGCTCATCGACCTCTCCAAGGGCATGCAGCAGAAAGTGCAATTTATCTGCGCCGTCATCCACCGCCCGCCGCTGGTGATCCTGGACGAGCCCTTTGCCGGTCTCGATCCCGTGAACGCCATCACGGTGAAAGACATCATGCTCGAGCTGCGCGGCCAGGGCTCCACCATCATTCTTTCCACCCACCGCATGGAGCAGGTGGAAATGATGTGCGACTCCATCTGCCTTATCAACAAGGGCCGCAACGTTCTCGATGGCGACCTGCGCGCCATCAAGCAGTCCTACGGCAAGAACACGCTGCGCATCGAATTCAGCGGCGACGACGGATTCCTGCGCGACTCCGGCATCGAGAACGTCAACCGCTTTGGCGCGGTGGTTGAAGCCAAGCTCCGCCCCGGCGCCGACCCGCAGGAGATTCTCAAAGCCGCCGTCCAAGCCGGCGCGCGCATCAGCCGGTTCGAGTTGCTCGAGCCGCCCCTTAACGACATCTTTATCGAAAAGGTGGGCCATGCGTAAAGTCTGGCTGGTTATCAAGCGCGAGTACATCACCCGGGTGAAGACTAAAGGGTTTGTGTTCGGCACCGTCGCCGTACCCGTGTTCAGCATCGGCGTCATCTTGTTTTCCATTTTCATGGCGACGCGCCAGACGGACCACACCCTCAAGATAGCGATCGTTGATGACGTGGGCGGACTCGCACCCTCCATCGTCCAAAACCTCGCGAGCAAGAAGCTGGCTAACGGCAAGCCTGAATTCGCAGTGGAGAAGACGCTCGAGCAACCTCAGCCGGCGGCCGGCATCCGCGACGACTTGCGCGCCCAGGTCAACAGCGGTGGTTTGGACGGCTACCTGGTGATCCCCAAGGATGCGGCGACGGCGGAGTTTCACACCAAGAATGCCGGCGACTTCATGCTCTACGAGCCGTTGTCCAGCGCGATTAACAACGCCCTTATCGCCGGGCGCCTGAGCGATCGCGGGATTCACGTGGACAACATCGCTGCGGTGGTGAAGGGCGTCGACTTGAAAGTGGTCAAGGTGACCAAGGAAGGCGAAGCCGAGGACAAGGGTCAGACCTTTATGGTGGGATTCGTCTTGGCCTTTCTGTTGTACATGACGCTGATCATGTATGGCGTCCTCACCATGCGCTCCGTGCTCGAGGAAAAGACCACGCGCATCGTAGAAGTGCTGATCTCCGCCCTCCGGCCGTTCCAGTTGCTGCTGGGGAAGATCGTGGGGGTGGCCGCCGTCGGCTTCACGCAGTACCTCATTTGGATGACGTCGGCAGCCCTGCTTGCTACTTATGGCTCGGCCATGGCGTCGGCCGTGCGGCCCGGATCCTCTTTCCCTCAGATACACGTTCCTGGCGCCTTGCTGGCTTACACGGCGGTCTACTTTGTGTTGGGCTATTTCCTCTATGCCTCGCTCTTCGCGGCCGTGGGCGCCGCCGCTTCGAACGAGCAGGACGCCCAGCAACTCCAGTGGCCGGTCACCCTACCCCTGGTTTTCAGTTTCATCATGTTCCAGGGAGTCTTGCGCGATCCGAACTCCACCATGTCGGTGGTGCTCTCGGAAATCCCCTTTTTCAGTCCCATTCTGATGATTCTGCGGCTCGCCGCCGAGACGCCCCCCTGGTGGCAAATCGCCCTCTCCATCGTCTTGCTGGCCTTGACCATGCTCGGCGTGGTCTACTTCTCAGCGCGCATTTACCGCGTCGGGGTGCTGATGTACGGCAAGCGGCCGTCAGTGGTCGAACTCTTCCGCTGGCTGAGGTACTCGTAGCTTGAGCTAGGCTGTCAGCGCATCCGCCGCTTCTCGGGCCATGGCCCGCCACGCCGCAAGGTTGGGGGTCACTTCCAGGGTGTCGAGATAGGCGAGGTCCGTCCTTTGAAGCAAAGGGGAGGCATCGGTGAACGGTTGGCCGTCGTCGCACTCGTGGGAGAGAAGATCGGCGAGGTAGACGGCCGCAACGGTGTCGAATCTCTGCTGCGGAATCCGGCTGGGTGCATGATGGTAAGCCACGGCCTCCACGATCGGACTGGGCAGTCCCCAGAGAGCCAGCAAGTGCGCCCCGACTGCCGCGTGGTTGAAGCCCAAGAGGTTGTCTTCCACGGCATATAAGGGCTGTCCTTCGTGGGAAGCTATCTTCAAAGCGTGCCCCAGTTGTTCCGGGAGCTTTGCCGCCAGAACCAGCTTTCCCACGTCATGCAGGAGGGCGGCCACGATGGCGGCATCAACCAAGTATCGCGGCACCGGCAGACCCTTCACAATCCTGGCGGTCAATTGCGCATGTTCCTGGAGCTTCTCCATGGAAAAACCCGCAATTGGCTTGCGGACCGGGAAAACTCGGAAGACCTCCACCGACAGTACCAGGTGCTTGAGAACTTCGATCCCGAGGTAGCACACGGCGGTCCTCACCGTCGCGATCTCGTTCATCAACCCGAAAAACGCGGAGTTCACCAGTCGCAGGACCTTGGCGGAGATCGCCACGTCGCTCTCCACGATTTTCGCCATTCGATCGAGCGACACCTCAGGATCGTTGATCGCTTGCGCGAGGGCGCTGTAGGTGCGTGGGAGGGTGGGAAGGTCACCCATCGCCGTCACGGTGCGGCGCAGCAGACTGCTGTTCAATGTGTTCTTCAGGCTGCAAGCGCGTGCCACCGCCACGCGGAGCCCTTCCGGGTCGCCGGGTTTCACTAACAACTGGTGGGCCACATCGAGAGTGCGAAACGCGGTTTTTAGCTCCAGGTCGCCCGTCAGGACTATTCGAACCACGTCGGGGAAGTGTTCCCGAACCTGTTTCAGCAGCGTGGCGCCGTCCATCCCGGGCATATGCAAGTCAGAAATGACAACGTCAAAACGGGCGGTTTCCAGCAAGGCCAGGGCCGCCGCCCCCCCATTCGCAAACACCATCTCCCATCGGTCGCGCTGCGACCGCAGCATGCGTTGGAGGCCCTCAAAAACCCCGGGCTCATCGTCAACAAAGAGGACGCGTGTCATACTTTATGATCTCCCGTTGCCTCCGACTGCTTGCAGCCGGCAGGGGCTTGGAAGCAGTCTCGAACCAGATCCGGACGCGACTGTGACCACCCCTAAAGACCTCATCGGCGGAAGGCGGCCAGGACTTTAAGAAGAGTCGAAAGTCAGAAAAAAGTCGAAAGTCAAAAGTCGAAAGTCGAAGGTTAAGGCCAACCGCGTCTCGTCTCTTCTACTCTTGACTTTTGACTTTCGACTCTCGACTGTCTTTTGACTTTTGCGGTTCGATTTGCTCTTCTCTCTGGGTGCATTGGCATTTACAGACGCCACCCGGCGCGCGCTACGGATCTCCATCCGGAACTCGCCTCACTCCCAACCAGCGCCGCGGCTTCGTGGCCGCTTGGGGTGGTTGGGCGCTGGACGGCATGGACTCCTTCATTTACGCGCTCGTGCTGGTGCCGTCGCTGGGCGAATTGCTGCCGCGCTCCGGCATTGCACCCACGGCGGCAAACGTGGGCTATTACGGCGGGCTGCTATTCGCGCTGTTCCTGGTCGGCTGGGGTTGCTCGCTAGTCTGGGGGCCTCTCGCCGACCGCTTCGGCCGTGTCCGCACTCTTATGCTCTCCATCCTCTGCTACTCGCTCTTCACCTTTCTCAGCGCGCTGGCGACGGGTGTTGGGCAACTGGCGGCCTTCCGTCTGCTGGCCGGCGTTGGGATCGGCGGCGAGTGGTCCATGGGAGGTACCTTTGTTGCTGAGGAGTGGCCCGAGGATCGTCGCCGCATGGGCGCCGGATTGATGCACACCGGCTACTATTTCGGGATTTTCCTCGCCGCCGTCGCCAACTATCTGGTGGGTGCCAAATACGGATGGCGGGCCATGTTTGCGCTGGGCGGCGCGCCAGCCCTGCTGGTGGGGTTCATCCGCTACGGGGTTCACGAACCCCACCGCTGGCAAAGGATTGACGATCGTCGATTGACGATTGACGATTGTAAGACAGTCGCAACGGAGCCTTCAGCGCCTGGTTCCGCCTTTGCGAAGATGGAGTCCGCGGACGACGTGCCACTCGGTGCCTTTCAATCGTCAATCGTCAATCGACAATCGACAATCTCCATGCGGCGGGCTTTCTTCATGATCTTCTCACGCCCCTACCTTCGCCGCACGATTCTCAATTCGGCCTGCCTCCTGGTGTCGATCGTCGGCCTGTGGGCAGGATCGGTTTACGTGCCCGCGTCCGTCACCGATCTGGCGGCCCAGGCCGGCTTCACTGCGCCGCGCGCCGCCCGGCTGGCCTCCTACGCCACCATGCTGCTCGCGGTGGGGACCATTCTCGGCTGCCTCGTCCTGCCGCCGCTCGCCGAGCGTCTGGGGCGTCGCTTGACCCTCGGGCTCTATTTCCTGCTGATGGGGGTCTCCATCGCGGTGGGCTTCGGTTGGGTTTTCTACCTTGGGGCCCACGCGCTGGCGTGGTTCATGGTCTGCCTGTTCTTTCTCGGCGTCGGCGGCGCCAACTTTGCCATGTACACCCTCTGGCTGCCGGAGCAGTACCCCACGCGGTGCCGCGCCAGCGCCTTTGCCTTCGCCACTTCCGTGGGCCGATTCATCGGCGCCGGCATCACGTTTCTCGTGGGCGCCGGCGTTTCCCGGTTTCATACCATCGGAACCCCCGTGGCCCTCACCTCGCTGGCCTTCCTGCTGGGACTGCTGTTGCTGCCTTTCTGCCAGGAAACGCGGGGCAAGCCGCTGCCGGAGTAGAAGGGAGGAGTCAGAAGTCAGAAGGAGGGAACGGCCGGCCGTTTTTTCAATGGCTCAAAGGCTCAATGGCTCAGTGAATTAATTCAGCTATTCTGTGGTACGCTGGCGCCATGGAGATTACGGTGACCCTTCCTGATGATTTGGCGGCTCCCCTGCTGCCTCCCGGCCAGGAAGCGGCCCGTGCCGTTTTGGAGGCCATCGCCCTCGAAGCCTACCGCCGGCGGCGCATCACCGGGTACCAGCTCCGCATGCTCCTGGGCATCCCCTCGCGCTACGAGCTCGACGGCTTCCTGAAAGAGCATCAGGTGGAAAAGTACACAGCCGAAGATTTTGAGCACGACCTCGCCACTATCCGGCACGAGGCACGCGACCGTCGTGGCTACCAAGGGCATCCTCAGGCTGAGGGCGACGTGGCGACCTGGGAGGGGGCGGCATCATGGCCGGAGCGCTAGCCCGCGGAGAAGTCCGCCTGTAAAGGAGCGCCTTTCCTTGTTCATCATTCATCATTCAGAGTTCATAATTCACCGTGTCCATGGCCCATTTAGGACGCCGGGTTGCGGTGCTCAGCTCGGAGCGACTGAGGGAGATTTTCGGGGCGCTCGGTTTCGCTCTCGGCTGCGCATGAGGAGTCAGAAGGAGGCCCTCAACCATGGCCGATAAACGGAATGCTCCCTCCCGCAAACGTTGTCACATTGTGCTGATACCGGGCTTCGCCGGCTTCGACGCGCTGGGCCAACTCGAATATTACGGTGGCGTCACGCCCATGTTTCGGATGTGGCAAGCTGGAAATGAGGTGCTCCACTACTTCGACAATTTGCCGACCGCCGCGGTGGTCACGCGGGCGACCCGATTGCGGGGCTATCTTGCGAAGCGCATGGCGCGAGGGGAGATTTTGGGCGGCGATGATGTCGTCCTGCTCGGGCACTCGACGGGAGGGTTGGACATCCGTTGGCTCCTCTGGGACCTGCATCACCGCACGGAACCAATTGTTGTGGACGGCGGTGCCGAGGTGAATGCTCGAGAGATCCTCGAACGCGTGCGCTGCGTCGTGTTCCTTTCCGTACCCCATTGGGGCACCAACATCGCCGATTGGGTACGCGCCCACACGGTCTTGCGGGAAAAGGTAGTCGGTGAGTTGCGTGCCGCTGTGTCGGGTTCACAACTGCTCCTTGTGGATCGAATTGAACACTGGGTCACCGGCGCCGCCGCGTCCCTCACCGGCTCAGGACTGCTTCAGGCGGTGCAGGATTCCTTGGGCGAGGCTAACGAACACAACGGCAGACCGGGTCCCGCGCGTACGGCCGACGCGTACGAAGCCGCATCCGAGCTTGGACTGTATTTGCGCCTCATGGCTTCCGATTTCCGCGCCATCGACGACCTCACTTCGCAGCCTCCACCCGGCGAGCCGGCGAGTCCGGCGCATTTCGACGATGACGAGCGGGCGCAAGAGCTCGAGATGTGGGACGAACTGCGCATCGAAGCCCGGTCGTATGCCACGACGGGCAGTCGCCCGTTTCGCTTCGGTCCCGACCGCCCCGCACCACCGTGGGAACTGGCGAAGCCGTGGACCTACCCGGAGCTCACCAAGGCTAGCGAACAGAGTGCGGGCACCGACTTCGTTTATCGCGCTTGTTACCGTGCGTGCGCCGGCGGCCCCTTCAAGCGCCCAGTCCGCAGCGGCAAAGTCACCCGGCGCCTGAGCGGGTCTCCCCAACACCCTATCGAGCTATGGGACAACGACGGCATTGTTAACACCGCCTCCATGCTCTGGCCTCGGGGCGAAAATGTGCTGGTCTCTGGCGACCACATGGACATCGTGGGACAGTACCAGCCGGTCGAGGCAAGTCCCGGCGCGGGCCGCAACTATCAGGTTTACGATCTGCTGAAATCGGAGTCGGGGTTCGACGACAAGACCTTCAAGGATGTCTGGAAAGAGATCTTTGCCTTTTGCCGAGGTCACTGACACACGATCAATGCGGAACTAAGGAGAAGTCGAGAGTCGAGAGTCGAAAGTCAAAAAGAGGGGCCGTCGTTCAATTGCGCTGGCTATTGACTCCACTGATCGAGCAGCATTCACTACACGGAAGCCACTCAAGTGGTTTTTGAATCGGAATTGCTCCGAGCCGCGAATCAAACCTCCTCTGCATTGGGATCAGGCTGACGTCAAGCGCAGTGCGCCTCCGCCCTGGCTTCATGTCGTCCATGTTGCGAGCTGTGACGCAGGTTGAGTCCCAGTCGCGGCCACCCTGAAGTTCCCCGGATAGTCTCACCCACCTCTCCTCCCGAAGTGTGCGCGCTCCTCGGGACGGCCCCGCACAAAAGTTAACGTTAAACCTGTAGCCGGAATCGGTCGATCTCTCACTCTGGTGCGGAGCCCACACGAAGTGGGCGACATTAAGGGAGGCTTGTGTGTCGGCTTACCGCACGTGGAGCCACGGTTCGCTGAATCAAAACGTGAGAAACGCAATCGTCGTTTCGGTGCCTTTGCGCTTGGCCGGGTTTGTCAACGGGAAGATGCGCGCTTTGCTTATGCCCCCGAAGATCACCCAAGGCTGCCTCAGAACCCGGACTAACGACGCCCGCCAGGCATTGGTCGTGACCTGCGTCGTCGCGGTCGCCTTGCTCTGTGGATCAAGGGCTAGGGGCCAAGCCGCCGTCACGATCGATCCCACTGAGGCGTTTCGCGAATACAGCCATGACATCTGGCAGGCTGAAGATGGTCTGGCAGAAGATTCCATCCAGGCAGTTTCGCAGAGCTCGGATGGATTCTTGTGGCTCGGGTCGGAAAGGGGGCTGGTTCGCTTTGACGGTTTGCGCTTCCGGGTCTTCTCTCACCAGAACACACCCGAACTCGCCGACAGTTACATTCAAACTCTCTTTGCGGACGTGGACGGAACTCTCTGGATCGGGACCCGTACAGGAGGTCTCACTTCTCTTAAGGGCGGCTCCTTCCGCCATGTCGCCGGCGGTGTGGCTGGTGAATCCATAAACCACATTGCGCGCGACAAGGCGGGAAGACTGTGGGTTGCCACCGGTACCGGCCTCAAGCAGCTAATCGACGGAGAACTAGCGCCTGTCCTGGCGAGTCCCGGGGTCCCGCAGGCCAACATCACTGCTCTGCTTGCGGATGACCAAGGCAACCTTTGGGCAGGAACGGAAGAATCGGGCCTCATGGAGATGGCTGCCGCCTCGAATGCCTGGAAACGGGTGAAGGGAATATCGAGCCCGAAGATCCAAGTGATATTCCAGGATCGTCAAGGGACACTTTGGATTGGCACCGCAGGCGGGGGACTGAACCGCCTTCAGAACGGAAAGATTACTTTCTATACCACCCGGGAGGGACTATCGAGCAACAATGTGCTCTCACTCGGTGAAGGCAAGGACGGACATCTTTGGGTAGGTACCGACGGCGCCGGCCTGGACCGGATGGAGCAAGACCATTTCACCGCATACACCACGAAACAGGGACTGTCGAATGACGTCATCCTGTGCCTGTACAGCACTCCAGAAGGCAGTTTATGGATCGGCACGGATGGCGGCGGACTCAATCGTCTGAAACACAGGGACTTCTTGACCTACACTTCCAACGATGGCCTGGCCCATAACCAGTCAACCGCGATCTATGAAGACCGGAAAGGAGCGGTGTGGATCGGTACGGAAGGAGGCGGCCTAAGTCGCCTGAAGAACGACCATTTTACAACCTACACAACCCGGCAAGGCCTTTCCAGCAATCTGGTTAGAGGAATCGTCGAAGACCGGGACGGTAATCTGTGGGTGGGAACTGACGGGGCGGGGCTCAACCGCTTCAGAGACGGAAAGTTCGTCACCTATACTCACAAGGATGGGCTCTCGAACGACGTCGTACTCTGTCTCCTGCAAAGCCGGGACGGAGTTCTCTGGATCGGGACGGCCGGCGGGCTCACTCGCTTCAGCCACGGGGAATTCCTCCACTTCAAGCATCCCGACACATTGGCCAACGACATCATCATGTCGTTGAGTGAAAGCGCGGATGGAAGCATATGGATCGGGACCGTCGGTAGCGGGCTTCACCGGCTAAAGGACGGCAGGTCAACAACTTTTGGGGCCGAAAACGGGCTGCCCACCGAATTCGTGGTATCCAGTCATGAGGATCCTGACGGCACGATGTGGTTTGGGACGAATGGCGGCGGCCTTTGCCGCTACCAGGACGCGCGATTCACTGTCTACACGAGCAGGCAAGGCCTGTTCAATGACACCATTTTTCAGATTCTGGGAGATTCCCGCGGCAACCTCTGGATGAGTTCCGGCGCCGGAGTTTTTCGAGTCAGCAAGCAGGAACTGAACGACGTCGGGAGCGGAAGGCTTCAGTCCGTCACCTCCTACTCCTATGGCCGAATCGATGGAATGAAAAGCGCCGAGTGTACTGGCCGGAGTCAGCCGGCCGGATGGAAGGCGCGCGATGGCAAGCTCTGGTTTCCAACCATCAAGGGTGTGGCCGTCGTCGATCCGGAGCGTCTGGTGATGAATACCACACCGCCCACCGTGGTGGTGGAAGCCTTAAGAGCAGACAAGCGTGAGGTTGACCCCCTGGCCGCGCTTCAGTTTCCTCCCGGCACCGTCCAACTGGAAATCCAGTATGCCGGTCTGAGCTTGCAGGCACCGGAAAAGGTCCGGTTCAAATACAAGCTGGAAGGCTTCGACAAAGACTGGGTGGATGCAGGCGCGCGATCTACGGCTTACTATACGAATCTTCCGCCGAGACACTACCGCTTCCGGGTTCTCGCCTGCAACAATGACAACGCCTGGAACGAAATCGGCGCTTCCATTGAATTCTCGGTGCGGCCCCACTTCTACCAGACCATCTACTTTGATGCTGCTTCCGGCTTCGCCCTTTTGGTCGTTATTCTGGTTCTCTACTGGCTCCGGGAGCGGGCGATTAGGAGAAACGAAACCAGGCTGGCCCGCCTTGTCGACGAACGCACCAGGGAGTTGAGTGAAAGCGAGCACAAGTTCAGGCTGCTTTTCGGGGACACTCCGCTGCCGCTTTTCCTGATTGATCTCCAAACCCTGCGCTACATCGAAGTAAACGAGGCTGCAACTGCCCAGTATCAGTACGCGCGCGACGAATTCCTGCACATGAAGATCACCGACATCAGGCCCGAAGAGGATATTCCTCGCCTCGTGGATACAGTTCGCCAGGTTGAACGCGGCGTTTCTCATCAAGGCACGTGGACGCACCGGCGGAAAGATGGAACCCTGTTCGACGTCGAGGTTGTCTCCCGAGTCGTCAACTGGGATGGACGCAAGGTCGCATTCGCAGCCGTTCAGGACGTCACTCGCCGTCAGCAAGAGGAACTCCAGCTCAAGCGGGCGAAGGAAGCTGCCGAAGCTTCCAGCCGCGCCAAAAGCGAGTTCCTGGCGAACATGAGCCATGAGATCCGGACTCCCATGAACGGGGTCTTTGGCATGACGCAACTACTGCTGGATACGGACCTGAATGCCGAGCAGCGAGAATTCGTGGAAATGGCACATGCTTCAGCAACCTCCTTGCTTTCGATAATCAACGACATTCTGGATTTCTCCAAGATTGAGGCTGGCAAGCTGGAATTGGAAGCAATCAAGTTTCCGCTTCGCGAACTGCTGTCGAACATGGTGAAAACCCTCGGCATCCGCGCGCGCGCACAAGGACTGGACTTGGCTTGTGATGTCCGGGCCGAAGTCCCAGAGCACCTCGTGGGCGATCCTGGCCGCTTGCGGCAGATCATCGCCAACCTGGTGGGTAATGCCATCAAATTCACGGAGCGCGGCCAAATCAAGTTGACGGTCGAAGAAGAATCCGAAGCGGGTGGCGCGGTTGAGTTGCACTTCATGGTTGCCGACACGGGAATAGGGATTCCTGTCGAGAAACAGAAGGCGATTTTTGACGCCTTTGCCCAGGCTGATGGGTCCTCAACTCGCCGATACGGCGGGACGGGCCTGGGACTGTCAATTTCCCAGCAGCTCACCGAGATGATGGGCGGGCGGATCTGGGTGGAGAGCGCCGTAGGGGTGGGGAGCACCTTTCACTTTACGGCGCAGTTCATGGCATGCGGGGTTCCGTCCGCGAAGCCTGCTAAGCCCCCGGCCGTGGCCAGGCAGCTCCCTTCCGGGCCGCATCAGGCCCTTCGGGTACTGCTGGCGGAAGACAACCTTGTAAATCAGCGTCTCGCCGCGCGATTACTTGAAAAGCGAGGCCATTCGGTGAAGCTGGCTAGTAACGGTTTGGAGGTTCTGGCGGCCGTGGCCCAGGAACGTTTCGACTTGTTGCTGTGCGATGTCCAGATGCCCCAGATGGACGGACTGGAGGCTACGGCGAGAATTCGTGAGCAGGAAGAGGGCACGGGGGTTCGGCTACCCATTGTCGCCCTGACCGCCCATGCCATGAAGGGTGATGCGGAAAGATTCCTGGAAGCCGGAATGGACGGTTACGTGGCAAAGCCCATCCAAGCGAACCAGCTATTTGAGGTCATTGAGGACATATTAGAAGAAAGGCCCGAGCGACACGCCACTCAAACCGACATTGACACCGCGGCACCCAAACGAGGCACGGAAGTTCTGATCAACCGATGACGGCTAAGCTAAAGAACCGTATGGCTGTTCTGTGCCCCCCAGAATTCGCTGGCCAAACCGAAGCCCATTCGGACGATGCTTTGGCTAAGCTAGCCGGCGTAGGTTCTTGGAAAAGGGAAACTCTGTTCACCTCGGTGACCTCCCGGTTGAGGCTTTGAGGCCTTTCTTGATTGCGGCCAGCGGCTGCGCTGTGGCACAATCGAGACGCGATGCCAGTGCCAGCGAGCGATACCCACCCCGAGGCTGAGAAGGTACAGATCGAAATCCTGCGATCAATGCCGGACGCGCAGAGATTTCGGGCGCTGAACGATCTCATCGTCACCGGCCGAATTTTGAGCCTGTCCTGTCTGCGAGATCGTTTTCCCGACGCTGGTGACGAGGAACTTCGCCGGCGCCTAGCCACGCTGCTCCTCGGCTCGGAGCTGGCCACGCGAGTTTACGGGCCCGAACCTCAACCCCCGACGATACGGTAGCCTATGGAACCCCTCCAGGTGCTCCAGGTGGTGGTCTCAACTTTGGAAAAGCTGGGGATCCCTTCCATGCTGGTGGGGTCTTTTGCCAGCTCGTCGCATGGCTTCGCCCGACTCACTCGGGATGCTGACCTCATCGCCAAGTTAAACCGGAGTCAGGTCGGCGAATTTGTCGAAGCTTTCTCGCGCGAGTTCTACGTTGACCGAGGGCTGATCGAGCAAGCCCTCGCCACCCAGACCTCTTTCAACATCATTCACCTCGAATCATCCTTCAAGGTGGATCTCTTCGTGTTGCGCGGGAGTCCATTCCGCGTCGAAGAGTTTTCACGCCGAGTGTTGAAGCAAATCGATCCTCGGACCGGCTTTGCTGTCTACGTCCAGACACCGGAGGACACGCTGCTTTCAAAACTGGAGTGGTACCGGCAGGGCGGCGAGGTTTCAGAGAACCAATGGCGAGACGTCATCGGAATCCTGAAGATACAAGCGGGGCAGCTCGACGCCGCCTATTTGCAGAAGTGGGCGAAAGAGCTCGGCGTTTCCGACTTATTGGCGCGGGCTCGCCAACAGGCAGATCGCGAATAAAAGCTGGGAGACACCAAGAAGAGATTTTGAGAAATCGTTCAACGAGGTAATGGCGGAACTGACGCACAAGATCGTCGCGGGCGGCTTGTTGGTAAGAAACCTTCACGAACGCGGGCCGCTTTTGTGCTCGGCAAGCATGGTATCAGTTTGTCTGTTCACGCCACCCCCCAACTCACCCTCCGTGAGTTCAATTTGGTGTAGGGGCGGCTTTATGCCGCCAATGGCGAGGTAAACTCGCCGCTACAGCCCCAAATTGACCCACGATCTTTTTCCTTGACAAATGGAAGCCCATAGTATAGCCTAAGTACAGTCCTCGAAGAGGTATCGGACTCCTGCCACGGTGAGTTTTTCTCTTGGCATGAAGTTGGAAACGGCACTCAGCTATCAGCAATCAGCTCTCAGCACGAAGGACCGGTGCTTGCTGATACCTGATGGCTGATAGCTGATTGCTTTCCAATCGGCAACGGTCAATTCTCGTTGCGAGAGAGGCCGAGCAAGTGGAAGCAGAGGAACCGGGGTTCGGGATTCGGGATTCGGGGTTCGCGGAAGAAGACGGTTCGGTTGCGTCCGCCGCGCCGGAAGGCGGCGTGGTCCCACCGTGCTGCGAATCCCGAGCCCCCAATCCCGAATCCCCTTCTTCCTCTGCGAACCCCGAATCCCAAATCCCGAACCCCGGTTCTTCTGCTAACCCCGAATCCCGAACCGCGAATCCCGTTTCTTCCTCGAAACCGAAGCGCAAGTACACCGTAAGCGAGAAGTCGCGGGCGGCGTCGCTCCGGAACCTCGCGCTGGCGAACCAAGCTCCCCACTGGTTAAAGTACCGCCTCACCGACCGCCGTCGCGCGGCCTGCTACAAAGCCTTGGAAAAGGCCGTGGCCGAGATGCGCCGGTTCGATTCCCCTCACTACGGGCTGGGCTTCAAGCGCGGTACCTACTGCGCCTCGTTGATTCGCAGCCTGGCGCTGGCGGGCGAGACGCGGGAAGAGTATGAGGCGCACCTGGAGCGGATGCGGAAGGCGTTCGCGCCGTTGACCGAGCGGGATCGCAAGCTGGTGCTGGCGGCGGCGCAGGCGGTGTGGCGGCGGTTGCGGGTGTTTGGCGGGCAGGGGCGGTGGGAGCTGTACGCGGTGGCCAGTATCCTGGGAGAGCTAATCGCGGAGCGGGAAGCGGAGGCGGAGCGGCGGGCGGCGGCCGAGCAGGCCGGGGAAACGGCGGAGCCGCTTGACCCGTACGACGATCCGTTCGGGTCCGAGCGGGCGGTAAGGCTGGGAATCGACTTGATTCTACTGCTGCAGGAGGATGGGGTGGAGAAAGAGGCGGGGCGGCTGAACCGGCGCATCCAGCTCTTGCTGGAAGCCCTGGGGGAAGGCCCGGAGGACGGCACGCTGGGGGAGGCCGGCGGGGCAGGGCCCGAAGAGACGGACGACGAGACCTGGGCGGCGGTGAACAGCAATCCGCTGGGCGGGGTGGCGCAGGCGGCGGCGACGCTGAACCAGGATCGCCAGCCGCTGAAGGACCCGAGCCAGTGGCGGAACGCCCCAAACGCAGGGGAAAGCGCAGGGGAAAACGCAGGAAGCGGGCCCGAGGGGAAGGAGGAGGAGAACGAGAAGAAGGAGAAGAAGTCCGATCCCCATCCTTGCGAGAGGGCGGCGGAGCTAGCGCAGCGCGGGGGCTTGATGCGGTTGCTGCACCGGCAAGGGGTGAACAACCCCGAGTTCTCGCGCCTGGAAGGGCCGGAAGGCAAGGCGGCGTGGATCGACCTGTGGCAGCGAGCCTTTGGAATTGCCGATTGACGATTGACGATTGACGATTGCAAAACGGCTGTCGGCGCGGCCCCGAGTCAGGCAGGGTCTGCCTTTCAATCGACAATCGATCCCGCAAGGCGGGATCAATCGTCAATTATGGAGGTGGCGGAAATCACCTGGGAGCGGATCCAAATGCACTTGCAGCACCGGGATAAGGAAGCGGCGAAGGTGAAGGAAGTGCTGGAAGCAGCCATCTTAGCGAAAAGAGCCGCAACGGAAGAAATTGATCCCGCCCTGCAAGATCGATTGTCGATTGACGATTGCAAGACGGTAGCAGCGGAGACTTCAGCGCCTAGTCCAAAACCTCCCGAGGCTGCGCAGAAAGAGCCCGAGGGCAAGCCAGAGGATGCCTTTCAATCGTCAGTCGATCCCGCAGGGCGGGATCAATCGTCAATTCTTTTGTTGGGCGCGTTGGGGGTCTACAAGTGCGTGGGCGCGGTGCTGGCGGCGGGCAAGGACATCAAGGCGGCGTACTATCGGATGCTGGTGGCGCTCTACGGCGACCTCCCCAGTTTTGAGTTTTTCAAGCCCAAGGGAGCGACCCTCTCAGAGCTAGTGGACGATCTGGGCAGCTTCGTGGCGGAGTGCATCAGCCTCAAGGACGGACCGATACACCAGGACAGGCAACAGCAGATCAAGTGGCGAGGCGAGTCAGGAGGACGACAGCCGGGAGGCGGGCCGTAGGGACGGGCCTTTTCTCTGGCCTTTTTGTGCGGGGGAAGAAAAAGGAAAATCAAAAGGCAAATGGCAAAGGGCAAAAGTGAAGACGGACACCTGAAGTTGTGGGCTTAAGGTCGGGTCGGCGGCGGTTGTTGGCTCAGGGTTGGGCTTGGTTTGATAAGCTATAGAGTCGGCGATTGGGCTCGCTGATCTTACCGACTTTGGATTTTCGAGGATCGCGTTTCGTAATGCAGAGTGAATCAGCAATAGGGGAGAAAGAGCAAGCCATCAGAGCTCGGGTTGGGTACAGTTAAAGGGGGACACGGACCACGGACACGCACTAAGGACAACGGACCACGGACTAAGGACAACGGACTAACGACCAATGATTCAACTTTCTTCTGCCGGGAAGCACTTCGGCCCCAAGACGCTCTTTGAAGATCTCGACTGGCTCATTACGCCCCAGGAACGCATCAGCTTGGTGGGCGCCAATGGCACCGGCAAGTCGACGCTGTTGAAGGTGCTGGCAGGCCTCGACTCGCTCGACTACGGCTCCATCACCCGCGCCAAAGGGATCACCGCCGGGTACCTGCCGCAGGACGGGCTCTCGCTCTCCGGGCGCAGCGTCCTGGCTGAGTGCCTCTCCGTGTTCGACCGCTTGCGGGCCATGGAGCCGGAGATGGAGGCGCTCACCCACCAGATGTCCGAACTCGACCCGGACGGGGACCAGTACGAGCGCGTCGCCGATCGCTACCATCGGCTGGAGAGCGAGTTTAGCGCTCACGACGGCTATCGGCTGGAGGCGCAGGCGGCCACGGTGCTCTCGGGCCTGGGGTTCCCACGCGAGGATTGGAGCCGGCCCACGGAGGAGTTTTCGGGCGGCTGGCAGATGCGCATCGCGCTGGCCAAGCTGCTGCTGGAGAAGCCCAACCTGCTCCTGCTGGACGAGCCTACCAACCACCTCGATCTGGAGGCGCGCAACTGGCTGGAGGATTTTCTCGCCTCCTACCCGTTCGCCTGCGTGCTGGTGTCGCACGACCGCTATTTCCTCGATGTGACGGTGAAGAAGACCGTTGAGCTGTGGAACCATCGCGCCCACTTTTACAGCGGCAATTACGATCGGTATCTCCAGCAGAAAGCGGAGCGGCAGGCGCAGATCGAGGCGGCCTACCGCAACCAGCAAGAGCGGGTGCAGCAACTCGAAGTGTTCATCAATCGCTTCCGCTACCAGGCCACCAAAGCCAAGCAGGTGCAAAGCCGCATCAAGGAGCTGGAGCGTATGGAGCGGGTGGAGGTGCCGCCGCAGGAAAAGACCATCCACTTCTCCTTTCCGCAGCCGAAGCCGAGCGGGCACATCGTGGCCGAGTTCAAAGGCGTGGCCAAGAGCTACGGAGAGAAGCTGGTGTTCCGCAACGTCGATTTCATCATCGACCGCGGCGATCGCGTGGCCCTGGTGGGCGTGAACGGGGCAGGGAAATCGACGCTGATCAAGCTGCTCGCCGGCACTGAGCCGGTGACGCGCGGCGAACTCCGGCTGGGCCACAACGTGGAAGTGGATTACTTCGCCCAGGACCAGTACAAGGCGCTCGACGCCAATGCACGCGTGCTGGACGACCTGGCCAGCATCGCCCCCGCCGCGGTGAGCGGCCAGACGCAACTGCGCAGCCTGTTGGGATGCTTCCTCTTTTCCGAGGACGACGTCTTCAAGCGCATCGGCGTGCTCTCCGGCGGCGAGCGCAATCGCTACGCGCTGGCGCGCATGTTGCTGCAGCCTTCCAACTTCCTGCTGCTGGACGAGCCGACCAACCATCTCGATATGCGCGCCAAGGACGTCCTGCTGGAGGCGCTGGAGAAGTTCAAGGGCACGGTGGTGTTCGTCTCCCACGACCGCTATTTCATCGATAAGCTCGCCACGCGGGTGTTCGAGATCGAAGCCGGCCGGCTGCACGTGTTCCCCGGAAACTACGAGGACTATCTCTGGCGCAAGCAGGCGCCGGAGTCGAGCGTAGCGCGGGCGTCCCGCCCGCTGTGGCGGGAGCGTCCCGCTCCCGCGCGAAAGGATGAACCCGCAAGCAACGGCCACGGCCGCCAATCGGACAGATCGCCGGCTGCCGGAAACCAACCACCGGCGGAGGTCGCACCGGCAGGGAAGCGGTTGAATCCCATCCTGGCGCGGCAAATGCAGAAACGGGCGAAAGAACTGGAAGAGGAAATCGCCCGCTGCGAAGCCGAGATCGCCGAGGGCGAGTCTCAACTAGCCCAGTTCAGGAGTCAGGAGGAATCGGCGCGCCTGGGGCGGCTGGTGAAGGATCGCCGTGTTAGCCTGGAGGAGCTGTGGAAAGAGTGGGAACAAGTTTCGCAAGCGGTGGAATCGGAGCGGTAGGCCCAAGCGGCGGGCCCTCAGGCAAAGCGCGTTTATTCCCGTGGCTTGGCGGCACATTTTGAAGGTGGTGTAGAATGGGAAGCAAGGGGTTCAAAGAGATGGCTGCCCTCAAGAACATCAGTGTGGAAGAGCTCAGAGCGCTGGCAGGCGACGTCGTAGACGAAAAGTTGCGCGAGTTCCTGGGTGATCCTGACGAGGGCCTTGCCCTGCGCCCGCAGGTTCGAAAGCGCTTGCTGAAGAGTCTGCGCCAACCGAAGGAATCAAGAGAAACCGTTTCTGCTGCCGAGGCGGCGCGGCGCCTGGCGATGGAGTTTTGAGAGGAGTGGAACATATGAGCGAGCAACAAGCGAAATCTGGTAATAGCTCCACCGACGCCGTCGCTTCTCTTATCGCCTTTGCGGCCCTGGCGAGGGGGTTCGCGCCGACTCAGCCCTTGTTCGAGGCCTACACTGTGCGTAACCGCGTGTATAAGGCTGAGAACATCAACCTTGACGGGTATACATTCAAGAACTGCGCGTTCATTAACTGTGTCCTGGCAACTACTCAAGGGAATTTTACGCTTGAGAGTTGCCACGTTTCTTTGTGTACCGTGCAGTTCTCTGGGAACGCGCTTAGAATCGTTAAGCTTTCCTCCATCCTGCTTGGAAATTGGGATCAACTGAACAAGTCACTGCGGCCCTATCTGGAGCCGGATGGAGCGTTGACCATTCTATGAGCCTTGATTGGTTTAAGTCCGTTTCTGCGCAAATCGGCGTCGAGGGAAGGAACATCGTCATTGTTGCAGGCCTAGTCTTCTGCGCCTTCGGCCTATGGCTGTTTCTAAGCGGCTACAAGGATCATCCGCTACTCTCATGGGTTTTTGTGTCGGCATTCTTCCTGTTGGGCGCTTCAATTGCGCTGATCGGCCTGCTTGTCAAGCCTCAACCTTCTGAGATAGCTCAAAAGTTCCTCCTCCAGCAGGTCGGACAGCAGTTTTTTTACGCTGGCGGATTACAATCGCCTTCTGATGTGCTCGAGGTCCTTCGAACGCTCCAGAACATCCGTCCTCTACCACCTCCCTCAGCCGTTGTCGAGGGATCCGCTTCCAACGAGGGTGAATACAAACCACTATCACCCGAGGAAGCCGCGGCGTTGGCGGCAAAGGACCGCGAGGGTATCGAACGCATGATTCGGTTGCAAGCCGAGAGAATACAGACTGGGTTGGGTGTCCAGCAGGCCGCTGCCGAGGCGCCGAAGCAAATCACGGCGTCAAACCAGGCGGCTTCGCAAAGTGATAAAGGAAAGAAAGAAGCTTAGCGCATGATCTTTTTGTCAGAAAGCCTTTCGACCCCAGAGGCCCCCACGGGGCGGTATGGAGCGATGTGGAAGCCAAGGTCCCGAGTTGTCATGGTCAGACACTCAGAGCGATTCATCGTGAGAAGAGGCAGCAAGGAACCGTGGGCCGAGCCAGACCAGGGCCACGGCGTCGATTAGGAAATGCGCGGTCATGGAAGGATAGAGGCTTCCGAGGTGGACGGCTGGCCAGGCGAGCAGCGCGCCCATGATCATCACTCGGACCACGCCACTCACGCCCTGGTAAGTGTGAGCGAGGCCGAAGGCGACCGACGAAAGCGCCCAACCCCATCCGACGGAATGGCACCAGTGCGACAGGACGGAAAGCAGAAAGCCCCGGTAAAGGAACTCCTCGCAGAAGCCGGCGGTGGGCGCGACCACGAGTGCCGCCCAGAGTTTCTCCTTTGGCGTCGACGGCATCAGCAGGTGGACGAGTTCCGACTCCGGTTGCAGCCATCCGCGGCGCTCGGCTACCAGGACCACTCCCAGGCCTGCCAGCGCCAGGCCTGCCAGGAGGGACGTCCAGGCGGCGAAGGCCCCTGGAGAACACGTCTCGAACCCGGCGGGCGAAAGCCTGGTCGACGCCACCAACACCACGGCGCCGCCCACCAGGGCGAGCAGCCATTCCGAAAGGACGGCCGAGAAGTAGAGGGCTAGCCGGGGCATGGTGCGGATTTCGGCTTGCCGGGTGCTGACGATGGAGAGCGCCGGGACTGCGACGACGACGATGAGGGCAAAGGCGATTTCGAGCGAATTGGCGAGCACGTCAAAAGTCCTCGCGGGGAGCTTGGGCGCGTTCACCGGAGCAAGTACGAGCCCAGCATGGCGCGGCACCGGTCGCGGTAAACCTCAACCGGAACCTTCTCTGGCGCCATCAACCACTGCAAGCAGTAGCCGTCGACCAAAGCGCGGATCGCGGCCGCGGCATCTTCCGGGCGGACCCGCCGAAACTGCTGCTGCGCGATGCCTTCGGCGACAATCGCCATATCGCGGCGCCGGCAGTTCTCGAAGAACGCCGCCAGAAGCCCCCGGAAGCGCTCCGACCTGCCCGCCTGGGCTACGAAATCGAAGAGGACGCGATAGAACTTGCGATTCACCTCGGCGCTATGAAACAAAAGCTCCATCTCCGCCGCCAGGCGCGCGCGAGGAGTGCCGCCGGCTTGGGCGACCTCGTCCAGGGTGTGGTCCATCTGGGTCAAAAGCCAATCCAGCACGCCAAACAGCAGCTCCTCTTTGGTCGGAAAATAGTAGAGCGCTCCGCCCTTACTCGAACCGGCCCGGGCCACCACCGCGTCCAGAGTGGTGCCCTCGATGCCTTTTTCCAGGATCTCGGCGTACCCCGCCTTCACCAAGGCATCGCGACGGCGCTCAGCAAGAGCAGGGTCAGCTCGGCGTGGACTCATCTTTTTTCCATCCCCGTATTCATAGAACGTCTGGACGGATTATAGGCCAGGTTAGAGGCTCTGAGCCAGTAAAAGAGGAAAGTAATCGAGGCCAAGCACCGACTCGGAAGCTGTGAAGAAACTAAACACAGAGGCGCAGAGACACAGAGAAAGAGTGAGAAGATCGCAGTTAGATCCCGTTTATCTCCGGACGTTCTCTCACGTTTTCTCAATTCTCTCTGTGTCTCCGTAAACCAAGGTCGTTATTTCTTGCTTTTTTTTGGCAAGAATTTTTCACAAATCGCGAGATTCGTCACGGCGTGCGAAAAAAAACTCCAACACGGAGATCCCAGAGGAACTCGCGGAGAAAACGGAGAAGAGCGCGCAACAAGCGGGTGGTCAACCACGGTATTTCTTCTCCGTGGCCTCTGTGACGGCCTCTGCGGCCTCTGTGTTGGCGTCTTGTTTTGGTTGCGGCCATAAGGGCTGCGCTGTGTCTCTGTGATGAAAGCTCCTTGTGCTACGATAGGCTCCGAGGCCACAAGAACGAACATGGGTGCGACCGCCAAAACGAACCTCATCGGCCTTGGCCGCGACGAACTGGAGCGGCTGGCGGCGGAGTACTGTCGGGCGCCCTACCGAGGGCGACAACTCTACCACGCCCTTTACGGCCGGCGCGAGCGCGAGATCGCTGCCATCACCGATCTCGATCGCGAGTTCCGTGGCCTGCTCGCGTCGCGCTATCACATCGTCTACCCCAGCATTGCTCGTGTGTTTGTGTCGCGCGACGGATCAGTCCGCTACCTTCTCGCGCTGGACGATGGGCAGACGGTAGAGGCCGTCTACATGCCCACCGAGCAAGGCGACCGTGACCGCACCACCCTGTGCATTTCGAGCCAGGTGGGTTGCGCGGTCGACTGCAAGTTCTGTTTCACGGGATTGCTGGGGCTGAGAAGAAACCTCACGGCGGGCGAGATCGTGGGGCAGGTACTGGCGCTGGTGGTGGCCCAATCGATCCCGCCCAAGGCCCGGCTGAGCGTGGTGTTCATGGGCCAGGGCGAGCCTCTGCTCAACCTGGGGCCGGTGATGAAGGCCGTCGGCCTTCTTGCCTCCACCGACGGCTGCGGCATCGCCCTGCGCCGTATCACGCTTTCGACGGCGGGAATCGTCCCCCGCATCCACGACCTGGCGCGCGAACTGGTGCGACCCAACCTGGCAATTTCTCTCAACGCATCCAACGAAGAGCAGCGCAGCGCCTTGATGCCCATCAACCGGAAGTACTCGCTACGGGACCTGATGGATGCCTGCCGCGCCTATCCGCTGCGGCCTCGCGAACGGCTGACGTTCGAGTATGTGATGCTGGACGGCATCAACGATTCGGACGCCGATGCCCGCCGTGTCGCCGAGTTGCTGCGCGGCATGGCGGCGCGCGTCAACCTGATCCCCTATAACGGCGGCGCCTGGCTTGCTTATCGTGCTTCGCCGCTGGCACGGGTTCTGGGGTTCCAGAGGATTCTCGGCGAGCGCCGTGTTCCCGCCTTCATTCGGATCTCGCGCGGTCAGGACATCATGGCGGCGTGCGGCCAGTTGAGCCTCGTCGGCAGCGGCTCGTCCTTGGACAGCACACCCCCGGCCGTCGGACTCGGCGCCCCACCGTCAGCGGGGCCAGCCGCGCACTTGTAACGACGTAGGACGTGGAAAAAAGGACAAGGAGAACTGTGTTACTGGACCTTGATCAGCGGCCGGGTCTTGGCGATCACCTCGCCGATCTCCTGCGCGGGTACGTCGCGTTCAGTGAGGGCAGCCAGGCACCTGGCAACATCCCTTGCGGCTATCGAGAGCAGCAGCCCACCGGAGGTCTGCGGATCATAGAGCAGGTTCCGAATTTCCTCTGGGATCTCGTCTGCGAACTCGACACAACCGCAGATGAAATCCATATTGCGTTTGAGCCCGCCGGGAAGATAGCCCTCGCGAGAGCACTCCAGCGCTTCCGGCAGAAACTTCACGTGCCGGTGGTCGAGCACGAGGCTGACCTTGCTGCCAGCGGCCAGCTCGCGAGCGTGGCCGAGCAGGCCGAAGCCCGTGATGTCCGTGGCGGCATGAACTTCGAATTCGAGCGCCACCTCGCTTGCCGTGCGGTTCAGCGCACACATCGAGTCCACGGCCACCGTCACCGCGGATTCGCCGGCGCGTCCCTTCTTGATGGCGGTACCGAGAATGCCGGTGCCGAGGCGCTTGGTAAGAATCAGGAGGTCACCGACGCGCGCCGAAGAATTGGTGAGCACGCGCGACGGATTGATGAGCCCGGTGACGGCGTAGCCGAACTTGATCTCGTCGTCGCCGATCGAGTGCCCGCCGATGACCGCGCAGCCGGCTTCCTGCATTTTGGCGAGGCCGCCTTGCAGAATCTTCTCCAGGATCTCGATACCCTCATTCTTATTGGGAAAACCAACGATGGAAAGCGCCGAGATCGGCCGCCCGCCCATGGCGTAAACATCACTCAAGGAGTTGGCGGCGGCGATCTGCCCGAACGTGTAAGGATCATCGACGATGGGGGTGAAGAAGTCGACTGTCTGCACCAGCGCCAAGTCGTCGGTGAGTCGATACACTCCGGCGTCGTCGGCGGTGTCGAAGCCAACCAGGACGTTTGGGTCGGTTTGTTTCGGCAGCTTGCTGAGCACCGAGTCCAAAATACTTGGACTCAACTTGGCCGCTCAACCCGCCGCTTTCACCATCGCGGTGAGGCGCGTGCGTTCGTCCATGTTCGAATTATATACACCTGCCCGATCTGGAGTGCGGCAGCTTGCTGCCGCTTTGTTTTGATAGCTGCTCAGCGTGGCCACGGGAAAAAGCGGCAGCAAGCTGCCGCACTCCAGATCAAGGCTCACTCACTCCACTACGCCACTTCAGTAAGTCAACTTCAACGAGAATTGCAGTTGCCGGGATGTGCCTGCGGTCTTCGAGATCACCCCGAAGCCCGTGCCCCGCACCACGTTCGCCGGCAGACCAAAGTTCACCAGGTTGAAGACGTTAAAAAACTCGGCCCGGAACTGGAGGGTGGCGGCCTCGCTCGAACCCCTACGGCCGAAACTGGTGTCTTTAATCAACGCCACGTCGAAGTCCTGGTATGCCGGACCGCGGAAGGTGTCGCGTCCAAGCGTCCCCAGTCGTCCCCGGTTCGGACCCGTCCCGCCCGGCACGCCAATCGGGATATCGAAGAAAGAAGCGTTATCGGCTCCCAGGCCAAAATAATCCTCGCGCACCTTGCGGCTGGTGGAAAAGACGGGCGTCCCAACCTGATCGGGACGATCCGCGCCACTGGAGCCGAAGCCGCTTTGCTGGATGCCCGAATACACGGTGAAAGGTGATCCGGAGGTCAGGGTACTGATATTCAGGAATTGCCACCCTGACGTGAGATGGCTGCCCAGCGGCTGCAGGAAGCCGACCCGATCGAAAGGCAGCACCTGAATCAGGTTGAACACGAGGATATGCGTGACGTCAAACGTCGACGGTCCCTCGTCGGACGCCGGATCCCACGGATTTTGCGGGAAAGCGAGCTGGACATTGCCCGCCCCGCCCACCGACGGCCCCAAGAGGCTGCTCGTGTCGTCGAGGGACTTGGAGAAGGTGTAGTTCGCCGAGAAGCCCAGCCCGTAACGGCCGGACGTTTTCGACGCGGACGCCTGCAAGGAATGAAAGGTTGAATGCGATCGGCTGCTGATCATCGTCTCCTGGGCGATTCCGCCTGTTACCTTCCCTGCAGCGTCGAACTGGGTGAAGGGCGCAAAGGCTGGGTCGGCGCCGCCGTAGCTATTGGGAAAGATGGTGCCGGGCAAGTGCACACCCATGGTGGCGACGTAGTCCGCGCTCACCTTCAGGTCGCCGAAACTGTGCTCCAAGCCGGCGGAATAAGTGGCCACATAGCCGTACCCGAAATTGCGGGCGATACCAAAGATCGTGAGGGGATTGAGCTGGTGGCCTGGGCTCAACGCCGCCAGATCCTCTTCGAAGCGCTGCAGGTCGATCACCGTGTTGGCAGGCACGTCTTTGGTGTTGCCGGTGGTAAATATCAAGTTCCCTTGCGGCGTGTGGACCGGCGGCACATTGAACTTCGTCGACGTAGTCTGGAACGGGACCGGCGCGCCGGGCAAAGCCGCGATGTAGGGGCTGAAGGCCATGGGGATGCTGCCGGTAAGAAAATTGTCCTGCCAAAGGTTCGGCAACACGGTTACGATGGAGCCGCCGCCGTGGACGCTGGTTTGATTCGTCGCCTGCCAGTCGACCGAAATGCGCGGCCCCCATCCGTTCAGGTCATCGTCGTAGGGTGGCTGAGGGTTAAAGACAAAGATCTGGTACGCGCCAGGGTCCCAATATCGCGCCGGCTTTCCGCCTGGTCCCAGCAGGCGGGGCCCCGAGGTGAGGTTGTTCGGTTCGTGTATGGGCGTGTCCACCTCGTAGCGGAGGCCGTAGGTCATGCTGAAACGTGGCGTCCCCTTCCAGGTATCCTGAAAGTAGAAGTTATAAGCCTCGCGCTGGGTTTGCTCCTCGTCGATGTGATCGCCTTGCGGGAACCCGGGCGAGGCCACCCAGTTCGTGTAGGAGAAAGGCGTGGCGGTAAGGAGACCGGTGAGCGAGTCCGGCAAAGGATCGCCCGGCCGGATATTGTGCGTGCCGCTGGCCGAGGTGACGCTGATGGGCGAGTATGCCGTCCCGCCGCCGAAACTGTAAGAACCGTTGGGGCTGATCCCGAACACGGTGGCGTCGCGGTTGAAGCGCGCCTCGAATCCCGCCGCGAAGGTGTGCAGCCCGTGGATCCACTGCGCGGTCTGCCGGATCTGGAAAAGGTTGCCGAACGCCTCGGTCCTGGTGCCGCCCGCGCCATTGAACGGCTCGAACAGGCCATCCCCGAAATTCAGCGCCGGCTGGACGTCGTTGTGCGGCACAAAGGAGGGCGTGCTGCGCAAGTAGCCTAGAGTGCTCTCGAGCACCAGGTTGGACCACAGGGTGCGCGTGTAGTGCAATCCTACGTTCCGCTGGTTGTCCACAAAGGTGGTGGCGAAGCTGGGATCGATCGCCGTCTGGCTGGGATTGGTCAGGGGACCATCGGTGTTATCCATATTGAAACGGGCGAAGAGCCGCGCCTTGTCCGAAAGCTTGTGGTCGATGCGGATGGAGAACTGGTCGCTCGTCGTCGTCACCTTCGACGACGTAGCGTAGGTGCGCTCCCCAAACGGACCCAGGAGATCGTTAGGCAGCGGATACCCCGCGAGCACCGGCAGGATCGCCGGATTAAGCGGCACCGTCAGGGTATCGCCGGGATAGGTCAGCGTGTCAATTCCTTGCCGCTCCCCCGCCGTAGGTACGGAGAGCACCTGGGTGGTGCCCAGCACCTGGCGGAAACCCTGGTACTGCCCGAAAAAGTAAGTGCGCCCGTGACCGTCATAGATCCCCGGCAGCGCTACCGGTCCACCGAGGGTGAATCCGAATTCGTTGCGCTGGAACGGCGGGATGCGGCCGGGGCTCACGAAGCTGCGGCGGTCGAAGAAATTGCGCGCATCGAGAGAAGCGTTGCGTAGGAATTCAAAGGCGTCGCCGTGAATCTGGTTGGTTCCCGACTTGGTCACCACATTGGTGTAACCCGCGGCGCCGGCGCCGATCTCGGGGGGCATCACGCCGGACTGCGACTGGATCTCCTGAATCGCGTCCACGTTGAAGTTGGAAAACGTTGCGCCACCCAACTCGGGGTCAGTGGTGTAAACGCCGTCCATGGCAAAGACCGCCGCCGTACCGCGCTGCCCGTTGATGGCGAACTGCAGGGTGAAATTGTTGGCGCCATTCGTGTCGGTGGTGGTGCCGCCCGCGAGGGCCAGGAGTTTGGTAAAGTCGCGCTTGTTGAGCGGCAGGCTCGAGACCTCGCCGCTGGTCAAATGCTCGCCGCCGCCCGTCTGACCCGCCTGAGAGGACGCGCCTTGCGCCACGCTCAAAACGCGGAGTTCCGGTGGCTGGGAGGAGAGTTGCAATCTCGCGGCGAGGGTGACGCCGTCCGTGATGACCATGAGGTTCGCCGTCTTCCAAATCTTTCCACCGGCGCTCGCCGACAGTCCATAACTGCCTGCCGCAATGCTGGCGAAGGTAAACTCGCCTGTCGCCGCTGTCGTAGCCGTGTAGGCACGGTTCCCCGCGGTCGACTGGAGCTTGACGACGGCCCCGCCAACGGGTTTTCCCGCCTCGTCACGCAGCGTACCGCTCCAGGACGTTACGCCAAAAACCAGCGGCGCCGGGACCAGCGAGGCCAGCAAGAAGAGAGGGACGAAGCAGAACAACCGAATGCGGCCTTTACGATCTGCCATAGTCCTATTAGATCATGTCAATTCGCGCTGCGGCGCACTGATTCAAGGGGACAAAGGGTGGAGCGTAAACTGGCCAGCGGAAACTGCTCTCTAGTCCCACTTGCAATTCCTACCCTTCTAACACCTCGCGCAATCGTGCGTACCCGGCACGGCTCACGGGAAGTTGCGCGCCGCTGGTTAGGACCACGACGTGCGTCTCCTTACCATAAGGCTCGATTTTCACCACCCGCTCCAGGTTCACAATGTAGGACCGGTGTACGCGCAGGAAGCGTGCGGGGTCGAGCGCTTTTTCCAGACTCGAAATCGTCTGCTGTTTCAGATGCTTCTTGCCCTCGGCGCAGAGCGCGACGTAATCGTCCTGCGCCTCGGCGTAGTCCAGCTTGCGGACAGGGATCAAGTGCACGCGTGTTCCGTCCTTCACCACGATCCGCTCCAGGTATTGGGCCGGCGGGCGGGCCTCGGCCGCCAATTCCATAGGCGGCGGCAGCCTGCCTCCCAGCCGGTTGTCTCCCAGTCGTTCTGGCACCCGGTCCAGCGCCACGCGCAACCGCTCGGCGCCAAACGGCTTCAGCAAGTAATCGACGGCGTGCGCCTCGAAGGCGCGCAGGGCATATTGATCGTAGGCAGTCACGAAGATCACCGCCAGGTCGCTGCCGGTTAACTCCAGCACCTCGAAGCCGTCCAGTTTCGGCATCTGCACGTCCAGGAACAGCAGGTCGGGCTTCAGCTCCGCAACGGCCTTCACCGCCTCGAAGCCGTTGGCGCACTCGGCCACAATCTCGACCTCCGGGTGGGCTTGCAGCAACTCGCGCAACACCTGACGAGCCAGGTCTTCGTCGTCCACGACGATGGCGCGGTATCTGTTTCCTCTCTCGCTCGTCAAGCTCCACGCTCCCTTTTCTCAAGTGGCAGTGTCAGGCTCACTCGGAAGCAATCTCCCTCGGTGGTCACCACAAGGCCGGCGCCGTTTCCGTAGCAGGCCTCCAGCCGCTGCCGCACGTTTTCGAGTCCCATGCCGTTGCGCCGGCTCGGCAGCGCCTCCGGGTCGAACCGATTCTCCACGACAATGGAAAGGCTCTGCTGATCCTTCGCCGCCCGCAATCGAATCCAGCCCCCTTCCGGCAGATTGGAGACTCCGTGCGCCACCGCATTCTCCACCAGCGGCTGAAGCACGAGTGGCGGCACGGGCTGTCCGAGGACGTCCGCGTTAACCTGTTCCTCGAAGGTGAGTCGTGTTCCGAAGCGCACCTTCTCCACGCGCAGAAAGCAGTCGATTAGGGCGATCTCTTCCTGGAGAGCGATCATCGACTTCTCGCCCAGTCCCAGGGTCCGCCGCAGGAAGTCTCCCAACAGGATGCACATTTCGCGCGCCTTGGCCGGGTCCGAGCCGGTGAGGGCACTGATGGAATGAAGGCTGTTGAAAATGAAGTGCGGATTCACCTGGGCCTTCAAGGCGCGCAATTCCGCCTCGCGCGCCAAGACCTGTGCCTGCGCTTCACGCTCTTGCGCCTCGCGTGAGGCTTCCACGGCCAGCAGGGCGTAGTGCATGACTACGCCCAGTAAGTAGAGAAGGACTCCGAGCCCAAAAATCAGCCCCGTCGCCTTCGCCGCTCGCCCGTTGAGACCGGCAAACGCCGGGAACTGCGCCAGCCCGGCGGCCAGAGCGCGAGCCGCCAAGACCCACAGCCCGCTCACAACCGCCGCCGCCGTCAGATGCGCCAATGCCGGCTCCAAGGCCACCGCCCGATTCAGGGTAGTGGTCCGGCAGGTGTACCACGAGGAAAGGCAGGCGAGTGCGTAGAGGAACGAAAGCGGTGCGCCGAGGGCAGCGGACTCCACCCAACCGAGTCCGCCGACCACTTTGAGCAGATAGACGATCAGCGCGACGAGGGGAACCCATCCGAGCAGGTAGAGGCCGAGCCGCCGAAGGTTGCCGAGGATAGGATGCATGAAGAGCCGTTGGTTACTCTTTCGAGCACGGTCAGCGAGAAGTCAGGAGACAGGAGTCAGGAGTCAGCATAAAGACCCGGAATTCCTTATGCTGAGTTCCATCGCTCAGTGAGCCACGCTCGGCGTGAGCGTCTTTATTCTGACTTCTGACTCCTGACTCCTGTCTCCTGACTCCTCTTTCAGTTCGTTATCTTGCTGCCCCCGAAAATCCACGCACCGGTGACAATCAACTTTTTCGGGTTCGGCGACTCCGTCAACGGCGGCCGCAATTGATGGTGATTGCCTCCAAAAATCGCCCGACCTTGACTGACCACGCGCCAACCCCTGGGCACCTTGACTTCCCCCCCGCCGAAGATGGCGTTGATTTCCAGTACTGCTTCGCTGCCCTCGATGTCGGCATCAGTCATGTCCAGCTTGAACCCTCCGAAGATGGCCACCAGTCTGCCGCTGCGAAACTTCTTCGAAGTCACCTGCAGTTCACCGCCGCCAAACACATACGCCTGGTCAAAGTCCGGATCGGGCAATGCGGGCAGCTCCGCCGGAGCCCCTCGCCGGCGCAAAACCGAATAGAGAATCCAGAGTCCCCACAGAATGATCCAAAGCGGCCAGATATGGATGAACTGGAAGCGCTGGTAGCCCAGCGCGCTCAACTGCCATATGCCTCCAATGACGATCAGCGCCGCTCCCCACAACCGTTCCTCGGCGCCCTTCCCGGCCCAGAGCCGGATGAAGCCAGGCACGATCAGAATCATCGGCCACAAGCGGAGCAAGTGCGAAGCCGGGAACACCCCTTCCTGATCGAGCAGCAGGATCACCCCGAAGGCGATTACGGCCAGCCCCACCAGAAGGCCGCTGATGTTCCCGACGGGTTCGGTGCCTCCCAGGTACAAACCCGGCTTGAGTTCTTTGGTTCCGCTGGGGATACGGATGAACAGGCCGATGCGCGGCTTCTTCTGTTCTTCATTCATGGCCGTCTCCTCGGATCGCCCCGGTGGCCGCCCGCCCGCGTCCTTTCTCGAGGTTGGCAACACCCGGCACCAAGGCCATCAAGGTCACGACCACCGAACGCCGCCCAGCCAGCCGCGCCGTAATCGTAAGCCCAGAACCGCTCGGCCACCAGTCGCCACACGGACCCGGCCAGGATCTTCAGGGCCCAGAGATCCATCTGACGCAAGTGAGCATAGCTGAATGCGGCGCCTGCCAGCAAGACAGCCAGCGATACCACCCACATGGTGACTCTATCCGCCCTCTCCATGTCACCTTCTCCCGTCGTCGCAGTTTTGGGGTTCACGAGACGACGTTAATCCCCGCAGCTTGGGGTTGTCTCGCGCTTTTCGGCGAATGGCGTCTGCGTACCGGTGAACCTCAGTTTTCCCCTGAGGAGTGCTGAGAGAAATTCCCGATTGCAGATTGACGATTGACGATTGAAAGGGAAGACGCAAGGCACTCTGGTTCCAATCGCCATCGAAAATCGTCCATCCGGCAATTCTTCGTCGGACGCCGCAATCAAACCGGAAACTTCGCTAACGGTTTCGTACCGCGCGGGCTACAATAGAGACATGACTTGCGCATCGATGTCCCGACGCCAATTCGGTCTCATAGCTCTAGCCTGCGCGTCGCTCGCTGTCGCTGCCGGATGCAACCGCCAGAAGTCCTCGAACCGCGAAGTATGGGCAAACGTGGACGGTGTGCCGATTTATCGCGACCAAGTGGAGCGGTACTATCGTGGCCGAATGTCAGAAGGCGGCACGAATCCCAGCCCGCAGGAAGCCCTCAGCCTCAAGCTGAACATCCTCGGCGAGCTGATCAATAACCAGATCCTCCTCGCGCACGCCGCCCATGCCCAAGTCACCGTTTCCGAGGCCGACATTGACACGCAAGTGGCTAAGCTGAAGAGTCCCTATTCCGAGGAGGAATTTCAGAAGAAACTCAATGAGCAGGGTTTGAGCGCGGTGGATTTTCGCGAGCAGGTTCGAGACGGGATCATCATCAACAAGCTCATTAATAAGGAAATCGCCTCGAGGATTGCGACGACGGACGCCGAAATCTCCGACTACTACGAGCACAACAAGGCCAGCTTCGATGCGCCCGAGACCGAATACCACTTGGCCCAGATCGAAGTGACGCCTTTCGCGGGGCCCCCGGCTCATAAGGATGACGCAGCCAAGAACATGGCCGCCTCCGAACGCAAGGCTGAGGCCCTTTACGCCAGATTGCAGCGGGGCGACGACTTCGCCACCGTAGCCCAACAGTACTCGCAGGATGCCAAGACGGCCCCCGGCGGCGGCGACATGGGCTTCATTCCTGCTTCCTCGCTTGAATCCAACCCGCAACTCAAGCGAGCCATCGCTTCCCTCAAAGTGGGCGAGATCTCCGGGATCCTCCGCAGTCCTTCCGGCTTCCACATTATCAAGCTCCTAGGCCGCGCCGACCCCGGGCAGATGAAACTCTCGAACCCGCAAGTGGAGAGCACCATTCGCCGCACTTTGATGGGCGAGAAAGAAGAACTCCTCAAGGCCGCCTACATTGAAGAACTGCGCGACCACGCTAAGGTGGTGAACTTCCTGGCAGAGCAAATTACTGCCGCCGGGCCCGATGATAAATCGCTGCAATAGAAGAGTCCGGTTGTCACCGAAGCGAGCTAGCTGATAGCTGCTGGATGCTGAAAGCTAGCTGAGGGCTATTCATAGCGCAGCGCCACCATGGGATCGACCTTGGTCGCCCGCCGGGCCGGGATATAGCTCGCCAACAGAGCGACACCTGCCAGCAGCAGACCGACGCCGGCAAACGTGACGGGGTCGGCCGCGCTCACGCCGAAGAGCAGCGATTCCATGGTCCGGGTCAGAGCGAATGCGCCCGCCAGGCCAACGACGACGCCGGCCGCGATGGTCCAGGAGCCGTGGCCGAGGACCAACCGCAGTACGTCCCCAGGCACGGCCCCGAGCGCCATGCGCAGTCCGATTTCGCGCGTGCGCCGCTCCACCCAGTAGGCCATCACGCCGTAGATTCCGACGCTGGCCAGCAAGAGCGCCGCACCGGCAAAAACGCCCACCAACACCAGATTGAAGCGCCGCGTCGCCAGCGACGCCGAGAACACGTCTTGGAAGGTACGGAACTGCGGCGCCACGTCTGGATCGACCTCGTGCATCACATTGCGGGTGGCCGCCAGCACCGTGGCTGGCGGGATTGCGGCTCGCATCACCACAGTAAAATCCCTGCCCCCGATTGGCCTTTGCCGATAATTGACGTACACCGTGGGCTTCGCCGCCTTCTCGAGGCTCAGAGCGCGGATGTCGCCCACAATCCCGACGATGGCGAGCAGCCGCATATCGCCGTCCATATTGCCGAACTCAATCGTTTTGCCGATCGGATCCTGGTTTGGCCAAGTTTCCTGGGCCAGCGATTGGCTGATGACCGCCACATGGGGTGCATCTGCCGTGTCGCGGTCACTGAACAGCCGGCCGTGAAGCAAGGGGATCCCGAGCGCTTTGAAGTAATCCTCGCTCGCCGCCACGTAATCAGCGTAGCCCGTGGGCACGGTGTGAACGAGGCGCTCCCAATCCTCGGGTTTGGTGAAATCCGACTGCCGATTCAAGATCAAAAACGCGCCGTCAGGGTCGAATCCGGAGGCCAGTGGCAGTCGTGTCGCTCCGCCAACCTCCTCAATGCCTGGCACTCCCCTGAGACGCTCGAACACATTGTTGACCACCCTCGCAGGCCGGGCGTCGTCCATCTTGTTTGCGGGGGTAGGTAACTCGAATTCCATGGTGACGATGTTTTCGGTGCGGAATCCCGGGTCCAAGGAGAGCACGCGCAGCAAGCTCCGACCGAGCAACCCGGCGCCAGCCAGCAGCACCAGCGTGATCGCAAGCTGCCCGGCCACCAGGAATCGACCCACCCGTTGGCTGCGTACCGAACCGGCTTGGCCGCGGCTGCCCTCGACCAACGCCCCTTGCGGATCGTGCGCCGTGGCGCGCAATGCCGTGAGGACACCGAGACCCATGGCCACCAGAATCGAGACGCTCAGGGCGAAAAGGAGCACAGGTACGTTGATGGAAACCTCTCCCACCCGTGGCAGGTGGGGTGGAGCAAGCGCCACCAACACACTCACGCCCCACTGCGCCGCGAGCACTCCCAGCGTGCCGCCGGCGAGCGCCAGCAGCAAGGATTCAGCCAGGAACTGGCGCACCAATCGGCCACGGCCGGCGCCGAGCGCCACGCGGACCGCCAGTTCACGCTCCCGCGCCGCGGCCCGCGCCAGCAAAAGGTTGGCGACGTTGGCGCAGCCAACCAGAAGCAGAAACCCCACCGCCCCCAGCAGGATCAGCAGCGTCTGGCGCACGTTGCCGGTGAGCGAGTCGCGAAGCGGCACCACGCTTGCATCCGTCATGTCGATGTCGGGCTTGTATTGCTGGCTCAGATGATGGGCTATCGTCGAGAGATCCTGCCGGGCCTGTTCCAGGGTTACCCCTTCCCGAAGCCGCCCTACCGGCGCGCGCCAATTGTGAGCCGTTCGGCTTGGCCCATCGCCAAAGAATTCCGCTGGGACCCACAGGTCACTGTCGGCCGGAAAGCTAAAGCCTGGCGGCATAACACCAACCACCGAGAACACCTGGTCCCCACCCCACAGTTCCGTCTTGAGCTTGAGCGGCGCAAGGTCCGTGGCTCCGCCCAGATGCCGGCGCCAATAGCCGTAGCTTGCGATCGCAGCCGGAGTGCCGCCCTCGCGCGTTTCGTCGGCTGAAAACTCGCGGCCGACGAAAGGCGCCACGCCCATCACCTTGAAAAAATCTCGCGAAACAACCGTCACGTCCACCCGCGCCGGCCCGGAACCGCTCGAGACGGTGATGACGTTGCCGCCGTTACACTCCGCCATGCCGGCGAACGTATGATTCGCAACGCGCAGGTCGTGGAAGTTCGGGCCAGCGAAGCTCATCAGGTGCCCGTCAGCGGCTACCTCCGACACGCTGACGATCTGGTCCGGCTTGGGGTAGGGCAGGGGGCGCAACAGCACGCCGTAGACCGCGCTGAAAATGGCGGTGTTGGCGCCAATGGCCAGCCCCAGCGTCAGAATCATGACGAAACTCACGCCGGGATTCCTGGCGAACGTGCGCAGGGCGTACCTTAGATCGTGCAGAAAGGTTGCCATTAATTCCTCCATTGAGCGATCGGGTGATCGGGTGATTGAGCGATTGAAAAAAAAGGTCCTCTCCGACTTTCAATCACCTAATCACTCAATCGCGCAATCACCCAGTGCTCTCATTCGTACCTCAACGCCACCACCGGATCCACTCGAATCGGACCGCGCCGGTGGCTGTCGCGGGCGCGAAACGACTCCGTGGACGCCTTCTCGAAGCTGCCCTGCTTGTACACGAAGGTGTAGCGGTACTCACCGGGCGAAGGGAGCATGAACCGGATGCGGTAGACGCTGCCGTCCTCGGCGTCGCAGAAGCCCTCCACCTGCCACCTGTGGTTTCCGTCCGTGCGCTCGAACCACCCGGCGAGCGCCGCGCCGGTGAAGGGGTTTGATACGTCCGGGGCAGCCACCCGGGCCGTGATCTCGACGAGATCGTAGGCGTCCACCACGTCCGCTGACTGCGCGAAAGTGATCTCTCGTGGCGCGGCTGCCGCTATGGAAGGCGCGGTCATCGCGACACATACGGCCGCGATCAGGCCTAATGCTGTAGAGATGAAGGAATTGTGGCGAGGCATGGGGTCACCATTATATGAGACGCCCTGCTGCAAAACAACAAAAGTAAACGGCGGAGGGGAGAAGAAGCTGCGAATTGCAGAGGACCCTGATTGCCGCTGCCGCCGCTGCCCCACCCCCTTCGACATTCCTGCTTCGGCGGAATCTCTCTCCTGACTTTGCTCTTGACCATGAAAGAGCGCCGCCCACGGTTGGAGACCCGACCCCGGCGCCAGCCCCAATTCAGCAATCGTCGTACCGTCACTCAAACCCATGATTCTAAAAAAGCCTAAGTAAGCCTAAGTGTCAGATTCAGCAGCTTCTTCGAGGGCCCCTATGTGGCGAGGCTGAAGCCCCGCGGTTCCGCCCAGCAAGTAGAGCGATAGAGCACTCGGCGTAATCGAGAACCCGACAGAAATCCTTCCCGTATCCCCGGTCGAGCGGGGGATCATCGAGGGACGGGCGCAATGCCTCGCCATCCGGCTCCGTGGCGGCAAGGTCAGGCGGCTCGGGCCGCGCGGGCCGCTCTGGTTCATCCCGTTTTCGCCGGAAAAGACCCAACAGCTTTTGCAACCATCCCGCTTTCGGGCTCACTTTCGTGTCCACTTTCGACCTGGCCGGTGCGGTCGGCCTTCGACCAGCCGAAGGCGGTGGGGGCGCCGCCGCTACAGGGACCTTCCGCCGGCTCGCCGTGGCGGACCTCTGACGAGGGCTGCGGGGAAGGGGATTCTGCCCATGGCGGCCCTCGCGATAGCGTACGGGGCGGAGCCAGATCATCACCTCGGGCCGCCACGCGGTCACCGGCGGGGCTGCGACACGCTCATTGATCGCCTGTTGCAATTCCTTGAACGACTTGGGCACCGGGCGCGCTCCCGTCATGAGCACCGGCATCTTGCTCAGCACCCAGGCTGACCTCCACATCGCTTGCTGTTCTTGATAGATGCTCGACCCCTTTCCCGGCGTGAGGGTCAGGGCCACGCGTGCCAAACTCTGCCCCTCCCCTGCCCGCCGTCTCTGGTAGCCGACGGTCACGCTCACGAGCGTCCGCCCGCTTCTATCGCGAATCTGCAATCGAAAGAACGGGAGGGCTGTCGTATGATAATTCGCTGAATCCATTGAAGATCTCTGTTTCCTTCCGATTCTATCCTTCTTCTCCGCCCAGCACCAGATGCGGCGCGCCAACTCGTCCGCCTCGCGCTTCTGCTGCTGGGTGACGGGGGGTAGGAACTTCAGCACGTGGGACCGAATGAAGTCGAACCGCTTTACGCCCGTCTCCCTGCCTGCTTGGACGAGGTTCTCGCGGAAGTTGGGCGAGTAGCGGCCGTGCTTGAGAGCGTTCAAGCGGCTGCGGCATTTGCCCTCCGCGGTGCGTGGTCCGGTGCCCTTGCGGGCGTTGGCCCGGCAGGCGGCCAGCAAAGCCGGGGTCTTGGTCTTGGGTCGGCAGAGTGGCATGGTTACGTTCCAGTCGGCAGTCAGCAGTCAGCAGTATGCAGTCTGGCCGGTGCTCCGCACCTGCTACCGACTGCTGACCGCTCACTGTGGCTCTTCCCTCAGAGCCGCCGTTTCTCGTCAATTTTCTAAGTCCCTCACGGATATCTACCCACAAGTAAGCCTCTTTCTAAGTATCTCGCAAGCTAGATCTCTTGTCAAGGAAAATAGTTTGGGTTTTTTCTTTTCAGCCCCGAAGGGGCGTAAGACAGTAGCCCAGGGCGCCAGCCCTGGGACAAGATGCCCCAAAAACACAAAACAATAATTTGCCGGCCTTCCCCCAGGGCTGGCGCCCTGGGCTACTCTCTTACGCCCCTTCGGGGCTCAGGCTTCCGGGGTCGCCGATTAGCCCCCCGGGGGCTACACCCAGATGTAGCGCTCGTCGTATGGAATCCCGTGCTTCTTGAGGAGGGTCAGCAACTCCTCTTGGAATGTAAACCCTCGATGATGCTCTTCCTGTCCGGCGATGTATTTGATGACCGAGGCCGCGTTCGACTGGCTGACGCTGAACGCCCCATAGCCCGCCTGCCACGCGAATTTGGAACGCCCCTTGGTTTCGTGTACCCACTTTGATGAGTTGGCTTTCACCACTCGCAGGGCGTCCGCAATCGCGAGCGTCGGAGGAAGGTTCACCAGCAGATGAACGTGGTCGGCGGTTCCTCCGACCGTCAACGCCTTGCCGTTCAGTTCGCGTACGATCCCTCCCATAAAGGCGAGCAAATCGGGCCTGAGCTCGGAACTGATGAGAGGAAATCGATCCTTGGTGCTGAAGATCACATGCGTCAGGAGGTTGCTGAAGGTTTGCGCCATGCTCTCACGGTCCTGTTTCCCGGTGGCTTAGAGCGTGTGAAAAAAATGCGTCAGCCCTGGCTCGCCGTCAGATGGCTTCCTCATCACGACTTCCACAGCTTAAAGAATTTTCGACAAACGGCAAAGAAAGAGAAAAGGGAAAAGAAAAAAGAATCAAGGAAACACTTCCCGGACGCAACGAAACCCGAAGTTGACGTTCCTGACGTCAGGACCGTACCTGTTGCGGAAGGCGGAGCGCAGGACCCTGGGACTGAGGTTCCAAGCCCCCCGCGCAACCCCCGCAGCTATGACCGCGTGCCCTTCGAAACGCGAATTGCTCCAGGAGTTGTTCACGCAGCCGCCAGGTATCACCGTGGGCTGCGTGGGCAATCCACGCTTGAACTCTTGAATCGATTTCATCCCAATTCATCACGCCTTGAGCGTATTGCTCCTGCAGGAAGCGCAGGCGGCGACGAAATCGCGCCACGTTTTCACGCACCAGGCGGCTATGGTCAGGGAAGACTCGCCAGCCCAGAAACGTCACTCCTTCGGCGGTACGGTAGATGCGGCTTTTTCGCGGGTGGATGGCTAGACGAAGCCGGTACAGGTCTTCCTCGATCCGGCCGCGCATCTCGTGCAACCGCTCTTTGCTGTCACTGAACAACAGAAAGTCGTCCACGTAGCGAACATACACATCCGGCCGCAGACTGCGGCTGATCATCTGGTCCAAGGGATTCAGGTATAGGTTGGCGAAGAACTGAGAGGTTTGATTCCCCAACGGGAGGCCGCGGCGCCGTTCGTATGGCGCAAAGAGATCGTCACCCGGATAGTACCAGTTCGCCTCCTCCTGGGGATTCGAAGCGTCGATGATCCGGGCGGCCAGATCGAGCGTGGGACGGCACTTCCCGGCCCGGGCCAGCAACCCTTTCAGGATTTCGTGGTCGATGGAGGGAAAATACTTTCGCACGTCGCACTTGAGAACGAATCGATGGCGCGCTGCACCCCATCGAGCGCGGGCCAGGGCGCGGTGTGTCCCAAACCCTTTCCGGCAAGCGAAGGAATCCTTGGAAAAGCGCTTTTCAAAGACCGGCTCCACGACCTGGGTTAGAGCGTGGTGGACAACGCGATCGCGGAAGGGGGCGGCCGAAATCAATCTCGGCTTTGGCTCCCTCACTTGGAAGCTTCGGTAGGGTCCCGGCTCGTACGAACCGTCTTTGAGCTCGCGTTGCAATCGGAACAACTCCCATTCCAGGTTGAGAAGAAATGTGGCCACATCAGCGCGCGTGCGCTTGCCCGCTGCCGCGCCCTGCGCGGCGGTGAGCAGATTAAGAAACGAAGTCAAATGCGCCCAGAGCTTCCCGACGCGTTTCATAACCGTTTTACCGCTGTTGCTCGGCGCCATCCCCCGACCATGCGTCCGATTTCGTCCAGCCGTTCCAGCGCAAAACCGTAGCCGTCCATCGACAACAACCGCAGGTCCTTGGCAAGGCGCAACAGGTAGCGTAGCCCGTTAACCTTCTGGCTGGCCTGCTCAAGCAGCGTTCCCTTGTCCACCGTGTACGCTGCGGCCACCAGGATCAGAAGCAGATCCAGGCCATAACTCACCACTCGGTCTCCGAGGCTGAACCGGTACGAGTGCGGAAACTTCTCTGCCTTCGGCAGCAGCCAGAGCACCAAATCATACGTCTTTCCTACGACTATCGCGGGTTCGTTCCCAGAGGGTTTCCCCGACAAGATTTTCACTACTCCACGGCGAAAAAATTTTCGACAAAAAGCCAAAAGAAAAGAGAACAGGAAAAAGAATCAAGAGAACACTTCCCGGACGCAACGAAACCCGATGTAGTCGATCTAGAGGTCAGGAGCGTACCTGTCGCGGTAGGCGGCGCGCAGGTACCTGGGAACGTTGCCCCAAGCCCCCCCGCGCAACACCCGCAGCTCACCTGATTCCGGGCCTTCCGGGCCCTTCGGATTCCGGCTGGGCGATTTCCCATAGTAATCCTCCCCGTACGAGTCCGCCACCCATTCCCACACATTCCCTGCCAAGTCATCGATCCCTTCCGGCGTCGCTCCCCTCGGGTACAACCCTACCGGCGTCGCATGGCGCACCTTCCCCGCGTCATAATTCCCTCGCTCGGTGTCCGGTTCCTCGTTCCCCCAAGGGTACTTCCTTCCGTCCCTGCCTCGTGCCGCGCGCTCCCACTCTGCCTCGGTGGGCAGTCGTACTCCTTTCCACGAGCAATAAGCCACAGCCTCATACCAGCTCACATTCACCACGGGCCGGTTGGGATGTTGCAGTTGCTCGTCCCACTGGTCAGGCTGCTTGGTGCGGCCGAAACCTCCAGCTCTCCACCAGCGTTCGTTGCTGTAACTTTCGTCCTCCACAAACTTCCGGTATTCTGCCACCGTCACGGCGTATCGCCCGATCTGGTAAGCGTCCAGGTGCACCTCGTGCGCTGGTGATTCATGCTCAGATGCATTGAAGTCGTAATTAGGTTGGGAAGGGTCTTGCTTCTGACTTCCCATCAAGAACTTGCCGGCGGGGATGTTGATCCAATTGTCCTGATGCAGGCGGGGGTCGCCCGCCTGGCCCAGCGCCTCCGCAGCTTCGAGGCGGACGTTGAAGTCGACGGAGCGAGACTTCTCCCGATCGAAGATGCCGAGCACCGATTGCACCATCGTCTCATAGCGCGGGTCGGCAGGTTTATACCCGAGAGGGTTCAGATCGCGCACCATCGCCCCCACCAGGCCCACACACTTCGCGCGCTCGGCCAGCGGCGCCTGCTCGCCAAGTCGCGCCAACAGCACCGAGACCAAGCCGTCCACTTTGGGCTTGCCCTGTTCTGCCAGGACGCCGGCCAGTAGCAGCACCACCTCGCGCCATTCCTGGCGGTAGATCTTGTTTCCAGTGAGCAGAAGGTCGTATTGATCGCGCTCTCCCAGGCCGGAAATGGCCTTGGCTGCCAGGTACTCCTGAAACGTCAGATGCCAGAAGCGGATTTCGCTGCCCCGGCTCACGATGATGCCGCTATCTACCTCTTCCTGGGCGATGAAGTCCTGGGCCTGGCGAAGGCGCTCCGTCTCGCTCTCGGCGGGAAACTGGGGCGCCAGCTTATCCGCCGCATCGCCCCGGGAGATCTGGACCAAGCGACCCTCGGGCTGGTCCTGCATCCCAAGCGCCAGTTGTTCGAGCAGTGCCAGGCAGCGATCGGCCGGCGCCCGTCCCCGCCGCTTCTCCCGGGCTCGCGCCAACCAGGTCAGGATGGACTGGTAGAGTTCCGCTCGTTGCTCGGGCAGCCGACGCTCGTTCCAGTGGACGCGGCCAAGGCAGTCAGCATCACCGGATTGCGCGCCATGCGCCGAATCTCCGGCGTGCTCCGCAGCGCTTCCGCCAGTTCCGCCAGGTGGCGCTCCGCCTGCTTGGGAGTATCCGGGAATAAGGCGTGGCACCAGTGTTCGAGAAACTTCTCGATGGCTTCCGGTTCGAGCGGCTCAATCTGGACCGTCTCGAAACCGTCCAGCACCGTCTCACCGACGTAGGCCAGGGGCCGGGTGGTGACCACAAAGCGACAGCGCCGATAAGCGCGGGTAGCCTTCTCAAACAGCCGCGCCATGCCTTCGCGTTCGATTCTCCCGGGCGGCTCGTCCAGCCCGTCGAGTAGAAGAACCGCGGAGCCATCATCGAGTTTTCGCTCGAAGAAGGCCTTATCCAGGCCCCACTTCTGGCCCGCGCTCTGGTCGCCGAGGAAATCGACCAACCACGCCGGATTCGCTTCCGTCGTGGGTCGTTCGCGCTCTTCGCGTTCGGCGCACTTGCGGATGTGCTCCGAAAGCTCCGCAATGCGGATGAGAATGGGGAACGACGGCTCAGCGTCCGTCGTGCCTTCGGTGCGGCCGGTCTGGCTTTCGCCCTTTATGGCGCCGGTCTCAGTAGCGACGGGCGCGAAGGTTCTCCGTAAAGCACCGGTGAGTCGCGTCAGGAAAGATGGGCCCCTGGCACTCTCACCGCCAACGGCTCCAGCAGGCGCTACGGGCAGGGACTCTGCTGCCGCCGCCTCTCGCTTCAACAAGGCGTCGGATAGCGCGAAAGCTATGCGACTAAGAAAGGTGGTCTTGCCGGCCCCCGGATCGCCCACGATCACCAGGCGGCGGTAGCGCAGCATATCCTCGAGTTCCACGCGTTCCCGCCCGGTGGGGCTCAGATCCTTCTCAGCCCCGCTCTCGGTCGCCGGCCTGGCCGCGACGTCCACTCGATGTTCGGCCGACGTCTCCGCCGTGGTTAGGGGAATGTAAAGTTCGTCGATGGGGAAGCGTTGGGCCTTCCCGGTGCCCACCTGAAGACCGCGGATGTTGATCCACCCCGTCTGCTCGCGCAAGGATTCGAGGTACTTCGTGGGGTCGCTGCGGCCAGGAGGTGGCGCTGGTTCCTCAAACTCCGGATGTCGCTTACGCCACTCCACCAAAGCGGCCACGACCTCGGCGCGCAGGGTTCCCACATCGGTAAAGGTCCTGCGAATCCCACGGCCTGACAGCCACTGCTTGAATTCCTGCAGGTTGGTGACGTTGCGTTGAACCTCGGCAAGAAGTTGCGGCGTGGCTTTGCCTGAAAGGATGGCGGCCGTGACACGGTATTCTTCTCGACGTTCCAGAGGCCACTTGAAGTCCTGAGAGTCTGCGTCGACCAGAAACGCAATTACCTCGACCTTCTTCTTGCCGTTGCCCTCGCGCAGAGCCTCCTCGCACTCCAGACGGGTGATGCTCTTCGTGCCGCCGCTCGGCTGATCGGGAGGGACCCAGCCATAGCGGTGGGCGACGATCACCACCAGCACGTCGGCTTTCGCGACTTCATCGAGGCACTTTTCCAGCGGCGGCTTGTCGCCGCCGGCGACGAAATACTCCTGCCAGAGCACCCGAAACCCGGCGCGCTCCGCCTCAAATCTTGCAGCATCTCGGTACGCCTTCAGGTCCTCGACGGTGGAGGAGATGAAAACAACGGGAACGTTCGGGTTAGGCTTGGCAGCGGACATCGTTGGCTCCGGTTCTTCGGCGCCGCCCTTCCGGGCTTCGCTCAAGGTTACCACAAGGCCGGGGCGCGGTTTGATGTTTGACGTCGAAATGCTAGCGCCCGGTTTGGAGTGCGGCGGCTTGCCGCCGCTTTGGATTTCTCAGGGTTATTCGCGGTAAACTCGTGTCGGGGCACCGTCGGAGCGACCCGCTGCGAGCCGCTTGCGCAGCCTAGGCGGGGCGCACGGAGCGGAGGACGGCGGCAAGCTGGCCTGAAGAAAGCGGCAGCAAGCTGCCGCTTTGCCCGCTGCGAGCTTGCTCGCAGTGCCTGGACTGGGCGCGCGGAGGGAGACGACGGCCAGCAAGCTGGCCTGAAGAGAGCGGCAGCAAGCTGCCGCACTCCAAAATTGCGATGCGAGAGTGGCCGCATAGTCCGGTTCATCGGCTGACTCCACTCGGGGTCTACATGGTGACGGCTGGCACCTATCTCAAGCAGCCGATCTTCCGAGGCGCGCAGCGATTGGAGTGCCTCTGCGACTTGCTTCTGGAGCTGGCTGAGAAGTACGGTTGGGATCTGCAGGCGTGGGCTGTCTTCCCGAACCACTATCATTTCGTCGCCTTATCGGCTCTATTATCAGCGCGCTCCTGGTTTTGAGATGGACGCGGGATGTTATCGAACCAATGGCTCTCTGGGGTATTTTGTTGTAGACTCTCTTTCGACTTGGGCGGGACGAGGTCGAATGACTATGCTGGACGAACCAGACGGACCAGGAAATACCGCCGGGCGACTGACCTTCGATGGAACCCAGGCAGGCACGCCAGAGCCCGATGAGTCGGCAACCAACGACATCCCTTCTGCCACACCGACCCAGGATCGGAGCCCGGCCCGCATCCGCATCAGGCTTCTGCACGGTGATATTGGGCAAGCCGGCGAACCTGGCCACGCTCCTTCGGGCGAGACGGTTCCCATCGATGCCATCGCCGTTGGGCATTACAAAAACGTCGCTCCTGTCGATGCGGAGCTGGCGCTCGATCTCGCCATGAGGCGGACCTTGCCAAGCGGGGGTAACGAAGGCCTGATCATTACGCAGTTGTACCAGCGTGGAATCATTAGCGGAGAGCCGGCGCGGCCCTTCTTCCTCGCCGACCCGCGGTGTCCGAGCCGAACGATTGCCATTGCTGGCATGGGCTACCCCGGTAATTTTGGCGTCGCTGAGTTGACGGTTTTAGTGCGCGAGTTGTTCTGGTCGTTGAGCCGCCTCGGGAAAAGACATCTGGCCACGGTGTTGATCGGGTCAGGCAACGGCAACATCGAGCCACATCGTGCCCTGGGCGCCTGGATTCGCGGCCTGCGCGGCGGGTTGGAGGAGGCGGCTGCGGGCGGGAGGTCACTCGAGGTAGTGACCTTTGTGGAGTTCAACCCAAAGAGGCTGGTGGAACTAAATGACGCGCTACAAAGGGAGTTGGAGAACCTGGAAGTGTTGGAGTTCACCCCGCTAACGCAGGCGGAAATTGCTGCGGCTCTCGAAAGCGATTCCCCACCGCCACGGCCCTCAAAGGACGTGCCTCCAATCTATTTCTCTCCTGAAGTGGTAAGTGGGGAATATCGTCCCAGCGTTGTGACCAACGCGGCCCTCGTGGGCGAGCGCCGACAGCGCATGGATTGGGAATTAGTGCAAGAAGAGCAGGAGAGTCTGTTAGCGGCGAAGGATGCCGGCGCACAGTTGAAAGAGGCCGCGTCCCTATGTAGGCGACTTATCCCGGAAGAGCTTCAACCCCAGCTACTGACCAGCGCCCCGTTAATCGTGATTTGCAATAGAAAGACTGCCAGACTGCCTTGGGAGTTGCTGGCTCCGCCGGGAATTGCCGGCAACAAAGACATCAAGATTGGCCCGGAGGAGAGTCTGCTGGGTTTGAGCCGAGGCTTGACCCGGGAACTCAAGGTTCAAAGCGACCTGCCGCCGGGACCGCCCCATCGGTCGAGCAAGGACCTCCGCGTACTGATCGTCGCTGACCCCGCATCCGATAGGCCCTTAGCTGCTGCACAGCAAGAAGCACGGTTATTGGCTGACCTCTTCCAAACCTATAATAACGGTCAACGCGCCAAGAGCGGTAGGAACCGTATCGAGGTCACGCCTCTGATCGGCCCGACCGAGGCCAGTCATAAAGCGGTTCTCGACCAACTACAGGAGAACTCCTATGACGCGCTGCATTTCGCCGGGCATTGCGAGTATAGCCAAGCGCATCCTCGGGCCTCGGGCTGGATCTTCTCTAATGGAAGAATTCTCACCGCCGAGGATTTGAGCCGGCTCGATCGAATTCCTCGATTCGTCTTCTCCAACGCGTGCGAATCTGGCGTGATTTCGCTCCGCGATTCCTCGAGGGTCGCTCCCGGCTTTGCTGAATCCTTCTTCCTTCGGGGAGTGGGCAACTTCGTCTGCACAGCGTGGCAGATCAACGACCAGGCAGCTCAGGAATTTGCCAAGATTCTCTACAGGCGCCTGTTGGGCATCGACGGAGCACCTCAGCCGATGTACGTGGCCATGCAGGATGCTCGGCTCGCCGTCAGGACGATGACTAACGGCTTTTCCAGTTGGGGCGCCTACCAGCACTACGGTGATCCTTACTTTCGCTTCTTCGACGCGTGATGAGAAGCCTCGGCCACAAGTCCACCCGGGCAATCCGCCGCGCGTCCACTCCTCAACCCGTGACGATGATTCTGGGAGTACCGCGGACATCGTTCCCTGTCGGCTCCTCGAACGTAACTCTAAAGCGATATTCCTTTTTGAATGCTCCCTGGATCGGATCTGTCGTCTTTTGCTGCTCCGGCGGCACAACAAGTTCGCACTCCTTATGATGGTGCCCAAACGGACAACCATCGTCCTTAAAGATAACCTTGCATTCCTGCTTCACGGTGTTGAACCACTCAAGCACATCTCCCCGCTTCACCTCGGTTCTCTCTTCAGCGACGTGCTCGCGACCCAGGATCTCAACGCGTATTTTCTTATTCTGCTCGGCCATGGTCTCCCTCCTTTGGAAAAATGCGAAACCGACTCTGAATTTGCAGTCAAGCTTTGAAAAGTGCGCATTCGAGCAAGGTCAAAAACTGGAAATGCCTGTTCCGGGGTCGTCTGCTGGTCGCGGCATCGACCTAATCACCCTTAAACAGCGCTCGAACTCGCGGGTCAGAGCGTAAGTTGTCGAACACCGGAGTATCGCGCGCGATCGTCTTCGAGTACCCGGCGGTGAGCGCCTTTCCCAACCAGGTGACGGCCTGCTCGTTATCGCCAAGCTGGTCGTAAACTTCAGCGGCCTTGAAACTCACGGAAGGGTCATCGGGGGCAGCCGCAAGTGTTCGTTTCAAGTATCCGAGAGCACTTTCTCTTTCTCCCAGCATGGATTGATAGTCAGCAAGGTCGCTCATTACCTCGGCGTCTCGAGGATTTACCTGCAACTGCGCTTCCGCCAATGAAACTGCTTTGCGATATGCTTCGGTGGCTGCACCCTGCTTTCCGGGTAGTCGGTAATAAGCGTCCGCAAGATTACCCCACATCGTGTAATCACGTTCATTGAGTCGGACGGCCTGCTCGTAAACGCGAGCTGCGTCCGCAAAGCGCCTCAACTGAAAGTAGGATGTGGCAAGGTTGGAGTAGCCGTCAGTTGTGGGCTGAATGTTGGCCGCGCGCTCGAATAGAGGGATCGCATCCGCGTAACGACCCTCGGCCAAGTAAATGGCACCCAGGTTCGTGTAGCCGCGCGCGTTGTCCGGCGCTAGCGAGATCACTTCACGGAACATCGGCTCGGCATCCTTATAGCGCGCCTGGTTGAAAAAGAATGCGCCCAACCGGTTGTAGCCGGCCCAATACTGCGGCCGCAAGTGAATGGCTTCGCGATAGGTACTCTCTGCTTCCTGCGGCTTTCCCATGCCCTGATAAGCGCGACCCAAGCTTCGGTAAAAGTCATCATTGGTAGGATCAATCTTCAGCGCGACCTGAAGCTGCTCGATGGCCCTCTCGAACTCGCCCCTTCCCGAATAGACGGTGCCCAAACAAGCATGAGCCTCCGCGAGGCCCGGATCGAGAGTGGCTGAATGCTCGCATGCTGCCAAGGCCTCGTCAACCCATTTCGCGTCTCGTGTGAGCCCATACTTATACCAATACGCATCTCCCAGGCCGGCATACGCCAGCGCATAGTTCGTGTCCGCTTCCAGCGCGCGTTGGAATACAGAAATGGCGCTCTCGATGTTCTCGGGCTTCTGATACTCCAGCAAGTAGCCGTAGCCTCGGAGGTAGTAGTCATAGGCGGCCGGGCGCAACGTCCCATGAGCCGTTAAAGCAGTTTGCTCTTGCACGCCCGGCTTGATCCTCAACATTGCTACCGCGCTCGTCACCACTTCGTCTTCCACCAGGAATGGATCGTTCGCCGAGGCGTCGATGCTATCGCCGTTCACTTGCCGGCGCGTCTTGGTATTGATGACCACCAAAGTAATGCGCACCATACCGAGGGAACGCTGCAAGGCGCCCGCCACCACCAGATTCACGCCAAACTGTTTGCGCGCCTGCTCCGCCGTGCTTACACCCTGTGCTCGAACCTCGCTGGAGGGAACCACCTGCAAGGGGTGGGTCGGCATAAGCTGGCTAAGCTTCATCGTCAGCGTTTCGGTGAGGCCATCAGCGAAGGCCCTACTCTCTGGGTCGCCGCCCGCGACCGTAAAAGGCAACACTGCCAGTTGTCTCTCTTCACGTATTTCTGCGGCACCCATCCAGTTTTCCACCCGGTGCCGCGCCGCTGGAATTGCAGCTAACAATGCCAAGGAGAGGATAATCAAAAGCCCTACTGTGAGGGCGACCCGATGTTGTCGCGTCCCGGCAGTTGACGCCCCGGAAGCCGGTGCCTGGCCTTTGAGAGCGGCGATCACGTCGAGCGCGCGAGCGAAGCGCTTGCCTGGATCGATCTCCAGGCAGCGCAAGATCGCCTGTTCCCACCGCAGGTCGAGATCACGCACCAGGACGCGCGGCGAGGGAGGCGGCAGCGTGAGTCGCTGGTAGGTGCCGCCAAGGAGCGGGCCGTCCGGGAACGGGCGCTTGCTGGTGACCATCTCGTACATCACCAAGCCCAGGGCGTAGATATCGGTGGCGGGCGTGGCCTCGCGGCCTTTCAGTTGTTCGGGAGCCATGTAGAGAATGGTTCCGGCGAAGTGTCCGCTGCCAGTCACGGAAGATGGAGGGTTCTCCCCTGCGGCCGGATCGGGGGCTTGACCGGCGGCCGCAACCGCTCGGGCAAGGCCAAAGTCGGTGACGACGGTCCGTACGGCTCTATCGCCCGACTTCGAAGGCACCAACATCACATTGCTTGGCTTGAAGTCCCGGTGGACCACTCCTGCATCGTGCGCGGCCGCGAGCGCGTCCGCCATCTGCTGGACCAGTGGAAGCGCTTCGACCGTAGTCATGCGCACGTCGCGGCGAAGGCGGGCGGCCAGCGTCTCGCCCTCCAGCAACTCCATGGTCAAAAAGGTGACGACGCATGCTGAGGGATCGCCGGGCGGAGGCCGATGGTGTCCCAGGTCGATCATGCGGCAGACGTTGGGGTGAGTCACGCGCCGCGCCAACTGGATTTCCTTTTTGAAGCGCGCCAGGCTGCGCGGCTGGGAGGCGATCTCCGGCTTGATGGTCTTCAAGGCGACACGCTCGCCCAGATCAAGGTCCTTGGCTTCGTAGACCTCGCCCATGCCGCCAAAGCCGATCAATCGGATAATCCGAAAGCGGCCCGAAAGAACTTGGCCCACCGAGAGTGTGCCCTGCCGAACCTCCAGACTGGCAGTGGGTTCGGTGCCGGCCAATGCGGGTTTTTCCAGGAAGTCTCTGGCGCGCCGGTCACTCGAGAGCAGTGCCTCGATCTCTGCCCGCAACGTCTCGTCGCCGTGGCAGACTTCGTTCAGGAACGCGGGACGCTCGCCGGGTTGGCGCTCGCGGGCAGCCTCAAACAGTTCCTTCACCCGCTCCCATCGCTCAGGAGTCATGGAGGAATCGCTTTCGGGCGAGAGGACCATTTCCCACCCCTCCTGACTACCGCTCAGAATGGTGGTTATTCTATATGCAAAACATGTGACAGCGCAATAGACAAGCCGCAGTGGCGAGCGGCTACAACTCAGGCTTGCGAAAATCCTGGAACTGATTGATCCGCACTACACCGGCCGGAAGAATGGCGCGGATCTCCAATTCCCCGCCCATGGCCTCGATGATCTTCCGAAGGGTACTGATGAGCATGTCCGAGCGCCGATCCACTTTAGAGATCGCCGCTTGATTGACGTGCAGGCCCTCGGCTAGCGATTCTTGGGTCAGCTTGAGTGCCTCTCGCAATTCGTCAAGAGCCATATCGTTAATCATCCGCTCAGCTTTCGCTTTCGCCCGAGCCCGCGCTGCCGGGGACATTTTTGATTCAAGATCCCTGAAATTCTTAGCCATTGATTAGACCTTCCTTTCTCAATGCAGCCAGATGTTCGTCGTAGAGTCGATCGGCTACGGGAACGGATTTCTCATACCAACGCCACTACACGCACGGCGAGTGCCGACGATCAGGCCTGAAGGTCCCGGCAGCCTGATGTGTCGAACGTCGGCGAAACCGGCTTCTCGGAGCCATGAGGTGTATTCACCCTCGCTGTAGCTGCTGCCGGCGCGGGTGCCGACGAGCATGTTGAGGGAAAACAGGGCGGCGAATTTGGGCGCTGTCTTGTCGGGCTCGAGAATGAAATCCTGAACCACGATTCGGCCTTGCGGAGCCAGCGCCGCGAAGCAGCGACGAACCAAATCCCGGTTTTCTTCGGGATCGAGCATGTGGCAGATGGCCGAGATCAGAGCCAAGTCATAACCTTCGCCGAACTCGTCCGTGCGCAGGTCGCCGGCGCGCGCTTGGACGCGGCCCGCGAGGCCGGCGTCCTGAATGTGGCCTTGGGCGATGGGCAAAACCGTCGGTAAGTCCACGACCTCGGCCTGAAGCTGCGCGCTCGCTCGAGCAAAGGCGATGGAGTAAGCGGCGGACCCGCCACCCACGTCGAGCATGCGGCGCACACCCTCGACGCCCACGGCTTGGACCACCAAGGGCGCACGCTCGGCGGCGTTGCGATGCATGGCGGCGATGAAGGCGCGCGCCCACTCCTCGCCCCGTTCGCTCATTTCCTGATAGCTCACGGAGGTTCCGGCTCGCACGCAGTCCGTCAGGGTGGACCATCGGCGCCAGGTGTACACGGAGTGGAGCGTGGCCGTGCGAGCATCGTCGCGGCATCCGGCGACAAAATACCGATTCGTCACAGGCGTGTTACGAAAGGTCCCCTCCTGCTTCGAGAGTAGCCCCATCGCCACCAGCGCGTTTAGGAGCATTTCCGTGGCGCGAGAGTCGGCTTGGATCCGGTTTGCCACCTCAGCCGCGGTCGCAGCTTGTTCCGCCGGGCCCACCGCGGTGAAGATGTCGAGTTCCACGGCGGTGAGAATCGCTCGGCTTTCCTGATAGCCTCGAATAGTACTCACCAGATCGTCGGGGAGCGCGCCGGCTTGGTCCCTGGCGCGCAAAGCCGCCCGCATCTTGTCGCGGTTGGAGACGATCTCGCGGCGCAAAGCCTCGCCGTCGCTGTTCACCAGCCGCGCCACCGCTCGCCCTTCCTGAAAATGCTCCCGAACAATCTGCGGAACATCCTCCGCGGCGACGTTTGAATACCAGACCCCGTCGGGATAAACCACCATGTTCGGGCCGCGCTCGCACAACCCGAGCGAGCGGCACACGGTGATCTGAACCTCGTTGTCCAATCCGCGCGCTGCGACCTCGCGGCGGAGCGCATCGATCACCTTTTCGGACCCTCGCGCCGAGCAGCATGGCACGCCCTCCGGCTTCTTCTGATCGCAAACGAAAACATGCAGACGAAATGGCTCCATTATCTACCTCCATCGCGGTTGCACGACATAAGAGTGAGGACAATCCACAGATTTCGCAGATTCCGCGGATTAGAAAACGGGGAACGGCCGTATGCCAGAGGAGATCGCCTGAGTCTTTGCCCCTTTTTCTGTGTGGTCTGCGTAATCTGTGGATTCTTCCCACTCTTATGTCGCGCAGCGCAAGCCGGCTCACGCCTCGTGGGTGTATCCCTCTTCGCCGTGCAGAGAGAGGTCCAGACCCTCGATCTCGTGGCGCTCCGGCACGCGCAAGCCGATGAGCACATCGACAATTTTGAGGATGATCAGGCTGCCGACGATCGCGAACCCCCACGACATCGCGATACCCACGAGCTGGTTTAGGATCTGGTGCGCGTTGCCATCCAGCAGTCCCACCGGCAGCGCGTTTCCGTTGGAGTCCTTAAAGACCGCATTAACGGTGCGGGTGGCGAAAACGCCGGTCAGCACAGCCCCCACGGTTCCGCCGGCAGCATGCACGCCGAAGGCGTCGAGGGAATCGTCGTAGGCGAATTTCGATTTCACCTTGCTGACCATCAGATAGCAGACGACTCCTGCCGTCAGGCCAATCGCCAGCGCCGACATGGGCCCGACAAACCCGGAGGCAGGCGTGATCGCCACCAGTCCGGCCACCGCGCCCGAAATCGCGCCCAGAACGCTCGGCTTGCCGTTGCGGATCCATTCCGCCGCGGACCACCCCACCGCCGCGGCCGCCGCGCCGAAATGGGTGGCGACGAAAGCGCTGGTGGCCAGCGAGCCCGCGCTCAAAGCGCTGCCGGCGTTGAAGCCAAACCACCCCACCCAGAGCAGGCAGGCGCCGATGAAACTCAACACCACGCTGTGCGGGGGCATGGGCTCGTGCGGATAACCGACGCGCTTACCCACATAGATAGCCGCCACCAGCGCCGACACGCCGGAAGTGATGTGGACCACCGTCCCGCCCGCAAAATCCAGGGTGGGAAACACGCCGCCCAGGGTCGCGTTCAGCAAGCCTCCCTTGCCCCAAACCATGTGCGCCATGGGGTCGTAAACGATCACCGTCCAGAGAGCCATGAACAGCACCATGGCGCTGAACTTCATGCGCTCGGCCACCGCACCGGTGATCAACGCCGGCGTAATGATGGCAAACATCAACTGGTAGATCATGTAAGTCTGCTGCGGGATGGTGGCCGCGTAGTCGGCGTCGGGCTGCGCGCCAACGCCGCGCAGAAACAGGTATTGGAAATTGCCGATGAATCGCGTGCCGCCGTGGAAGCACAGGCTGTAGCCGAACACCGCCCAGAGGACCGTGACCAGCGCCATCAGCGCGAAGCTCTGCATCATGGTGGCCAGCACGTTTTTTCTCCGCACCAAGCCGCCATAAAACAGGGCCAGGCCCGGACCGGTCATCATCAGCACCAGGGCCGCGCTCATCAACATCCAGGCGTTGTCGCCCGAACTCTTCGCTTCGGCCACTTGCTGTTCGAGCTTCGCGAGCCTGCCTGAATCGGAAGCGGTCTGGGCCGAGGGTGCAGGCGCGGAGACGCTGGGCGCGCCCGTCTGCGCCAGGGAGCGAGCCGCCGGCGCCGTGAGAGAAAGCAGAATACCCAGTGTCAGGTAGCGGGCCAGTCTTCTCATGAGCACTTTCTCCGTTCGGTTGGAGCAAGATATTACGTCACCTTTTTCGTGGCAGCATTATACCAGCAACGGTTCCGTAATGAAGTGACCACTCGTGCAAATCATGCAAAGCTCCGGTTAATCGTCCGACCAACGTGCCCGCCTGTCGTAATTTCGCCCGCATGTCATTCTGAGCGAAGCGAAGAATCCCTCTTGTCTTCGTTTCAAGAAACGGAAAGAGCGGTTCTTCGCTTCGCTCAGAATGACAATGCCCTGGAAACCAGAATCGCACCATCTATTCGCCACCGTTGCTACGCGGTCCCCGGCAGCGTACAATATGGTTCACCGTGAATGAACTCGTCCAACTCGAAAAAGCGGCGCGCCACATTCCTCGGCCGGAGTGGCTGAAGGTGCGCTTGCCCGGCGGCGAGAACTACTCCGAGCTGAAGGGGCTGATGCGCGGCCTGAGCCTGCACACCGTGTGCGAGAGCGCGCGCTGTCCGAACATCGGCGAGTGCTGGGGACAACGCACCGCCACCTTCATGATCCTGGGCGAACTGTGCACGCGACGCTGCGGTTTCTGCGCCGTACCCAAGGGACTGCCGCAGGGCGAACTCGACTGGGCCGAACCGGAGCGCGTAGCGCTCGCCGCGGAGCAGATGGGACTGAAGTACGTCGTGGTAACCTCGGTCGACCGCGACGATGTGAAAGACGGCGGCGCGGCGGTCTTTGCGCTGACCATTGAAGCTCTGCGGCGCGCGATTCCCGGCGGCAAGGTGGAGGTGTTGATCCCGGACTTTCGCGGTTCCGACGAGTCGCTCCAGACGGTGCTGGCGGCGCGGCCCGACGTGCTGAGCCATAACCTCGAGACGGTGCCGCGGCTCTACAGCGTGGCGCGGCGCGGTTCGCACTACCAGCGCAGCCTCCGGTTGCTGGCGGACTCCAAGCAGATTGCGCCGGAGATCCCGACCAAGTCCGGAGTGATGGTGGGGTTGGGTGAAGCCTTCGACGAACTCGTGGAGGTGCTCAGCGACTACGCTTCCATCGGGCTGGACATCGCCACCATCGGCCAGTACCTGCGTCCCACACGCGACCACTTGCCGGTGGCGCGCTTCTACACGCCGGCGGAATTTGCCTCTCTCAAGGCTGAAGGCGAGCGCCTCGGCATCCGGCACGTCGAGTCGGGCCCGCTGGTGCGCAGCTCATACCACGCCCGCGAGCAGGAAGAAAGAAGCCACGACAAGAAGGAGTCAGGAGGCGGGAGATAGAATAAAGAAAAGAGTCGAGAGCCGAAGGTCGACAGTCATGAAAAGAAGGAGTCGGGAGTCAGGAGACGGACTCTCGACCTTCAACTTTCGACTCTCAACTCCTTTTCTTCACGTGTCAGAATCAGGAACGCTGAGGCCGGATGAATCGAGTGGCGAGGCCTCACTCCGGATGAGAGGGCGCCCGAGCACCGCTAACCGGCCGCCGGCGACGCGAAGGAACTCGTACATCACGAAACACTCCACGGCAAAGGGCAGGAAACCCACGTAGCCCAGGATGGGCATCTCAAACACTTTCCGGTTTTGCAAGATGGGAAAGACGTAAAGCCACTTGGCTACCGACCAGAAGTTCCAGAACTCCCAGAAAATGCCGCATACCCAGCCCGCTGCCAGAAAACTCAAGAGGGTCGAGGAGTCGCCTGCTTCCCACTCGCGCAGCAGCGAGCGCCCTTTCCACCAGTAATTAAGCGGGTCGAGCAGCAGGACGAATCCGATCCAGACGAGGCCGAACAGGTAAGAACCGACGCGCACCGGCGCCAGAATGGGGAACAGGAGAAAAACCAGTCCGGTGAGGAAAATAGCGGCAACCGTCGAAGTCTTGCACGCCGGTCTGGGCTCGGTTCGGTTGGAGAAAAGGCCGACGGCGCGCAGGAAGTGCGCGGTCACGACAATCGCCGGCCAGATGGTGGCGAACGCCCAGACGTAACCGATGCCCCGAACCAGAGGGTTGGCGGGCAGGCCCACGTAGGTCCAGTTTCTGAGGCGCAGGTTGTAAGCCTCAAAAACCAGCCACAGCGGCACCGACCAGAACGCCAACCACTTGGAGTACGGCAGCAAGGTCTGCGAAACTGCTGCCGTCGCGCTTGGCGTGCTGCTCAGACTGCGCACCAGAGCGCCGACAAGGAGCAGGTAGCCCGTCCAGACGATGGGCGTGAAAAAAAGGGTCGCGACCGGTTTGTGAAACGCGAGCAGGATCTCTGCGGCCACGATGATCGCCGTTCCGAGCCATCCCGTGGGTCCCAATCGCCGGCGCCAGGGGGCGCGAAAGTACTTCACGGCCAGGAAACCCACCGTAAGACCCAGCAGCGTGACGCCAACCGCGATGTGATTCTTGTCCACTTGAATTATGGCCTCAGGTTCAGGATAGCGTGTGCCGGCGCGAAATGCAAAGACGGCTTCCCGCTTGGTGCTAGAATCGAGCTTGCCCTGAAATAACTTTGATGCCAAGGAGACGTCCGATGAAAACAGTTTTTTTCGTTCCCGCGTTCGCGCTCGCGCTGGCGATGTCTACGCAGGCGCAGCAGGCGCCCAAGATCGCCGCCGAGGGTGGCGGCATCGATGATCGCGCCTCGGCGCGCGTCCTCTACTGGAACGACACGGCCAATGCGGCCGCCGGGCAGTTCGCGATCGACTATGGCCGCCCGGCCTGGAAGCCACAATACGACGATCCCGCCACGTTCGACAAGATGACCAAGGGCCGCGTTTGGCGCATGGGGAGCAACTTCTGGACGGCGCTCGATACGTGCCTGCCCTTGAAGATCGGCGGGAGAAGCGTCAAGCCGGGTTACTACTTTCTCGGCGTGCATCGTTCGGCCGACGGGGCGACTTGGAGCCTGGCGTTCATCGATCCTGCCGCGGTCCGTGCCTCGCACCTCGATGCCTTTCAGATTGGCAAGGCGGCCATCTGGTTCGAGGCGCCGATCACCATGACCCAAGCTGGCTCCAAGGCGGAAAAGCTGACCATCACCCTGTCATACCCCAAGGAAGACTTTACTCACGTCACCATGAAGCTCGATTGGGGCAACGTGGAGTTGACGACGCCGATCGAGGTGGAGCTCCCTCAGTAGGCAGAAGGCAGTAGGCAGAAGGCAGTAGGCAGAAAGCAGAAGGCAGTAAGTGTGACCCTCGGGGAACAACCTCTTTGCGCCACCCCGGGGGCGAGCGAAGGTAACGCCGCTGCCCACTGCCTACTGCTTTCCGCCTACTGCCTACTGGCTACTGCCCGCGAGGTCGTGCATGAGTTCCTCCGCCGCTGCTTGGGAGAGGGAGTGTGGACGGAACAAGTCGTCCACCTCGACATCAGGAAAGCCCGCGCGCGTGAGCCGGGCGGGGAGTTGCTGGCGAGCGAGCTCCGGTGAGTCAAACGGCATGGCGAGGAGTACGTGGTACACGATCTGGTGGAGCGGCTCCCGCCAGCGATAGTGGGCCAGGATTCCGCGCGCTGACTCCTTTACCGGGCCTTGCGGCGTTCCCTGGCAAAGCGCGCTGAGGACCAGGCGCTCACGCTGCCGGCGGTCTTGGCCAGTCATCGGATGCCTTCGGTCAGAAGAAGGAAGCCAGAAGTCAGAAGCCAGAAGCCAGAATGAAGACGCCTGCTTACTGCCGACTGCCGACTGCCGACTGCCTACTGCCGACTGCCTACTGTCTTACCGCCTTTCCCTTCCAGACAAAGCGGGCCTGCTTTCGGTCCTTCCGCACGCGATCGATGGGGAACACCTCGTTGTGCATCACCACATAGATTCCGGGCGCCACCAGCCGCGCCGCCAACAGGCTCTCGGTCAGATTCTGAAGTCCGTCGGAGCCCTCGAAGCCGAGTGGGGTCATGGCGCCGGTGAAAATGATGGGTACCTTGAGGCCGTGCAGCCGCTGCTTGAGGTAGAGCCCCGTTTCGACCATGGTGTCAGTGCCGTGAGTGATGACGATGGGCGCGGGCTGCCGCAGCTTCTTCACCACAGTTTGGAGAATGCGCTCGCGGTCGGGGTCGGTCATTTCCAAACTGTCTTTATTGATCAGGGCCGTCACTTTGACCTTGAGGTCCGGCAACCGCAAGCGGCATAGGTAGCGGTCGATCTTGGTGGCGATGTTGGCCACGCGCCCGGTCTGCTCGTGGTAGACCTTCTCGATCGTGCCTCCAGTCGTGATGACGTAGACGTTCTGCATACTTCGAAAAGCTATCAGCTTTCAGCCATCAGCCTTCAGCCATCGTGCGGTAGACGGCAGACTGTAGACGGCATACAGGCTGTGAAAAGGCCATTCACCGTCAGCCATCGGTAGTAGAGAGCCTGTATGCCGTCTACAATCTGCCGTCTACCTATATGCCCTCTACCGTCTACCGTCTACCACCCTGGGGAACAATCCGGGCACGATGCCCACGCCTTCCTTTACGGTGATGATCTGGTTGATGGGGACACTAGCCAACTTGTCGACGGTCCCACTCGGCCACGTGATTTCCAGCGATTCAATCGTCTTCCGCTTCCCCAGTCCGAAGTGGATGCGCGGGTCGCTGGCGGACATGTAGCTCGTGCCGCCCTTGGCCTGATCGAACTCGGTGAACCCTTCCGACACCAGCTTGAGGCTGGCGCCGATGCCGTCGCGGTTGGACTTGACCCCGATCAGCCTCACCGTCAGCCAGTTGTTGGCGTTGCCGCCGTCGTTGCGCAGTAGTTCCGGGGCATCGCCGCGGTTGTTAACAAGGATGTCGATATCGCCGTCGTTGTCGAAGTCGGCGGTGGCGAGCCCTCGCCCGACCGTCGGCTTCATGAAGTCGGGGCCGAGTAGCTCGGAGACCTTGTCGAACTTTCCCTCTCCCAGGTTGCGGAACATCAGCTTTGGCTCCGGGTAGGTCTCCTCAGTGTGATAAAGCTTGATGTTATCCAACATGGATCCATTGGCCTGAAGGATGTCCCTCCAACCATCGTTATCGTAGTCCAAGAACTTGGCTGACACCCCGCTCAGAAAGATCGCCTTGTTGCCGATGCCGGAGGAGAAGGTGATGTCGTCGAAGGTCTCGTCGTGGTTGTTCCGGTAAAGGCGGTTGAGCTCAAAATCGAGGTGAGTCACGTACAGGTCCATCCAGCCGTCGCCATCGATGTCGGCGGCATCGATGCCCATGCCGGCCTCGTACTTCCCGTCCTCGCTGGCAGCCACGCCGGAGTTGAAGGAGACGTCCTTGAAAGTGCCGTCGTGATTGTTGATGAAGAGAAAATTCGGCCAGGTATCGTTGGCGATGGCGATGTCGGTCCAGCCGTCGTTGTTGAAGTCGGCCAGGACCACGCCCATGCCTTTGGCTTCCGGTTTGCTCACGCCGGACTTGTCGCTAACGTCGGTAAACGTGCCATCGTGGTTGTTGTGGTAGAGCTTGATATGCTGGCCCCGGTAGTTGTCGGGATGGCAGTAAGCGCGATACCCGGGGCGATGCTCGCCGCACCAGATGTTGGTCTGTGGCGTCCACTCGATGTAGTTGCAAATCACCAGGTCCAGGTAACCGTCCTTATCGTAATCGAACCAGCCCGCGCTCGTGGACCAGCCACCCTTGTCGGCCACGCCGGCTTTTTCGGTGACGTCGGTAAACGTGCCGTTGCCGTTGTTGTGGTAGAGGATGGCGTGGCCGTAGCCCGTGACCAGCATATCGGGGTAGCCGTCGTTATCGTAGTCGCCCACCGCCACTCCCTGCCCGTAGAAACCCTCGTTGCCCACGCCCGCCTTCTCCGTGACGTCGGTAAACGTGCCGTCGCCGTTGTTGTGGTAGAGCGCCGAGCGCAGCGGATGCGCCGGCTTGTAGGCGTCCGTGGGCCCCGACTGCACCAAGTAGAGGTCCATGAGACCGTCCTGGTCGTAATCGATCCAGCCGGCGCCGGTCCCCATCGTCTCCAGGTAATACTTCTGCTCGGTGGCGGTGGCATCCTGAACGAACGTGATTCCGGCGGCCTTGGCAATGTCGGTGTACGTGACCTTAATGTCGATGGGCGGCTGGGCCGGATCGGCCTGCACACGATGCAGGGCCAGGCCTCCTGCGGCCGCCACGGCTCCCAGCACGAGCGTTACCACCAGGCGCCGGCCACCGAAGCGTCTTTGACCCCGGTTCCGACTCCAGTTCCCTAGAAGTTTCTTTCCCAGATCCAATCGACCTCCGTCGCATCGCAGCAGGAGCAGCCCCCTTGTTGGGTCGCGTCTACTCTCCGCCTGCTTTCACCATACCGCAAATAGGGCCGTCATCCACATCGAAATTCGAAGTTCGAAACTCGAAACTTGAAACTCGAAACTCGTGAAGACCGATTCCTTATCTACCATTCACCACGACCCTCTAACCTGTTCCCCGTGCCCTGTACGCCTTCTCCAGTTCGTTCGCCAAATCAGCAATCGGGCTGTTCGCGCATTCCTCCATGCCAATGAAAATAAAAAAGATTTCGGCTTTGTGGAAAGCTGTCCTCCGGTCTATTTCCGATGGCCTTGACCCCCTCCAGCCGATGGCGCCCAATTTCGTGCCAGAGAAGATTCGCGCCATCGGGGCGAGTTGTCGAAAATCGGGCCTAGAATCCTGGTAAGCCTCTGATGCATTTGCATTTGTTCGCCGTGGCTTTGGTTTTTCCATCTTCCGTCTATCTTAATGATATAAAATAGCTTAAACTTTATGGCTTTGCTTGGCTTCGCTATGCCTCAGCGGGATCAAAACGACCGTAAGCGATTAGAGAAAAGGGAGATGGTCTCTGTGGCTTCGTTTATTCATTCTAACCTATCCCTTGACCGTAAAGGGGCTGACCCCATGGCTTCGTTTTGTCTTCTTTTCAGCCCTTGACCCTCACCCAGATTGAATCTCAAGCCTTGGATGCTATCCTTTCATGTGTCGTCGTGGCGCCCCAGAGCAGAGCCCTTTGCTCTGCCTCCTTGCTTTCCGGTCTAGCCCCGAAAGCTGGCTGTTTCTAGGCTACCATGTCGGAGGGAAAAGTCAAGCAAAAAGTTGGTGGCGGGTCAATTTCGATCTCCTGCCTGGATCGCCTTGAAACTTTTGCAGTTAAAGGAGTTGTTTAGGTGATTATGCCCGTATAGCACCAAAGTGCTATATGCGCATAGCACCTTTGGGCCATTGACGTTTTTTGGGGAGTACTGCTACTGTGTCCCGCTGGGCGTACCATAGTCGGGAAAAGTTTAGAGAGTGCGGCGGGGATCATTTTGCCCGTTTATCCAGATCACAGAAGCACACGGTGTTGTCGGGCGCTGGGAGAAGCCGCGCTCGATTCAGCCTACCCTGTAAGGCCTACAGGAGGGTGTCATGACCAAGCCGAATTCCGGAGGTGCTGAGATGTTGCTAGTTTCAATCGTTAATCGTAAATCCGCGAGCGGCCATGCCGGGCGCGGGCGAGTTGCGAGCCCGCGAGTCTGGAAATGGGCGGGGACGCTGCTGGCGATCGCGTTTCTGGTGTCCATTGGCGCCGGCGTCGCGCGCGCCCAATGCGGCACCGGCGTCAACATTATTAACTGGATCAACGGCGACGGAACCTCGGTGTGGAGCGACCCAGTTAACTGGGACCTCGGCTGCGCACCCGCCAACGGGTTAGGCAACTATTTCGATGTGAACCTGGGGTTCAACAACGGCACCATCGTGTTCGATAACGGGCCCACAACCATTGACACGCTGGCGCTTGGCACGATGACGACGCTAAGCGATGGGGGCGTCTCCCAACAACTCACCATTGGCGACTCCACAGCCCCGGGCGGGGACACCATCGGCGTGCTCAACAACGCCGGCAGCATCTTCTGGGGCCCCGGCAGCACCCTGACGATCGATATCACGGGCGCGGGCGCGAGCGCCAACATCTTTCAGACCAATTCCGGCAACATCGTCTTGGACGGGGGCAAGTTGGCGCTTCAGGACAGTGGCAACAGGAGCGCCTTCACCTTTTCGGGCGGCGGCACCATAACCTTGTCGAATAATGGTTCGATCGTGGGCGTTACGGGCGACGAGCAGATGGTCAACGGAACTGGGATCGGTGACCAACTGATTCAAGGCGGCGGGCTCATTAACCTGGACCTGATCAACAACGACACGGTGCTCGCGAATAACGGCACCCTGACCCTGAAGCCGACCGGGATGTCCGCCAATCCTGGCATCGCCAACAATGGCCAAATGACGGTGGCGAGCGGTAATATCATGGTCTGGGATACCACCCAGTACCAGGGAACTGGCCTTAACGCTCCTGGCTCGGCGTTCAACAACTCCGGCACCGGCACCGTGACGGTGCAAGACGGCGGACAGATGACGTGGCTGGGCGCGTCCCACGCCACGTCGTATTTCACCAATGATGGCACCATTAACATAGGCACAGGCACCACTAGCGCAAGCCTGCTGCTCTCCGGAAGCAACGCCACCTTCGATGTCGGACCGTATTACAACACCAATGGGTACATTAATCTTGTGAGCGCCTTCCCTAACAGCTCCACAATCACGGGAGCTACTGGCACGGAACTGCTGATCAACGACGTTGGCAACGTCATCACCTCGAGCGGGACGACGACCTCGTTCATCTACAACCTTGACTTGACCAACAACGGCACGGTGATCGCCAACGCTGGGTTGGCGATAGACCCGAGCGGGCTCTCCAGCTCTCCCGGCGTCACCAATTATGGCACCATGCAGGACAACAGCGTGATGTACTGGGGCGCCAGCGCTTACCCGGGCAGTTCGCTTTCCACGCCGTCTTTCAACAACCAAGGCACGGTGACGGTGAGCGATGGCGCAACTCTGGTGTTGGAGGCGGAGTTCGGCCCTAACCAGAAGGCCTGGTTCAACAACGACGGTAGCATCACGCTGGGCAACCTCTCGAACCTGGAGTTGTACGGCAACGGCTCATCCTCCTCCACCTTCGATCTGGGAAGCCTCAGCGGCCTGGGTTCGCTGACGCTCAACTCCTCCGCGATACTCGGGGGTCAGGGCAACGAGCTGTTCATTAACGACACCGGGCACACCATCATCGCCGACGGATTCTCGTCTATCTACAACCTCGACTTCATCAATAATGGCACGGTGACCGTGAACGACTTCTTGGACATAAGCCCCCTTGGGAACTCCTCCATGCCCGGCGTCACCAATTCCAGCACCGGCGTGATGAATGTGGGGGCCAGCGCCAGCCTGATTTGGGCTGCCAACAGTGGTTATGCGGGGACTTCGCTTTCCGCGCCCGCGTTCAACAACCAAGGCATGGTGAACGTGGCTGATGGTGGAACTCTGTACTTGCAGGCCACTAATGGCCAGAAGGCCTTTTTCAATAACGACGGTACCATTAACGTGGGCACTACCTTCGGCGCGAACCTGAAGGTGGTCGGCGACGGCTCCACCTTCGATCTGGGAAGCAACGCAGGCGGGGGAGTTGTCAACCTCTACGGGAACTCGGCTATCTTCGGGAATTACGGCACGGAAACATTGATTAACGACAGCAACCATTACATTACGGACTACGGATCCAGCACGATCAGCGCCTTGGCCCTCATCAACAACGGAATTATTTCCAGCCAAGGCGGCGGCACCACCACCATCGAGTCCGACGGGAACAACAACATCACCAACGGCGTGTCTGGGGCCATGAACATTTACAGCGGTTCGACGCTGAATTGGGAGACCAACAACAACATCGGAACGTCGTTTTTCAACTACGGCACCGTCAACGTCAACGGCGGCGGCACGCTGGAGTGGTCCACCGGCCCGTCATTTTCGGGAAGCACCGTTCTCATTTCGAACGACGGTACCATTAACATCGATCCCCTCTTCGCGCCTGGCACGCTCCTACTGAGCGGCAACGGCATCACCTTCGACGTCTTCAGCGGCGGCGGCACCGGCAACATTTACTTGGGGGTGGGCGGCGGCTTCGGGAGTTCGATCCAGGGCGCCACCGGCGGCGAGCTTCTCATCAACGACACCGGAAACACCATCACTGGGGAGGCGGGCGCGGCCTCGTTCATCTACAACCTCGACTTTACCAATAAGGGCACAGTGGTTGCCAACGGTGCTTTGGACATACAGCCGACTGGGCTCTCGGTCTCGCCTGGTGTCACCAACCTTGGCACCATGCAGGTTAACGGCAACAGCACACTGTACTGGGATGCTACGGTTTACACGGGCACTTCGCTTTCGTCGCCCGCGTTCAACAACCAGGGCACGGTGACGGTGAATGACAACGGCTTCCTCGAGCTGCAAACTCCCGTCAACGGGGAGGCCTTTTTCAATAACAATGGCACCATTACCGTGGGCAGCGCCAGCGGCGCGGCCTTGGTGTTGGCTGGCGCCGGCGGAACCTTCGATCTGGGTGGAACGGGTTCGGTGACACTCAACAACTCCGTGATCTTCGGGTTTAACGGCAGCGAGTTGCTGATCAACGACACCGGCCACACGATCTACGCTAACGGTTCCTCATACATCTACAGCCTCGACTTTGTCAATAACGGCTTGGTGGACGTGACCATGGGGAACTCCTTGGACGTACGCCCGAGCGGGGGTTCGTCCAGCCCTGGCGTCATCAACGCCAGCGGCGGCGAGATGCGGGTGGAGACCGGCGCCGTGTTGCTGTGGGATACCACTAACGGCTTCGGGGGAATTGGTTATCTGGGAACTTCACCTGCCGCGCCCGCTTTCAACAACCAGGGCACGGTGACGGTGAATGACGGTGGATATTTGGAATTGCTGGCCCCTAATGGCACGACGGCCTACTTCAACAACGACGGCAACATTAACCTCCTAAACCTCGGGCACACCATAGCCACCAGCGCGAACCTGGAGTTGGTCGGCGCCGGCTCAACTTTCGAGTTGGGTGGCACGGGTACGGTGACGCTCAACCAAACCTATCTGTTCGGATTTACCGGCACTGAGACTCTCGTCAACGGCGCGGGCCAAACCATCGTCGCTAACGGGTCGTCGCCCGACTCGTTCATCTTCTCCCTCAACTTCACCAACAACGGCATGGTAACCGTCAACGGTAGTTTGGTCATACAGCCGGGGGTCAACGCCTCTACGGGTGTCATCAATAACGGCGCCATGCAGGTCAATGGCACGGGCATACTGTATTGGGATACCACCAACGGCTTTGGGGGAGTTGGTGATCTGGGGACTTCGCTTTCCGCGCCCGCGTTCAACAACCAGGGCACGGTGACGGTGAGTGATGGTGGGTTTCTGACATTGATCGCTCCGGCGTCGGCGAAGGCCTATTTCAACAACGACGGCAACATTACCGTGGGCAGCAGCACCGGCGCGGCCTTGGCGTTGGACGGCGCCGGCTCAACCTTCGATCTGGGAAGCGTCAAAGGCACGGGTTCGGTGACGCTTAACAACTCCACCATCTACGGGTATGACAGCACTCAGATTCTTGTCAACGACACCGGCCACACCATTCAGGGGCAGGGTGCCATCGAAGACCTGACGTTGGTCAACAACGGCACCATCGACGCCGGCAGCATCGGAGGCGTCCCGACCGCCAACCCACTCGTCACTTCCGTCAACAGCTTTACCAACAACGGAACGGTGAATGTGGACGGCGGGGGGCTGATGGTGAACGGCGGGATGACCAACAACGAGACCGTCAACGTTGACACCTCCATGACAGTGACGGGTACGCTCGCCAACGGCGGAAACGTCACTCTGACGCAACCGGGCGCCAGCCTGACCGCTGACCTGACGAACTCGGGAAGCATCGCGCTGAACAGCAACAACCAGACATTGATGGACACGGGCGACTTCAACAATAGCAGCGGCGGCTCTCTCAGCCTGACGGCGGCTTCGGACCAAGTCACCGTGGCGGGCAACTTCAACAACAATGCGGGCGCTTCGGTGACTATGAGCGGCACCAAAGGCAGCCTGGCGGCCGCCGTTGCGTTTATTAACGGGGGTACGGTGACTCTCTCCGGCGTGGGCGACACGCTGAGCGCGGCGTCATTCACCAACACCGGGAACGTATCCATCGGCCAAGGGCAGTTTGGCGGGCCCACCGAAACTTTGACCGTTGGCGCCGCCGGCGCTTATATCCAGACCGCCGGCAGCACTACAGCGAACGGCACGCTGACAGCGGGCAGTGTTAGCATTCAGGCTGGCTCGCTGTTGGGCGCTGGCACGGTCAATGCGCTTAACAATGGAACCGTCAACAACAGCGGAGGGAAGGTCGAGCCGGCGTCTGCCGCCGGGATTCCCGGTACCCTGACCATCAACGGAAATTACAAGCAGGGAGCCGGTGGAACGCTAACCATCGACTTGGGCGGGATCGCCCCCGGGCAGTTCAGCGTCCTGAACGTCAGCGGCAACGCGGCGCTGGATGGCACGGTGGACTTCACGGCTGTTAACGGGTTCACGCCCGACCCGGGGGATGACTTCACATTCTTGTTCTTCGGCACCAAGTCGAACAACTTCGCCAGCATGGATTTCACCAACTGGAGTTGCCCGGCCAACAACACGTGCATGGATGTCTTCGGGCCGAACAGCTTGACTCTGGAGATCACCCCGGTTAACGCTTCCCCGACTCCGGAACCCTCCGCCTGGTTGATGCTGGGCACGGCGCTACTGGCGCTGGCGGCCCACGGTATGATGCAGCGTCGCCGTGCGCAGCGGGCGTAAGCGACGGCCACCACGAATTGCTAGTCTCTACCCGAGGGGCGCATCCTACGGTGCCCCTCCTGATTCTTCAGCGCATTCGTTCACACTTTGGAGGGGTGCGCGACATGAGAGTGGGTTAGCCCGGATAGTGCGGCGATTATTTTGCCCTCCAGATCACAGAAGCACACGGTGTTGTCGGGCGCCGGGACAAGCCGCGCTCGATTCTGCCTACCCTGTAAGGCCTACGGGAGCGTGTCATGACGAAGCCGAATTCCAGAGGTGCTGAGATGTTGCTAGTTTCAATCGTGAATCGTCAATCGGCGAATGGCCATGCCGGGCGGGGTGCGAGCCCGCGAGTCGGGAAATGGATGGCCACGCTGCTGGCCCTAGCGTTTGTTTTATCGATCGGCGCCGGCGTTGCGCGCGCCCAGTGTACCAGCGGCGTCTACGTGATTAACTGGACCGGTGCCGACCTGACCACCTCTTGGAGCGACTCAGGGAACTGGAGCCCTACCTGCACTCCCGCCAACAACGACACGTCAGGCTACTACTTCGATGTGTCGCTGGGCACAGGCAGCGGCCCCATCACCCTCGATACTAATGTGCCCACCACCATCGACCAACTCGCACTGGGCACGGGCACGACGCTCACCGATAACGGCACCACCCAGCAGTTGACCATCGGCGACCCCACCGCCCCGGGCGGAGACACCATCGGCGTGCTCAACAACGCCGGCACCATCAACTGGGGAAACGGCAGCACCCTGACGCTCAACAGCAGCGCCGGCTACTCCGTTATCAACAACAGCGGCGGCATTAATCTCACATCGTCGACGCTCGCCTTCAACGACGGCGGAAACGGAAACTGGGCGTACCTCTACGGCGGAGGCACCATTACATTGTCAGGCGGTGCCATCACCGGCGTCAACGGCACGGAGTTGCTGGACAACGAGAATAACACCATCCAGGGAGACGGCACCATCAGCAACCTCACCATTCAGAGCGGGGGCACCATCAACGCCAACACCGCCAACCCTCTCACCATCACCCCTGCCGCCGGCGGATATTTTTACAACTACGGCGCGGTAAATGCCACGGGCTCGGGCGGCCTCATTATTAATGTTAATGCCGGCGGCTCCTACCTCTACAATTTTGGGACGATGGACATCAACGCCAGCTCCCTCACGGTGAACGGAGACTTTGGCGACAACGGTGAGACCCTGACCGTCGAGAACGGCAGCACGTTGACCGTCACCGGGAGCTTCAATAACCCCTATTCGAGTTCGAACCTGAGTTTGCTCATAGGGAGCAACGGGACCATCGGAGGGTCGTTGTTCAACAGCGGCGCGGTCACGGTGGATAACAGCACCCTCACCGTCAGCAACGACTTCAACAACCAGAACTTCGCCACCACCACCGTTCAGAACGGCGGCACCCTGACCGTGATGGGAAATTTCAACAATAACGATTACTTTGCCACAACCCAACTCATGAGTGGCGGGACGCTTAATGTAGGCGGTACGTTCACTAATCAGGGCACGGAAACCTTTCAACTGCTGGGTTCCGGGAACGTGGCGAATTTGGGCGGGTTGACGAACCAGGGCACGGTGCGGGTCGATCCGGGTAGTACGATTACGATCACCAATCCCGGCGGCTTCGCCAACGTGGATGCCTCTGGGAACCTGAGCGGCACCTGGGTGCTGGGCGGGCAGGTTTACTACGACCCCGCGACAGGCGGTTTTGGCGTCAACGGGAATCAGGATATTACCAGTATTGGTGACGGAGTCTCGAACCCCGGGTCGCTGACGCTGAATGGCTCCTCGGGCGGGTTCTTTGGGGGCAGCGCCCTCGGTAACAGTTATGACCACTTGGCGAGCCTCAACACCGTCGCCAGCAACGGGACCTTCACGCTCGAGAACGGCGCCACCTTCACTACCCTCGGGAACTTCACCAACAATGGAACGGTGAACGTTCTCAACAGCGGCGCCTTGACGGTGGCCGGGACTTTCCTCAGCGTCGATACATCGGGAAACCTGAGTGGCAACTGGGACCTGAACGGCCAGGTCTTTTACGACGGGTCAGAGGGCGTTAACTTCAATCGGGATATCACCAGCATTAATGGCAACGTCACCTTGGATGGCTCCTCGGGCGGATTCTTTGGTTTGACCAACACCTCGTACAATCACCTGGCGCCCCTGAACACCGTCAATGGGAGCTTCACCCTCACGAACGGGGCCACTTTCACGACGGCGGGCGGGTTCACCAACAACGGCTCGGTGTCCGTTCTCAACGGCACCGGCAGCCTCACCGTGACCGGAGCGTTTAACAATGTGGACGGTTCCGGCAACCTGACCGGCAACTGGGATTTGGCCGGTAATGTCTACTATGACGGTCCCGGTGGCGGTTCGAATCCAAACGGAGACATTACCGCCATCAATGGTTCCCTGACGCTGGACGCCGGCAGCGGCACCGAGGGCGGTCTCTTCGGCATTACCGACACGTCGCATAATCACCTGGCCCTGAACACCGTCAACGGGTTCTTCGGACTCGCCAACGGCGCCACGTTCAGCACCCCAGGGGATTTCACCAATAACGGTACGGTGAGCATCCTCGGCGCCAACGGCGGCGGCCCCAGCAGTCTGACGATAACCGGCGCTTTCAACAACGTCGACGTTAACGGGAACCTGACCGGCAACTGGGTGCTGGGTGGAAACGTCTACTACGACGCGATGCCGCCGGGTTTTGGTGTGAACGGCATGCAGGACATTACCAGCATCGACCGCACCGCCTCGCTCACGTTGGATGGCAATGGTAACAACGCTGCGGGCGGCTTTTTCGGGCTTACTGACACGTCGCACGATCACCTCACGCCCACTCTCGCCACCAACAACGGCATTTTCCAATTGCAGAACAACGCCACTTTCATGACGTCTTCCGACTTCGCCAACAACGGTGCCCTTAACGTGTACAGCGGCAGCACGCTGACGGTGAACGGTAACCTCACCAGCGACGGCGGCAGTGGATTCGGAACCAACACCAACTGCGGGAGCTTCAGCTCCACCACCGTGTGCGTTGACGGTAGCAACAACGGCACCAACAGCCTCTTAGTGGTCACGGGAACCTACAACAACCAGAACGCCGCCACCACCGTTGTCCAAAACGGCGCGCAGTTGAGCGTCGGCGGGGACTTCAACAACCTCAACGGGTCCGCTACCACCATCCAGGGCGGGGCCTCGGCCGTCGGCGGATCGGTGACCAACGACAACAGTATGCTCAGCGTGAACAACACCACCCTGACAGTCAACGGGTCCAACTACAACAACCAGAACTTCACCAATACGACTATCCAGGGCGGCGGCATCCTCAACCTCCCGAACGGGACGTTCACCAACGACTCCACTTCGGTACTGATCTTGACCGGTTCGGGGACGCCGACCGCCAACCTGAACGTATTCCAGAACAGCGGCACGGTGGAAGTTGATCCGGGAGGCCTGCTGAACGTCACCCAATGGAACGACCTGGACAACGGCGGTAATCTTAACGAGGGCACCTACAACATCTTCGGCGGCAAGTTCACCTACACGCTCGACAGCTCCGGCGGCTTCGGCACCACCATCAATAACATCGCCAGTGGGGTTAGCGTTAGTCTTCAGGCTAACGGCGCGGGCTTCGCGTCGGACGGGATTGGATCGGACGTGCTGATCACCACCGACGGCTCCAACAGCGCCCTCGACAATCTCAGCGCCAATGGCGGCACGCTCCAACTCGATGGCATCTTCCAGAACCTGAACGGCGGCCTCATCAATACGGGCACTCTTAATCTCTTTAACGGCAGCTCGATGACCACCAACTGCGCTGGGTCGGCGTTATGCGCGAGCCCGGGGGCGACGGGCGGCGACCTGACGAACGGTGGGAACACCGGTAGCGGCGTCGTGGTGCTCGAGGACAACGGGAACGGCAGCACTACCCTGACGGTTAATGGGAACTACGAGCAGAACGCAACGTACCTCTACAATGACGGCAACACGCTGACTGTTACCGGAAGCTTCACGAACGACAATCAGGTGCAGGTGGATACCGGGAGCGCCATCAACGTTGCGGGCGGGCTCACCAATGTCGACGGCACTAACACGCTGGAGAGCGGCACCTTCGATCTGAATGGCGGAACGTTCTTTTACAACGGCAACGAGATCCACACCAACAATGGCTCGATCACCATCACCAATGGCGGCCTCTACGGGACGGACGTAAACGGCTCCATGATCGCGCTTTCCGCCGACGGCGGCGTCACCAGCGCCCTCGACAACCTCGCCACGAACAATGGGTTCCTTTCTCTGAATGGCGTGACGCAGAACTTCAGCGGGAGCCTGACCAATAACGGCAATTTGATCCTTTCCGGCGGCGCTAGCAGCAGCGTCCCCGGAGCGTTCGCCAACTTCGGTGGCACCTTGGAAGTAGATACGGGCAGCACGCTGACTGCCGGCTCCTGGGCCAATCTTGACCCGTCCGGAAACCTCACTGGCGGCGCCACGTACTACCTGAACGGCGGGCTGTTCAACTACACCTTCAACAGCGACGGCTCTACCACCACCGACCTCCTGAATAACGTGAATAACACCATCACCCTCTCGGCCAACGGCGCCAGCTTTGTGCCAGACGCTATCGGCTCCTCTGTGTTGATCTCCCACGATGGTGGCGTCACCAGCGCCCTCGACAACCTCAATACCAACAGCGGCTTCATTCAACTCAACGGCATCGTCCAGAACCTGAACAGCGGGCTCATCAACACGGGCAACCTTTATCTTTATGACGGCAGCTCGATGACCACCAACTGCGCTGGCTCGGCGGGATGCGCGAGCCCGGGGGCGGCCGGCGGCGACTTGACGAATGGCGGAATCCCCTATTACGGCACCGTGGTGCTGTACAACAACGGGGGCGGCGGCAGCAACCTGACGGTTAACGGGAATTACGAGCAGAACACCACCGAGCTCTACGGCGGCGGCAATACGCTGACCGTTGCCGGTACCGGCAACAGCTTTACCAACGACAATTACGTAGAGGTGGATACCGGGAGCGCGATCAAGGTCACGGGTACGGGCGGGCTCACCAACGTCAGCGGGAACACCCTGACGGGCGGCACCTTCAATCTGAACGGCGGAACGTTCTTCTACACCGGCAACGCTATCACCAACATCGGCAGCGGTGCCACGGTGACGCTGAACAACGCTGGGGGCTTGGGGACCGACGGCACCCTCTCCACCATCATGCTTTCGGCCGACGGTGGCACGACCAGCGCTCTCGACGGCTTGAACACCATCAACGGTACCCTCAACATGAACACCGGCGACGTTCAGAACGTTTCCGGCGCGCTCACGGTGAACGTTGGCGGCCAACTGAACCTGTCCAACAGCAGCTCCATGACCACGGGCGGAGCTCTCACCAACTCCGGGTCCGTCGCCCTGAACGGCAGCGACACGCTCACCATAAACGGAGTGCTCACCAACAACACGGGGGCGAGCTTCATCCTTAGTAATAGTGATACGGCGAGCGCCACCGGGCTCACTCAGAACGGGAGTCTCGATATTTCAAACAGCAGCAAGTTGATCATCACCGGCAGCGGCTGGGCCCAATTGACGAATGCCGGAGAGGTCACTGCCGGCACCTATGACGTGGAGAACGGCAGCATCTTCCAGTATAACAACGGCCCAGTGAACACCATCGTGACCATCGACCAGGGTGTCAGCATTACATTGGGAGGGAACGGACTCTATACGCCGGACGGCCACACCAACGCCCTCACCACCTTAGCCACCAACAACGGTACCTTTGTCATGCAGAATGCTGACGCCACCCTTACTACGGGGCAATCCCTCACCAACGGCGGCAGCCTCTATGTCAGCGAGCCCAGTCCTGACAATCCCACCACGCTGACCATCGGCGGGGACCTCGTTAACCAGGCTGGCGCTTTGGTTCAGGTTGGCGAAAGTCCGAGCGGGTTCTCCGGCGGCGGCACGCTCAACTTGCACAACGCGACCAATGCCGGAACTATGAATGTGGGCAATGCCTTCGGCGGTTATGCGACCAGCGGAACGGTGAATGTAGGCAGCAACTTCGATAACTCCGGCACCCTGCACTTGTTCCCGTCCGACGGTACCAATATTCCGACGGTGACGACGGCGACCCTCACCAACGAGGCGGGCGGGTTGATCCAGATCGACGGTGACGGTTCTTCTGCATCCGGAAACGCCTTCCTGCACGTAACCGGATCTGATGGATCGTTCACTAACTACAATTCCGCCACCAACACCCTGTCAGGCGGAAACTACATCATCGGCGGCACGTTCCAAGTGGACGGCGGCATTAACATCGTCAACGTCGCGCCCAACACCTCACTGACCCTGGAGGGCCCCTCCTACCTCATTACGCCCGATGGGCAGACGAATGGCTTGGCGAACCTGGCTTCGAACGGCGGATTCCTCGATTTCAACAGCGCCAACTTCACCACGGTGGGAGATTTCACCAACACCGGCACCTTCCAGCTTGACAGTGGTTTCTGCTGCTCCGGCCCCTTTACCGTCGCGACGACAGGAACGTTTACCAACACCGGAGGCACGGTCAACATCCTCGGAAACAACCACGTTCTCTCCACCACCGCGGACTTCAATAACAACGATCCTATCCGCCTTAGCGGGAACGTGAACGTGTTCGGAACCAGCAACACTCTGAGTGTGGGCCGAGACTTCAACAACACCGGCAGCACGCTGACGGTTGCTGTCCAAGGGGCCGGCAACCAGAGCGATTTGGCTAGCGTGGCCCGGAACCTGACCAATGATGCCACATCGACGGTCCAGGTTAACGGTGGGGGAACGCTCACCGTGGCCGGCAACTACACCAACGCCGGCACCACCAACCTCAACAGCCCGAGCTTTGCCTCGAATGGAGGGAGTGTTACGGTCGGCGGCAACTTCGATAATTCCGGCACGCTGCATCTCTTTACGGGTAATTCGTCCCTCACGACCACGGGTTTCAGCAATGAGGGCTCGGTGGTCCTGGAGACGGGCAGCGAGATCCTGGTGACGGGCGCCTCGGGCAACAGTTGGAGCGACCTCGATGGCTCCGGGAACCTGACGGGCACAGGGAGCTATGACGTTGCAGGGTTGTTTGAGTATAAGGCTCCCGCTAGCGGCATCACGAGCATCGGCGGCGGGGTTAGCCTGACCCTCAGGGCGGGTGGTTTGATCTCGACCGACGGTTCGACGGACGCCCTGGCGGGCCTCAACAGCAACGCCGGCACGCTCGACCTGGAGAACCGCAGCTACGACTTCATGCCGTCCGGCGGCACGCTCGCCAATTCGGGGAATCTGATCCTGAACGGCAGCGGCGACACGATCACCGTCAGCGGGAATTTCAACAACTCGGGCACTACGACGGTGAGCGGAAGCTCCCAGAACCTTACCATAACCGGAACCCTGACTAACAGCGGTACCGTCAATTTCAACAGCGACCCCTCCACCTTTACGGTGTCCTCCCTTAATAACACCCTCGGCGGCGTCATCAAGGTGGCGGACGGCGACTCCCTCGTGTGGGTGGTTGGGCCCGGGGCTTCGTCAACTTCCAATAACGATGGCAGCATTACGATAGGCAGCGTCTCGGGTGCAACGTTCCAGCTCAATGGGAACGGCTCGACCTTTGACTTGGGCAGCGGCACTGGCATGGGTACCCTGACGCTGAACAAATCCACAATGTATGGCGCCTTCGGCACCGAGACATTCATCAACGATACCGGCCACACCATCCAGGGATCGGGAGCGATCCAGTCTCTAACTCTGGTCAACAACGGCACCATCGACGCCACCAGTGGCCTCCCCCTCTCCATCTACACCGGGGCGACCAACACGGGGACACTGGAAGCAACCGGCGGGGCTACCCTGGTGCTTAGCGGGTCCAGCGGGGGTATCCTCTTCACCAACACCGGCGGCACAATTCAGGCCCTCGGGGGCAACGGGTCAGGCTCGAATTCTACGGTGGACCTGGAATCGGTGACGATTGCCGGAGGGACGCTGAGTACGACGACGGACGGCACTGGTTCGGGAATTATTCTGGGGCACTATGCCACCCTGGACGGCACGAGCAACGCGGTGACGAATGCGGGTCACTTTTCGGTGCCGAACGGTTACTACGACTACGTGCAGGGGACGATCATCAACACCGGCAGCATCACCTTGGACTCGTCCACCACTTATGCCCAGGTTTTCCTGAGCGCTGACACGACGCTCCAGGGTGGGGGCACGGTGACCTTGTCCAACAGCCCTTACAACCTCATCCGAAGTTCCGGAGGCCCCTTTACCCTGACCAACCACGACAATCTGATCCAGGGGGCAGGAAACATCGGCTACGGGAACATGGCCCTCAACAATCAGGGGACCATCGACGCCAACCAGTCGGCGAACCTTCTGGAGATCCAAACCAGCTATGGGGTCACGAATACCGGTACGTTGGAGGCCACCAACGGCGCGACGCTGGAGTTGTACGGCGACACGTACACGAACACCAACGGAACGATCCACGCTGACGACGCTTCGGCGGTGGTGCTGTACTCCAACACGATCAGGG
>DATFYM010000106.1:0-14958 GCA_035315065.1 Terriglobia bacterium
CGCCGCCGCGACCAAGCGCCGCGATCGTTCATCCAAAGCGATTCGCAAAGCTGCGAACCGTTGCTGAATTCCGGCTGTGTCATACATCGGTCCCAGAATACATCAAGTCGACCTAAATGGAAACGTTATTTCATGACGGGGGCCCTAAGGTTGCCCGAAGCCGCTCTGCCCGCATCCTTCTGGTCCATGCCAGCCCCCCGCGTGGCGCTCAAACGGGTGGTTGACGCCGTACGAGCCGGACGCGATGCTGAGTGAGGCAGCATTCTGGGATACGAGTGCGGTGGTGCCATTGTGTTGCCACCAGGCAGCAAGCGGAGTTGCGCAGCGCTTGGCGCGACGCTATAGCCGGATGGTGGTCTGGTGGGGTACAAGGGTCGAAGCCCACGATGCCCTCAACCGTCTGCATCGAGAGGGCGCTTTAACCGAAAGTTCCTTCCGCCACAATGCTCCTGCGTCGTCGCCCTTCTAATGATTTGCGCGTTCAGCCGCGAGGCGTTTTGCGCCCGGCTGCAACGTCTTGTTAGCCAGTCGCGCCACTTCAGCCATCTTCAAGCGAGCTCGTAGGTCAAATGGGATAAGCGGTCCCCTAGCGCGCGGCTCCCCGCTCACCGTACACTGGTCACTTCGAACCCGATCTTAGAACCGGCTTCGCCAAGGCGCTCGTCGAAGCATACGAGTGTTCGGTGCTGAGGGCGCCCCTGGCACCAAACGAGGGCCGCGGCAAGTTGGAGCGCGTCGGCGGCACGAATCTTGTATCGGGCCAGCAATTCTTCCGCTTGTTCACGGACCAACTCGACGGGCAGAACCTCTGACCACGCACGGCTCAGAACAGAAAGCCGGGCCCGGGTTAGCGGAGATGTGTTCTTACAGCGGCAGCCTTGTGAGGATTCCTGAGCGAGCCGCGGACCTTCTATAATGCCGTCGGCCCTGTCAAGTGTCTTTTTAGGGACACCACCACCCCCGCGAGCAGGGATCGGTTCAACGGCGCCAAAGGAGTTTGTCGCAGACCGTTGACGCCTCTCTCCGCTTGCCAGCCCGATTGGCTAGGCGAAGTGTCTAGGCTCTTGCCGGGAGCTTCGTTCGCCAGCATGCTTTTACCTCCTCCGCAGAATTGGGGGGTCGGTTCCGACCTCCGGGTATCCGAGGTTCCATGGGCCCCTTCTTTCTCGATCGTCAGCCGTTGGTCGCATTTGACCGATCGCCCCTGCCGCCTTTAAGATATCCCCAGCCGGTGAAGCGGAGGCGGGCTCTGCCGGCGGGCAACCCGCTGAGGAATAGCCGGTGGGAAACTCATCGCGACGATGAGGGGGGCGACCCAGGGCCGCCCCTTTTCCTGCTCTTTCTTTTCTTCCATCGTTGCGATAGATTTCCCCATGCCTCAGAAAACGCCCCGCCCCGACTCCGGGAATCGCTCTCGTAGACCCACCAATTCTGCGGAGGCTGTCCCGACCAAGGCTCGCCTCTTCGAATCCTCGCGTGGGCCGATCCCACTAGCCATCTATTCGATCTCGTCAAAACGGACCATGATTCTCTTTTCTATCTCCCCGCTCGTGCAGGGAGGCCAGGTGCTCAATCAACAAATCGATGGACTGGCTTCTTCCACCAAGGTCCGCGCCGAGCTACCTGACATGCGAACCGGCGACGTCGCTGCCTTCATCTGGCGGAGCGTCCAATACATCCGCACCGCCAAGTGGCGGGCGATGGCCACCTTCGCCCCCCGCCGAAACTTCAAGCGTTGATACTTGCGGTGCAGTTCGGGATCATACTGCACCGCACTCTGCCCCGCTTCCACCAGCAGCCAACGCATCATTTCATTGCCTTGTTTGCTGATGTGCCCCAACCGCTGATGCCCGCCGCTGGAGTACTCGCGCGGGTTCAGCCCCACGTAACTCACCACCTGGCCACTGCGCTTAAAGCGTTCCACCGGGCCGATCGTCAGGACAAAGGCGAGTGCCACCACCGGCCCTACCCCCTTGAGCTGCTTCCTGAGTTCTACCACTTCCGCCCGGCTCTGGCCTGCTTTCTCCACCGCCTGGTCGAGCTCCGCGATCTCCGGCTCCAGCCGGTCCAGCCACTCCAACAGCTCTTGCCGCCGTCGACTCGCCTACTGGCCTAGCTCTAGCCGCTCGAGTTCCTGACGGCCCCGCTTCGTCCACAGCTTCCCCTTCCGGCACACCCCCTGGCTCATCGCCAGGTAGTGCAACTGGTTCTTCACCGAGGTGCGCATCCCTACCAGCTTCTGCCGGTGCTTCAGCAGTTGCCGCAAGTCGCGCTCCGCCGGCGAAGGAACCCAAAGGCGTGGGAAGAGGTCGGTTCGCAGCAGATTCAGGATATGTTCGGCATCGCGGCTGTCGGTCTTCTGCCGCCGCACCGCCCGCGCCCGAATCCGCGCCGCATCTCCGAACCACAGTTCGTGCCCCAACTCCTTCAGCATCCGCTCGAACCACTGCGTATAACCGGTGGCTTCGATTCCCACTCGCACCGGCTCCTGCAAGCCCGCGTAAAAGGCTCGGGTTTCTCCGTTCTCGTGTTCCAACCGCCGCGTCACCACCTGCCCGGTCGTCGTATCCAGCATGGCAATTTGCTGGTAGCGCGTATGCAAATCACATCCGATAATAAACATGTTCGGTTCCTTTCCCGGCGGCCCTGGTCTAGACACAACCAAGTCTACCGGTCGGAAGGAGCCGACGCCATTATGGAATCAACAAATCAGGTCCGCGCTTCCCTTGCTTGAATTTCAGCCCGCGAATTCAACGAGGAGCGTTGCGTTTGACGAAAACAAGAAATCCATACCGTCCTTGTGACCTGGAGTTTGGCGGCGGCGAGCCAAAAGAAGGTTGCTGTTATACATCCATGTGGATTGTTTCGCGCCCCCCTCGCTCGTGCAGAATCTCGTATTAAGCCTCCCCAATCGTCGGTACACAGTGGGTGACTACACGTTAGTGTTGGCGAGGCAGATGGGCGTCTGGCCCGCTTTCGAAGCGCAGCCGTCCCATTTTCCGAGAAGGCGGTTTCCCAGGTTATTGAAACCCTCTCTAATCAGCGCGTTGGCGCATCGAAGAAGCCCGGATGCGATTGCAGAGAGCGGAGGTCACGTGTATGTTAGCGATTGGTCGAAGCCTGAGAGCGATCATCCTTGATTAGGAAAGGCCCGGAGCAAAACCATGCCTGGCTTTGGGAATGCCTGGTCCTCCCGCGAGTCGCCGAAGCTGAGGCGCTATCTATGGCAACGCGTAGTAGCAAGCGATCTCGGCATTCTCTTCCTTCTGGCGCTCGCCCTGCTTCTCCTGCACACACTCACCAACGGTCAGTACGGGTTCCATCGTGACGAACTGATGGAACTGGACGACGCGCGCCATCTGGCTTGGGGCTACGGGTCGTATCCGCCACTGACGCCGTTCGTTGGCCGCGTGGAACTGGAACTGTTCGGAACGTCGCTCAGAGGTTTCCGGTTTTTCGCCGCTGTGGCGCAAGGCCTCGTGCTGATCGTCACCGGCCTCGCCGCGCGTGAATTCGGGGGCAAACGGCTGGCAATGCTCATGGCTGCCTTGGCGGTGACCATTGCGGGACCTGCGCTGGCTAATGGGTCGTTCCTGTCGTACGAGTGCTTCGATTATCTCTGGTGGTTAGTGGTGGCCTACCTTGTGATCCGCCTGCTCAAATCTGATGACCCGCGCTGGTGGGTCGCTATCGGAGCGGCGATCGGTGTGGGCATGATGACCAAATATACGATGGCCTTTTTTGTTGCCGGAGTGGTGGCAGGGGGTTGTTCTAACGCCGGCGCGACGATACCTCAGGAGCCCATGGTTGTGGTGCGGAGCGGCGGTCGCGGTACTGGTCTGGCTGCCCAATCTGATGTGGCAGATTCAACATCATTTCGTTACCCTGGAGTTTCTGAAGAGCATTCATGCGCGTGACGTTCGGTGGGGCCGCGCGAACGGCTTTCTGCTGGATCAATTCTGGATTTGCGCCAATCCCGTCACCGTCCCGTTATGGGGCGCCGGGCTCTGGTACCTGTTCTCGACACCTGCCGGCAGGCGCTATCGCATGGTGGGTTGGATGTATGTTGTCCCTCTCTTGGCCTATCTCATCTCCAAGGGCCGCGGCTACTACTTGGCGCCGGCTTACCCCATGCTGCTCGCGGCAGGCGCCGTTTGGGGCGAGCGGTGGGTCAGTTCGCTTAGCGCGCGAATTGCATTAAGCGTCCGACAAATCACGTGGAGGGCCTTGGCGGTGAGCGGCTTGATTACTGCCGCAGTGACCCTCCCCGTTGCCCCGCTGAACTCGGCATGGTAGCGCGTGGCGGACCGCATGAACGGCTATTTCAATTATGAGATCGGCTGGCCGGAATTGGTGGAAAGGGCGGCCAAGGTCCGCGATGCGCTGCCTCTTGAAGAGCGGGCGATGTCGGCGAAGCGGGTGCCGTCAACCTCTATGGCCCGGCTTATGGCCTGCCCCAGGCCATAAGCTGGATGAACTCCTACTGGCCGCGCGGATACGGCGACCCGCCCCCCGAGACGGTAATCGTGGTTGGCATGCCACGAGATCCTCTGGATCAGAACTTTCAGTCCTGCGAACTGGTCGGCCATCTTACCAACCGATACGGCATCACGAATAGCTCGATCGATGGCTATACTGACGTCTTTGTTTGCCGACACCTCCACCAGCCGTGGCCCGACTTCTGGAAACACTTCCAGTCCTTCGGATAAGAAACCAGCGCTCCGCCCATCTGACTGTCGGGTACTGGTGTCATTTGGTAAGAAGAAGGCAATCCACAGATTACGCAGATTTTTCAGATTAGGAGAAGAATAGGCCTTCTCAGTAAAGTGATTTGTTTACTTTCATCTATGACAACGCCGAGGCGTGATCTTTCGCTCTTCTCTTAATCTGAGAAATCTGCGTAATCTGCATTCGATTCGCTCAACGCGGCGAGCACTCAGCTTATATCTGGATCCCCTCGATGATCGACAAGAGGAGAGGTACAACGTCTCGGGCGCTGGCGATGCGCTTGGCCGGATCGACCTCCAAGCAGCTCAGAATCACCTGTTCCCATTGCGGGTCGAGATCAGGCACATGGACGCGCGGCGACACGGGCAATTGCTTCATGCGCTGGTAGGCTCCACCAAAAAGCGTGTCGTTCGGGAACGGTCGCTTGCCGGCAACCATCTCGTACATCACCAGGCCGAGACCATACATGTCCGAGGCGGGCGTGGGCTCGCAGCCTCGGAGTTGTTCAGGCGCCATGTAGTTGACGGTCCCAATTAGATGCCCGCCGGGTGTGACAGCGGGTGCAGGACCTTCACTGGCGGCCTGATCGGCGGATTGTCCGGCGGCCGCGACCGCTTTGGCCAGGCCGAAATCCGTAACCACAACTCGCTCTTTCACGTCGCCGGACTTCGAAGGTACCAACATCACGTTCCCGGGCTTGAAGTCGCCATGGACGACTCCGACCTCGTGGGCTGCGGCCAAGGCCTCGGTCATCTGCTGAACCAGCGGAAGCGCTTCCGCCGTGGCCATGCGTCCCGCGCGACGAAGGCGGGCGGCGAGCGTCTCGCCCTCCAGCAGCTCCATGGTGAGAAAGGTGACTATGGCAGCCGCGGGGTCAGTCTCGAGCGGAGGTCGATGGCGTTCCAGGTCGAACATCCGGCAGACATTGGGGTACGTCACGCGCCGGGCCAATTGGATTTCCTGTTTGAAGCGCGCCATGGTGAGAGGCTGGGAGGCGATCTCGGGCCGGATGGTCTTCAAGGCCACACGCTCGCCCAGATCGAGGTCCTTGGCCTCGTAGACTTCGCCCATGCCGCCCCGACCCAGGAAGCGAATCACTTGAAAGCGGCCCGAGAGCACTTGACCGAGCGAGAGCGTGCCGACGCGGATTGCAACCTCAGTTGGCGCCGCGTCGGCCAGAATGGGTTTCTCGAGGAAGTCTCCGGCACGCCGATCACCCGAGATCAGCGACTCAACCTCGTCGCGCAACGCCGGGTCGTCCGGACAGGCTCGATCAAGGAAGGAGGCACGCTCACCCGGGTCGAGTCCGTGCACCATCTCGAATAGTTTCTTGGCCTGCTCCCAACGCTCTGGGGTCATCGAGGTAGCTGACAGAGAGTCCGCGTGCTGCTTGGCTGCAGGTGGAGCGTCGTTGGCCTTGGGGGAAAGCAGCGTGTCGCGAATCGCGGCACTCTTGGACCAAGCCTCCCATTTCTCGTAATGCGTGACTGCGGCTTGCGCGTGGGCACGCGATTTCTCCGTATCGCCGGAAGCTTGATAAAACAGTAGGGCGCGTTCGTGAGCCAACGCCTGGTCGTGGACGAACCCACTTTCGGCGGCTGAGATCACCGCCGCTTCGTAAGCTTCTGCCGCCGGCCGGTGCGCATGGCGAGCGCGAAGCAACTCGGCGCGGATCAAGTCGCGCTTGTGCGCGAAATTCGACGGGCCGATGCGCGCCCATGCTTCGAATTTCGCCAGCAGTTCCTCAGCCGTCCTCAGCATGGACTCGCGTTCAGGGCCGCCGAGTTCCTGGGCCCGAGCCGCGCTGGCGAGCGCATGGTAAAAGACAAACTCCCACTCGCCAACCTGGCCCTGAAACGCGGGCAGAATCGGCAGCGCCTGCTCGGCGTAGCGAAGCGCGGCTTCGTACTCGCCGTAGTAGTAATGCAGCCGCATCTTGGCGACGCAGTAGTAGCCGATCTGGTTGTAGTTCGATGTTGCGCAGATGGAGGCGACGTCGCGTTCCTCGTCGTACCGGTCGTCAGAGAGGCTGAGCCGGTGCACCGTGCGTCCCTGCAGCGCCAGCGCCAACTGCCGCTCGAGAAGGCAGTGAAACGCCGCAACGCGCACGCGCTCGGCGATGCGCGCCATTTGCCGGTCGGCTTCCTGCACCACCTGTTGCAGGGGGGCGCCGCTGAAATTCAGGTACATCACGTAGGCAGCGGCGTTGAAGCAGGCGTACAGCAGTTCGTTCTCCGTCAGCCCGATTCGCGCTCCCTCCCGAGCGAACGCGAGATTCGTCGGTAGCGGATTGATCCAGTGATTCACGAACCACGCGTGCAGGAACGCCACCGGCGAACTGACACGTCCGTAGAGCTTTTGGTCGAGGTTCATGGCCAGCGTGCTGAACTCGTAGGCCAGTTGACTGTTCTGCGTGAGCCCGCGAACCACGGCCGCATACATGGCGATGACCTTGGGACCGTCGGAGCCAATACCGTGCTCCAGCGTCAGCGTGAAACACTTGAGGCTGCTGAGCGCGAACAGTTCGAGTTTCCGGCTGATGTGGGCGGCGGGGCCGATGAGCATGAGGATCCCGATGACGCGGGCCACGCGCTCGTTGCTGAGCGGTGGAAGCTCGGCGAGTTGCGCGGGACCTCGTCCGGCCATGAGTTCGCCGATCTTCTGCATTTCGGCACCGATGGCTGCGCCCTGCTGCTCGCGCGAGTCGGGCAGGTCCACGCCGAGTTGGCGGGTGGCATCGACGGCGAACTGCACCGCTTTTTCCGGCGCGCCGGTGGAGAGCATTTGCGCCGCTGCCAGCACCAGATAGTGCGCGGCCTTGTCGGGAACGCCCGCTTCCTTCCACAGCGCGGCCTGGGCCTGAATCCCATCGGGAGCAGCGCCGTGCACGGATTCGATAGCGGTCGCAGCCTCCAGACTGAGTTCGCGGCGCGAGTCGCGGCCGATCTCGGCGAGCACGGCTTCGCGAAGTTTGTCGTGGGTGAAGCGCCAATGATAGCCGTAGCCCTCGAGGATGGCGGCATCGCCGCAGACGACGAGCAGCGCGTCGAGATCCGTGTCCGGGGCGGCCGCGCGAAGCACATCGAGATCGACGTCACGTCCGATGATCGCGGCAACCTGGATGGGGCTCTGCGCCCACAACGGCAGCCGATCCAGCCGGCGACGGGCGTAATCTTTCATGCCGCCGGAAAACACGTGCTCGGGGAGCATCTCCGGCGAGACACTGTCCAGACGCCCCGAGGCCTCGGCCAGCTCGCGTACCGCCTCGACGAGGAAGAAGGCGTTACCTTCGGTTTCGCGTTCGAGGAAGGAGACGATGGCCGGGTTGCGGCCGAGTTCCTTGCCGAGCATGGAGACGGTGATGTCGCGAATCTCGATGTGGTTAAAGCGAGTCATGTGCAGCAGCCGCATGCCGGGACACTCGCTCGGCAGTTGCGGGCGCTCGTCGTCGCGGAACGAGGCGATGATCAGTAGCGGTAGCGTGTTGACTGTTTGCGTCAGCTTCTGCATGACCGCCAGGCTCTCGCCGGCAAGGTGGCAGTCTTGGAGTTCCAGCAGGATCGGCGCCTTGTATCGCTGGAAGAGGCTTAGGATGATTTCGATCAGCCGCTCCTGAAAGATCTGGGGATCGACGGCACTGTCGGGAATCGGCCGGCCCAGAACCCGCTCGATCTCGGGGAACACGATCTTGAGAATTCCCGCCTCCTCGTCGCTCACCTCAACCACCAACGCCAGCCGGAGCACGCTGTCACGAAAAACTGAATAGGGAGCCTGATTCTCCTCCGCGCGCCCTGTCAAGGCCAGGAAACCCTGCACCAGCGCTCGCGACCGGACTTCATCGAGTAGTCGCGATTTACCGACGCCGCTCTCTCCGCCCACCAGCCATGCCCTCCCCTTGCCTGGGCTCGCCGATTCGAGGGCGGCGGAGAGCAGCGCCAGCTCGGCCTGGCGACCGGTCAAGGGAGCGGCCTTGAGATAGCTCTCCCGATGCGCGAAGGACTCCGCCGGCACTTCGCGTCCAGCGGCACGCGCGAGGTCGGCGATAAGGAGGTTGGCGTCGGTGTAGCGGCGCTCGACGGGATCAGGAGAAAGTAGCGTCTTCACCAGTTGGCCAATTGCCCCCAGTCTCTCCAGCGCCGCCAAGTGGGGGTCCTCTCCCGGCAGAGGAAGCGAACCGTGCCAAGGACTCTCGGTCAGAATCTGGTAGGCCATTGCTCCCACGGCGTAGAAGTCGCTGCCGGGCGTGGGACGCGCACCGCGCAGAACTTCGGGCGCAATGAAGCCTGCCGTTCCGGCGCCGGCATGTTCGGGGAGCCCGGCGACGCCGAAGTCCAGCACCGTGACGTGCCGGCCCGTCACCAGAACATTGGCGGATTTCAGATCGCGATGAACAATTCCGTGACGATGCAGGTACGAGAGCGCCTGCAGCATCTGAAAGAGCATGTCGAGTTGAACGTCGAGCGGCTGCCCGAGCGCGGCGCTAACGATGCTCACGGAGTCGGCCAGCCGCTTCATGGTGAAAAATGGCAATCCGTTGGCCTGGAATCCGTAGTCGAGCACGCTGACGATATTGGGATGTCGCAGCGAGGAGAGCACGCGGAACTCCGATGCCAGTGCCAGTCGCGCGATTTGGGCTTCTTCTGAGCTGCGTGCCGATTGCTCGCCGGCCCCTGCTGTCGCAATTCCGGTCTCCGGGCCGGATTCGGGGAAGAAACGCTGGGTGGGTGTGCTGTCGGCAACGACGGCGGGCATCTGGAGAGCGCGCTTGAGCGCCACGATCTCCTCCGTGAGGCGATCGCGCGAGCAGTAGACCTCGCCCATGCCACCGGCGCCGAGGCGGTCGAGTAGTTCATACCGGCCGCCGATCAGCCCCCTGGTCTTTGATTGGTCAACGTGTGCCAAGGCGCGGTTGTCGGATCGTGACATGCGGCTCATCACTGAGCTACGCAGGGCGTCTGACGCGGCTCCGAAGCTCCCCACCAGCGCCCTACATCAACTCCGAGATTACCACACGTCGCGACATTGATGCATTCCAGGGTCTCAAGATGGGCGGCGCTGTAAAAGCAATGCGTTGGCATGCATATCGGGAGACAGGGCAAAGAGCACGAGATTGTTTTGCGTGATCGGCTCATTGGCCGTCGACCACGCCAGGTTCACCGGGATGTTGGCGACCGCCATGTTGGCGAAGTTTGCGATCGTCTGGATCACTGCGCCGGCTGGAGGACCTTCTGCCACATCTCGAACAGGACCGACGAGGCTTGATGTGGAATTAGCGTCACGGCCGATCCCGGAAGGTTGTGGCGTGCCAGCAAACCGGTGACGGCAGTGGGCGCGATCTTGCCCCCGAACTCGCCGAAGCCCTGCATTCCCTCGGGTGTGATTTGAAAAAACGGGTCACTCCATAGCCGCTCGCGGCCGTCCTTCGGAGGTTGCTGCTCGTAACGCTGGCCCTGCATGTACATGGTTCCGAAGTAGCTGGTGTCCATCACGGTTTGCTGGTCGACAACTTGCCACTTCGTCGTGTCCGCCGAGGGGCCGACCACGGCAGCGCCCGCGCCATCGGCAGCGCTCACCGACTGTACCGTGTGGTAGCTCACGTGCCGCGTCCAGTCGCCTCCCACCACAATCAGGACATTCTTCACTCTCCCGGCGCGGATCAAGGCGTCAGCGAAGAGGAGTCCGGCGTTGAAATTCGAGAACTCGTTGTTCAGGGGCACAACGTAAGCGCTCGGCGAAAGATGCAGCATCTGGTGGAGATGGACCAGTTGGTTCGGTGGTATACGGACCCACCGAGGCATAGCCGAGCACCGTGTCGATGTCCGAAGGACTGAGCTGGGCGTCCTGGAGCGCGTTGAGCGCCGCCGGGACCATCATGGTCATCAGGCCTTCGCCGGGTCCGAGGACGACCCGAGTTATGTATCCCTGGAAGGGATTGCTCCCGGCGCGATAGAATACCCTTGGCCGCCTTCGAAGGAATCGCGCCGGCGGGTTTTTGGTGTTGAGCGTGTCTGCACTTCTGTCTCCTGACTCCTGTCTCCTGTATCCACATGATCCTTGTGTCTGCCCACAAGAACGTACTAGTCTACTGGTTGGCCTCAGCATTGAGACTGCTTGTGAGGATGATGATGACCCGATTTCCCGGTTATGCGACGGCAATCCGCCCCCGTAAAACTGAAGACGCAATCAAGAGAATAGGTAGATTGGCCCGTCCGCTGGCCGTCCTCCTCTTCGTTCTAGGAGGCTGGGCGCCGCGTGGTCACGCGCAGACGCTGGCGGCGCCGCCAGGCGCGCAAGTGATGGATCTGACGCCGCAGCCCGGATACTTCACCGAGCCCTCGATCGCGGTGAATCCCCGCGACCCGCAGCAAGTGGTGGCGGCGTTTCAGGACAACGCGCACATTTCCTACTCGCTCGACGCCGGCCGCCACTGGCAAGCGGCTTCGGGAATCGCGCCGCCGAACTACCGCGTGTCAGGCGACGTTTCCGTGACCTACGACAATCACGGCCACGCCATCCTCTGCTACATCGCTTTCGACAAGCTGGGTACGACGAACTACTGGGCTCACAATGCGATTCGCAATGGAATCTTCGTGCGACGCTCGCTGGACGGCGGCCAGACCTGGGAGAGCGACCACATTCCGGTCGCCGAGCAGCCGACCCAGCCCGGCATTCCCTTCGAAGACAAGCCCTACATTGTAGCCGACGAAGGCGACGGCCCCTACGCAGGCAATCTTTACGTGGGCTGGACGCGCTGGACGATTGAGGACTCGCAGATTCTTTTCTCGCGCTCGACCGATGGGGGCAAGACCTGGTCGAAGCCGGTCGAGATTGACCACCATCCCGGTTTGCCGCGGGACGACAACGGCGCCAACGAAGGGTTCGCAGGCGTAGTGGGACCCGACGGCACGCTCTACGCGGTGTGGGCTGACGGCAATCACATTCTGCTGACCACCTCGCATGACGGCGGCGCCACTTTCGATGCGCCGCGCAGCGTCGTCGACACCGCCCCCATCATGTTTAAGGTGGAGGATGTCGATCGCAGCAACGGCTTTCCGCAGATCGCCATCGATCCGCACGGCGGCGCTCGCGGCGGCCGGCTGATTGTGGCGTGGAGCGACTATCGCAACGGCGGCGTTGACGTCTTCTGTTCGGCCTCTGCAGATCACGGCCAAACCTGGTCGCCGGCAGTGCGCGTGAACTCCGACCCCATCCACAACGGCGCCGACCATTTCTTCCAATGGATGACGGCGGACCCGACGAGCGGTGCGGTTTATTTGGTGTTCTACGATCGCCGCGGCGATCCCAACAATCGGAAAACCACCGTGGTGCTGGCGCGCTCCACCGACGGCGCCCGCACCTTCTCCAACTATGCCTGGACCCAGGAGCCGTTCAACGGCGGGAACGCCTTCATCGGCGACTACACCGGCATCGCCGCATTCAATGACCGAGTGTATGGAACCTGGACGGAGGAACGGCCAGGGTCCGCCACCGATAAGCCTTGGAGTCATCATTCGGTGGTCCGAGTGGGAATCGCAGACTTCGGTTCCACGGCGCAGCCGAAGCCGTGAAACCGGAGGAGTCGAATGTTAAAGGTCGAAGGTCGAAAGTCGCAAGCTGAGCAGAGCGTCATAAACGAACGCGTCGTCGGATGTCATTCTGAGCGGAGCGGCGTTTGCAATGTCTGAGACTTCTTCGACCTTTGACGTTCGACTGTGGACTGCTTTCCTCAAGTGAGCCGCAGGAGCTCGGACTTTGATCAAGAACTTATTCCTCGTGGCACTGGCCACGGTTACGGTGCTTTATCTGGCGGTCTGGACGCTGGTGGTTCGCCAGTTGCGCCGCGCCGGCGAATCTCCCGGCGGCTACACCCTGGAACGGCCCAAGCCGACGCTTTTCCAGCTCTTCGTCGGCTTCATCACGAATTTCTTCGACACGCTGGGCATCGGGTCGTTTGCCACCACCACCTCACTATTCAAGTTCTTCAACCTGGTACCCGACGAGCTGATTCCTGGCACGCTGAATGTGGGCCACGCGCTGCCCACGCTGGTAGAGGCTGCCATTTACATCACCATCGTCCAGGTGGACATGCGCACGTTGTTGCTGATGATCGCTGCCTCCGTTTTGGGTGCGTGGCTAGGCGCCGGAATGGTGGCGCGCTGGCCGCGAAGAACGATCCAGATCTGGATGGGAATTGTGCTGCTGGCAGCGGCTGGATTGATGTTGTCGAAGCAACTCAACTGGATGCCGGCGGGCGGCAACAGCTTCGGTGTTGACGGCCTGCGTTTGGGCCTCGCCGTCGTCGGCAACTTTGCGCTCGGGGCACTGATGACCGTTGGCATCGGGCTCTACGCGCCCTGCATGGTTTTAGTCTCTTTGCTGGGCATGAACGAAAGAACTGCTTTCCCGATCATGATGGGTAGCTGTGCCTTCCTGATGCCGGTCGGCAGCGTTCGATTCATCCGTACCAACCGCTACAGCATGCGTGCCGCGCTGGGCCTGGCGCTGGGCGGCATTCCGGGCGTCTTAGTGGCTGCCTACATTGTGAAGGAGCTGTCGCTCGGGAAAATCCGGTGGTTGGTGATTGCCGTGGTGGTGTACACCGCAGCCCGGATGCTGCAATCGGCGGGGAGGAAGGTAGGAGGTAGACAGTAGACGGTAGAAGGGGAAGAAGGCAGGTGGTGGATAGTAGACGGTAGAAGGGGAAGAGGTAGACGCTCGACAGTAGATGGTAGCTGGGTTTGGTTTCCCGTAAGCTATCCATCGCGTGCAGTCTACCACCTAAAGGCCCAGAGCTTGTTTTCCCCGTATACCGTCTACAGTCTACGGCCTACCGTTCAAGATGCGCATTACTGGAATCACAGCTTATCGCGTTGAGTTGCCGCTACACGAGGGAAGCTATAAATGGTCGGGCGGCAAGTCCGTCGCCGTCTTTGATTCCACCGTGGTCGCTATCGAGACCGACGCCGGCATCACGGGTTATGGCGAGGTCTGCCCGCTGGGACCTGCCTATTTGCCCGCCTACGCCGCGGGGGCACGCGCCGGAATCGCTGAGTTGGCGCCGCACCTCATCGGACTCGACCCCACCCAACTGGGTCCGATCAATCAGTGCATGGACCAAGCGATGCGGGGCCATCCTTATGTGAAGTCGGCGCTCGATATGGCCTGCTGGGATATCCTGGGCAAAGCGAGCGGACAATCGGTAGCAAAGCTGCTGGGCGGACGCTTTGGACCCGACTTCGCGCTCTACCGCGCGATCTCGCAGGACGCGCCCGAAGCCATGGCAGAAATGGTCGCCAAATATCGCGCCCAGGGCTACACCAAGTTTCAACTCAAGGTAGGCGGAGAGGTGGAAACCGATATCGCGCGCGTCTTGGCGGTGGCGGCGCGCCTCGAGCCGGGAGACGTGCTCGTGGCGGATGCGAATACCGGCTGGACCCGGCACCAGGCGCTGCGCGTTGCCCACGCCGTGCGGGACATCGATGTCTACCTCGAGCAGCCCTGCCTTACCTACGAGGAGTGCCTGGCGGTGCGCCGCCACACCAACCGGCCGTTCATCCTCGACGAAGTGATCGATGATCTTTCCATGGTGGTGCGCGGCGCCTCCGACCAGGCAATGGATATCATCAACCTTAAGATCTCCAAGGTCGGCGGGCTCACCAAGGCGCGCCAGATCCGCGACCTGTGCGTCGCCCTGGGCATCGCCATGACGATCGAAGATACCTGGGGAGGCGATATCGTCACCGCGGCCATCGCCCACCTGGCGCATAGCACGCCGCCGCAGATGCTCTTCTCCGCCACCGACTTCAACAGCTACGTGACCGTGAGCATTGCGGATGGAGCGCCCCGGCGCGCCCACGGCAGGCTTGCCGCGCCCACCGCGCCGGGACTGGGCGTCACTCCACGAGCGGAAGTGCTGGGCCAGCCGGTGATGACATTGAGTGATTGAGTGATCGTGGTAGCGCGGGCGTCCCGCCCGCTGTGGCGCGGGCATCCCTTCGCTTGGCTCAGGGCAGGCTCTGCCCGCGCAGTATGAAGATTTCCGTTAGTCCTCGCGCCGCGATTCGTGGCGCTGGAGCGAGACGCTCACGCCACAGCGGGCGGGACGCCCGCGCTAGTGCGCCTGAGAGCGCTTGTGGTCGGAGAGGTGAAAGTCCTCTCCAAGTCAACGTAACCTGTAACCGCCTGCAACTGCGTCGTCGCGAGACGGGGTGGGGAGCAGCAGGAGGTGAA
>DATFYM010000107.1:0-36196 GCA_035315065.1 Terriglobia bacterium
TCCTGTTGGACCGCCAATCGCATGATTTCAACATCGGCAATCTCCAACCTCTGCATCGGTTCACCTCCCGGACCATTCTAGGCCCGAGAGGGTCGGGAATTCAATTTTATTATGCGGCATTACTTATGACGCCGCGTTTAATCGGATCCGAACAGGGGGCCTGGAAGAGACACCCCTTTGGTGGCCCCAACAAAACGAGAACGCTTTGCAAGTAGCAAGCAGCCTGCCAATACCAAGGCAGAATTGGGCTGGATCAGCGACAGCGTGGCCAATACAAGCCAAATAAAGGGTTGAAGCAACCAACGAAGGAATGAAAAGGAAGACTCGACCGTCCCGCGGGGTGGTTCATCAGGTAACTGGACGGCGAAAAATTTACCCGGCGGGGGTAGGACCTACCGAAAAGAAGGAACCAGGGGTATCGAGGTGAGGGGAGGCCGGGCGTAGACCTGGATCGAGCGGAGCGCGGACGCGGTGCGGCCTGGTGAGCGACGCGATAGACTCGCTGCTACAGCATCAAATCGACCCGCTACTGGGGATCAGGAATGTTGTGTGACCGGCTCTGGGATTGGGTAGATCCCCAGGGCACGAGCGGCCGCAATGTCGATCGCCAGCACGCGATCCGGAGGCGTCTTTTCAACCAGTGATTCGCCCGCGAAATCGCCTGATCAAAAGAGCCGTCCGGCAAAACCGTGAGATCCAGATAAAGGAACTGCCTGGAATCAGGCGCCAGGCGCACGCCCATGAACGCGTGCCCAGGCACGATAACGATCACGGGATCGATGCCGAGGTTCTCCATCGCCGAAGCAAATGCTACCGACACGTCGATGCAATTAGCGCTGCTGAGAAGGAGCGTCTCTCGCGGCAATCGTACCCGTTCCGCCTCCGTAGTGAAGCTACCGAAAGTGTACATGCTGTCCACATAGCTGATGCGGAGGTGCCGCATGGCTTCAAAAACCGCCCGCGCCTCGGTTCGGACTTGGATGGCAACGCGACTCTTAGAGCCTTCACCCGGCAAGTCATATCCTGCCAACCGGCCGCGCGCGACGTACTTTCTCGCCGAGGCTACCAACTGAGCCACAGCCGGATCGTGCGGGGTAACCCACCGCGCGATAAACTGCGCGTTCGCAAATTTCTGTCCCCAGTAGAGGTCGGAGACGGAGTGGAGGTAAACGGAGCACGTCTGCGTGTATTCAGACGGGTCTGCGGGACTACTTGCGCTCACTTCCAGGGTCGCACGTCGTATCTCGTTATTCTGGTAAGCCTGGGGCAGGAGCTCTGGGTTAATGCGGACCGCACGCGTCTCACGCGGGCCCACGATCACCGTGGTTGCGGAAAGGCGGCTCCATTCGAAGATCTCGGCCGAGACGGTTTGCAGCAAGGGGCGATCTGACGCGTTGACAATGGTGAGTATGGCCACCGGCCAGGTATCCGAGGGACTGCCGGCCGCAAGGGCAGGGAAGATCTCTCCGCGGCCCGGCACATCGAGTTGGTAATGCACTTGTAGCGGCGATGCCGGTGGATTGGGCAGGACGGCTAAACGGGTTGGGCGATACAACTCCACCAGCCGATAAGCGTACACACAAGTGCCTACCAGCGCCGCGGCTAGTAACAGGGAAGTGGCCGAGAACAGCGCCGCCAGCGTTCGCGCCTTCTGCTCGGAAATGCGTCCAAACCACATGTTCGTCTTATTTAGATGTGAATCAGGAGACAGGAGACGGGAGTCAGAAAAGGGGTAAGGGTGAAGGGTGAAATGTGAAGGATGTGAAAGACAAATCCACAGATTATGCAGATTGCCCAGATTGCGAAAACGGATAGTCGGGATCGGGAGTCGGAACCCGGAACTCGGGCGACGTTCTTCTTGTAAATCCGTGCAATCTGCGTAATCTGCGGATTTGCCTTCTCTTCCAACCATCAATGTTCTGCTTGGCAGAATCTACCTGAGGCAGGAACATTTTTCACAGCTTGGCGAGTCCCAAATATGAAATGTCTCACGGCACGAGGGACTTAGGTTTGATCACGGCACTCATGCACCAAGGAGGGCCGGTGCGATAAAACGGGGGAGCGTCGCGCTCATTGATCTCGAATCTGAAGAAAGAGGAGGAATCGGAGAAATGAAGCGAACAAAACTCTCAGTGCCTTTGGCGTTCTTGGCGTCCCTCGCCTTGGCGGTTTCCTGGCAGCCCAGCAGCCGGCAACGTCGGATCAGCCTGACCAGGGAAGCCAGCCAGCCGCGCAGTCACAGTCGGACTCCGGCCAGCAGGCACAGCCGGCCCAGTCGACCTCCAGCGATCAGTCGGCACAATCCGCTGATCAGTCGACGCAGGGCCAGTCGGACACCGACAATAACATGCCCAAGACTGCCAGCGACCTGCCCCTGGTGGCGTTGCTCGGCGTCGGTTCGCTCGGCGCAGGGTTAGCAGCTCATCGCTACTCCCGGCGCTATAGTGAACGGTAGGGCCTTTTAACCTGCTTCAGCATGCCGCCCTGCGGGGCGGCATGCGAGCGGGTTGTCGCTCTTCTGAGCACTTTACAATGTCAGCCCGATCTGACGCCATCAGACACAGCTTTTCCCAACTGTGGAGTTGCTCCGGTTACTCCTCCTGGCGTGGCCGTATGCAACGCCTTTGGGGCTCCCATCTCACGCCTCCGGCTCGAATCCTGTACCGCGTCAAGCTGGTGAGTTGGGGCTTTGGCATACTGGCTCTAGCCTATGTCGGTTGGGTCGTGGCGGGGGCGGCAGTGTACCAGTTTCGGTCTCGTGAGACGCTGACGCATCTGCAAGAGCAGCGGCACAGCCGGTTACCGGGAGGCCCGACAGGCTCAATGCGGGCGCCCGCCATAGGGTCCGTCTTGGCCGATCTGGATATTCCCCGAATCGGATTGTCGGTGATGGTGACCGAGGGAACCGACGAGACCAGGCTGCGCCTTGGAGCGGGCCATCTGACTGGCAGCGGATTCCCTGGCAAAGCGGGCAATGTGGTGATCGCCGGCCACCGCGACACCTTCTTTCGTTCACTGCGAAGCGTCCGGGTGGGCGACGAGATCGATCTCACGGCTCTAGAGGGAACGTACCGCTACCGGGTTGAGTGGACCCGCGTGGTGTCTCCCACCGACACGCAAGCGCTCGATTCCACTCCTGCGGCGTCATTGACACTCGTCACTTGCTATCCGTTTTCGTACATTGGATCCGCAGGCAAGCGTTTTGTGGTTCGAGCGCCGATTCTTGAGGGTAAGCGCGTTTCCCCACTTGGCCCGAAGCGTGAGCCCGTCTGGCGACAGCCATAGAGATTGCCCGCAAGCCTTTGCTTCAACGTGCCGCGGTCCGCGGGTTAACTTCCAGCTTAGCGATCAAGGAACCCAGGGATCTCAGAGATGAGAGATGCCCTGGTCCTCCTCTTTCTTTTCCAAAAAGTGTCGTTCCATGATTCGTCGAGCCAAGTCTCGACCTCCGAGGCCAAACGCCAAGGCGAGGCCCAGCATGATGGCTCCGAAGAAGGCCGAAAACGCAACCAGGATCACTCCTCGTCCGAGCCCAACTCTTTCGAGCGCCATGGTTCCAGCAAGGGTGACGATTACGAACCGTACCATCGCGCTGACCAGCCGAGGCGAGGGAGAATCAGCGTTGACCGCGGCGAGCAAGGTGGCGCGCGAGACGAAGTTGGCGATCAACAGGCCCACGAAAAGGATCACGAGGGCCACGAAAAGTTGGGGAAGAAGCGAGAAGAGCCGGGAGAGCTCTTCCTGCAAGGGGGCAATCTGAAGCGCGGCGAGGCCAAAAAGAATGAAGATGAGCCACAGCGCCCAGAAGACCAGGCGTGCCAGAAGCTCACTGGGAGTGGGCAGGGCTGCCTTGGCCAGAAGCTGGGTGAAGCCGGCCGCGTCGAACAGCGAGTTAAACCTGACCAGGGGCAAGACGCGTCGCAGGATCACTTTCAGCAGCCACGCCGTGATCCATCCCACCACGACGATGATCAGCAGCGCCAGCAACTGCGGCAGGAATCGCGCGACCATCTCGGAAAACGTATGCAGCGTTTGAGTCAGACTTTTTACGATGAAGTCTATCATAACAGCACCTCATACCTTGGCTTTCCACCGCTCGATCAAATATGGTTTCAAACTCACGTACCGGCCGCGAAGTTGCTTGATCTTCTCCCGGGCTTGGGCGGCGCTCGACTTGTAGTTTTCGGTAAGGAAGGAGTCGATTCGCCCCAGGTAGAGCGGTGTCAGGGCCTGGAGCAAATGGTCGCGATTGATCACGGAGCGGTGAAAGGCGCCGGCAAATTCATAGACGGTCTTCACCCACAGCTCGTCAGAGAAATGGACCTCCGGGAGCTTGGCGACTTCTCGAATCTGCTGAAGCGTCGACGGGGAAAGAACCGGCTCCAGGACGGAGGAAAGTTCCTCCACGCCCTTCTGAAACGTGCTGAGGCCTCGCTTACGGTTCACGCGGAGGGGCGGCAGGTCGACGTCATACACGAATCCGAATACCGGCGCCGTCCAAGTCCCCTGGTAAGACGCCCAGTACGATTCGTGCATTTCGAGGCAACTGAACAGTGCTCCCACCACCTGTTGGATGGTGCTGGCGAGTCCCGTCCCGGAGGACTTCGCGGAATGCAGCTTGGGGCCCAGAAACGCCTGGCACAGCCGAAAGTCACCGGCCAGGGCGGTGGCGGTCATCCAGATCTCCGGGGCGAACCGCATCAGATCCTGCTGCCACGCATCCTGGCTCAAGTAGTGGGTTGCCAGGCGGCCGGAGAAGGCAAACTGTCCTCCCATGGGCTCCTCGATTTCACAGCCGTACGCGGCCGCGATCAGTGGAGAAAGAACGTGATTGATCAACAACCCGTCAAACTTGTGGCGCTGGTAAACTGGCGCCACAAGGTCGAATTCTTCCCGGTAAATGGGCCGGATCAGGGCGTCGATCCATTCCGGTGTTATGCTCTCCATGTCGGGATAGACCAAGGCACAGGCTCTAGCCCGGAGGAGATCGGCCGCGGCCAGAATGGCCTGCAGAGCGCCTCCTTTTCCCCGAATCGAGCTGTACGACGTGGTCAGCGTGTGCATGGTTCGAAGCGGGTCGGCAGCCAGGAAGGAGCGGAAATCGGGCGCCGTCGCGCCCTTCACGAGGTCCGGTGTCCCGTCGGTGGATCCGCCATCCAGGTTGACCAGTGCCGCACGCTCCCTGGGGAAATACTTGACCAAACCGACGCGCACGGCGCTCACGATCTGCTGGATAGTATCGCGGTTGTTCAGGGTCGGAACGCCGACAAGAATGTCCACTTGGCCGGCGGCCATGATCTGCCGCAAGAAGTCGTCGGAAAGGAAGGTCTCTTCTGGCATTCAGTTCTCGGTCGTCAGTTCTCAGTCGTCAGTTCTCAGTTGGAACAGTCGAAAGTCGAAAGTTGAAAGTCGAGAGTAAACACCGTCGGTCCCCACTTTCGACCTTTAACTTTCGACTTTCGACTTCTTCGAAAACTGAGAACTAACTCAAAACCGGCGCAGCTTGAACCAAAAAAACTGATAGGGCCCTAAAGTCAAAAGATAGGGAATGTCGCCCACCCGAGGAAAGGGGTTGCCGCCGAACATCTCGATGGGGATCATTCCTCTAAACCGGCGCAGATCGAATTCCACGGCCTGGGCCGACCTCGATAGGTTGTTAACGATCAGCATTCTCTCGTTGCCTAGGGCTCGAACGTAGGCCAGAACGCGATGATTGGACGGCTCAAGAAACTCGAGCGAACCCCGGCCGAAGACCGGGCTGGACTGGCGCAGGCGAATCAAGTGCTTCATCCAGGAGAACAGGGAATGCGGGAACCTCGTTTGGGCCGCGACGTTCACCGTCTGGTAGCCGTAAAGCGGGTTTGAATTCAGCGGCAGATAAAGCCGTTCGGGGTCGGCGGCGGAAAAGCCGGCGTTCCAACCGGCGTCCCACTGCATGGGGGTACGAACTCCGTTGCGGTCGCCGAGGTAGATGTTGTCACCCATACCGATTTCATCGCCGTAGTAAATGATCGGGGTCCCCGGCAGCGACATCAGCATACCGTTCATCAGTTCCATGCGCCGGCGGTCGTTCTCGAGCAGAGGCGCCAGCCGCCGTCGGATTCCAAGGTTGAGTCTCGCTGCCTTGTCTTTGGCGTACTCGTCGTAGAGATAGTCCCGCTCCTCATCGGTGACCATCTCCAGCGTCAGCTCATCGTGGTTGCGCAGGAATAAGCCCCATTGGCACGATTCCGGGATAGCCGGAGTACGCCGGAAAATGTCCATCATCGGCTTGCGGTCCTCGAGCCGGATGGCCATGAACATACGCGGCATCAGCGGAAAGTGAAAAGCCATGTGGCACTCGTCGCCGGCGCCGAAGTAGGCGACCGCGTCTTCGGGCCACTGGTTGGCTTCGGCCAGCAGGAACCTGCCCGGATAACTCTCGTCGATCTTGCGACGAAGGAACTTGAGCACCTGATGTGTCTCCGGCAGGTTCTCGCAGGACGTGTTTTCCCGCTCGACAAGGTAGGGCACGGCGTCCAGTCTGAATGCATCGACGCCGAGGTCCAGCCAAAACTTCATCGCATTCCAGATTTGCTCCCGGACCACCGGGTTGTCGTAGTTCAGGTCTGGCTGATGGCTAAAGAAGCGGTGCCAGTAGTACTGCTTGGAAATCGGATCGAAGGTCCAATTGGAGAGCTCGGTATCCAGGAAGATGATACGCGCTCCACGATATCGATCGGGATTGTCGTTCCATACGTACCAATCGCGACGTGGGCTGGTCTTGGAGCGGCGCGCCTCCTGGAACCACGGGTGCTGGTCCGAGGTGTGATTGAGCACGATTTCGGTAAGGACTTTGATGCCGCGCTGGTGTGCCAGCTCCAGAAGAAACTTGAAATCTTCCAGCCTGCCGTAGGACGGATGGACGCCGGTGTAGTCCGAGATATCGTAACCATCATCCTTCAAGGGCGAAGGGTAAAAGGGAAGAAGCCAGAGGGTGTTGATTCCCAGGTCCTGCAAATACTCAAGCTTTTGGGCGAGGCCTCGGAAGTCGCCGGTCCCGTCGCCGTCACTGTCGCAGAACGCCCGGACGTGGGCTTCATAGAGAACTGCGTCTTTGTACCAAAGCGGATCGTCGAGGGGGCCGTTGTTCATTTCGCGACTCGCCACCGCAGCCGTCAGCCGTCAGGAAGAACCTGCGCGATCACCTGAGAGGGTCCGTGGACACCTTCTGCCTGGAAGCGAGAGGCAGCATCCGGGAGCTCCTTGCAATCGAGGCAATAGAAATACTGTGTACCCGGGGCAATGCCGGTCGGCCACGGCGGAGTGGTAACCTAGGGCCAGCATCGTAAGGCTAATCAGCCGGATATGGTTGGGGCCGGCGTTGTGGCCCCGGGCGGAGACGCGCCACAGCCCTGGCGAGCGATCAAGAATTCTCACTTGTACGCGATCGGTGAAAGGAGCCCAGACAACGAATTGACACTGGTTTGCTCCACGATAGGTTGCGCCTAGCATCAGGTTCTCAGGTAGTCAGTTGCTGTTCACGATGACCGTACTTAGAGTCCGGACTTTTCAATTCAGAAGCTGGACAGGGCGCTTGATTCGTCGCCAAAGAGTTCGAAAACCGTGTCAAGGCGCAACCTCGCAAGCGTGTGTGCAAGCCGCGCCGGAGTAGCGAAGAACTTAATTCCAGCTCCTCTGCTCTGGATCAAGTTATGGGCCGCCACGAGCCCACTCAAGCCGCCACTGTCTGCATAGGGCACCTCGGCGAGGTTGATGGCGAACTTCTTTGCGCCCAGGAGGAGCAACTCCTGTATCCGGTCATGAAGGGCATGCACGGACCGCTCGCCGACGAGGGGCCCCGCGAGGTCGATCACGACCACAGCATTTTCTCTCCGATCCGACACTATGGAGTCCAACCCTGGCATCGAGAAGAGCCCATTACCGTTGAAAGCATGTCCCGTATGAGTGAGCATAAGTCCTCCTTTCAATTGCCGATTAACGATTGCAGAACCGGAGTGGCTTGCGCCTTCTCGTCCCATCATCAATCGTCGTCACTCTGCACTCGGCAGTTTAGCCGGCGTTCGTCGTCCATTGACCTAGATCAGGCGGACCGCCTCCAGTGCCCGTAGGTCGGGCCTGATCCCCCAGCGTCGACGCCGATCGCTGGCGGCCAAGAGTCATTTTTCTTGGTAGCTTAACCGTTGGCGCCGAGAGCCAGCAGAACTACGGCGCCCAGCACGGGCGCTCTGCCATTAGATTAGGAGACTCAAATACAATACCTCCCTGATTTTGTCCGTTACGCAATGCAACATCCCGTCATGTTGCACTCCAGTTGCCAATCCTGGGAAAGCTCGTATTTGTCAGAGTGCTCAGCAGCTGCAACGGACGCTGACCACGTTGAACAAGGAGTTTTCTTCCTGCATGTTGGAGGATTTTTCGAGCGACAAGTAGCCAGCCCCGTGAAGGCAGCGCCAGGAGTGGTCAGTTCTCTGTGGCGGCCCAAAGAATCGGATCGTTTCTGGCTCGGTGACCCCACGCTGGTGAGCACTGTGAAGAAATTACCGACTAGGAGAGGCATTTCCCCACCCGAACGGTTGGATCCAGCCAGCGAGAATGGCTCAATAGCAAGAGGTCTTACGAAACGGGCTCCTTTTGGCTAGGCGTTTGCTCCCGCAGTTGCCCGACGGGATCATAGGGACTTGGTCTGTGCGCCACGTTGCGGGAGAGAGAGTTGCAGCGGTTAGGGCGGACGCTCGACAAACGCCCCGATCTCAAAAAAGGGGCCATACAGGAATCTAGTCCTTGATCTACAGACTTCGCCCGATGTACGGGCTGGCCGCTGGCCGGTTAAGCTACGGGAGGCGTAGGGGCGGCGCATCTTAGCATTCTCCAGCGATGTGGCCGCCCATTCGGAGGGACAACTCGGAGGGATGGCTTCCAAACTGTTTAAGGGTGCGTTTGGTGAGATCGATGGACGGCAACACGGAATGGAGCGGGGTGACAGACCTGGCGTCAGAGGCGGTCGACGTTGGAGTCCGGCGTCGTTGGATCCTCTTGGTGTGTGCCAAAAGTGTGCCAAAAGTGTATCTATTGGGCAGGAAAGGGGTTCAACTTTGAGCGAAAGCAGAATCCCTGAATTGGTGTAAGACTAGGAAAAGCAAAGCAATGAAGAGAGAGAATGGGTAAGGTAAGGTTGCCTTGGGCGCAAGAGGTCCCCGGTTCAAATCCGGGCGCCCCGACCAATCAAATAAATGTCAATCTGCTGATCTGTTCTTCCTTCAAATCCGAACCCACCAGATCGGTGGCAATTCCCACGCGTATGTTATCCTCCCCGCTTGTATTCAGAGGTCACTGTCCCGCTGCCGCGCGATCAACCAGCAGCAGAGCGTGCTCGCGGTGAACCTGCCCGGCGGGAATCGACACATCGCCGTCGCGCAGGCGACGCAGCATTTCTACCTTCTCACTTCCGGTCACCACCCAAAGGATCCGCCGGGCACGATCGATTATCGGATACGTCAACGTCATCCGAACCCTGCCTTGGTAGACTCCGGTCAGGGCCACGTCTCGACCGGTAACGTCGAGTACTGGATCGCCAGGCACCAGTGAGGCAGTGTGACCGTCGGGCCCGAGCCCGAGGTGGACGAGGTCGAGGACCGGCGGCGATCCGGCGACCTCCCGGAGAGTCTGGGCGTACTGCGTGGCTCCGGCTTGTAGGTCGACCGCTTCCACCGGCATGGCATGGATCTGCTCCGGGCGTAAAGGGGCATGCTGAAGCAAGCTCTCCCGCAAGTGCGTGAGATTCCGATCCGGGTGTCCCTCAGGAGCCACGCGCTCGTCGATCTGAAATACATGCACACCCGCCCAAGAGACATCTTCCCCCGCCAACGCGCGCAGCATGATCCACGGAGTGTGCCCGCCACTGACAGCCAAGGTAAAGCGGCCACGGGCAGCCATCGCCGCACGGGAATCCGCGGCGATTGTCGCCGCCGCCGCTCGCGCGACGGAATCGGCATCATCAAAGACTTCCAGCGTCATGAAGCTTTCTCCAAATGGAATCAGAGTGACAACCCTATATCGGATGCGAAGACCAATCGCCACGGTCCTATTTGTCGTGGTAATTGGCGGGGAAGTGTCAATCGGTTGGCATCGGTGCTCGGCCGCTGGCATCGGGGCGATCCGCGAGTTGTTTGGCTAGATTGTTCAAGCGTGGCCGACCCCGCCGTTGCTAACCCTCGTGAAATGTGCCCTAACCCGGTCAAAATCGGGCCGCCCCGTCTCAGTCCGAGTAATCACTTTCCGAATGGCGCTCGGATGGAACTTCGCTTGCTCTGCCTTCCTGCGTAGACAGGACGATGAGTTGAAAATGCCCGCTGCTTGCAGACGGGAGAAACACATGACGAGTAACCGCAGTGCATTTACCCGTGGCCGATTGGCCCCGGAGCCCCACCCAACTCCCCCCGCCAGCCGTGGGAGGCTCCGACGAGCTTCCCGCGGCCCCGCCCAAAAAGCGGAGGGCCAAAAAGCGAGGGCCAAAAAGCAGAGGGGATGTTGCAGAGGGTCTGTCAGTTTTCTTGCCCTCGAACGTCGTTCTTGTTGAAGGAGAACAGCATGGAGTTTAGGGGAGACCGCCACGCAATTCGTAAAGGAGACCAGGGGCTTCAACTGGCATCGAGGGGTGATCAGGAGGCGCTAGGGAGGACTTGTGTACATCATCTCTGAATACGCAGCTTGCGTTGTAATAATTTTCGCCGTTGCAGCCCTTTTGTTTGCGGTCTGCGCCACATTACTTCTGTTCCAAGAGGGTGGCGTGGCTGTGTGGCGCACTGTCCGTCATATCGCAGAGCAATGGCGCCAGGCCGCCCCGAGTCCGCTGCGCGATGCCATGAAGCAAGAAGGGTAAGGAGATTGGACCGTGTACGACATCGTCGCCCAAACCGTCGTAGCTTTCTTTCTAGTCGCCTATTCGGCCCTTTTCATTGCGCTGGTGTGGTGGGCCCTCAGCGCCCGGCTCAGTCTCACCGGCAAGAACGGCATCGAGCCGGTCCTGGCGCGTGTGGTACGCCAGCGTGTTCATAGCGCAGTTCAACCGTTTCTGCCAGTGCGTCGTCTGGCTCTTTGAAATACGAGCCGAGGCCGAGAATTCTGCCGTTGATACAGGGCGCGGTTTCGCCGTGAAGGAAAGGCCGGTTGTTGTGCCACTTGAATCTGAGCCGCCTGTCGACGCAGTCGATCATTTTGCGAGCCTGCTTGCTGGCGGGGTCGAGGCCGAGGTCCTTCAAGAGGCGGACGCTCGAACGCCGCGGACGGCAGGACGTGATCCAGGCTCTGTCCCGGCACGAGATCGGTTTCCACGCCAACACCCACAGCCAGGTCTGACTACGACCTCTGCTCTCGTGCTGCTCTTGCCGGGTCCGGTCAGTTTCGGCTGGGGGCACGAGGGCCACACGGTCGTGGGCTTGGTCGCGGAGCATTACATGACCGGCGCCGGACAAAAATCTGGGGCTCGAATCGGGGTCCGCTGAGGGTTGCTCGAAGAGGGCCGCTGTGACGGTTGTGACGGTCGAACTATCGGGTAATGCTTCGCAGGTGGTCCAGGCTGTAAAGTTTTGCGAGCAAATCGCAGTCCTGCACGGGGCGGCCAACCGCGGGGGGTACGTAGAGAGTGAACCCCGAATGAATCTCTTCCGCCTGTTGGCCCATGTCCTCAAGCGCGAACCGCAACATGACCGGTGGCATGAGGGGATGTGGCGAGCAATAGATGGCTACCACCTGGTGCCGCGCCGGGTAGAATTGCCGCAGGTGAGCGATGAAACGGGAGAATCGTTCGGGCCGCGAAATCCGCTGGCTGTGCAGGCCGGTTTCGAGCGGGCCGATTTGCCAAATGACGGCGGCAACGTCGCTTTGTAATGGCCGTCGCCGCAGCAGCAGGTCCGTGGCTTCATACATCTGAATGCCGTGAACCACCGGGTCAAGCCGCAGGTCGGCGAGAAGGGCATCGAGGGCGGAGATGCCCGGCAGAATCTCAACTTGGAGATCGAGGGCCTTCGCCATTTCCAGCACCAGAAACGGCGCGTGCACAGCGACTAAGGGATGCCCATGTATCGCAAAGGTCACCGGCGGATGTTCCAGAGCAGCTTGGATGACGCAGATCGCCATGTGCGCGTAAGCGTTGATGCGCGGCCGGTCCTCGGAGTAGCTCTGCTCAAAAAGCGAAGTGATCTCCGGGCATAAACCTTCGAGGTAGGGTTTGGTAGCCACTCCCGCGTCCAGGTAGAGAACCTCGCGCGAGGCGCGGAGGGCGCGTTCGACCTCGCGCGTAACCTGGTTAACCGCTCGCACCCCTAGCCCGGCGATCCAGAGGTCCGTCATCGCACATCTCCCTGGTGCAGGACGTGCATAAGCTCCACGAGCCGTTCGTATTTCTCTCCGCTTGATGCTTTGCGGACCGCGGCCACGGCGGCCTGTACCTGAGCGGAATCGAGGGGGCTCTTGAATGGTGAAGCCTCAACTTCCCAGGCACTCTCCGGAGGGGGCGGTATGGTGACGTTGGACGATTGCCGAAACCAACCCCATAAGCCCAGTTGGGGTTTTCCGGCCGCATCCTGAGACAGCACTGCGGAAATCTGGATCACCGCATGCAAGGGTGCGAGGGGCTGACCGGGAAGTACTGCATCGGCCGGAGGCGGCAGACTGGCGGGATCGGCTCCTTCGGGCAAGGGATTCACCCAGACAACATAGCTAATCCCCTTGAATTGTCCATTCTCGCTGAGCGCGCAGGGAACCACGGTCAACGCCATCAAGGTGTCAGGCAGCGTGCGCGCTTCGATCGCTGCGGAAGGTGCAGCGGCGACGGTTGGCGGTTCCTCCGAAGGACCGGGGGATTTCATCTGACGCGCCAGCGCTGCCCCCAGCAACTCAAGCAGACGGTGATCGGGCCGCCGGAGGATATCTCTCTCCTTCTCGGTGAGATCAAAACTCTCGAAGACCTCGTCGGGGGATTCAAGGAGACGCCGGCACAGGTCCGGTTCGAGCGCTGACTCGATGAGCAACTGGTCGATTCTGGGTTTCGCCACGGTCGTATCGTCGCCAAACAATGCTTGCACTCATCGCATCGAATGCGGGCGGGTAGAATACCACGCTGCGCCGAGTCAGGGGAGTGAGAAAACCATAATGAGAGGCACGACCGATGAGACATGTCTGCTCTTAGATTGCTACGGTACTCGGGGCGAGGGTCTGGGATTCTCGGGCCAAAAACGAGAGCGGGGAACCGTGTCCGGCTCCCCGTCTCAGGTATTCGTCGTAATGCCGTGACAGCGTCCGCGAGGACGTTGCCAACGGTGCGCACCGCAAGAGCGGTGTGGTCATTCGACCTTCGTATGCATTCCAGGTGGAGTACGTCACACCTCCTTTCCTGATAGCACACTTCCTTCATACTCCTGTTCACGACCGATTGCAACAGTCCAAAGTACTGGTCCCCTCGGGGGGGCGATTGCGCGAGTCATTTGGCCTGTTCTGCGTCGCAAGGGCACCTTTGGTGCTGATGCTGTTTCCGTCGCGAGCCCGGATGCCATCGTCGCGTCGGGAGTGCAAAATTGCGGTTGCAAACTAGCCGGTGGGGTGTACACCGATCCAATCCGCGAGCAGGACCCGCACTGGTCCCACGACGGCAAGACCATTGCCTTCGCCAGACAAAAAGGTGCGCCAAAATAATCCGTAAAGTGACACCCTTTTCGCACCGTTGCGCCCACCCCGTGTATAATGTGTTCTGGAAGGAGGATGCCAAGATGTCGGAATATCGGATTAGGGTTGCGCCCAATACAGTAGCGTATGCTGACGGAGAGAACAACAAGCTAGTAGTGGAGTTCGCCATCCCAGGAGCGCCAACGGATACCATCGATGTGAAATTCCTGGAAGACAGCCTCCACCTGACAGCGCCAGCAAGGGACATCGAGTATGTTGCAGCACTGGCTTTAGGTTGGCCGGTGAAACCCGACAAAGCCGAAGCGACCTACGAGAACGGCCTGCTTCGAATCGAGGTGCCCTTCAAAGACCCGATGGAAGATGCTGTCAAGGTCGCCATCAAAACCGGCGGCGCGGAAACCAAGACCAAAACAATCGAGGCTGCGGCGGTGAAGCCTTGAGCCACCAACTGCCTTCGTAGCGAGCCGGGCGAGTGCCGTTTTTTGTGACGTGCTTTTGTCGTGCGGCGGGAGTGTTTACACCTGAGTTTCCACACTCGGGAATTCACGGCCTTTCCTCAATGGCGTGAACAAGTCCCACAGGGAACATCTGGACCACACTGGGGATCGTCAGCATCCTTTACAGAATCGTCCGCAATCGCCAACGACGTGGCGGTCCTGTCCAGCGGCAACCCCAAGCGGATCGCCCGCCACTACGCCAACAAGGCCATCGTACGTGGTCCGCCGGATGTACCTCCGGTAGACCGTTGCGGCGGGGGTGCGCCGCGAATGACCTCAGCTCCCTTTGCGCAAGCATGGAAATTCCGGCTGATTCATTCCAGGAGAGCATCGAATGCGGAGTCTGAGGGAATCGCGCCTCGTTCTGATCTTGGCCACGGTTTTTGCCTGCCTGGGCGCAGCCTCGCTCAGCGCCCAAGGCCCGCCCGGCGAAAGCGCGGGGGACCCGCTTCTCGACACGCTCAACAATGAATTCCGCGAGCAATATCGGCAGGCGTTGGCGGCCACGCTTGCCCACGAAGGGCCGGTGATCATCGAGGAGGGCGACAGCCTGATCCTGGTCAACCATGGCGAACGGACCAGCGTGGTGGTGAAGCCCGTGGGGTATCATGAGCTGAAGGCCGTCGCCCACATCCCCCTCGCGCTTTTCGTAATGCTGTCGTTCCCGCAGGAGGCAAGCCTCCCTGCCGACCGCCGGGAGAGCCTTCGGCGTTACCGCGAGCTGATGGAAAAGGCGCGGGCCACCCTGTCCGCCCGGCACTTCACGCCCGAGCAGCTTTCGCGGCAGCAGGCGATCTTCGGCGCCTCGTTCGGGCTGCTGGATGATGTCCTTGCCAGCGGCCAAGTGCAGCCGGACAAGCTGGCCAGCTTCACGCGGCAAATCGGGCCGCTGCTCCTCGCCAACGTTGCGGACGCGACGGCGCTCGAAATGCGCGAGCTTTACGCCACAGCGGCGGCTTGGCGGAAACAGCTCACCCCGGCGGAGTGGAATGCCCTGCATGTGGCTCCCGAACGGGCGGATGGGACCGGGCCTCTCTCCTCCTGTTGAGTGCGCCGGAGCGTGTCCCGCAAGATGACTTCCGTCCGGCCGCCAACCTTTGCGACCAGGCCGGACCAGCCATATCCTGAGAACCGCTGCCCAGCAGAAGGAGCCCGACTGGGGGATGCCTGCGGTGGCGCGTCGCCCACAGGTCAGTCCTCCGCGTCTAACCCTACGCTATACTGGCTGCCGCTGTGCAGCATGTCGATCGCTTTTTGTGATTGTGCCGCCACTCCGGTCTCGGTCCCTGGCGGGCGGCGGCCCGCAACGGTGCGGGGATGGTGGCCCGCCGGGCATCCTCGGAAGCCGTCACCTACCAGATCACCATGGATTCTTGGAGAATCTTGCTCAGGTCGTCCGGCCCCGCAGGGCGAGGCGAGAGCTTGGTCACCCGGTGCTGCGGCAGGGTGCCTTCCACGAGCGCCGGGATGTCTGCCGACTGGTAGCCAAGCTCCCTCAGCCCGTTGGGGACTCGCAGCCCATGCATCACCTCGATGATCCGACCCGCGAGGATCTTCCCGGCGTCTTCCGGCCGAGCGCCGTTGACCTTGGCGCCGAGCATCTCCGCAGCCCGAAGGTGGCGCTCGGGACACGCCGACGACGTGAAGCGATAGACCGCCGGGGCGCTGACGATGACCGAAATCCCATGCGGTATCAGGGGATGTCCCACGGCGTAGCCCGGCGCTCGATAATCCCTCACCAGGCCGGATATAGGATAGGACAGGCCGTGGGGCAGGTGGACGCCCGCATTGCCGAATCCGATCCCGGCATACGAGGCCGCCAGCAGCATGGATGCACGCGCCTCGCCGTCCTCCGGGTCCGCCACCGCCCGCCGCAGGTAGGCCGCCACCAGCCGGAGGGCCTCCAGGCTCCAGACGTCGCTGATGGGGTTGGAGCCTTGGTAGGCGGGCCGCAGGATCGGCCGCACCGGCAGCGGGCGCTGTCCGAAAGGAAGGGCGGTGTAGGACTCGACGGCATGGCTCAGCACATCCAGCCCTGCTGACGCGGCCACCGCCGCAGGCTGAGTCCGGGTATTCTCCGGGTCGATGAGGCCCAGGGTCGGCTTAAGGCGACGGTGCGCGATCCCCGTCTTGGCGTGCATTCGGACGAAGTCAAAGATGGCCACGCCGGTTGTTTCGCTGCCCGTGCCCGCCGTGGTCGGGATCGCGATCAGGGGCTTGAGCGGGCCGGGGACGGGCTGACCCCTGCCGATGGGCGGATTGACGTAGTCCATGAAATCCGCCGGATAGCAACTGTAGAGGTTGGCGGCCTTCGCGGTGTCTATCGTCGAGCCGCCGCCGACCGCGACGAAGGCGTCGAAATTGTCGGCTTGCGCGGCTGAAGCCGCTTCGCGAAACGACTCGTCGGTGGGCTCCACCCGGACGCGGTCGAAAATCGCAAAGCGGATCTTGTGGCTTTCGAGGGATTCGAGGACCGTGGCAACGGGCGGCAGGGCGCGCAGGTTGGGATCGGTGAAGACCAGGACGTGTTGCTTGCCAAGGTCCGCTAATTCCGCGCCCACTTCGCGTGTCACTCCAGGGCCGACCCGGATGGCGGAACTGGCCATCTCGAATGCGTATTCGTTCATCATCGCGACCTCCCGGCTCAGGCGGTCGTCATATTCGATTCCCCAAGCCCCGTTTCCATTTTGCCCTACCTTTCGCGGGGAAGTAATGGGAGAAATGACCATCGACGAGCGCCCGATGCTTATCGAAGGAGGGCGTGACCATGGCAAAGAAGAAACTGACCGCGGGACAACGCATGATTGTGAGCGCCAAACAGGCTCTGGCCTTCGCCAAGGGTGAAACGAAAACCGGCATTGCCCACATCCCCGAGGAAATCGACACCGCCCGGATTCGGAGAAAGATACATATGAGCCAAAGCCACTTTGCAGCGTATATCGGTGTCAGCGTTCGCACGATCCAGGAATGGGAGCAAGGACGCGTCGTGCCTTCGGGAGCCGCGAGGGCGTTCCTCACGGTGATTGACCGCGAGCCGGATGCCGTGCGCCGAGCGCTGGTGCATTTTGCCCCAAACGGCAGTCGTGCCGCCGGACGTCAGTCCGCACATCCATAGGTGAGTGCGCCGCACTGTCCATATGTTTGTCGCGTGAGCGACCGCGTTCTCGGGGAGAAAACACGGTCATAGGATTGTGGGGGGGGCTGGGTTATGGCGCGACCGGAAACAGGAGGGTCGGTTGCTGTGCCACTTGAATATGAGCCGCCTGTCGACGCGGTCGATCATTTTGCGAGCCTGCTTGCTGGCGGGGTCGAGGCCGAGGTCCTTCTAGACGACCAGAGTGTAGAGGGTAATAAGCAAGCCACGGACCTCCTGCGGCCCGCCCCAGTTGCCGGCAGGAGATTGAAAGCGCGAGAAGTTGGGCTCCGCAGCCTTCGGTTGCGACGCGCGACCTCTCGGCTGCAATCGCGTTGGGGCCTTCATCGGTGAGATCCCTCATGACCTGCCAACGGATGGCCGGGTCAGAATCGAGGAGCCATTTGATGTGCGCGGCCGGGGCGCGCAATCGTGCAGTCGCATGGGTCCATTATAGTACGTTGTGTGTAAGTTTTGACCCGTGCGCCGAGCGGCGGTAGTGATGTCATTTCGAAAGGAATGGAATCCACAGACTAAACAGATTTACCAGATTAAGAGGAAGGAATCGCCTCCACAGAAACGACCCATCAAGTGGTTTGTTTACCGTCGCAGTTCCGGGAGCTTGCCGAATGGCTCACGCCCGGCACGGCCAGCCCCGGCTCCAAACCTCTTTACCCCGCACCTCCGAATGCGTTACACTGGAAGCCATGCAAGTACATTTCACGCCCGAAGAGGAAGCGCACCTTGCGCAAATCGCCACCAACGCAGGAACCGACGCAGAGCGGCTGGTGAAGAACGCGGCATTGCGCTTGCTTGAGGAGGATGCCCGTTTTCGTGCGGCCGTGCGGGAAGGCATCGCACAGGCCGACCGCGGCGAGTTCATCGAAGAAGAAGAAATGGACGCCCGCCTAGAGCAAATGCTGCGCTCATAAAATGCGTATCCGCTGGACGCCCGCCGCTGCGTCGGACCTAGAGCACATCAGCAATTACCTCAAAGAACGCCATCCGCACTATCGACAAGCGACCATGCGCAAACTATACGAGGCCATCCGTTCCCTCAAACAGTGGCCGAACCGGGGGCGCCCCGGACGCGAAGAAGGCACCCGCGAAATTCTGTTTCCGCCCCTGCCCTATGTCGCCGTTTACCGTGTGCACGGGCAGAGCATCGAGGTCCTGCGGATTTATCACGGCGCTCAGGAGCGGCGCTAAAAGAAGATTCCGGCGCAGCCCATCGAAGGTTTTTTCTACCGTTGCCTCATCTCCGTGGACTCCTCGATTCAATATTGCCCCGACCCAACCAGTCCCGGTGATCCGGCAGCATCCGAAGGAACCTATTCGTGAGCTTTCGTTGATGAAATGGGGCTTGATTCCATCATGGCCGATGGGTTCTACTATTCGATGTCGATAAAAACACTTGGCGGGGAGAGTCGCTCATGAAACGCGTGACAGGAATTGGCGGAATCTTTTTTCAGTCTGAAAGCCCGGAGCATTTGTATGACTGGTATGAGAAGCATCTTGGCATTAAGCGCGAGCCGCACGGACAGGGCGCTACATTTGAGTGGCGCGAGTTGCAGTCGCCGGACGGAAGCCTGCCGGGTGCAAAGGGGGCGACGGCTTGGTCGATTTTTCCGCGAAGCACCAAGTATTTTGGGGCGAGCAAAGCCAGCTTCATGGTGAACTATCGTGTGGATGATCTGGACGGGTTGCTGGAGGAGTTGAAGAAGGCAGGAGTCGAGATTGATCCGCATCGCGATGAGGCCGATTACGGACGGTTTGCGTGGATCATGGATCCCGATGGAAACCGAATTGAATTGTGGGAACCGCCGAAGGAGAAATGAATCGGCGCGACGAGGTTGGCTTTCCGGCTCGACACAAAATCAATGCCAGCGCCATGTAAAAGCCGTATTTGAGCAGAAGCCTTACGATCTGGGAGCTATGGGCTGGGGAAACAGGCTTGAGAATACCCGCTTTCAGCAGAGTCCTTTGGATGCCAAAGGCCAGAAACAGAGCAAAGCCAATGAGCACCAGAGGATTAGCGAGATGAGGAGCGATATCACGGAAGCCGCTCAGAGCGTCCATGCTAGCGTATTATAGGCGGAATCATTGCGATCCTGTGGAAGCAGCAAGGGAGCGGTAAGGCCGTCGGAGGGTCGAGACATCTACAAGCCAGCGTGCAATAGCGTGCAAGGGTGCGCGGCGAGCGTGGTAAATTTGGCATCCGTGGCAATGTAGTTTCTACCGGTTATGGAAGCCATTGGGCGGGCGTGGGTTCGAATCCCACCCTCTCCGCCAGTTTATCCTTGCTGATTTCAGCGAGTTACCTGAGGCGTCCCCTTCGTTGCGCTAGAGCGTCCGGCGAACTTCGCTGATGATTTCCTGCCACTGACCTCTGAACCGCTCAACGTTGGCAGTGGTCACGTTGTCGACTCCAGTCGAGAAGTCGGGCCAACGCCCGTTACGCTTGAAAAAGCCATCCGCGTACGCTTCGTTCCGGGCTTTTTGGATAGGGCAAATATCCTTGTGCCTCAAAACGAAAAAGCTTCCGGGCAGATGGAACAGTACCCAGAAGTCCGGCGCAATCGGGCCGTCGGCCAGAGGAAGTGTCCCATCTTCATTGTCCGTGAGGAAGCCCCTCCGCGTAATCTTTGTAACAAATCTGCGGCGCTGTCTCTGACACGTGTGCACCTCAATTCTCCAGCGACGTCCTCGCCGATCGCCGTCGGCGTACACATCGACCATCGTGTGGTTGTCGTCGGGCGTGGCGAAGACGCCTCGCCCGATGAGTTCGCTGCACACGCGGTGCATGCCCTCTTGGTGCTGCTGGATGCCATTTGCCATGGTAGGCTACCTCTTGTTTACGCTGACCACACTGACTGGAAAACGTGCAGCATCCCTGTGATAGACTTTTCAGTCCAGATAGAGAGTGGCCAGGGCTGCCACTTTCTCCGGTTCGGGATTTGGCACGGACAGCGGCCCACGATTTGTCTTCATTAAGCCCGATCAGTATTTTGGCACGGTGAAACATTGGGTCACGAAGCAGGAGACCATAGACATCAGCGACCTCGAACGCACTATCATCGACGGCCTGCGCCAGCCGGAGTATTGCGGCGGTGTGACGGAAGTCGCCAAGGGCCTATGGATGCGCCAGCGCGACATGCAGGTGACCAAACTGGTGGACTACGCGCTGCGCCTCGGGGTCGGCGCAGTGGTTCGCCGTCTTGGTTACCTGCTTGAACTGTACGGCATCGCGCCGGAAAGCGAACTGGCAAGACTGCGGAAATCTCTGACCGCGACTTACCTTCCACTTGACCCGGTGCTGCCGAAGGAGGGGCCGCATTGGAAGCGTTGGCGGATTCAACTCAATATCACTCCGCAAGAACTCGAAGCCGTGCGCGCCACCTGAAATGATTCCGCACCGCATCATCTCGCTTCTGGCAAACAGGCTCGCAAAGGAAGGCGGACGCCGCCTGCGCGAGGAGGTGCTAGAGCGCGACTACTGCCTGGCTTGGCTGCTGGCCGGAGTCGCGGAGTCGGAGATCAAAGCCGTTCTCGGATTCAAGGGCGGAACCGGCCTCGACCACGGTGTTCTCGACACTGGCGTCCTCAGGCCCCGGGGACTCCGTCCCTCTCGATCGCGCGCTGCGCCTCCGAAGTCCCAAGCAGCCCGGAACCGTTCCGTGAAGTCTAGGTCTCTCGCGGCGGCCTGCAGCTTCTCAATCTGCCCCAGAGCGTGCCGTTCAATCTCCAACTCAATCGACTCTTCCGGCGCGTGTTCGACGACCGTGTAGCTCGACTTGAACTGGAGCCCGGGGCGTCTTCCGCTAGCGTCGTCACTGTGATAACCTCGTGTCGTTTGTAAGGTGTGCCGCCCGGGAGCTTTCGATGCCCCGAATTTTCGACAACATAGCCCTATCGCTGCTTCCTGCCTTATCGGATTCACTCAGGATTTCCGAGCGTGCGGACTTCTGCGTCGGATATTTCAATCTTCGAGGATGGAGCCAGATTGACCATCTCGTGGGGGCGTGGCCAGGCGGCGAGGGTTCGTGCTGCCGGGTCATCGTGGGGATGCAGAAGTTGCCGCAGGAAGAACTGCGCGAACGTTTAAGCCTCACGTCTGGCCCGACCGACATGGATCAGCAGGCAGCGCTACGACTTAAGAGGGCGGCCGCGCAGGAATTCCGGGCGCAACTGACGATCGGCGCACCCACTGACGAAGATGAAAAGGGCCTGCGGCGTCTGGCCGAACAATTAAAGGCACAGAAGGTCACCGTCAAACTGTTCTTGCGGCATCCGCTCCACGCCAAGCTGTATCTCATTTACCGCACGGACCCTAACAACCCAACTATCGGATTCGTAGGGAGCAGCAATTTGACGTTTGCCGGGCTCTCCAAGCAGGGAGAGTTGAACGTCGATGTTCTGGATCAGGATGCCTGCAACAAGCTGCAGAAGTGGTTCGAGGACCAGTGGAACGACACTTGGTGCGTCGACATCTCGAAGGAACTCGCCGAAATCATTGATACCAGTTGGGCACGAGAGGAGCCGATTCCGCCGTACCATATCTATCTCAATATGGCCTACCACCTCTCGCAAGAGGCGTTGGCGGGCCTTTCCGAGTTCACCGTTCCCAAGGATTTTGGGACGCAGCTTTTGCCGTTTCAGGCGGCGGCGGTCAGGATTGCGGCGCGGTACGTCAACAAGCGCGGCGGGGTGGTAATAGGCGATGTCGTCGGTCTCGGCAAGACCATCATGGCGGCGGCTCTGGCACGCATTTTCCAAGATGAGCCATACTTCCTTGAGACGCTCATCATCTGCCCGAAGAACCTTGTGCCGATGTGGACCGACTACGTCCACCAATACCGGCTGGCAGCGAAAGTCATGTCGATCAGCATCGCCATGGATGAGCTACCGAAGACGCCGCGCTATCGCATCCTGCTGATCGATGAGAGCCACAACCTCAGAAACCGCGAGGGCCGCCGTTACAAAATCATCCAGGAGTACATCGCCAAGAACGGCAGCAAGTGCATTCTGCTCTCTGCCACACCCTACAACAAGACCTATCTCGACCTTTCATCGCAATTGCAGTTGTTCGTGCCAGCCGACCAGGACCTAGGAATACGCCCAGAGCGCAAGCTCAAGGAACTGGGTGAAACCGAGTTCATCCGCCGCCATCAGTGCCCGGTGCGGTCACTGGCGGCATTTGAGAAAAGCGATTACCCCGACGACTGGCGTGATCTCATGAGGCTGTATCTCGTGCGCCGCACACGCTCGTTCATTAAGGACAACTACGCCAAAGAAGACCCGGCGGGCGGCCGCAAGTACCTGACGTTTGAAAGCGGCGAGCGGTTCTATTTCCCTGACCGTATACCCAAGACTGAAAAGTTCGAATTCGACGAGCACGACCCCAACGACCAGTATGCCCGACTGTATTCCGACCCGGTTGTGAATGCGGTGAACCACTTGAGCTTGCCACGCTACGGGCTGGGCAATTACATCAAGTCAACTCCGCACGAACCACCCACCGAAACCGAGAGCAAGGAAATCAAAATGCTCTCCCGCGCGGGGAAGCGCCTGATGGGTTTCTGCCGCACCAATCTGTTTAAGCGACTTGAGAGTGGCGGGCCTGCCTTCATCCAGTCGCTCGAACGGCATGTGCTGCGAAATTTCGTGTTCCTTCACGCGATTGAGAACAACTTGCCCCTGCCTGTTGGCACGCAAGGCGCCGAGTTTTTAGACGCCAAACTCGGCGACAAAGACATCGACGATCTATTAACCGAGCCGGAAGACAGCGACGACAATGGGGGAAGCGATGCTGCTACCTTGCTCCGCGATGAGGGGTCGTTTCGTAAGCGTGCCGAACTGATTTATCAGCGTTACCGGACGGAACTGGCCCGGCGTTTCAAATGGATGCGCCCTTCTTTATTCAGCAAGACACTCGAAACTGACCTGAGAAACGACGCAAAGGCGCTGATTCAGGTACTCCAGACTTGCGGATCGTGGGACCCGAATAAGGACGCAAAGCTCGACGCCCTCGAAATCTTGCTCAGGGAAAAGTACCCCACCCAGAAGGTACTCATCTTCACACAGTTTGCCGACACGTTGAATTACGTCACGGCGGAACTCAAGGCTCGGCGGATCGAGAAGCTGGAAGGCGTGAGTGGCGAGACCGAGAACCCCACCGCCTTCGCCTATCGCTTCAGCCCTGAGAGCAACAAGAAGCGTCTCGAGATCAAGCCTGAAGACGAGTTGCGGGTCCTACTCGCTACGGATGTGCTCAGTGAAGGCCAAAACCTGCAAGACTGCGCCGTGGTGGTGAACTACGATCTACCCTGGGCCATCATTCGGCTTATCCAACGTGCCGGCCGCGTGGATCGAATCGGGCAGAAGGCCGATAAGATTTACTGCCATTCATTTCTGCCCGCTGACGGTATCGAGCGAATTATCAATCTTCGCGGGCGCGTCAGAAACCGCCTCAGGCAAAATGCAGAAGTCGTCGGCAGCGATGAGGCGTTTTTCGAGGACGACATGGATGAGAAGCCCATTCTCGATCTCTATAACGAAAAATCCGGCATCCTCGAAGAAACGGATAACGAAGTCGATCTTGCGTCGTACGCTTATCAGATTTGGAAGAACGCCATCGACGCTGACCCTAGGTTGAAGAAGATTGTGGAAGAGCTGCCGAACGTCGTGTTCTCGACCAAACCACACAACCCTACCGCCGATCAGCCGGAAGGCGTGCTGATTTACATGCGGACCGCTGAGGGCAACGACTCACTCGCGTGGGTCAACGACCGGGGCCAGAGCGTTACGGAGTCGCAACTCGCCATTCTGCGGGCCGCAGAGTGCGCGGCGCATACGCCCGCCGCTCCTCGGCTACCGAACCATCATGATCTTGTCGAACGGGGTGTGAGCTACATGGTCAAGGAAGAGAAGTCGGCTGGCGGTCAGTTGGGCCGCCCTTCCGGCGCACGTTTCAGGGTCTACGAGCGACTCATGGCTTACCAGACCCGGGTTCAGGGAACGCTCTTCGCGACACGGGACCTCGCCAAGGCCATTGACCAGATTTACCGATACCTGCTCCAGCAAGCCGCTGTCGATGCCCTCAACCGACAATTGCGTTTGGGGGTGAGTGACCATCAGCTTGCAAGCTTCGTGGTTTCACTCTGGCAGCAGGACCGCCTATGCCGGGTCGAGCAAGAGGTCGAGGCGCAGGAGCCGGAAATCATCTGTTCGCTGGGCTTGCGGTCTTTGTAGCGGCGGTCTGTGACCGCCGTTGCGGCGGTCTGTGACCGCCGTCTTCGTTCTCTTGTTCTCGGCGGTCACAGACCGCCGCCTGGAGTCTCTACATTTTTCATCCCTCTCCCCTGGGGAGAGGGATCGGCGGTCACAGACCGCCGCTACAACATGGAAGGAACATTCAAGCCCCGATTGCAACGCCTCACGTGGATATTCGCCGACTGCCCCGTTTATTTCATAACTGCGTGTACCCAGCCTCGGCGTTCAATTCTGGCAAATGAGGAAGTTCACAAGTCGTTCAGGGCCTTCGCGGCAAGGGCCTTAGACTATCAAGTTCACGTAGGCCGATATGTGCTTATGCCGGACCATGCTCACTTCTTTGCTGCCTTCGGCCGCACTTCGCCTTCGCTTTCGATGTGGATGAAGTCTTGGAAGAATGCTCTGTCGAAAACCCTTCGGCAAATGGGAATCCCCGCCCCACATTGGCAAAAAGGCTTCTTCGACCACGTGATGCGTTCGGCAGAATCCTACGGGGAAAAATGGCGGTACGTGGAGCAGAATCCCGTCCGGGCAGGTCTGGTTCAACATGCGGAGGATTGGCCCTATCAAGGCGAACTAACGGTCTTGTAGCGGCGGTCTATGACCGCCGGTTTTCATTATCGCGGGCAGGCGGTCTATGACCGCCGTTTTGAGTTTTCCGTTCGGCGCTCATAGAGCGCCGCTACAAAACTCGGCGGTCACAGACCGCCGCTACAAGCGAGAACATCATCGGTAGTATCATAAGGCGAATACGGGGTACCGATGCCAGCGAGCTACCAGAACATCCAAAAGCGTTTGCAAGCCTTCGACTTCACGGGGCTGTTTACGCAAGAACTGATGTGGAATCACTACGTCACTCGAGACTTGGTGCTCCCGATTGACGGCGTGAGCTACACCCTTAAACCGGTTGCACAGCGTGGCATGGCGGTGTTTGAGTGCGCTCCGCCCACCGACGCCCAATTCCCCAATAGTGCTACGCGTCGCAAGATTGACATCCAGGTGTCAAAGACGGCTCGCGAGCACATTATCATTTTTTGCGACAACGCCAAGACCGTACAATGGTGGCAATGGGTGAAACGTGAGGCGGGCAAGCCCTCTGCCACCCGGATGCAGAGTTTCTACATAGGCCAATCCGGTGACGCCCTGAGCCAGAAGATTCAGGGCATCGCGTTTGAACTTGAGGATGAGCCGAACGTGGCGGAGGCCTTGGCGAGGGTCGGCGCCGCGTTCGATGTGGAGAAGGTCACCAAGAAGTTCTACGAACAGTTCAAGAAGGAGCACGACGCCTTCCTGAAATTCACGAGGGGCATTCCCGACGAAAAGCTGCAACGCTGGTACGCCTCGGTAATGCTCAACCGACTGATGTTCATTTACTTTATCCAGAAGAAAGGCTTCCTGGGCGGCGACCAGCACTATCTCACCAATAAACTGACCGAGAGCCAACTCCGTCGGAAAGATAAATTCTACTCCGACTTCCTCTGCCCGCTGTTCTTCGAAGGCTTCGCCGAGCGCGAAGAGCTGCGAAGCGCCGAGACTAATCGCCTGTTGGGACGCGTGCCTTACTTGAACGGCGGCCTGTTCCTGAAGCACCAAATCGAGGTGAAGTCCGAGCAGGACGGCGAGCCGATCGAAGTTCCGGATAAGGCTTTCGAGCGCATTTTCACTTTCTTCGAGCAATACGACTGGCACCTCGACGACCGCCCCACCCGCACCGGGCGCGAGATCAACCCCGATGTCCTCGGCTATGTCTTCGAAAAGTACATCAACCAGAAGGAAATGGGAGCGTATTACACCAAGGAGGACATCACTGGTTACATCAGCCAGGACACCATCATTCCGGCGTTGTTCGATATGGCGCGAAAGTCGTGCCGGATCGCCTTCGAGGGTGCGCATTCTGTCTGGCGGCTCCTCGAAGCCGACCCCGACCGCTACATCTACGCGGCCGTCGAACACGGCATCTGGGACGATCCGCCCGCTGTAGCGGCGGTCTATGACCGCCGGGCCGCGGCGGTCTATGACCGCCGGACGGCACCCAGGGACCGTCAACCACTAGCGCAAACGGCGGTCACAGACCGGCCGCCAGAACCTGGAACGGCGGCCACAGACCGGCCCCCGGAACCTGGGACGGCGGTCACGGACCGGCCGCCAGAACCTGGAACGGCGGTCACAGACCGGCCTCCGGAACCTGGGACGGCGGTCACAGACCGCCGCTACAAAGAGCTACAGCCGGAAATAGCGGAAGGGATTAACGACATCTCGAAACGCACTCTATGGAACAGGCCGGCGCCGCCCGAGTACGCCCTACCCACCGAGACTTGGCGCGAAGTTGTCGCCCGTCGCACCCGCTGCGAAGAGGTTCGCAACAAGCTCGCCGCGGGCGAGATTCGCTCGATCAACGATCTCATCATCTACAATCTTGACATTCGCCGCTTCGCCGAAGAAGTGATTGCCAACTGCGAAGGGCCGGAACTGCTGCGGGCGTTTTACAAGGCCATCCGCACCATTTCCGTTCTTGACCCGGCGTGCGGTTCGGGCGCGTTCCTTTTTGCCGCCCTCAACATTCTGGAACAGATCTACGACAGGTGCCTCGTGCGGATGCAGGAGTTCGTGGACGACCTGGACCGCTCCGCCGAGAAACACAGCCCGGAGAAGTACAGCGATTTCCGAAAAACCCTGGAAGAGATGAATGATAAGTCACGGCACCCCAGTCCGCGCTATTTCATTCTCAAGTCCATCATCCTGAACAACCTATACGGTGTGGATATCATGGAGGAGGCAACGGAAATCTGTAAGCTGCGCCTGTTCCTCAAATTGGTCGCCCAGGCGGACGCAGGCGACAGAATCGAGCCGCTGCCCGACATCGACTTCAACATACGTCCCGGAAACACACTTGTGGGATTCACTACGGAAGCCGAGCTGCATCATGCAATCGGCGACAGGTTGAATTTCGAGGATGCGATCGGGCCGATCAAGGAACGCGCCGAGCATGCCGAGACCGCCTACAGGCGTTTCCGAGAGATGCAGGTACAGCACGGTATGGAGTCATCGGAGTTTTTGACGTCAAAGGCTGAAGTACGCCAGCGCCTCGACTCCTTGCGAAGGGAACTCGATCGCTATCTCTGCAATGAGTACCGCGTCCGAGCCGACGACAAGGGCGCCTTTGAGTCTTGGAGGAAAATCCATCAGCCCTTTCACTGGTTTGTGGAGTTTTTTCACATTTTGAAGCATGGCGGTTTTGACGCCGTTATCGGCAATCCTCCTTATGTGGTGTACCCAAACCGCAGTGTTCCGTACGCCGTGCTTGAGTCGCGCTTCCGCACATTCGCCTCAAAAAACCTTTACGCCTACGTGTTTGAGCAGTCGCTGCAACTCGCACGGAACAGCGCGTCCGTGGGACTGATCGTGCAACTGACCGCGCTTTCGTCGGAGCGTGTCGAATCTCTTCAGGACTTGCTCGAGCGACGGGGCCAGATTCACGCGGTTCCATTTCCGCGCCGGCCCGAGTCCGTCTTCGCCGACGTCGAGATGCCTGTCGTGATCCTCATCTCGACGGCCAACGACGCACCCCCCAGGTTCGTCACTTCCAATGTGAATCGGTTCTACTCAGAAGAGCGCCCCCGAGTTTCGGAATGTCTGCATTTCGTAAGCCACGGCATCCGCAAGAACCGGTGCCGGATTGCGAAAGCTGGTTCGGCCCTCGAAATTGGCCTGTATGAGAAGACCGTCGGGCGGGACTCTGTTGCGCTTGGAACCTATAGCTGCGCGAAGTCCAAGTCGCTGATGTACTACCAAGAAGCCTGCCGTTATTGGGTAAAGGCCCTCTATGGGGTCCCGTTTTTCAAGCGCAACGGGAAACGAATGGAGCCACCTCATGGTCGGACGATCTGTTTTGTAAGCGACGCTGCTGCGAGTTTCGCAACCTGTTTACTGAACTCGTCGTTGTTTTATTGGTCGTATAGCGCCCTATGTGACTGCGAACACATCAACGACAGTTTTGTGCGTCAGTTTCCTGTTCCTGCCGGATGGGAACGCGTTAACTGGCTGCGCCTCGTAGGGAAGCTGATGTCAAGCCTCACCGAGAACGCAACTCGGAAAACGATCTCGACGAAACAGGGACACAAGATTGAGTACGACGAGATCAAGGCAATTCGTTCAAAGGCTGTCATCGACGAGATTGACGCAGCGCTTGCAGTTGTGTACGGCCTTGACGAGGCGGAATTGGACTATGTAACCAATTACGACATCAAGTACCGGGCTGCCAGTGATACAACATCCGAATCCGATGACGCGACAGCAGCCGCAACGAACTGATACCTGTGCCGGGCCTGCGGACATGCTGGGCGACGAAGCGTTGCTCGCTCGCAGGAAGGTGGCCCTCATCTGCTCCCAGAAATGCCCGAGCGACATAATACTGAAGGCCTACGACTTTGCGCGGCTGGTGCGCGGGTCGGGCCTTGCCATTGTCAGCGGCTTCCACTCACCTATCGAAAAGGACTGCCTGCCGATCCTGCTGCGCGGGCCGGACCCCATCATCATCGTTCAAGGCCACAGGCTGAGCACTTCCCGACTACCCAAGGACTGGCAGAAGGCCATTGAAGCGAAGCGACTGCTGCTCCTTTCTCCCTTCCGTGAGAGGGCGAAGCGCGTCACCACCGAACTCGCCGCCGAGCGCAACCGCTTCGTGGCTGCGATTTCTGACGAGGTTTTGATCCCGTACGCGGCGCCGGGCAGCAAGACGGAAGCGCTGGCCCTCGATGTTCTCGCCTCCGGCAAGCGCGTGTACACGTTCAGCGACCGCCCTGGCCCACTCCCCGATGCCGGCGCACGGGTGGTCGCGCCGGACTTCTTCTCGCCCTAACTCGAAAACCCCGGCGAAGAAGTCGTCACTCGTTCCGAGAGCCCCGCACGTGTCGGAGTTCTAGGATGGGCGTAGGTATCGGTCCAGGAGATATTCTTATTGACAGCAACCCTCTTGACACCGTATAATTGTCTTAGCTGGCTTTGGACCGGTAAGCCGGGGTTCGGGATTTGGGTTTTGGGGTTCGAGAAGAGGAGGGGGACTCGGGCGTCGGGACTCACAGTGAAGAGTCGGAGTCAGGGACTCGGGGCTCGAGACTCGCAGAAGGAAACTACGCGGTGCGGTACGGCCGTCAAAACCGGAGCCCGCACCAAAACGGACCGAGGATTGGAGCGAAGAAAGCAGAGATCGCGCATGAGAGATGCTAATAGCCGGGACTCGGGACTCGGGGCTCGGGCTTCGGGACTCGCGAAGAGAAACGGGGCTCAACGGACGGCGTCGGGCCGAAAAAATGAAAAAATGGGTCAAACAACCCCGACAAGTCTAATAGAATCATCGACATGACCCTTAAAACAAACCTAGAACAAACCTAATAAGTCCTTTAGAATCGAAGGGCAACGGAAAACAAACCTAGAACAAACCTAGTAAGTGCTTTAGAACGGAAGTGGTCCGAAAACAAACCTAGAACAAACCTAAGCTAGGGAACAGGGGACAGGGAATAGGGAACAGGGAACAGGGAACAGAGTAAGAACCTGTGTTCCCGGGACAGGGCCGGTGGAAGTTGGAGATTATCCCAATGAGGTGGCAAGGCGACCGTGGAGCTAAAAGCTACCATGAGCGACATGCTGGACCAAGTAGCGGCGGAGGCTGCCACCGGTATCAGGCGGAACCTTGAATCTAGACAGGGGCCTGAGTCTGGGGCCCGACTGTGAGAAGGAAAGGAAGGCAGAAACGAACCCAATCGAAGCCACTCGAATCAAGGCGCGCATTATCAGTAACTTGAGAAGAAATCGATACGAACGAAGCCACTATGATTAAGTGATTTATAGTCAGTAAGTTATGAGGATTTTGAGGCTGGTTTTCCATAAGGCAGGTCCAGTGAAAGGTTCCTCTCGATTGCCGATTCACGGTTACCGATTTATTTTCAATACGATGAGCGATTTGACGACGGATAGTAGACTCGGCCAGGCGTTCGAAGTGTGAAAGCGCACGCCGGTGGTGAGGTTCTAAGACAAAACTGGCGCCCCGCCCCCGACCTGGAGCGCAGTGTAGAGCGGCAGCATGACGTTCGAGATCCGGGGATAGCCAGGGTGACCGTTGGCCCGACCGGATGTCCTTTCAACGCCCGAGGATTTGCACTTCGAGCGGTGCGAGCGTAACCAGCATGCAGTTGAGTGGGCCGGTTCCGGTAGACCCGTCTGTTTCCTGAACCTGAACGGCTCCGGCGGCTAACTGGAGGACGGCAGTAGGTGGCTGCGGAGCGGCTTTGTTGCTGTACAGAATGCGGAACTGATCGCCCGGATTGTTGAGCGTGATGTCGACGATGACGTACAGAGCCACGGAATTGACGGTATCGGTGTTAGCGACGATCACGATCTCCTGATCCATCAAAATGCGTGAAAAGGCCAGGGAGCCATTGACGAAAGTGGAGACGCCGAAATGCTGTTTGTCGCCGGAGACAGGCCGGAAGTAGAAGCGGCCGTAGCGGAGGGCAGGCGCTTGGCGGCGGACAGCGGCGATTTGCGAGATGTGCTGATAGTAGACGCTATTCTGAGCGAAGCCCGGACCGCCCCAGAGTGCTTCGCGAACTGCCGGATCGGACCCGACGCCGTGCAGGCCTTGCTCTGTGCCGTAGTAGAGACAGGGAATGCCGGGCAAGCTGTACAGGCAGGCGAGACCGAGCGTGACCTGATCGTCGTACTTGGTTGGATTAGCCGGATCGACGTAGCGGATTCGCTCCTTGACGTCGTGATTGTCGAGGAAGGTGACGAAGTAGCGGGTGGCATCGCCGTGTGAGCTGAGCACATCCGCTTCGATTTTCTTGCGCAGCACATACATACTGACAAGTGTCGAGGGCGGCGCAAAGCCTTTGACGACTGGCTTGAGGTTGGAAAGGAGCGGATAATCGAGAGCGGCGTCGACCCCGACCATGTCGGTGTTGTCGGTGGTGGTTCGGCCGATGAAGCGCGCGATTTCTTCTTCGGCGTCGCCGACGAATACTTCGCCGAAAGTAAAGAAGTTCTTCTTGCCGATGCTGAGAGCATATTCGCGAATGGAGTTGCCGAAGAGCAGCGGCAAATTGTTCTTGAGATAGCGAAGGGTATCGATGCGGTAGCCGTCGATGTCGAAGCGCGCGATTACGTACTGGTAACAGCGGACGAGGAACTGCTGGAGGTCGACCAGATCGGTTCGGAATTGCTTGAGCGAGTCGAAATCGCCGACGGTGTCGTCGTCGGGGCCTGGCGTGCCCTGGCGGCGGAAATAGTCGTTCTGATGCAGTTCGGAAGGCCATACGAGAGCGTCGATGGGTGGGTTGGGGATGGTGGCGATATCTGGCCAGTCGGCGCGCGGATTACCCAGGGGGTCACGCCACTGGATGGGACGGGCGAAGGGTCGAAAATCGGCTTGCGCGCCCTGATTGTTGATGCAGTTCGTTTCGCCGGCATCGCAGACATAGGCGAAGGCGTCGCCGGTGTGATTCAGGACGATGTCGAGAATGACGTAAAGTCCCAGATTGTGGGCCGCGTCGACCAGGGAGCGAAGTTCGTTGTCGGCGTTATTGGGATCGCGAGCGAAGCGGGGATCGACGTGGAGGAAATCGTGGATTCCATAGCCGTGATAGGTGCCGGGCTGAAGGGGCATGTTCTTGAGAACGGGACTGAGCCAAATAGCGCCTGCACCGAGTTGTTTGATGTAGGGTAGCTTATCCTGAATGCTGGCGAGATTGCCGCCCTGGAAATCGGAGTATTTCGGGTCGTCGAACGGCACGTGGCGCGGCGGTGCCTGGGAGTTATTGAAACGATCCACCATGAGAAAGTAGATCAACTGATCGCGCCAGTCTGCGGGGGAAGCAAAAGCCTTGAGCGGACCGCCGGTGTCGCGGTTACTGTTGAAGATAGTCAGGAAATCAGGCGAGAACAGAGAAGTGGCCATCGAACCTCCTCGGAAGCTTGATTATCGCCGATTTTGAAATGAGATTTCAAATGAAAAGATTAACTCCGGCGTCAATTTGTTTGGTTTCTTGCGCCGGGAAGTGCTCAATCCCTTAAACGACCTTACTGACTTGCGCCAACATTGACTTCTACGGGGCTTTACCCTATGAATAGAATGAATGGACATTACGCGCCGTGCTGCTCTGGGTAGGCTGCTGGGCTTGCCAGTTATTAGTTTCGGAACAGACCTTCTCTTCCAGAGGCGGGGAGAGATCCCGGGGGCCCGGAAGGCAGCGTCCCTTGACCCCATTCGGTTCAGTAACGTTGCCAAATCGGCGGGCCTGAATTTCATGGTCGAAAACAGCCCAACTCCTCAAAAGCACTTGATTGAAACCATGGCGGGGGGCGTCGCGGTCTTTGACTACAACGGCGACGGACTCACCGACGTGTTTTTTACCAATGGCGCCTCCCTCCCGTCTCTTCGCAAGGAATCTCCGAAGTACTGGAATCGCCTTTTCCGAAACGAAGGGGGGATGCGGCTTACCGACGTCACGGAAGAAGCTGGGGTGGCCGGAGAAGGATACTCCATGGGTGCCGCCGCGGCAGATTACGATAACGACGGGCACGTGGACCTGTTTGTGGCGGGAGTCAATCGCAACATTCTCTACCACAACCTGGGGAACGGCCGCTTCGAGGACATCACCGAAAAGGCAGGAATCAAGAGCGACAAGTGGGCGGTCGCCGCCGGGTGGTTCGACTATAACAACGACGGCTTACTCGATCTCCTGGTGGTGAACTATGCTCAGTGGTCGATGAACAGCGAACGCTTCTGTGGTGACCCGTCGCGTAAGCTGCGCGTTTACTGTCATCCGATGTATTACGAAGGGCTGACCAACACCCTGTACCGCAACCGGGGGGACGGGACTTTCGAAGACGTTTCCGAGAAGTCGGGGCTCTCAAAGTATCAAGGCCGTGGCATGAGTCTTGCTTTTGCAGATTATGATGATGACGGATTCATCGACGCTTACGTCACGAACGACAACCAGCCCAATTTCCTGTTTCACAATCGCGGTGACGGGACGTTTGAGGAGGTTGGCATCGCCGCCGGCGTTGCCTTGCTGAACTCGGGGAGTCCGGTCTCCAGTATGGGGACGGACTTCCGCGATTATGACAATGACGGCCTTCCCGACATCTTCGTGACCGACTTGAACAATGAGACTTTCCCCTTGTTTCACAATCTGGGCGGCGGGATGTTCGAAGATGCGACTTTTCCCAGCCGGCTGTCCGTTCTTTCCGCGTCGCGGGGTGGTTGGAGTGCCGGGATGTTCGATCTCAACAACGACGGATGGAAGGACCTTATTTCGACGAACTCGCACGCCGACGATAACGTTGAGGAGTTTGCGGCCGAGCACTATCGGCAGCCCAACAGCATCTTCGCCAACCTGGGCGATGGGACGTTTTGGGACGTGACCACCGCGGCGGGTCCCGACTTTCAGGTTCCCAGGCCGCACCGCGGCTGCGCCTTCGCGGATTTCAACAACGACGGAAAAATCGACGTGGTGGTGTCATCACTTCAGGACACCGCCGAGTTGTGGCAGAATGTCAGTCCCAATTCGAATAACTGGATCATCTTGAAGCTTATCGGAACCAAGAGTAATCGGGATGGAATCGGCGCCCGCATTCGTATTGGCAAGCAGTACAATCACATGACTACCGCTGTTGGCTACGCGTCCTCGAGCCATTTTGGTGTTCACTTCGGCCTGGGCAGGAGCTCCCGGATCGACGAAATCGAGATACGCTGGCCAAGCGGAATCGTGCAAGTGGTCCGTAACGTGTCACCCAACCAGCGGCTCGAGGTTCGGGAGCCCAAGTAGGGGATAGGGGACAGGGCATAGGGAATAGGGAGTAGGGAGTAGGGAGTAGGGAATAGGGGACAGGGAATAGGGAATAGGGAGTAGGGCTGGGATTGTGCGCAGGGCTTCGCCGTTCTACAAACAGGATTTAACTACCCTGCTTGCGGCGATCTCGCGGAGACCACCGCAAAGGGTTTCCACTGTAAGTCGGGCACGAACGGATAAGTCGGAATGCGATATTTGCTCGGAAGGTGCTCGATATCTTGGTTGATCGCGCCATCCGTGAGCGCCATCAGATTGGGATTGGCAATCTTTGCAATCTCTGGGACAAGGTACCCGGCCTTGACCACTACAATCTTAAAGCTGCCTGGCTCCAGGCCGAGGGACGTGAAATCACGGATCTCGTGGAACGGCCGACGCCTCGCCGTCAAGACCACCGAGATGCCACGGACGTCAACTACGGCTTGCCGTTCGGGCAGGCTGTCAGTGGACAACACGAAGACAACCTTCGCTGTGACTTCGACCGGCTCGTTTCCCTGCGGGTCGAGTGTGCCCCCAATCCGGAGCGGAAGCTCCGCCCCGACGCCAGCTCGGTAGCATGCTTCGGTCGCGGGGCGGTCGGCAATGCCGGCGATGACGGCGTTTTGGACTTTATGCTTGAGGAGTTCAGCCAGGACTTCAGCTCGGTCACCCGTGCCGCCTCCGGTGGGATTGTCTCCCGAGTCTGATATGACCACTGGCTTCGTGCCTAAGTGCTGCGCCTGTTCAATGCATTCCGACAGCGTGCCGGTGGGTACGCCGAATTTGAATTCCTTGCGCGCGTCCCAGTATTGCTGCGCCAGGGAGAGAGCGAGGTCTTTCAGTCGATGCGGTTCCGTGCCGGTCAAAACGGCACTGGCAGTGGCTCGCGGCTCGTCCGCCCAAACATAGCCAACCAACAGAGACGCATCCAGCACTCCGGGCTCAGCGCTCATGCCGGGCAGTTGTGCCCAAAGGCGCTTGGCCGGCTCGTACAGCGTACTGCTGCGCTCACCCGGCATCAACACCGGAATCGGAGCCCAAATCACGGTGGGCCGAATCTGTTGGTCCAAACAGTGGACCAGCATGTCACAGGCCCGGCGGGCGGTCTCTTCACGGTCAATGTGGGGAGCCGTGCGAAAGGCGGAGAGCATATCCAGGTTATCGATCACCCGCCGGCTCAAGCTGCCATGCAGGTCGAAGCTCGCCGTGAGCAGGCAGTCCCTCCCCACCACTTCGCGCGCCGCCGAGATCCAGTCTCCCTCTGCATCCTGCATGTCCTCGACGTACATGGCGCCGTGCATGGGCAGATAGAGGCCGTCCAGCGGAAGCAGCGCCGTGAGTCGATGCAGGAAGTCCGCCTTCAGCGACTTGTACGTTTCCCGTTCGACCGGTCCTCCGGGAACCGCGGTGGCCAAGAGCGTGGGCCGAAACGGATAGGGGTACGCCTTCAACAGGCGGAAGAAGGGTTCGTCAGCCAACTCCTGGCCTCTCCGCACCGTAAAATCTTCCATTCGGGCGCGAATCCGACTGTATGTGCTGCACTCAATCTGAATGCCGCCGAAAGCGACCCGCTTGGTTGGCGTGGCCCGGTACCCCCCCGAAAAGCCCGACCGTTTCAGTTCGGATGTCAATGCTGCAAGCGTGGCATTCTTCAAAAAGGTCCGCCGTCTCAAAGCGTTTCTCCTCTCACCTTGCTCTACCAGCGGCTCGATTGTAGCGCACCGTTCGCACTTAGGCCTGGTATTTCATAGTTACGGTGACGATGCAGGCGGGGTTCGGGATTGAGA
>DATFYM010000108.1:0-2782 GCA_035315065.1 Terriglobia bacterium
CTCCGACCGTGCGCTGGGCCGCAAGGGGATTGTCCACGGCTGCCCTACCCCGTTTGGTCCTGCGCCAGTGGGCAAATTCCTGGCAGTACTTGGCCAGTTCCTGTGCGGCAAGTTGGCGGGCGGAGATTTGTTCAGGGGATAAATCAGGAAGAGGATCAGATGACATGAGGACCTCCAAAGGAAACAGGCATTATACCATCCAAATTCCGGTCAAGCGACTTGTGCGGGAATGAGCCCTGTGATTCAGACAGTGGGCGAGGGCGCGAGGCTGGCGGGAGGCAGGAAAGGCGAGACGAGGGGAATTGGGCGCTGGAGTGGGGGTGTGTTGAGACGGGTGGCGGCTGTGTCGTAGGGTGAAGACGGGTTGCAGGGAACAGCGCAGGCGGCTGATTTCTGGCGCTCAGTGGTGAGCTGAAAAGTCGTCGGTTGAAAGGCTGGACCGGAGCAGCGGACGGCTAGGGGGATCGGGCGTTTTCCAGCAACTGGTAGAGGTCTCGTTTCAAGAGACGCATTTTCCTGAGCAATTTGGCGCGCGCATCCTCGGCCAGTTCCAGCAGGATCTCGGCGAACTCGGGGAGCAGCAACAAGCAGAAGCGTTGGCGGTAGTAGACGGCGACCACCTGCAGGGTCGGTCCGAGTCGTTGCAAGATTCGCGGCCGGGTGCGGCGGTTCATCTGGGGACGATGGCGCAAGAACAGATGTCCCTGGAATAGCGTATAAGCCAGCAGGACAAACAGCACCTGGCTGAGGACCAGGGCGAACTTGCAGGCGGTCATGCGGGTGATGTCCCAGAAACACTTGTATTGCCGATGGCGCTCTTCAATCGCGGTCCGCAGCTTGTAGGTGGTTCGCGTCAGCTCGGCACTCCAACGGGGCGCGGTGGTCGTCAGCACCCAATCGTGGACCTCTCCCTGGGCGTTGATCTCGCGGTTGATGACCGCCGTTAAGGGCACGGGACAGTCGGCCCAACTGGAGAGGCCGCGGACCAGGCCCAGCAAGGTTTGGGCGGGGGGAAGCGGCTGCGGATGGGATCGAGCTTGGCGGGCTTGCAGCTTTCGCTGCCGCTTCCGTTCGCGCTGAGCAATGACCGGATCCTTGGCTCGCTGCGGTAGCTCCGGCGGGGTGGGGGCAGGCAGCACGAACGGTTCCCAGTGGAAATCCTTCAGACGCGTCAGGCCCATCACGTCCTGATAAGCGTCCATGTTGGTCTTCAGCGGGATGACGGTGTCGATGTGGTATTCGGTTTTGAGCCGCCCGATGGCTGGCCCATCCAATAAGCCGCGGTCCAGAATCAGGACCTTCATCACCCCCTTCCCGACGGCGTTCACAAAGCCGTCGACCAGTTCATAGAGGAGGGGGCACTCATGCTGGTTGCCCGGGACCAGGCAGGCGGCCACCACCAGAAAGAAATCCAGGTCGCGGTTGACATGAATCAGCGAGACGATCTTGTAGCAACGATGCCATTGGTAGCGTTTGTCGCGCAGGTCCACGGCCCCGGGATCGACCGGATGGTGATGCTCGTCGAACAACATGAGGGCGGAGCGCTCGTAGTGCTCCTGGTCGGGAACAAACAGGTAGCTGGCGTCGCCGATAAAAAGCCCCTCCGCCTCGAACAGTTTCAAGGCGCGGAGACAGCGAGGCACCTCCCGGTTGAACCATGCCTGTAATCCTTGGGCATCGGTGTCGCGGGCGAACTTGCGCAAGAAATCCTGATCGCAAGGGGTCTGCCGGTCGTAGCGGTTCTTGTCGTTGAACCCGCTGCAACCCAAGCTGACATCGCCGGTCTGTGGGTGCACCGCCTTGCGACCCACCTCCGGCCCCAGCGCCTCGATCAGGCCGCCGCAGCGAATGACGTAGGGGAAGGCGTGGTAACCGGGGGCGCCATGAAGCCGCAGGCTGATCTGGCTGGCCAAATAGAACCAGACGGGAACCTCCTGCTTCTCCCGCGGACTGGGGTAGCTCTCGGCCAAGCGCTCCAGCACCCGGCGGTCGAGGAGATGGCGGAACAAGCTCGCTTCGGCGGCCTCCGAGACGTTCTCCAGGTAATCGAGCTCACCCCGGCGCAGGGCCTCGATCACAAACTGACGATCGTGCTCGAAGACCGTCAGATTCACAATTTTCTCCTCTTGCTTCTGCTCTTCTTTTTCGGCGACGGCCGCCGCAGAGCCTTTTCCAGCCGGTCGATAGCCAGCAGCACCTGAGCATGAATCTTCACCAAGCGGGCGCGAGCCTGGCGGAAGCGCCGGTAATCCTCGCTTAGGCGGCGCCAGCGGGCACGGTCTTTGGGGCCGACCGCGCGGAGCCGGGTTCGGCCGGCCTCGCTCCAACTCAGCACGGTGGTCGAGTGGGGTGGCCCCTGGGGTGAGGCGCAATGACAGGAAGGCTTGCCGCAACGGGTCTTCAGCTCGTACAGCGAGCCCTTCAGCAACTCACGAAGGGCAAGGAGTTGCCTGAGGAGGCGGCCGTAGTCCTCCAGAAGACCGAGAAGAACCCGGCGCTGGCGGCTGGCCTGATCGCGGAGAGGGGCTAACACAACAATCTCCTATCTTTATGCTACAATCTATACTAACATAAAGAAAAGTAGAGAAGCAAGAAGAAAAATGAGGAGACGGCAACAATTCGATGAGCTACCTGTCACATGCAGGAAAGGAACCAAAGCGGAAGGAGGACAACTGGGCGTCGGAAAGGCCGTCAAAAGCGGTGTTGACGGATCGGGCAGACCGGTTGACACACCGACCGCGGGTCAACTGCCCAGCCTGGTTTCTTACTGTCTGAATCGCAG
>DATFYM010000109.1:0-32870 GCA_035315065.1 Terriglobia bacterium
AGGGAATAGGGAACAGGGAATAGGAACAGGGAACAGACAAGGGGGAACAGGCAAGAGGGAACAGAGAACAGGGGAAAGGGAAGAGAAGGAGGGTTCGACTGTCTTCCCTGTTCCCTATTCCCTGTTCCCTGTTCCCTTCTTCTTCAATTGCCTATTCCCTTCTTCCTCAGCGCGCGGAGGCGAGCCGCTTGGCGAGCGAGAGAATTACGTCGCGGTCGGCGTCCACGATCTTGTCGGCGTACTTCTTGAGCTTTAGAACGAAGCGCGCGTTGGCCCCCTCGGTGCCTCCCTCTTCAGCCAATTGTTCGAGGCTGGGGCGAGGAGTGAGGTTGGGAGTCGAGGGCTGATCCTCGCCGGTGTAGAAGAAGCGATAGAAAGGTACGTCCAGTGCCCCCGCAAATCGCTCCAGAGTTTCGAGTGAAGGGATGGTGTGACCGTTCTCCACCCGGGAAATGTAGCATCGGAGCAGCCCGGTGATTTCCTCGATGTCCCCTTGAGAGAATCCCTTCTGCTCGCGTAATTGACGCAGTCTAGTGCCGATCGGCATCTCGTGTCCTCCTTGATTGCTTCGCTTTAATCGCCGTTTGGCTGCCATAAGGTGTACAGCCGCATCATCCACCCGGATTGCCCAAACGGTCGATAACCCCGCAGGATCATTACTAAAGTACCATAGCTCGGCCGTGGCCGCAACAAGATCGTTCTCCGAGGTCCTTGGTTATCAGGAGGTGTGAAGACGGTGGCCGCAACCAAAAGAAGACCTCAACACAGAGATCACGGAGGCTTCACAGAGACCACAGAGAAGAGAACCGCGGGTTCTGCTCCGTGGCCGCTCGCTTGTTCACGACGAAACCCACTTGCCGGTGCGGGCTCGACCGAGGCTAACCCTTTTGCGCGCTGTTCGTCTTCTCTATGGCCTCTGTAAAGCTCTGCGAACTCTGTGTTGCAGCTCTTCTTTTTCGCGCCCCGCGAAGAAACCCGTAACTAGTGCACAGAGACGCAGAGAAGGAGACGAACGACTATCCCAGCACCATGGTCAGCAGCGCCATGCGGACGAAGAGACCATTCTGCGCCTGGCGGAAATAGGCCGCGCGGGGATCGGAATCGACCTCGGCGCTGATTTCGTCGAGCCGCGGCAGGGGGTGCATCACGATGGCGTCAGGCCGCATCAAGCCGAGGGTGGCAGCGCTGATTACGTAGACCCCCCGACACTTTTCGTAGTCAGCAACGCGGTCGCCGAAACGTTCTTTTTGCACTCGTGTCTGGTACACCACGTCGACCATCGGCAGGACCTTATCCAGCGAGGTCTCTTCGACGCAGGAAACGCGGCGCTCGCGCAGATATTCCATGATGTCTTCTTTCATCTTCAGCAGCGGCGGGGCCACGAAGAACATTTCGATGTCGCGGTATTTGCTCAGCAAGTAGGCCAGCGAGCGAACGGTGCGGCCCTGTGCCAGATCGCCGACCATGGCGATCTTGAGGCCGTCGATGTGCCCGATTTCTTTGCGGATGGTGAAGAGGTCGAGCAGCGCCTGGGTAGGGTGCTGGCCCACACCGTCGCCAGCGTTAATCACTGGGACCCCGGAGATAGCGGCGGCGCGCTTCGCCGCCCCCACCTCGTAATGCCGGATCACAATGACGTCGCAGTAGCCATTGAGAATGCGAATGGTGTCCTCCAGCGTTTCGCCCTTGGAGACCGAAGAGAATTCGGACGCACTCTCGGTGGAGACAACGTGTCCGCCGAGGCGGTGCATCGCCGTCTCAAAAGAGAAGCGCGTGCGGGTCGAGGACTCGTAAAACAGCGTGGACATGATACGGTTTTCGTACTGCTTGGTGCCGCCGTGCTTGACCACACTTTCCATCTCGATGGTGGTAACAAAAAGTTCGTCGAGCGTGGCGGTGTCGAACTGCTGGGCTTCGATGACGTGGTGGAGTTTCATGGCGCTAAACACCCTCGGGCCGGAATTGTATCAGGCTTTTTGACGATCAAGGCGCCCATTGTCCGTGGACCGTTGTCCGTTGCAACTAAAACAGCGATCTTGCTTGTCTTGGCGACTGACCACGGACTACGGACAAACGTCTGTCTTCATCGTCAAGGCCAAGTAGAAATTACGCTGGACCCGGCTGTTTTTGCCCGCTATCGGCAATACTTGCCTACTCTGTCCTCTTGGCCGGGTCGAAAACGGCCGATATCAGTAGTGGCAGGCAAGTTGCTTGAAAAAGTGCTTGGAGGCAGGACATGAACTTCGTCGTCACACGAGCTGGGGTCCTGATACACGCGCAAGAGGCGTGGCCGTGCGCAGTTTGCCGGCCGCAGGACACCGTTGAAAGCGGCGGGGCTTTCCTATGTCTCGACTGCGCTCACCACCTGATCGAGCGCGCAGGCAGGGAACTGGACGACGACCGCTCCGGAGTGAGCGAAGTGGCCGACGCGATCGCATTGTTGGAGGGCAAAGCGACTGTGCCGAACTGCACCCTTAATTGACGATTGCCGAAGAAGAAGTCAGAAGACAGAAGTCGGGAGTCAGAAGGAAGAGCTGCCAACAATCGAGAGGATCGCTTAAGGACGAGGCTCTTTATTCTGACTCCTGACTCCTGTCTCCTGACTCCTTCCTCAAAATCTCCGCCACCACGTCTTTCAACACCCGCCCCTTGTGTTCGGAGCCACGCTCGATCTTGCTGGCCAGTCCGATGCGTTGCACCATGATGGTGAACTGGCCAAACTCGCATTCGTGGGGAAGCAGCAAGTAGTCGCTGTTGTAAACCTCCTGGAACCTGATTTCCTTCGCCGCCAGATCGACTTCCGCTCCGACCACCTGGGCCACCAGTTGATCGTTCTGGTAGATGGCGTCCGCCAGGCGCGGCGCCTGTGGGTCCGCGTGAGATGCCGGAGAAACATTCGTATAAGTGCTCATCAATACTCCTGAAAAAATTATGAATTATGAATGATGAATGAAGAAAAGACAGAAGTCAGAAGACAGGAGTCAGGAGTCAGAATGAAGAAAGGAAAATCAGGGTACGATTTGTTCATTCTGTCTTCTGGCTCCTGTCTCCCGTCTCCTGTCTTCTCTTAATTCATCATTCATAATTCATCATTCATCATTTCTCTTCAGACCATGTCGAGGGCGCCATTCCAGGTTTCAAAGTGGCGCCCGCCGCGCTCGCCGTCTTTGAAGAAGGCCAGATAGGTCATGAGCTGGTAAGGGACGAACTCCTCCTCGTTCGGGTGGCGCTTGGCCAACTCGTGGTAGGGGCGCCAAGTACCCGAGTTGAGATAGATCTGGTCGAGAGTCCCGTCGGGCGTGACCGAGGACTCGAGCGGCACCAACATGTACTGATGCGTGTGCCCATACACGATCGCGCGCGCCGTGCGGTTCAGAAAAGCCTGCTCGTGGAGGGCGTCCGTGTAATTGGGCCGGTCGGTGGAGTTAGTCAAGCCGCCCAGTTTGCGCACCAGCTCGCTAAACTCCGAGAAAGAGACCGAGCCGGTCAGCTTCTGCGCCCATTTCGCCCACTCCACGTGCGGATGAGAATGGACAAACGGAATCTTGAAGAAGTTGCCCGCGACGTGGTTCCACACGTCCTTCACTCTCTTCGCCACCACCGGGTCCGGACACGTCTGGCGTACGAGTCCGTCGATCCAGGCCGGTATGTTGGTAAGGGGTCGAACATTGTCGATCTCTTCCAGGCCTTTCACGAAGTCAGCCGGCGCCTCGGCACAAAGTTGCCGACGCACCTCGGGAGAGAACCGGTCGATCAACTCGATCACCACCGCGTCGCCCAGCGACGACTTGTCGCGGTCCCCGTCAAAGTTCGCCGCGTCGTAAATGTCGCCGTGGCGGGCGAATACGCGATGGTCAGCGTACTCCCGCTGAAGTCGGGTGAAAACGCTGGATTGGCTGAACTCACCCGGATCGTGCGGAAAAGGCAAATTGGCCGGATTATCCAGGTCAATCGCGTCGACGATGGACTGCCGAATCTTGTCATACGCTTCGCCGCGCACGTGATAAAACCAGTCGTGGTTGCCCACCATGTAGTACAGGTGAACGTCCACGGGCAGGCGCTCATCCGCGTCGGGATTCCAGCCCACGCCCGTCTTCACCTTGCCGTCCGCGGTTGCCGGCGGAACGGTGATGGTCTTTCCGTCCTTGAAGCGCTTCAGCCAGGACAGTGAGTCGCGATTGTGCTCGAGGACACCGGCCGTGATCGCGGCGACCTTTTCGGAGAAGGCTGGGCTTTGCGGATCGTCCCAGGGCCTTACGGTCCCGTTCAGCCATTGGGCGGAGCGAATCACATCGAGGATGTCGCCCAGAAGCAGGAGGTGGAGCTCCTTGATGGGTTCGTAGCGTGACCCCGGGCGCCAGGAAGCGTCGTAGGCAAGGTCGCGTAGCCTCTGCGCGAACACACGGAATGCGCCGGCCCGAACGGTGTGGCCGGAAGTCCCATCGGTGAGGTGAGTGTCGCTTATGATCACTAGCATAGAATCCTCGGAAGAAATGATGAATGATGAATGATGAATGATGAATTATAAGAGAAAGACGATCCCATCCCCGTCTTCTACTTATCATTCATCATTTATCGTTCATCGTTCCTCTTCTTGGTCTTCTGTTTCATCATTCATCATTCAGCATTCATCACTTCTTTCTAAAGCGTCTTCATGTACTCGATCAGCGCCCACTTGTCCTTGTCGGTGAGGTCGACGCCGTAGGTGTGACCGCCGTTTCCATTGCCCGGGAAGCAGGTCTGATATTGGAATCCGATGCGCTCAGGGTCTGCGCCCGTAGTGATGAAGCCCACGTTTTTAGGGTCGTACACGTCGTACCCGTTGTAAAACACGGGGGGCCGCTTGTCGGGCGCTTGCAGCAGGTCCCAGAGCGTCGGTACCGACCCGTTGTGCAGGTAAGGCGCGCGTGCCCAAATGCCGTCGAGCGGCGTGTCGGCATAACCGTTCGTCTTGCGATAGGCGTCGAACTTGAACGGTGGGCCAAAATTAATCTCGTGGAATTTGTCCACCAGTCCCTGGGTAAACGAATCCAGACGGTGGCGGTCGGTGCCGATCTGGCTGATGTCCGTCACCTGACCCACATTCAACTGGCCGAACTCGTGGCAGGACGCGCACTGCTGGTCGTAAATCGGCTTACCTTGCGCTGCCAGCGCCTGATCAACCGAGAATGGGTACCGGGCAGGTTTCAGATCGAGCAGAAAATCGGTGACTCGCTTGAAGTTGTCGGGGATGACGCTTTTCGGAGTGGCGCCCACGGCCATCGCCGCCGCGTAGTTCCGCTCCTGGATACTGTTGTTGTTTCCGTCCCAGTGCAGCCACAGCCCGATCCTGGGGCGCTGGTTCCAAATCTGCGGCAGATCGACGGTGCCGATGGTGCCGTCGTCGGGCATGTGGTAGACGTTGAACTTGGTGGGATTGAAGGTGTCCACGCGGCCGCGGCCCTGCGTCGGGCGTAACTTCTGCCAGGAATATGCCATCTTCTGCTGCAGCAGCCCTTCTTGCGTTCCGGGGATGATCAAGAATCGGTAGGCCAGGCTCTCGAAAAAGCCCATGGGGTGCACCTGCTCGATCGCCCTGAGCACGTTTTCGGATGTGAATCGCGGGTCGCTGACGCAGTCGTAAAGAAACCACTGGAAGGATTCCAGGTCGAGCGTGTGGGCGGGCGCGCCTAATACGACCACCGGCTGGCTCGAGCTGGTGGCGCGGTACGTGCCGGTGTGGCACAGCGAGCAGTTGGCTTCGAGGGCCGGGTAGCCTGCCGTCCGCAGCGAAAAGCCGACCGGAATGTCGTTGCCGGGCTCAATGATGAAGCCAAAAGACGCCCAGCCGCCCGGTCCGGACAGCTTTTCCGGAAACATGGTCGGCAGCACCTTAAAAATCCAGTAGGGCAGGCGGCTGCTGGCGGCAAGGCCGATGGCACCGTGCTCGAACTGCTCCGCGTCCGTGGGGTAGGAGGTGTCCGGGACCGTTCGCATCAGGTTGTACCACATTTCGTAGCCTACCACGCCTCCTACGATCACGAGGACCGCCAGGGCAACCTTGACTGCGGTGCGATGCCACGCCGAAGCGATCGAGCTTCCCAGGCACCGGAACGCTTCTCCGATGCTGTGGAGCCCAAGCCGCTGTTCGACCGGCAGCGCCATCCGAAGCAGGATGGCCAGAATTACGCCGAAGGTGAGGTCGGAAAAGAAAAACGGCCGAAAAACGGCGGGCTGGCCAGAAGTGCGCCAGATCCACAGCCAGAAAACGGCAGAGATCAGGCGGGCCAGAACGGTGAGACGGGCGTAGTTGGGATATCGTGACGGCCGGCGCGACGGAATGTAGAACAGGCACAACGCCACCAGCAGTACTCCGACATTCCTTAGCCAGACGTCCGAAGCCTCAGGCCCCAAGCCGAGTTGGACCGCCAGAAGGTCCGGCGCGAATATCGCCGGCAGCGCAAAGCAAAGGTTAAAAAGAACTCCGAGCCAGACGACCCGGCCGAACCATTCTTCCGCTGCAGTCATTACCCCTCCTGGCTGGTGAATCGCGAAGTGTGGAATTTTGGATTTTGGATTTTGGATTGAAGAGAAGACGCGCTGTCCGATCGTCAGTTTCAAATTCCGAGATTTCGACCATCGAACCTTGAAACCAAAATCCGAAATTGAGACGAGACGCCCCAAGAAAAATCCGCACTCTCTACAATCGTCTGCTCTTCAATCCAAAATCCAAAATCCAAAATTTCCCGCAATTCACCATTCACCATTCACTATTCATTGGCGGTCTGCTCCAGATGGTCCAGAACATACGGGTAAACATCGTTGACGGCGTTCTTGCCGAAAATGCTGTCGATGTGCCCGTATCCCGGAATGACGTGGCGCGTGTACAGTCCCTTGCCGTTCTTCTCGCCGAGCAGGTTGTACGTGATCTCTGTGCTCTCGGGCAGGAAGCACTCGTTCATCGCGCCGTGAATAAAGGTGATGGGAATGGCGAGGCGATCCAGGTGAGGCAGGTAGATCTCCTCGCCCGTGGCCGAGACCAGGTGCCCCTTTCGCGTCATCCGCGCCAGCCCTTCGAAGGCTTCCATGTTGGCGATGCCGAACATTTCGTGCAGGGCGCTGTGCGTGGCTTCGTTGAGCGTCTCGTGCCGGTAAAGCGGTGCGTACATGAAAGTAATGCGCTTGCAGACCGGGCTGTTACACGTCTGACCCACCGGATAAAGCTCCAGCGCGCGGTCGTACAGCCGCTCCTGCCAATCCGCGTACGTATCGGCGTAGGCGGTCAGTGACTTGACGCCAAGCTTGTCCAGAAATTCCGGCAGGTGCAGCCCGGTGCGAATCTTGTTCAGCGTCGGGGCCACGATGTGGGTGGCGATCTGCGAACAGGCCGCCGAGCGCACTCCCTCCAACCCGGCGAGCATCGCCATGAAAAAGGTTGTCGAGCCCCAGCAGTGGACCATCATTTGGACGGTCGGCGCGCCGGTGATTTCGCGAACCTTGTTCACCGCCGAGGGATAATCCTCGTTGGCGACATCGTCCGCTGAAAACTGCGTGGACGAAGCGGGCAGCTCGATGCTGGCGCGGTAATCGAGCAGCCAGCAATCGTAGCCATGCGCAAACAGGTACTCGAGCAGGTTGGTGTCGATGGTGTCGATCGAAAAAATCGAGCTGGAGACGCCCAAGCCGTGGGAAAGGATCACCGGGCCTTTGGAGCCGCCCTGGTAGCGGGTAAGGCGCAGCAGGGCGCCATCGTTGGCGTTGAAGAAGTAGACCTCGGGCGCCGAGACGCGCAACGGCCGCTTCTGGCGCGGCGGGGCATCGGGATTGAAAACGTTTTCGCGAGCAAAGACACCGCCATAGGTATTGTACAAGGCTCCGGCGAACAGCCGCCCGAACCGGGTCTGCGCCTTGAGCCGGGCGGTTAGATTCGGCGGGTTGGTCACCTGCATGGTGGTCAACTGGCGCATGAAGTCCGACGGTACGATGATCAGGATCCCCTTGCCCAGCACCGGCGCTTGCGCGTCCGGGCCGTCGAACAGGGTGATGTAGAGCGTGGTGGTCTCGGGCCATACCTTGAGCGGCGTGCCCTCGTGCATGGTCTTGAAGCCCTCGAAGTAATACGTGCGCCCTTCGTCGCTGGTGAGCTTCATGCGGTAGCGCATGTTCTTGGTGTTGGCTTCGTCCGGGTTCACCTCGAACAGGTTGAACACGCCCTCGGTCACGGTGAGCGGGTTGGCGGAGAGCGCCGGCGCCACTACCGTCCCCACCGTGCGCGCCGGGTGCGTCGGATTGTTGATGATGTCGTCGAGGTCGTCGGAGGCGATGGTCAGCGTGAACTGGAAGGTGGAATTATCGAGCTTGCCCTGGTCTCTGCCTCGCTGGTAATCGTCTTTGACGTTGGTGGAGAAGTAGCCCTTCATCGTCTCCGTGAACTCGATTCCCATCTTGGTCGGCTGCTGTGGATTCGCCGGGGCCGAGGGCAGGGAATAGTCGATTGTCCAGCCGCGATCCTGGGCGATCAGCGCCGCGCACCGCTCGGTCACCGCCGAGATCGTGAGGAGGGGGTTCACGCCCAGCGAGCGTGGAATCACCGCGCCGTCGCACACGTAGAGATTCTCGTAGACCGCGTCGCCCTGCGTGGATTTGAAGACCTGGCCTTTGTGATTCACCACGCCGCCACCGGCGTCCTCAGCCATGATGCAACCACCCAGCGGATGCACCGTGATGAGGCTGTTATGGAACAGCTTTGACCACATCGGGTTGTGAACGAACGTGCCGCCCAAGGCGCGGGTGGCGTTAGTGAGGCGCTGGTTGACGGTCTCGAAAATGGGCTCTTTGCCCACGCCCGGCCAGTCGATGCGCAGTTGATCGTTCACCAGGCGCATCTGGCCGCCCGCGTTGTCGTGGGTCATGACCAGATAAAACTGGGTGTTGTGGACCGCCCCGTGATAAGGCCCTTCAAACCAGCTCTCGACGGTGCGCGCCCCTTGCCGGATCAACTCGCCGACGCCATGCCCTACGTCCTTGCCTTCGGCGGCGGCAGCGGCGCTGAGGCCGCCGGGGAGAAGTCCTCCGATGGGGCCCGGAGGCGATCCTTCCTCCGCCACCATGCCATTGGCGAGCACAGGCTGCCGGCGCATGTCGATGATGCCGGTGATGCACGGACCAACCGGTTCGAGTTCGCCCGGCTTATGGTATCCCCAGCCGACGCCGTTGATCACCTGATCGGTGTCGTAGCCGAACGCCAGCACGTCGCCGTTGCCGGTGAAGTGTTTGCCTAATTCGCCGGAGACCGGAAGGCCCTGATCGCGCGAGCGCAGCAGGACCTCTGTAGAGCCGAGGGTCCCTCCGCCGAGGATGAGAATGTCCGCGGTGAGCGCGATCGACGGCGCCTTGAACTTCTCGCGTCCCACGCCGAGCACGTCGCAGTGGACCAGCCAGTGGCCGTCCTTGGGTTCAACCCAGCGCGCCGCCACTTCGGTGAAGATCTGGGCGCCGTGATTGCTGGCGTCGGGCAGGTAATTCATGATCAGTGTGTTTTTGGCGTGATAGTTGCAGCCAGTGCAGCAGTCGCCGCAGCAGTTGCACTGATGCTGCTCCACACCCACGTGGTTCGGCCCTTCCACGTCGAAGTTGACGTTAAGCGGCGGCCGGTAGAAGTCCGCGCCGAGGGCGGCGGCGGATTTCTGGAGTGCTTCGAGCTTGGGCAGCGTCGGAAACGTCGTGGGGTAGGGAACTGGCCGCAGCATTTCTTCTGCGTGCTGATAGGCTTTGGTGATCCCGTCCGGATCGTCGCGGAACGCCTTGGGCCAACTCGGGTCCTCATAAACCCGCGGCTCGGCGCGCAAGGCCACGTTGGCGTTCACCAGCGAGGTGCCACCCAGCCCGCAGCCCTTGAAGACATTGATATCCTCGTTCACGTGGAACTCGTAGAGCCCGGTGTCCGAGCCCACTTGGCCGTCCGGCGTGTTGGCCTGCATCTGCTCCGCGGCGTGCGCCAGAGTATTGGGATACTCGCCGGGCTGAAATTCCTTGCCCTTTTCCAGCACACAGACCTGTTGGCCCGCCCGCGCCAACCGCGAGGCGACAATCGACGCCCCGTAGCCCGAGCCGACTACCACCACGGCGTAGTGTTCCTTCAAGTTTTCGATGGGCGTTGATAGTCGAGCCATGACTTGATCCTCCGCAAAGCAACTAATTTAGATGGCTAACTTGCCGTCCGCAGCGATTCTAGCGTTGACGACGATTTCAGATCACACTTGCCTAGTTTGAATTTGACCGTGGAAATGTATACCACTAACCTCCGTAAGAAGCAACATCCAAAGGAGAGGTCGGGAGAGCGAATAGGGAACAGGGAACAGGGAACAGGGAACAGAAGACAGTCGACAGTGGGCACGCCGCATGAGGCTCGAACTCAGGAGCCTCAGGAGTCACGAGCGGGGAGTGAGCAGAATAAGAGAGACCGGAACACATAAGGCAGCGGTCTTTGTCCTATTCCCTGTCCCCTGTTCCCTGTTCCCTAAATCAGTGTTGGGCGTAGCCAAGTTTTTTCGATCACTCAATCACTCAATGACCCAATGGCTCAATCTCTAGAGACCTGATACAATGCGCGCAGGATCGGTGAGAGATGCTGCCACGGGCAGCGCAAGAGGACCCTCGGGCGAGGGAGATGGACCTGCGTGGACGAACAGCCGGAGCTGGTGAAGCGTGCCCTCGCGGGCGAAAACTCGGCCTGGGAAGAGCTCCTGAGGGGGCACAGCCGAAAGATCTACAACCTGTGTTATCGTTTCACGGGAAGAACCAGCGAGGCGGAAGACCTGACCCAGGAGGTCTTTATCAAGGTCTTTCAGACGTTGCGCACTTACGACGTGGCGCAGGGGGCGTTTCCCACCTGGTTGAACCGGGTGGCGCGCAACCACCTGGTGGACCATTACCGCCGCACGCGCAAGGACCGTCTGACCTCGTCGATCGACGAGGACGCCGGGCAGATCGAAGAGAGGCCCAGCCAGATCGAAGGCCCCATGGCGCGGGTGGAGTCCCGCGAGCGGCGGGAACTGCTGCAAGCGGCGCTGGACCGGCTTTCACCCGACATGCGGGAGGCGGTGATCCTGCGCGACCTCCAGGACCTGGAGTACGAAGAAATCTCCCAGGTGCTGGGGGTGCCGGTGGGGACGGTGAAGTCTCGAATTAATCGCGGCAGGTTGGAACTTGCGCGCGTTCTAAAACGTATGGAACCAATGAGAGGTCAAGGAACAGAGCCATGACCCATATGGAGCTCGAAAATCTCGTAAGCGATTACCTGGAAGGTCAACTGGACACCGTCCGCCGGGTGGAGGTTGAGGCTCATCTGAACGGTTGCCCGGAGTGTAAGGAGCTGACGGCGACGGTCCGGGAGGGCATCGAGCTATGCCGCTCCGCCGAGGACCTGGAACCGGCCCCCTGGCTGGTCTCCAGGATCATGCGAGCCACGGTGGGCGAGCGCAAGGCCACTTTCTGGGAGCAGGCCGCTTCCTACATCCGGCCGGTGCTGCATCCCCGTGTGGCCTACGCCGTGGCAATGGGGGTTTTCTCTTTCTCCATCATCATTAATGTAGCGGGTATCAACCTGCGGCACATCAAAGCGCAGGATTTGAATCCGCGCACGTGGTTCTACCAGGCCAACCGGAACGGGCACCTGCTGTACGCCCGCGCCGAGAAGTTCTGCTACGACCTCAAAGTGGTTTATGAACTCGAGACGCGCCTCCGGCAACTTCGGCAGCAGTCCGAGCCGGGCAAGGGCGAAGAGCCCAAGCAATCGCCGCCGGCCGGGGCGCCCGCGGGGGGCTCCACGGAGGGACAACAGCCAAGCGAACCTCTATTGGCTTTAGTTCGAAACTCGAAACTCGAAATCGGAAACTCGAAACTCGAAGCTCGAAACTCGCTTCCGCTTCGGGTCGGCGGGCCTCGATCCTCGAGTTTCGATTTTCGAATTTCGACTTTCGATTTTCCAGTTTCAAATTCCCAAACCGGCTCGGTGTCGTCAGTAAGGAGCATAACGCAATGAAGTGCGCAAACCATCCGACGGTGGATTCCGTCGCCTTCTGCGGCCAGTGCGGCAAACCGCTGTGCGCGGATTGCAAACGCGAGGTGGGCGGGATGATCTATTGCGAAAACTGCCTGGCGGCCAGGCTTCAGTATCCCTCCGTCCTGCCGCCCATTACCAACCCCAACGCGCCCAACCCGGGTCTGGCGCTGTTCCTGGGATTCATCCCCGGCGTCGGCGCCATCTACAACGGCCAGATCGTAAAGGCTATGGTAGAGGTGCTGATCTTCGCCTCGTTGATCGGCTTGAGCAATCGCGTACCTGGCCCCTTCGACACTATTTTCGGACTGGGAGCGGCAGCTTTCTACTTCTACATGGTGATCGACTCTTACCAGACTGCTCGGCGCAAGTTGCTGGGCCTTCCGACGGAGGAGTGGTTGGGAATCGGCGATGTCAAGGTGAAGGCGCCGGTGGGAGCGGCGTTACTGATCGGCCTTGGCTTGATATTCCTGTTGGACAACTTCGGGATCCACATCTTCCGGGAGATCGGAAGATATTGGCCCGTTCTGTTGATCCTGGCGGGAGTGCTGCTCCTGCAACGCCGCATGGGGAGTAAATCAGCGCCACCCTCGGGGAGCGGAAGCTCCAATCTCTCCAAGTCGCAGGGACCGAGGTCGCTGTAAGGCAGTGGCGAGCGGCGAGTGGCTAGTTATGAGGGAAGTCGAAAGTCGAAAGTCGAAAGTCAAGACCGGTGTCTTCTGCTTTCGACTTTTAACTTTCGACTTTCGACTCCCTCCCGAAACTGATTACTGAAAACTAAAAGTGGGGAGGGCGACATGTTGGACATGAGTCCGATTTGGATTCCGCTGGGAGCGATCCTGGCGGTGGTCATCATCGTGGCGGTCATCAACTTTCGCAAGATGCGCGAGAAAGAGCTTCAGGCTCACCAGGAGCTGCGCCTGCGCGAGATGGAACACGACCGAAAGCTGAAAGAGATGGAGATCGAGAGGACCAAGCTGGAGCTGGAGAAGACCAGGCTGGAGCTGGAGAAGACCAAGGTACAGAGCCATTGATCCAAGCCAGTTTTCAGTAATCAGTTTTCAGTACTCAGGTTTCAGGTTCACTGATGACGGAATACTGATACTGAGAACTTGGGAGGCCGAAATGATGGATATGAATCCGGGCATTATAGTTCCACTGGGAGCGTTCCTGATGGTCATCATCATTGTGGCGGTCGTTAACTATCGCGGAATGCGCGAGAAGGAGCTCCTGGCTCACCAGGACTTGCGCCTGCGCGAGATGGAACACGAGCGAAAGCTGAAAGAGATGGAGATCGAGAAGGCCAAGCTGGAGCTGGAGAAGGGCAAGGCATTGAGTCATTGAGTGATTGAGTGATTGGGTGATTGAGCCATTGACCCATTGACCCATTGACCCATTGACCCATTGGACCGTTTGACGCGTGTTGAGAGCTGATGACCGCCAAAGGTTTTTCTTCAATCGCGCAATGGCTCAATCGCTCAATGAATCAATTCTTCGAAAGGCGGGAGGCTGAAAAATGGACCTAACGGGACCGGCGATGATCCCCATTTTTGGAATAGTTGCGGGAACGGCGATGATCGTCATCATTGTAGTGATGAGCCTGTGGAGCAAGACGCGCGAGAAGGAATTGCAGGTTCACTCGGAAATGCGCATCCGCGAGATGGAGCACCAGCGCAGGATGAAGGAGCTGGAGCTGGAAATCGAGAAGACGAAGGCCGAACAGGGAACCGCGGTGCGCACTTAGGCAGTGACGAGTGACAAGTGAACGGTCAGCCGTCAGCAAGAACCGGACTTTTCTATGCTGATAGCTGATGGCTCGCGGTCGCTCGCCACTGCTTTTGAAAAGGAGACACGGCAATGGATCCAGGCGTATTCGTTCCGCTCGGTTGTTTTGCCATGGTGGTGCTGATCGTTGCCATCACCAATGTGACCAAAATGCGCGACCGGGAGGTGGACGTTCAGCACCGCCTCTACGAGCAGGAGATGGAACACCAGCGGAAAATGAAGGAGCTGGAGATCCAGTTGGCACAGGTCCGAAGAAGTTGACAGCTAGCCTTCAGCCGTCAGCCCTCAGTGAGAAATGGACCTTCTTGCTGATAGCTGAGGGCTGAGAGCTGATAGCAGGTAACGAGGGCAAAGCTATGGGATACTCACCATCATCACCACCAACCTGGTACCACCGCAGCCTGATGTGGCCGGTGGTTCTTATCGCTTTGGGAGTGCTGCTCCTCTTGCAGGAGTTCGTGCCGGGGTGGGGTTTCAGCCACACCTGGCCGGTGCTGCTTATCCTGATCGGCTTGGTGAAACTCGTGGATACCTTTCGTCCGCCGCAGCCGCCAGAAGGGCCCAGAATCTAGGGGACAGGGACAGGGAAGAGCAAAGAGGGAACAAAGTGCGTGGCTGGTTTCGTACAAGGAAGTAGGAGGCGGGATGAAGTCAGAAATCAGAAGTCAGAAAGCAGAACCGCCCGTGTTCGCATGTCATTCTGAGCGCGCACGCCTTGTCATTCTGAGGGCAGCGAAGAATCTCTCTTCCACTCAATCGATCGGGGAACCAAAGAGAGATTCTTCGCTGCGCTCAGAATGACAAGGCGCGCTCAGAATGACATGCTTGAGAGGCAATTATGAGCATGTATACTTACACACATCGAAGAGGATCGATTTTCTGGGCTCTCACGCTGATTGGGATCGGTGTGATCTTTCTCGACCAGAACTTCAACCCTTCTATTCACCCCTGGCAGGTCATCGCCAAGTTCTGGCCGTTGCTGATCATTTTCTGGGGCGCGTCGAAGCTGGTCGATTATCTCCAAGCGCAGGCACATCCGGATAAAGTGGCGCCGCCACTGTTCAGCGCCAGCGAAGTGGTCCTGCTGCTTCTGATCCTGGTTTTCGGCACCATGCTTTCCCAGATCGTCCTGCATTCCAACTGGACCAACTGGCACTGGAACGACGACGATTTTGGCAACGTTTTCAACAACTCGTATACTTACACGGCGACCCTCAGCCAGGCAGTGAAGGCGCAGCCCCACCTGGTGCTGGTCGACCGCCGGGGTGACGTCGAGGTGCATGCCGCCGACCAATCGGGTATCGAAGCAGTGGTGAAGGAGACCATCCGTGCCGACAGCGATCAGGACGCAAAGAAACTCTCCGATGAGTTGAAGTTTTCCCTTAAGGAAGAGGCGGGCCACTATATTTTCCAGAGCAACGCCGACTCGTTGCCGGACGGCGGCAGTAACATTCACCTCAATGTTTCCCTGCGCGTCCCCGTTGCCACCTCGGCGGAAGTCACTTGCGAACAGGGCGACATTCTGGTGGACGGGCTGAAGGGTGACCAGAGCCTGGTCGCCAATCATGGGGATGCGCGGGTCACGAACGTTGAAGGCCTGGTGCGCATCCACAAGTCGGGCGGCGATACCGAAGTGCGCCAGATAAAGGGCAGCGTGGAACTGGACGGCCACGGCCAGGATGTGCAGGTGGGCAATGTATCCGGCACCGTGACCGTCAACGGCGAGTACCCGGGTTCGTTAGAGTTTCAGGACGTAGCCCAGACCATCCGGTTCACCAGTTCGCGCACCGACATGACGGCGCAGAAGCTCAGCGGCCGCCTCAGCATCGAGGTTGGTTCGCTCGACGGCACCGGCATCGATGGGCCGTTCGAGATCAACACTAAGGCTAAGGACATCACCCTGGATGGGTTCAAGCACGCGCTGACCATCACCGACACCACCGGCGACATCAACCTTCACGCGGCGGCGCCCCCAACCCACCCGATCAGTGTCCAATCGCAGAAGGGCGACATTGAGTTGACGCTGCCCTCCGGCAGCAACTTCCAGATCGAAGCCGTGTCGCACCACGGTGAGGTCGACACCGACTTCTCCGGGCCTAGCATCAAGGTGAATCACGAAGGCGAAGCGCCGTCGATCATGGGCAGCTACGGCAAAGGCGGGCCGCAGATTCGCCTGGTCACGGAGTACGGCGCCATTCACATTGTGCGCCAGGGCGCAGGGTCAAGCGAGTCGGAGAAAAAGGAGCAGACGTTGCTTCGGTCACCCGTTCCCCCAGTTCCACCGGTTCCCGAGCTGGGCTGGACGCGAGCGGCAAGGGCGGGGAATTGACGATTGCAGATTGCCGATTGCCGATTGGAAGAGAAGACACAAGCCAACCGGGTGTTTTCTGCAATCGTCAATCGTCAATCTGCAATCGTCAATTCTGACCGTGCCGCCGCAAGTAACTACCCTAGGCTACAACGCGCTCCAGCTCTTCAAAAAAGGTAGGAAAGGAGACGTCGACGCAGCCGCTGTCGCGAATGGTCGTGGTACCCTGCGCCACCAGGCCGGCGACCGCAAAGGCCATGGCGATGCGATGGTCGCCGTAGCTCGAGACTTCGGCTCCCCGCAGTTGTTGACGCCCGGCGACGCGCAAACCGTCCGGCAGTTCCTCCACGTCTGCCCCCATGCGGCGAAGGTTCTCCGCCACGGCCGCGAGGCGATCGGTCTCTTTGACGCGCAGTTCCGCCGCGCCGCGGAAGGAGAGGCCGAGCTCGGTTTGGGTGCCGAGCACGGCAAGGACCGGCAACTCGTCGATGAGGCCGGGAATCAGTTCCAGCGGAATCTCGCCGCCCTGCAAGCGGCTGGTCTCGGCGTGCAGGTCGCCGATCAATTCGCCCGCCATCATTTCCACGTCGATCACTTTCACTCGTCCGCCCATCTGAACCAGGACGTCGAGGATCGCGGTGCGGGTGGGATTGAGGCCCAGGTTGTGCAGCACGAGGTTGGCGTCGGGCGTGATGAGGCTGGCGGCGATGAAAAAGGCGGCCGAAGAGAGGTCGCCGGGCACATAGAGTTTGCGGCCCTCGAGGCGAGCTGGGCCGCGCAGCGCAATGGTGCGGCCATGGCGGCCGATGTCGGCCCCGAATTGCTCCAGCGCGATTTCGGTGTGATCCCGCGTTGCCGCCGGCTCGATCACTTGCGTCTCGCCCTCAGCGTACAAGCCGGCGAAGAGGATGGAGGTTTTTACCTGGGCACTCGGAATCGGCAGCTCGTAGCGAATGGGTCGCAGCGATCCGTCGGCGCTGCCTTCGATCTCAAGCGGGGGCAGGCCGCCTTCCGCACTCTTGATGTGCGCGCCCATCCGGGCGAGCGGATCCATCACCCGTCTCATGGGACGGCGCCGCAGCGACTCGTCTCCGGTGATGACAGAGCGGAACCGCTGCGCGGCCAGGATGCCGGAAAGCATGCGCATGGTCGAGCCGGAGTTGCCGGCGTCGAGGCGCGTTGTCGGTGCGCTCAGGCCATGGAGTCCCGCGCCGTGGATGGTCAGCGCATCGCCCTGGGATTCCATTTCCACTCCCAGCGTCTTCAGGCAGCCAAGCGTACTGTGGCAATCGGCGCTGGAAGAAAAGAAGTGAATCTCGCTCGGCCCTTCGGCGATTGCGGCCAGCATGGCGTAGCGATGCGATATGGACTTGTCGCCGGGGAGCTGGACAGTCCCGTCCATTCGTTTTGCGGGCTTGATCTTCTTCGTCTTGGTGGAGCTAAAGAGTCCCATAGATCGAGGGCCAGTAACCTGCCGTCGCGCGCCATCGTCAGAGATGATGTGGAGAGATTTCGACACCGCTGGCACCGCTCACTGGTTCTTTTGCGACGTCCTGGCCCACTGCTCGTCCTTGGCGCGCAAGAGCCGGAAGAGCCGAGGTGACGCAGGTCACAGCGGTCCGAGACCGCCATCACTTCGGTTGGCGGGCTTCCCACTCGATAATAACACTGGTACGACGAATGAGATCGATCGTTTACCAGAGGGACCGAGAATGCCAGAAGGAGAACAACAGCGATGAACAACTACTTTCGCAGTATGCTTCGCAAAGGCGCGTTTCTGATAGCCGCAGGACTTGTGTCGCTGACGCTAGTCAGTCCGGCTGCGGCCGCCTCCCAACCTAAGCCCGCCAAGACGGTGGAAGACCTCCGAACCGCCTGCCGGATCGAAAGCAATGCCCGTGCCCGTTACCTTGCCTTCGCCCAGAAAGCCGACGCGGAAGGCTACGGTGAGGTGGCAAGCCTGTTCCGCGCCGTCGCGCGCTCGGAAGAGGTCGAAGTCAACAATCAGACGGCCGTGATCAAGAAGCTGGGCGCCATCGATTACCCGGCCGCGATCACCAACCCTGTCGTTAAGTCCACGCGCGAGAACCTCATCGCGTCCGCCGCCCCGGGTGAAGAGTACGCAGGAGACATGTATTCCCGGTTCATCAAGGCGGCCAAAGCCGGGTCTAACCAGGATGCGGCAACGGCCTTTTTCTACGCTGAGGAGTCTTGGGCCCAGAACGAGGTCCTGTTTCACAAAGCGCTCCTTGGCCTTGACAACATGAAGGGTAAGAGCCGCACGTATTATGTGTGCACGGTGTGCGGCTACACCGCCGAGCGGCCGGTCCCCAAGACCTGCGAGACTTGCGCCAGTCGCGCTGAAAAATACGAAGCGGTGAAGTAGCCTAGAGCGCGAAGGCGTAGGGGCGAGTGGCGCTCGCCCCGCGCCGGCCCGGTGTGCGTTGGGCATTAGACGACGTCCGCCGGTAACATTGAGGGCGAACTCCTCTTCAAGCCTGGAGCCGAAACGCCTTTTGTCCCTACGAGTCGCGGGGGTCGTCCCTGCCAGGCCCCTGCTCTTCATATCCTGCGCAGTGGAGTACCGGCAACCGTGGGTAGGGCGGGAAACGCGAATCGGTTTTCGACCGCAGGCAGCGATAGAACACCGTGCCGCGGTCCGATTGCACCACCCGGGCTTGCGCGCACCGGAAACAAAGTCCCACCCGGTCCTTTTCCTGTGATTGAGCGTCGATGGCAGCACCGTTTTCAATGGTCAATGCTCTAACGTCCTCTGCCGGAGGGCCTAAATGAATTCCATTCTGTCGCCAAATCTCCTCTCAGGTCCATCCAAAACCTCACCCAACTCGACACTTTAAGAGCGTGGACGAAGCATGATTGCCGGAACCAAGTCAGATACATCCGTGGTCCCGGCGGCCTACAACACGACTTACACTTGGACGATATCCCTCGTAGCAGCGCTCGGCGGGCTCCTGTTTGGTTACGACTGGGTGGTCATCGGTGGCGCCAAGCCGTTCTACGAGAAATTCTTCCGTTTGACCGAAGCGTCGCAACAAGGGTGGGCCATGAGCTGCGCCCTGGTGGGTTGCTTGGCCGGCGCACTGATCTCCGGCGCCCTCAGCGGCCGGTTCGGTCGCAGGCGCCTCCTGACGTTCACGGCGCTTCTGTTTGCCTTGTCATCGCTGGGCACGGCCCTAGCCAATACGTTCGGCCACTTCGTCGAGTGGCGGCTCGCTGGCGGCATCGCCATTGGCCTTGCCTCCAGCCTCTCGCCGATGTATATCGCCGAAATCTCGCCTCCTCAAGTTCGCGGCAAGCTGGTTTCCCTGAATCAACTGACAATCGTGATTGGCATCCTCCTGGCTCAATTCATCAATTGGGCGATTGCCCGGCCTGTGCCCCTGGGGGCCACAGCTCAGGACATTCTCAATTCCTGGAACGGCCAAGTCGGCTGGCGCTGGATGTTCGGTGTCACAGCGATCGCGGCCATCTTCTTCCTTGCCGGCACGCTGGCGGTTCCGGAAAGCCCCCGGTGGCTTGCCCAGAAAGGCCAGGCGGAACAGGCGCGTCGCGTTCTGGCCAAAATCGGCGGCGAGGCCTATAGTGCGGGAGCGATGGCCGAGATCGAAGCCAGCCTGGGCAGAGTCGCCCGAAAGACAAGTTTCCGAGACCTTCTCGATCCCAAGGCCTTCAGGGTTCTTTCCCTGGCAGTCGTGCTGGCCGTATTCCAACAGTGGTGCGGGATCAACGTTATTTTCAACTACGCCGAGGACGTGTTTGCCGCCGCCGGCTACAACGTGTCCGCCATTTTGTTCGATATCGTTGTGACCGGCGTAGTCAACCTGGTGTTCACCGTCGTGGCGATCAGCATGGTGGATCGGGCCGGGAGGCGTATCCTGATGCTGATCGGCGCGGCCGGTCTCGCCATCATCTACGCAGTTCTCGGCGCTGGCTATCGTCAGGGGAGTCATGGATTCGGCATGTTGCTGGTGGTGGTGGCAGCGATCGCGTGTTACGCGATGTCGTTGGCTCCAGTCACCTGGGTCGTGATTGCGGAGATCTTTCCCAATCGCATGCGCGGAATTGGCATGTCTCTTGCCGTCGCCTCCTTGTGGATTGCGTCGTTCATCCTGACCTACACCTTCCCGCTGTTGAACCACGATCTGGGCCCCGCGGGGACGTTTTGGATTTACGCCGCCATTTGTATTGCCGGGTTCGTGTTTATCAAATTCCGTTTGCCTGAAACCAAAGGCAAAACACTGGAGGAGATTGAAAAGGCCGCTTTCTAATGAAGCGCGCACTGTCGGGTTAGCCTACCTTCACCGCAATGCTGGCGGACACCAGTCCCTCGGCCTGCGCTCGCAACATGACATTCCCGGAAGCACCGGTGGGCCTCACGATAGCCAGGCACTTGCCGTGGAACGTTGTAGGGCGTTGTCGGCGGAAGCTCCGGACGTCTTTCGGATTGGCCGTCCCGACTCCCGCCAACTCCCCCACGCCACTGATGCTAAAGGCGACGGGCACGGTGGCGTCGGGCACCACGTCTCCGGCTTGGTCCACCACCTCCAACGTCACATACGCGAGGTCATTGCGATCGCGGCGAATCGACTGCCGGTCTGCTCTCAGCCGCAGTTTGGCAGGCTTTCCCGCTGTTTTGAACGCAAGCTCTGCGATCTGTCTCCCCTCCGCGAGAGCGATCGCCTTCAGTTCGCCCGCCGCGTATGGCACATCGAACTCAGCCCTAAACTTGGTTTCGGCCGAAACCGGTTTGGTCCCGATCTCCTGGCCATTGAGCAGAAGTCGGACTTGGTCGCCTGACGAGTACGCTCGCAACTTCAGGGTTTTGCCTTCGTGACCGGGCCAAGTCCAGCTTCGCAGTTCGTCCGACCAGCCCCAAGAACTGATCCTCTTGCTGCGACCTTCAGGTACGGGGCGCTGCACCGCCATCTCCAGCTTGCTCTCTCCCCAAAGCACGCGCTTGTAGTGCAACTGGGGCTTCGCCTCGCCGATCAAGTCGATATCTCCGCAGTAGGCGTTGAACCATGGGTAAGTCGCGAAGATCAGCATAATATCGCCCGGGAGTTGTGGTATCGACCCGCCGGGCGGCGGGGTCGGTGCGCTTGGTAGAGGAAAGGGGGATGCTGAGTTCAGTTGTGCGTTTCCGATGCCGGACTCTCCGAGATAATCCATCCCTGTCCAAACGAAGTCGCCTAGCACGTACGCGTGCTTCTGAACCATCTGCCAGTTTTCGAAAGCTTCCAGCGGGAAGGACTCCGTCCCCATCACGACGCGACCTGGAAGCCGCGCGTGGTCGCCTTCATACTCCCTCCACTGATAGTTGTAGCCTCCGACGTTGAGATACTGGAACGCGGGGTCGCTCTCCGGCCACGCGCGTGGTTTTCCCTGCTCGAAGAAGAACGGAATGGCAGCAGTGACCGGCCGGGTGGGGTCGAGTTGCTTGACTTCGTCAACGAGTTGCTTGGCTCTGGCCACCCCTTCCGGATCGGCCCTTTCGGGAACCTCGTTGCCGATACTCCAGAAAATAACGCTCGGGTGGTTCCGGTCGCGAAGCACCATGGCGTCGATATCACGCTGCCACCAATCCTGGAAGTAAAGATGATAGTCCTGAGGATTCTTCTGAATTGCCCACTGGTCGAAAGCCTCATCGATCACCAGAATGCCAGTCCGGTCGCAGGCGTCGAGGAATGCGGGAGAGGGAGGATTATGACTGCAACGGATGGCGTTAAACCCATTGGCCTTCATCAACTCCACCCGCCGTTCGTCAGCGCGGTCGATGGCGGCCGAGCCCAGCAGACCGTTGTCGTGATGCAGGCAGCCGCCCCTCAGTTTCACCACTTCGCCGTTGATCCGAAGGCCGGCTTCCGCATCCACCTCGATCTTACGGATGCCGAATGAGGCTGTGGTGTGGTCCACGGTGGTTCCGCCCACCAGCAGATCGACCTCGGCGCGGTAGAGTTGCGGGCTAGCCGTGGACCATAACCGGGGCGACTTGATCGCAATCTCCTGGTCCGCCTGCGTGCTCCCGCCGGCGGCCACCGACTGCGTGGTTTCGTGGCTTCCGGTCAGAGCGTTCTCCGGATCCAGCAACCGCACCCGGACGGCTACATTTTGCGCAGCCTTTCCACGGTTCTCGATCTTCACCGCCACTTTAACCCTGGCGGCGTCTTTTGAAACCTCGGGCGTCGTGACGTATGTTCCCCAGAGGGGCAGGCGGACCTCGCCGGTGACATTCAGCCAGACGTGGCGGTAAATGCCAGAGCCGGAATACCACCGGCTGTTGCGTCCCTCGTTTCGCACCCGTACCGCCAAGACATTCTCCCCTTGGCGGCGCAGATAAGCTGTCAGGTCGTACGCAAAGGCCGTGTAGCCGTAAGGGTGGTAGCCCAGATGATGGCCGTTCAGCCAGACGTCGCTGTTCATATAAACGGCGTCAAATACGATCTCCACCTGACTCACGGCATCCAGGGCATTTGCCGCGAACCGCTTGCGATACCAGCCCGTGCCTCCCGCAACCCAGCCGGTGTCGCGCTTTCCTTCGCTCCGGTAGCTATCGAACGGGCCGATCCGCGATGGCACCACAGTGTCGCCCCAGACTGCGCCCTCACCGGTGGATTCAGGGACAGGCGGGAGATCTTCGACGCTCCAATCGTGGGGCAGGTCGAGCACGCGCCACGCGCTGTCGTTAAACTCCTGGCGCTCGGCACCTGGAGCATCTCCGCGATAGAAGCGCCAGCCGCCGTCGAAGGGCTGATCGCGCTGGTTCGCGACACGGGACCCCACATCGGCCACGGGCTCGTGTTGTTGACCGTGAGCCAGTTCGCTCAGGAGCGGTACCGCCGCGAATCCGGCAACGAAAGACTTCAGTGCGTCGCGCCGGCGGACGCCGCCACCGCTGCTGTCGTTCGTGGCTGCGCCGCTTTCCTTTGATGATGCCCGCTCTCGTCCACTCTCTGTATCCATGCTTAGTCCTCGTTTTCGGGTTGCTTGTCTTCGATCATGTACGGCCCTGGTGTCACACTACCGGTTCAGTTCCCGAAAGAGCCAGGCTCGGGCGACGCTCCAGTCGCGCTTAACGGTTCGAGCGGAAATGGCGAGCACTTCGGCAACTTCCTCGTCGGTGAGGCCTCCGAAAAACTTGAGCTCGACAATGCGGCCTTGCCGCGGGTCCAGTTGAGACAGCCGCTCGAGAGCTTCATTCAGCTCCAGGAACTGCTCCGACTGTGCGGGGGAGAAGGCAATGGCAACGTCCAGGGAGATTTCCTGCTGCGAGCCGCCGCGCTTCTGCGCCAGCTTAGCCCGCGCGTGATCCACCAGGATGCGCCGCATCAGTTGCGCGGCCACCCCAAAAAAATGGGCGCGGTTTTGCCAGGTGATTTCCCGCTGTTCGATCAGCTTCAGATACGCTTCGTGAACCAGGGCCGTGGCCTGAAGGGTGTGGTCGGAGCGCTCCTGCCGCATGTAGCGCCGGGCGAGGCGCCGCAGTTCGTCGTAAACCAGAGGCACCAACACCGACTCAGCCTGGTGATCGCCGTTCTTGGCCTTCACCAGTAGCTGAGTGATTTCGCCGGGCGGAAGACCCATGCCTCACCCCTCTCTTAGCCATGCCGCTAGCGCTGGCGGTCATTCTACCTGCCTATCATCACGCAAGCAAGACGTTCAATCAAGGAGGGAAGTGAAAGGAAAGGAATAGACGAGGCCAAGTCCGGGGATCCAATGGGAAGCCATCGATGGACCGAAAGTGGGGCGAGCCCTCGCTCCCTGGGGCAAGGAGGGCAGGGAGGAGGGCTCGCCGTGAATCGCCGCAGTGAAACGGGGTTACTTCCCGTTGAGGAGGACCGGCAGGTGCTGGATCTGCTGAGGCACGCTGGCCAGCTCCCGGCCTTCCGACTTGGGCGCCGAGTAGTATAGGTCCGTGCCCAACTCAGCCAGATGCAGGACGCGAATCCTGACATGGCCGCCATTACGAGTCACGATCAACTCGCTCGCCTTGGTGGCGTCCGCCGTCGAGGTGGTCTGCGCCATCACCAGGCCGACGTTGCGGTCGCTTTGCCCGATCATGGCGATGACGGGAGAACCGGTGGAGTTGATGGTGAACGTGTAGTCTCCTGCCGGCAAGGTAGCCCGGCCCCACTGGGCATCAAAAGGCAGGGTGAACTGGCCCTGGCAGACCTGGGCGCTGGCGATCCCGGCAAAAATAAAGGCGCTCGCCAACGTCAGAACCAGGGTTCTTACCACCGTAGATGAAGTTCGGTTGGTTTTCATGACCTTTCCTCCTTATTCCGATGTCAGAGCGTCTTTTCTGCTCTCAATAAGTAAGGCGGGAACCCCAGGCGAAAAGGGACATGACAGCAAGAGGATCTTACGCTGACTCAAGATATGGTAGTATATGGCGCGGTGTGGCCTACACCAGAGGCTTCTCGACCGCAAAGACGCTTTCAAAGAATAATCATTGCTTTTGTTCCCCTGACCTTAAGGCTGGGCTTGAGAAAAGACGGGTGACGAGCTAATGAATGGCGTATTCCGGAATGAACGAGGTGGCCGCCGCACACCTTGCCCTGAGCTTGTCGACAGGGCTTGTTTGCCGCGGGCTCTTGGCCCGTGCGAATCGGAACCTGTCCGCGGCACAAGATACTTTGGTTTGCTCATGACTCCTTGGCGAGCAGGCTCACGATGGGCGGTAATCGCGGGGGCGGTCCTATTGTCTGCTTTGGCGAACTTGATGCTCACGTCTCCCGCGGTTGCGCTGAATCCTTCGCTGGATATTTCGCAATACGCGCACACGGTTTGGACGCTTCGCGATGGGTTCTTCCCCGGATATATCGAAGCGATGGCGCAGACGCGTGATGGTTACCTCTGGCTGGGCACGGAGTCCGGACTCGTTCGGTTCGATGGTGTTCGGTTCGTGCCTTGGAAGTCGCCGGCGGGCGAGCGTCTTCCCGGCAGCTTCATCACGGGGCTGCTCGCCGCCCGCGACGGCAGCCTTTGGATTGGCACCCGTGGAGGATTGGCGCGCTGGAAGGATGGCAAGCTCACGGATTACCCGGAGCTTGCCGGCCACCGCGTTGATGCGCTCGTTGAGGATCGTGCAGGGACGGTGTGGAGCAGCGCTGGATGGGAGGATCCTGCCAGTCAACTCTGCGCGATCGAGAGCAGTCGCGTCCAGTGTTATGGAAATGATGGCAGTCTCGGCAAGGGAGTTTCGTCTTTGTATGATGATAGGGACGGCAAACTCTGGGTCGCAGCGGAGACGGGGCTGTGGCGTTGGAGGCCTGGTCCTCCGAAGCTCTACCCGGTGCGAGATTCTCACGGCCTGATCCACTCCCTGATTGGGGATGACAACGGCACCATCTTGATCGCCATGAGCCGAGGAGTCGAACGGCTCGTGGATGGAAAGCCCGAGTCGTATCCGCTTCCCGCCGTTGGTCGGCAGCTCCAGCCGACATCGCTACTCCGCGATCGCAACGGCGGCCTGTGGATCGGGACACTGGCTCAGGGTCTCCTGCACCTGCACCAGGGGCGAATGGATCGCTTCACGCAAGCCAACGGACTGTCCAGCGACACCGTTTCTAGTATCTTCGAAGATCACGAAGGCGATATTTGGGTCGCTACTCTCAGCGGGCTCGATCGTTTTCGCGACTTGGCCGTCACCACGATTTCCGTGAAACAAGGCTTGTCGAACGATTACGTTCAGTCAGTTCTGGCAACCCGGGACGGCGGCGTTTGGCTGGGCACGCTGAATGGCCTGAACCGATGGAAGGATGGGACGGTTACGATTTACCGCAAGCATCGAACACAAGCCGTTAGCCGCGTTGCGAGCACATCCGTCGTGCGCGAGGTCATCGACAATGACTTGCCACGTGGTGGCGTGCAGTCCCTCTTTCAGGACAGTCGCGGGCGAGTTTGGGTGTTCACAAAAGACGGACTTGCTTATTTCGAGGATGGTCGATTTACGCCGGTAAGAGCGGCTGGTGACGGATCTACACTCTCGGTCGCGGGCGATAACTTAGAGAATCTCTGGATCAGCAACGTGAACCGCGGCCTTTTACATCTGCTTCGAGGCAAGGTGGTTGAAGCTCTCCCCTGGACAAAGTTCGGAGGAAGGTATGCGACGTCTCTGGTATTCGATCCTCTCGGCGGAGGCCTTTGGCTCGGATTTGCTCAGGGCGGCGTGTCGTATTTCAAAGACGGGCAGGTTCGTAAATCCTATGCCAGTGTCGACGGGCTGGGCGACGGCTGGGTCATCGGTCTTCAACTCGACCGCGACGGCACGCTCTGGGCCTCGACCGAGGGCGGCCTGAGCCGGGTGAAAAACGGGAGGGTTGCCACCCTCAACGATAAGAACGGTTTGCCCTGCAACACCATTCGCGCGACCGTCGAAGACGACTCCCATGCGTTGTGGATGTACACCGCCTGCGGCCTGGTGCGGATCGCCCGGGCCGAGTTGGACGGGTGGGCTGCAGCCGTAGACAAGGACCCAAAGCGGACCGTCCAGATCACAGCGTTCGACAACTCGGATGGCGCTCCGAGCCATCTGGTCCATAGCGGCTTTACCCCCCTTGTCGCCAAATCCGCGGATGGTCGATTGTGGTTCGCGACTTTCGAGGGAGTGCGGGTCATCGACCCTCGCCAGATTTCGTTCAACCCGCTTCCCCCACCGGTGCACATCGAGCAAGTCACCGCCGACCGTATCACCTACGAGGCGACTTCACAGTTGCGCCTCCCTTCACTTGTTCGCGATCTTCAGATCGACTTCACCGCGCTCAGTTTGGTTGCACCGGAAAAGGTCCGCTTTCGGTACCGGCTCGAGGGCCGGGACCGCGATTGGCAGGACGTCGGAAGCCGCCGCCAGGCTTTCTATACGGATCTTCCTCCCGCCAATTACCACTTCCGCGTGACGGCGTCCAACAATAGCGGTGTCTGGAACCAGGCGGGCGCATCCTGGGATTTTTCCACCGCCCCGGCGTACTATCAGACCAACTGGTTCCGTCTGGCGTGCGCAGCCGTTTTTGCGGCACTGCTCTGGTGCCTGTATTGGCTGCGCCTCCGTCGCGTCGCGCTGCAGTTCAACATGCGCTTGGAAGAGCGTGTTGGCGAGCGCACGCGTATTGCCGGGGAACTGCACGACACGTTGTTGCAGAGCTTCCAGGGCTTGATGCTGCGCTTCCAAACGGTGGTGGAGCTGCTTCCCGGACGCCCCCTCGAAGCGAAGCAAGCCCTCGAAGTTGCTCTCGAGCGGGCAGACGAGGCGATCGGCGAGGGCCGCGATGCCGTTCATGAATTACGTTCCTCCCGACTCGTCGGCAACGACCTTGTGCAAGCAGTGACGGCGATAGGTGAAGAGTTCGCGGCCAACGATGCCAGCGGGCATGCGGCAAAGTTCCGTATGGTGGTGGAAGGTGCGCCGCGCACCCTGCGCCTGATCCTCCGGGACGAAATCTACCAGATTGGACGCGAAGCGTTATGGAATGCTTTCCGGCATGCGCAGGCGCGCCTGATCGAGGCGGAAATTGCGTATAGCAGGTCCACGCTTCGGTTGCGCATCCGGGATGATGGGATCGGCATCAATCCGATAGTCCTCGATCAAGGTGGACGTGCCGGACATTGGGGCTTGCCGGGAATGCGCGAGCGTGCCCAACGCATCGGCGGGCGACTGGATCTTTGGAGCCGGCTTGGCGGCGGCGTCGAGATTGAGCTGAGCATCCCGGGCTCCATTGCTTACGAGACATCCCAACCCTAGCGCGGTTTACCGTTATTCCCCTAAAATAACGGAACGAACTCATGAGCACCGAGCCTAAGCTGATTCGCATCCTGACGGTGGATGACCATCCGCTCCTCCGCGAAGGCATCGCTGCGCTTGTCGCCAGCCAGTCGGACATGAAGTTAGTCGGCGAAGCCACCAACGGGCGCGAGGCTCTGGAACAGTTCCGAAAGCTCCATCCGGATGTCACCCTAATGGACCTGCAGATGCCGGAGATGAAAGGAATCGATGCGATCATTGCGATTCGTGGCGAATTCCCCAAAGCAAGAGTCATCGTGCTGACCACCTACACGGGTGATGTCCAGATTTTGCGGGCTCTCAAGGCTGGGGCCCAGGCTTACCTGCTCAAAGGCCTCTTGCGCAAGGAACTTTTGGAAACGATTCGCGCCGTCCATGCGGGCCAAAAGCGTATTCCCCCCGAAGTCGCCGCGCAACTCGCCGACTATGCCGGCGATGAAGCGTTGAGCGCACGCGAAATCGAGGTGCTGCAGTTGATTGCCGGCGGGAATGCGAACAAACAGATCGCCTTCCAGCTTTCCATCACCGAGGAAACCGTCAAGGGCCACGTCAAGAATATTCTCTCCAAGCTGTCTGCCAACGACCGCACTCACGCCGTCACCATCGGTCTGAAGCGCGGAATCATTCAATTGTAGACCCCTCGAAAGAGGGATAGGCCAATCCCGTTATTGAGGGTTGCAACCTGTTATTAATCATCTAAGCTGGCTCCCGGAGGTACTTATGCAACGTCTATTCTCGGGGTTCCCCGACGGCTGGCCGGGGATGAGTATTCTGTTCCTGCGCTTAGGCGCCGGCATTCTCTTGATCTATGATGCGATTGCTGGACCGCTCAGAACGCCTCAAGCTCTAGCACCCCTAACGGAATCACTAGGTGTGGGTGCCGGAATATTCCTGGTCGCTGGCTTATGGACCCCCATCTCAGGAGTGCTGGCAGCCATCCTGGAGTTGTGGATCGCCTTTTCGCGAGCCAGCGATCTGCGCGGCGCCCTTCTGCTGGCGGTCCTCGGCGCTGGTTTGGCAATGCTCGGACCTGGTGCCTGGTCTGTCGATGCCCGCCTTTTTGGAAGAAGGCGTATCGATTTTCCGCATCAGTAGGGTTTGTCCCCGTCACCTCTAAAGTGGTATTCCCCAACCTTACCATCTAGCTGACCACCTACACCCCCATCTAGGGTTGTTCGACGCAGGGAGGGGCTTCAGAATGCATTTCGAAAAGCGAGACTGAACGCATGGCGGAACAAACTTCGACCGGCAGAATTAGAGTGAATCCGGAAGCTGCTGCTTCCATTCATGACGACGGCTTAGTCATCTTGCACGTTCCCAGCGGGCGAATATTTACTTCCAACCGGACGGGGGCGCGCGTCTGGCAGTGTCTCCAGCAGCAGCTCCCATTAGAGGCCATCGCGGCGGAAATCAGCGATGACTACGGGATCGATCCAGCGACAGCACGAAAAGATGCCGTGTGCTTCTTGGCCGAACTTCAACGAAACGGGCTGACGGAGCGAGGAGCTGACCAATGAAACAGGCGTGGCTCGTGTTCAGCGCTCTGTACGAGCTCGCCCGTTACGATGTGATCAGCTCGTGGCGCGGCGTTGCCAACATTCATCGGCGGTTAGGCGGGCAGCCCGTCACCTCGAAACCAGCCAGCGACGAGCTGGTACGAACCATTTGCGACGCTGCTCTTTTGGCGGCTTGCTTGTACTGGAAGCCCGTGCTCTGCCTGCAACGATCGGTATGCACGGTGCGATTGCTTAGAAAGCGTGATGTGCCCGCGCGCCTGGTGATCGGTTATCGCACCGGACCCTTCTTTTCGCACGCCTGGGCAGAAGTGGAAGGTCGCATCGTGAATGACTCGCCCACCTATCGGGAGCGGTTGCAAGTGCTTTACACGGCCTAAGTGCTGCATTTGATAAATACCGTAACGAATGGAAGCGGGGTTCGGGATTCGGGGTTTGGGGTTCGCAGAGGAAGATTACGGTGCGGGATTTCTTCTGCGAGCCCGAGAGCCGAGCCGCGAATCATGGTTCCTCTGCGAACCCCAAACCCCGAATCCCGAACCCCGATACGTTAGCGTATTTATGAAATGAGCGACTAAGGAGAAAGAGGAGCAGATCTTGAACACCAGAGCCGAACACGCATGGGTGGATGACGCCAGCAATAAGAATGACCGGAGCGAAGTCCTCGCTTGGGACGGTCGGCTCGACAACCGCGATGACCTGCTTCTTCGACTCAAGGACTCGCTAGGGTGCGACACGAGTAACCCAGCGCTCGCCCTCGCCGCGTACCAGCGCTGGGGCACCCGCGGCTTCGTCCATCTCCTCGGCGATTGGAGCGTTGTTATCCGCGACGCTACCAACCGGAGGATAATTCTCGCGAGCGATTTCGCGGGCGTTCGTCCCCTCTATTACCACCTCCGACCCGAAAGAATTCTGTGGTCGACTCGATTGCAGTCTCTGGTGGAGGCGACGGGAATCGACGAGCTTGATGATAAGTACATCGCGGGGTTCTTGACCTTCGGCGGCTACCCGAACCGTACGCCCTACACGGGAATCTATTCGGTTCCCCCCGGCCACGCGCTCTCCGTGTCAGCAACGGAGACGACCATCCACCCGTTCTGGTCGTTGCCAACCGGCGATTCGATTCGGTACCGGAACGAGCACCAGTATGAGGACCAGCTTCGCGCCCTGTTTCAGGAAGCGGTGGCCGTTCGCCTGCAGACGGACGCGCCGGTTCTTGCCGAGCTGAGTGGCGGGCTCGATTCGTCGTCCGTCGTCTGTATGGCAAATCACCTGATTCGAAGGCGTTCCGTAAGCGCTCCGCGTTTGGTCGGTGTCAGTTACGTCTGGAGGAATTCGCGTGACGAGCCGTTCTTTCGAGACGTCGAAGCATTCTGCGATATCGAGGGAATCCACCTGTCGACGCACGCGAGTCCACTCATTACCAAAATGAACGTGGGAAGCGCCATCCCCGCAGGCTTTGAGCCCTTGTGGATGTCGGCCAGCACGGTCGCGCGCGGGCTGGGAGCAAGAGTTTTCCTGACAGGGTACAATGGCGACCTCGTGATGGGTAATTGGTTCGATGACAGCGTGCAGGTCGCGGCATCGCTGCGCCGATTCCAGATCGTGCAGGCGGGTAAGGAAGCGTTAGCCTGGAGCAAACGCCTCCGGATTCCGATTTCCTGGGTCCTTTGGCGGGCATTTCGGGCGGCTCTGCCCCCCACTCTGGGGACCGCGGCGAGCTGCATGCTGACCGAGGGTTCGTATCTGCCGAAAAGCACCGCGACATCGCTTCTCGCTGGCTTCTCGAAGCGGACAGGCCTTTCCGAAAAGGGCAGCTTCTTCTCCAATGCCTGGATGGATGCCCCGCCGGAGCGCCGCAAACACTTCCAGGCACTGACAATGCTGCTGGAACTGCGCTCGCTGCAACCACCCGAGCCATTGCAGCACCTCGACTACACTCACCCCTTCGCTCACCGCCCGCTAGTCGAGTTCCTGATGGCGGTCCCGGCTGATGTGCTTTGTGGGCCAAGCGAGCCGCGGAAACTGATGCGCCGCGCGCTATCCGATCTGTGGCCGGGCAAACTGCGAAGCCGGCGATCAAAGGCCTTTTTCCATGCTCCCTGGCTCGAAGCGCTACGTCCCATGGCCCGCGACCTCCTAAAGGGGCGGCAGATGGAGGTAGTCGAGCGTGGATTCGTGGACCGTACCAGCTTTCTTTCACGCCTGGAGCGCCTCTCGGCCGGACTCGAATGCAACGAGGCCCAATTGCGGCAGATCATCCTCCTCGAGTTCTGGCTACGTCATCGGGGGCTGAGCCGGTCTTCTGGAGCCAAGCTCCGGGCCGCATGAAGAAACGAGTTTGTCAGACCAAAAGAGAAAGGAGGTGAACAAGAATGGAGAAGCAATATGAGATTCCGAAACTGGTGTTGGTTGGCCGGGCAGACGAAGTGGTGCTGGGCCCTCCCCATTTTGGGTTTGACTCCTCCGAGGGCATGGCCGAGGGCGATTTCGAGTACGAGCCGGATTAGTCGCAGGAATCGGGGTTAAACGGAGGGGGACGATTCGTGCAGCCTTGTTTGTCCGAACCGTACCGCAGCTCCTCCGAGCATGAACCGGCTGCCCTATTATTTCCCATCGCGAAGCTCGGTACCCGTGTCGCCCCGGACGCGGGTACCGAAAAATCGGCACCCCGCCCTCTGGATCAACTCTGTGTTGTAACGTCTATTGAGTTTCAAGGGGACCAAGATTTCCGAGCAATGAAGTAGCGAGCTGTTGCTACGAGGCGACGGGAATTACTGGGTGCCTCGGGCGCCGCCCTTCATTCCGCCTCAGGAGATCCGCCTTCGGTTGCCGCCGCGGCGACGGCACGGGCGGCCTATGCGACTTCCCTGGTCGGTGCACATGAGTTGCGGGTTCGCCCCAATCGCCGGGACAGTTCTCGATCCTATGAATGAAGCAAAAGCCACGCTCATCATGAGCCATTACGTCAAGGGCGAACCCATGAGCTACGTGTGCTCGCTGTGCGGTAAGCAATTCCTGCTCCCCGAAGATCGAAGTCCGAAGGAGGGAGCAACAGAGCTGCTGGCCGCGTTTAGCGATCACGTCAAGAAGCGGCATTCTGATCCCCCAATAGAGTAATTGCGAAAGAGCTTCAAACGCAGAGACGCAGAGGCACAGGGAAAACTTCGGCGCTCGCGAGAAATTGACCCGCCTCTGCTGAGCCCTCGGGTTCACAAGTACGGCCACGTATTGCCTGACCCCTCACCCGTCGCTTCGCGCCACCCTCTCCCCAAGAAGGTGTGAAAAAATGCCTTAGCCCCGAAGGGGCGAAAGAGAGTAGCCCAGGGCGCAAGCCCTGGGTTGGGCGTTGTGCGTGGCCAGCGAGCCCCGGAAGGGGCGAAAGAAGAACCGGCCGGGCCACGTCTTACGCCCCTCCGGGGCTGA
>DATFYM010000110.1:0-22812 GCA_035315065.1 Terriglobia bacterium
GAAGGGCGTCTTCCGGACAGCCGGATTCACCTCAGAAAGCGTCAACAACATGACGGAGGGTTGCGAGTCGGCACGGTCCGGCCGGTTCCATGTGGTCTTCTCAGCGCCCGCTCTGGGTGACGGATCGTGGCGGCGCCTGATGGAGGTGGCGAATCAAACTTACTTACCCTTCGAGGTGATTCTCCTGGCTCGGACGTTTGACCTCGGCCAATGGGCGGATGCGCTTCAGCGTGGCGCATTTGATGTCCTGGACGTCTTGTGGGATTTGCCCAAAGCCGGCGAGGCTGCGAAACACGCTTCGGCAATGACTTATCTCAAGCGGGGTCGGCCGTATCCCGACGCAGTATAACTTAGCGACGCGGCCCCTGGGCCGACTGATTGGAGGATCAAATGGTTTCTAAACTTTTCGTAGGGAATCTCGCCCATAGCACCACCGAGAGTGGTCTGAGCGATTTCGTAACCAATGCGGGCTTTCAAGTGGCCTCAGCCGTGGTGATTCGAGACAAGATGACGGGCTCGCCGCGGGGATTTGGCTTTGTTGAGTTGGCCGAAGGCCAAGACATGGCGGGGGCGATCGCGGGCTTGAACGGCCAGGCTCTGGAAGGCCGCCCCCTGACCGTGAACGAGGCTCGCCCGCCTCGCACCGGCTTCGGCCCTAATCGCAATGGCGGCGACCGCGATCGATTCTCGCGCCAGCGGGACAACTAGATGGAGCCGCAAGCAATGAAGGTGAAGGAAGGGCAATACGTCCGCCACGCCCAGTACGGTTGGGGAACGGTACTGGACTGCGATAACCATCGGACGACGGTGATTTTTCGCTCCGTCGGCGTAAAGAGGCTGACGGCCTCTTCCGCCACCTTCGCCAACGTCGGAGGCGAGGCCTCTCGAAGGAAGCCCGCGACCTGAGGCGTGCCGTGCCGGTAAGCGCTGTGGCAGGGCTCGACTGGCGATTGTTTCGCGTGATCCGTGGACTCGTAGCCGGCGGATCTCTGCGAAAGGGTGCGTGTTTAGTGAACCCCGCATAATAAGGCGACGCATGGACCCCCTCACCCGGTCCCGCTGGGCGGGACCACCCTCTCCCCCAAGGGGGCGAGGGCAAGGATCCAACCTTTTTTCCCCTCGCTTGGTGGGCTTGCCCGCTTCGCGAAGAGGAAGGGGCCGGGGACCACCTCAGTAAGTTTCATCGGCGTGATTCGCCGCGAGAAAGATCCAACATCGAATCACGCAAGGCCCTTGAGTTTGATAAAGGACCCATCCGGACCAAAGGTAGGAGTGAAAGGAGACTCAAAATGAACTTTAGACCTCTCCATGATCGAATCCTGATCAAGCGAATCGAGGAGAAAGAGACAGTGAAGGGCGGCATCATTATTCCCGACTCGGCCAAGGAGAAACCGCAAGAAGGCGAAGTGGTCGCCATCGGCGGCGGCAAGAAAGATAAGGACGGAAAAGTTGTGCCGTTGGATGTGAAGGCGGGAGATCGCATCCTCTTCGGCAAGTATTCCGGCACAGACATCAAGATCGACAACGAAGAGTATCTGATCCTGAAGGAGGAAGAAGTGCTGGGCATCCTTGAAGGGAAGTCAGCCGCCGCGGGTGGGAAGAAGTAGGTTGGCAGCCGGTTCTGAGCAGCGCGGCAGGTGTAACGCCGCAGCGAGCTGCCGCAACGGATACAGACGCAAAGACGACATCTAACGAAACCTAGGAGGAATTGAATATGGCAAACGCAAAGCAGATTATACACGGCGAAGACAGCCGTCACGCGATTCTCCGCGGAGTGAATCAACTCGCGGACGTCGTGAAGATTACGTTGGGGCCCAAAGGCCGCAACGTGGTTCTGGACAAGAAGTTTGGTTCCCCCACCATCACCAAAGACGGTGTGACGGTGGCGAAGGAAATCGAGCTGCAAGATCCCCTGGAAAACATGGGAGCACAGATGGTGCGCGAGGTCGCGTCCAAGACCTCTGACGTGGCCGGCGATGGCACCACCACCGCAACCGTGCTGGCCCAGGCGATCTTCCGCGAGGGCGCGAAGACGGTGGCCGCCGGGGCCAACCCGATGGCTGTGAAGCGCGGCATCGATAGCGCGGTTCGCACCATTTGCGGTTACGACGAGACCGGCAAAGACGGTGCCAAGAAGCACGTCAAGGGCGAGCTCGACAAGATCTCGAAGCCGGTTGAGGGCGCGATGATCGCCCAAGTGGGCGCGGTTTCCGCCAACAACGATCACACCATCGGCAACATCATTGCCGAAGCGATGAAAAAGGTTGGCAAGGACGGCGTCATTACGGTTGAGGAAGCCAAGACCATGGAGACGGTGCTCGAAGTGGTGGAGGGAATGCAGTTTGACCGCGGCTACCTTTCGCCCTACTTTGTCACCGACCCCGAGCGGATGGAGTGTGTGCTGGAGAACGCGCTGATCCTGATCCACGAGAAGAAGATCAGCTCGATGAAGGACCTCCTGCCCCTGCTCGAGCAGACGGCCAAGGCTGGAAGGCCGCTGCTGATCATTGCGGAGGAGGTGGAAGGCGAAGCGCTGGCGACCCTGGTGGTGAACAAGCTGCGCGGGACGCTGCAGTGCTGCGCGGTGAAGGCGCCGGGCTTCGGCGATCGCCGCAAGGCCATGCTCGAAGACATCGCCATCCTGACGGCCGGCAAGGCCATTTCCGAAGATCTTGGCATCAAGCTTGAAAACGTGAAGCTGGAGGATCTCGGCAAGGCCAAGAAGATCACCATCGACAAGGACAACACCACCATCATCGAGGGTGGCGGCAAGAGCTCTGATATCGAGGGCCGCGTCAAGCAGCTTCGCACTCAAGTTGAGGAGACCACGTCCGACTACGATCGTGAAAAGCTGCAGGAGCGGTTGGCGAAGCTGGTGGGCGGCGTCGCTCAGATCAAAGTGGGTGCGGCCACCGAGACCGAGATGAAGGAAAAGAAGGCTCGCGTCGAGGACGCTATGCACGCCACCAAAGCGGCCGTCGAGGAGGGCATCGTGCCCGGCGGCGGAGTGGCGCTGGTGCGTTGCATCCCTGCCCTCCATAAGCTGAAGGGCGAAGGGGACGAGCAGATCGGCATCAACATCGTTAAGCGCGCGCTCGAAGAGCCGCTACGCATGATCGTCGCCAACGCCGGTCATGAAGGAGCGGTGGTGGTGGAAAAAGTGAAGTCGAACAACAACCAGAACTATGGCTTCAACGCGGAGACGGAGACCTTCGGCGACCTCGTCGCGGAGGGCGTCATCGACCCAACCATGGTCACGCGCGCCGCGCTCCAGAACGCTGCTTCCATTGCGTCGCTGCTCCTCACCACCGAGGCGTCGGTTAGCGAGTACCCGGACAAGGAAGAGAAGACTTCGGCAACATCTCCGGGAGGTATGGGCGGCGGGATGTACTAAAAGGCGGAACATCGGTCAGTGAGCTGTCCGTGACCGGTGTCCCCGCCGCCGCATCCCGGCGCTAAGAGAGACGCAACCACAACGCGGCAACCGGCGCCCTCTGTTCGCGAAGGTCGACCCGATTCCCGGGGCGGCCGCCTCGCTAACAGCAGGCGCCGAGTTGGCTAATTGTAGTCGAAAACAAACCGCTCGTGTGGCCTGTCGGCCGTTCCGACGCCCTTACAGCACCGCCAAGTATTCGCCTCGGGCAGAAACCAACTGGACTGAGGCGTCAGCTCACCGACTCTTGTTCGATGACCTCCTGTCGCCCACACGGTAGTTGCCCTTCAACAACAATTCTGAGCAATTTTGACCAGACAGGTGAGCCGTACTGAGCTGACATGCGTATTACGCGCAAGGTATAAACATGATGCCTCCGGATTCCAGTCAGGAATCTGCCTGGAAACGGATGCAAAGGAGGATCAACATGCTTTGGACCATTTTCGCGATTCTGTTAGTCATGTGGCTACTGGGCTTCGGATTTCACGTTGGCGGAGGCCTCATCCACCTATTGCTCGTGGTTGCAGTGGTTGTGTTGGTGTGGAACCTCATCACCGGTCGCAGATCATCGGCCTGAGGCGGGCCGAACAAACAGAACCTAAAGAGGCCGGCAGGGCCCTACGGTTTGCAACGCACGGAGGAGTTTCATGGCTGGCCTCAGTGTGCTGTTTTGACCAAAGCTGTGAGCAACACCGAACTGACGCCTGCCTTTGCCGGAAGGTATAAAGGTTACGCTTCTGTCGTCGGAATAGAAGAAGTGGTGAGGAAGCAGGGTGGGAACGCAAGATGCAGGTTCTTCGGTACTAAATTCTATGGATCAAGCACGAGAGACAAAGAGACAGGAGTTCTTCATGCGAATGAGTTTCAAGCCATACGTCTGGGTTCTGGCAGTAGCGGTGGTTACGGGAATCACTGGAGGTACGGTGCGCGCGGCGGCGTCTTCGGCGCTGCAGGACCAAGGTCACGACCAGGATTACTCGAAAAACAAGAAGTACCAGCAAGGGGTGCGCGAAGGCAAGGATGACCAAGCGCATAAACGGGACCACTACAAGAAGAGACACTTTAAGAAAGACGAAGACCAGAAAGCCTACGAGGCTGGCTACCAGAAGGGCCACGCGGGCGATCATCATGATGATCACCACGATGATCAACACTAGAAATAAACGGACCGGTTTTCTGGCATAGAGCACGCGTCGGGTGGCCCCGACATGGTCTTTCATGGCGGTGCCTTTTCTTGACGCCGGCGCGGACGAAGCTGATGGGAAGGGCTCGCAAAAAGCTCTCAAGTTCAGACCTGCGTTCGCAGGGTCACCAGAGCCCTTCCTGAAGTCAGGCCCGAAGCGCTCTCGACCCGTTCCCAGAAGGGGACAAGCCGGTTTGCCGTCGAGCAACCTGGAAAACGAGAGGAGGACAACGCAGCCATGCGAGATTATTGGGGTAGTTCGAGGTTCAGGAATGCCGCACTTGTCGTGTTGGCGCTAGCCGGGTTTCTGATGTTTGCCGGGACGCCGCGCCTGCGCGCCGATGACCACGATTGTCAGCGACGCGTCGCGCGGGCGGACCACAAGTTGCACGAAGCGATCGAGCATCACGGATACGAGAGCAAGCAGGCCGTGCACTGGCGCCGTGAACTTCACGAAGCGCGCGAGCGCTGCTGGAAGATCGAGCATCGCTGGTGGGATGAAGACGGGCATCGTTGGCATACCGACCGCGATTGGGATGATAATGATCACCGACATTGAGTGGCTCTCCCCGCAAGCGCATCTTCGGGGTTAACTCTAAGGACGGCTTCCATAGTTCACCGCCTATTCTGCCTGGTGACGACAGAAGGATCATCTGGCTTCACCGGGTAGATATCACGAGCCTGAATCCCCGAAGACAGTGGCTGGGCCTCGCGGGGATTCGAAAATGGAAGTCCTTGGTTGTCGGTTCACGCACAGTGTAGATCCAACTTCGCAACGCTCTTGCAAGGAGAAACTCAAGATGGTCATTCTTCTCCGCCGTCTCCTGCCTGGGGCGTTGGCGCTTGTCTGCTCGATTCCCCCTGCGGCCTTGGCTGCGCAAGGTCATGGAGCCACTGTCTCAGCGGCTCCGGGCACGCTGGTCCGTTGGGCGGCGCCGGGCGCGAAGCGCTGCAGCATGAAGGGGCGGTCCTGGGCCGCGTTGCAGGGAACCTGCTATTATCCGATCGACCTACTGCAAAAGCCCCGTCTCATCACGATCGCACTCTGGGGCTCCGGGAAAAAAGAGTTCGCCCGCATCTCCGTGGAGCCCAACGACTACGGGACCGAGGAGATCGAGCTTCCCGACATTCCCCAAGCCCACCCCTCGCGTGAGGACCTCAAGCGCGACGCGCGCGACCAGGCGGTGCTGAGCAAGGTCTGGATGCGCAAAGAGGGGCCGGCGGACTTCGCGCTGCCCCTTGGGGAGCCGGCGAGACCTCTGCCCGCGGGCAAGTCGTTCGGCGTGAAGCGGGTCTTCAACGGCAAGCTAGCCTCGCAGCCCCACACCGGGACCGACTACCCCGTGCCGCTGGGCACGCCGGTCTTGGCCGTCGCCGACGGGACGGTGGTAGTCGCCAAGGATTTGTTCTTCGAGGGCAACGCCGTGTTCATTGACCACGGCGACGGCCTCATCAGCATGTACTTCCACCTCTCCGAGATCAAGGTCCAGACCGGGCAGGAGGTCAAGAAGGGCGACACACTCGGCCGGGTCGGATCAACGGGCCGCGCCACGGGACCACACCTGTTCTTCGGCATCCGCTGGCACGACGCTCGCATCAACCCCCAGCTCCTGCTTGAGAACCCGGGCAAGATCCCGGCCGTGAACCGAGTGTCACCATAAAAGGTTAAAGTTCCAACAAAGCAGCGGGTCCTAATCGCTGGATGCCAAGATGAAAGTGCTAGTAAAGACATTGGAGCGTTATAAGTGACTGGAGAGTGTTCCGCAATTTCTACACGCAGCGGCGCGGGGAAGGTCCACGCGTCGGGACAGTGGTGGGCGCCTGTCCGCTGGTGGCTGATCATAGGAGCTTCGCTCATCGGCATCGCAGGCATCGTGGTGATCGTGCTGGCCTGGAACTGGCCATTCACGCAACAGGCTGTTACCAAAGCGCTGCAGGACCGATTCGCCCGAACCGTCGAAATCCGCAGCTTCCGCAAAACCTACTTTCCCCCGGGGTGCGTGGCGGAAGGGGTCAGTTTCCTGCACCGGAAACGCAAGGACCTGCCACCGTTGATCACGGTCCAGGCGCTGATCATTCGCGGAAGCTACAATGGCCTTTTGCGGATTCACCCGCGCCTGGATAAGGTCGAGGTGAAGGGATTGCACGTTTTAATCCCGCCGCCGGGCCCGAGCGGCCAGTCGCCTAGTGTGATGCCGTTGACCACAAGCACGACGGGCGCTTCGATCACGATTGGCGAGATCACCACAGATGGCGCTCTTTTGGAGTTTATGCCCCGGCAGCCGGACCAAGAATCCTTCAAGCTGCAGGTTCACCAGTTGACATTGCACAATGTCGAGGAGAACGGGGTCATCCCCTACCATGCAGCTTTGTTAGCTACTGAGCCTCCAGGGGAAATCCGGTCGGATGGTGCGATCGGCCCCTGGAATGAGGATGACCCCGGCAGTACGCCGGTGACTGGTTCCTACACTTATGAGCAGGCGAACCTGGCGGTGTTCGAGGGTATCTCAGGGACCCTATCGTCCCAAGGCAAGTTTAGCGGCACCCTCGGCCATATCGATGCGAGTGGCGAAGCCGACGTGCCCGACTTCGGTGTATCCGGAAGCAGCCACACCGTTCACCTGATTTCGAAATTCCAGGCGGTAGTGGATGGAACGAATGGAGACACGTATCTTCAGAAGGTGGACTCGCACTTTCAGCGCACCACTCTGACGTCGAATGGTAGCGTACTCGGGCATTCCGGCCAGCACGGAAAAACAGTTCGGCTGGAGATGGCAGTGAATGTAGGCCGCATTGAGGATTTGTTGTTCCTCTTTACGGACGCGGACCGCCCGTCGATGACCGGCAGCATCAATCTGCGCGTAAAGGTACAAGTGCCGCCGGGGCCTCCGGGATTCTTGCGGAAGCTGGATCTTGCTGGCACTTGCGGCATTGGCAGCGGACGCTTCACCAACCCAAAAGTCCAGCAGCCGGTTAATGTCTTAACCCTGAGTGCGGGCGGCGAGAACAAAGAGCAGCAAGCCGAAGACCCGGAAACGGTGCTCTCGCAGTTGAGCGGGCAGGTCTCGGCCAAGGATGGCGTCGCAACTCTGTCCAACGTGTCCTTCAGCGCTCCCGGCACGCGGGCGCAGCTTCAAGGCACGTACAACTTGGTGGAGGGAAAAGTTGATCTCCATGGAATCTTGTACACCCAGGGAAAGTTATCCGACACGACATCGGGATTCAAAGCGCTGGTACTGAAGGCAGTCGGTCCGTTCCTGAAACAGAAGTCCGTTACAGTGGTCCCCTTCTCAATTACCGGCACATCCTCCAACCCTTCTTTCGCGTTGGATTTCACTGCAAAACGCCGGGAATCTTCTCTCCCCGCATCCAGTCGGTGAACCACTACAAGTCTTGCGAAACACCACAACTCCGATCTCTTTCCCAGCGTGGTGTCGTCATTACGCTCGCCAGGGGCGCGATGCCAACCAAACGGCGGGACGGGTCGTACTTCGAAGGAGTGGAGTGAGTGAGTGGCTCCCGCTTGCAAATGAAGCGGAGAGGATTCATACTCCCATCATGAGCCTCAAGAATGCGGCACTCCTGGCATTGATCGGGATGGCCCTGCTAACGGTTTGGGTGGTGGGAAGTTTCATTTCCACCGTATTGGGGGTTATGCGTGATGTGATTCCGGCCATGGCTCTGTTGAGGTCGCTGGTTCATGTGTTCACGAGCCTCTGTTTGTTGGTGTTCTTTTACGTCTTCTATCGAGCGCAAACCTGATATTCGAATCGAGGAGTGCGATATCAAGCCGCCTCACAACGCCGAGGGTCATCGACCTTCTTGATGGAGCGTGATCCTGCTCCAGGATGTTGTCCAGTGTTGTCCAGATATTGAACCGGCCGAGGGCGGCAGTGCGGTCGTAAGCCTCCTCGACTCAAAAATCGCAGGCGGATGACATTTGGCCTTATCGGTGTTGATCCCCCCGCGGCCACCTTCTTCAGCGTCTTGAACTCCACATGGTGGCCCACTCCAGCCGCGAAATCATGCTTCGGCAAGGCTCGCGGAAAACGTGATATCGTTACGTCGGGGACCTGTGCGACTCCTCGAAACACTCACGGACTTCGTTCAACCGGCAGCACGACGCCCGCAAGGAATCGCCGCGTTCATGCGGCACTTAGGCGCCTTTGGGCTGTTCCTTCTCGCCGTCGCCGACAGCTCCCCAATCCCAACCTTTGCCGGCCCGGACATTCTCACCGCCATCCTCGCGGCGCGGCAGCGCGAACCGTGGTACTACTACGCCGCAGTTGCCACGGCGGGCTCGGTCATCGGCGCCTACTTGACGTTTCGAATGGCACGTAAGGCCGGGATGGACTATCTCAGCCGCAAGTTCGGCGAGCGCCGGGTGGCCAGACTACTGAAGTACTTCCAGCGGTGGGGTACAGGCGCGCTCGTGGTTTCTACCGTGGTACCTTTGCCCTTCCCGACGAGCGCGTTTTTCGCTGCTGCTGGCGCGCTGGACTATCCTCTGCGGACACTCATCGTTGTCGTGGCTTTGGGCCGAGCCGTGCGTTACGGAGCCATCGCCGCCATTGCCTTCCACTACGGCCGCCGCTTCGTGGTGGGTCTGCGGCATCTAGGGCAACATTCCGGGTGGTTGCTGACGATTGCCGCCGCAGTGGTCTTGGTGGTGACCGTGGCGATCCTGCTAAGAAAGCGACTGGAATTGAGTCGCCCCATGGTCAAGCCGGAGAGCGTCAAAAAGTCAGGCGCTGACACCGTTACCGACTGATTCTACAAGCGAACAGTGCAGCCCCAGGGAACCGGGCCGCGTCGCGACGATGCTCTTCAGTTTCGCGCGCTCCTTCACCATCGGTCGACGAAACCGGGTGTCACGGTGTACGTCCGCGAGATCGGCCCTTCAGTGCTCCGGCGCTTCGCACCCGGCTCTTCGCGTCCCTGCTGGCGGAAAGCTGCTTGGTTTTCGACACCAGCTTTTTAGACTCCTGAACGGCTTCCGCTTCCTTGGCATTCACGCGCGCCGTGATCTCTCGTTTTTCACCTGTGTTTGTCATATCTTTATGGTCCTCATTTCTGCCATGCAAGACCTTCAGTTTTGCCCGGATCAGGCAGGCGTTAACTGGATTCAGCCGCGCCCGCCAACTCGAAGAAGTGGTGTCCCATGATGGCCAGAGTGAACGCCTGGTGGAGATGCGGGCGATGGCGGCGCAAAGTCTGCACGATGAACTTCCAGTACTCCATGCGGTAGTCCTCGAGGAAACCCTGCCGCCAGAGGGAGCGTGCCACGGCCATGAGATCGGAGAAGACCACCGGCGTTTTGGCGGCGGCGCCGAGTTGCGACAGGAACGCTGAAGCGCGTTCGAAGTACTCCTCGGGATTGTAGATGGTCCTCAGGATGCGGCGGTAACCCTCGATGAGTTGCTCGGTATCCATCTTGGGGATGAAATTCAGGTCGAGCAGAGTGTTGCTGCCGAGGCTTTCCTTCAGGAGACGGCCCTCGGCCTTCAGTCGGCGCCACAACTGGGTGTGGGGCAGCGCGGTGAGCAGGCCGACCATGGAGAGGGGAATTGCCGCCTCGCGAATGAATTGAATCTGGCGATCGAACACGTCCGCCGGGTCGTTGTCGAAGCCGACGATGAAGCCGGCCATCACCTCGATCCCATACGACTGGACGAGCTTGACGCTCTCCAGCAAGTCCTTCCTCAGGTTCTGGAACTTCGTCGTTTCTTTGAGGCTCTCGACCACGGGCGTCTCGATGCCCATGAATACTCGTGTGAAATTGGCCTCGCGCATTAATTGCAGCAGGTCTTCGTCTTCGGCGAGGTTCAGGGAAGCCTCCGTATAAAGCGTGAACGGGGACTTGTGTTCGTGCATCCACTCCACGAGGCGGGGAAGCAGGAGCCTGACGTTTTTCTTGTTGCCGATAAAGTTGTCATCCACCATGAAAACCGAGCCGCGCCAGCCCAGCCGAAGAAGCTGGTCGAGTTCCGCACACACCTGGTCGGGCGTCTTCGTTCTCGGCCGCCGCCCGTAGATTTCGATGATATCGCAGAATTCACAGGTGAAAGGACAACCCCGGGAGTACTGGAGCGACATGGAACTATAGCGCCGCCTGGATGCAAGATGCAGTTCCGGCAGCGGTACCAGCGAGACGTCGGGCCACTGCTTCTTGGAGTAGTAGGGCAGGGCCTCACCCCGTTCGAGGTCCGCCGCGAGCTGCGGGATAATCTCCTCGGCTTCACCCTCGACGGTGTGGTCGGCTTCGGCGATGGCGGGGTGCTTGGCGCTGACAATCGGGCCGCCCACCACCGTGCGCACTCCATGACGCTTGGCGCGCGCGATCTGCTCCTTCATCGATGCTCCCTGCACAATCATGCCGCTCAGGAAGACGACGTCCGCCCAGGCCAGGTCGGAGTCCTTGAGGCGGCGCACGTTGAGATCCACCAGTCGGCGTTCCCAGTGCGAAGGCAGCATCGCGGACACGGTAAGTAGACCCAAGGGAGGGAACGCCGAGCTTTTCCCTTCAAATGGTAAAGCGTGCTTGAAGCTCCAGAACGTGTCCGGAAACTCCGGGTAAACCAATAAGACCTTCACGAAAACCTCCTCTCCACCTCGGATGATTAAGCGGCCTGCAAATGCGAAGCGCCAAGGGCGACAGCCACGCCGAAATCCCTTTCGGGGTTTCCACTTTTGGGTCCCCGAGTAGTTAAAACGTTACGCCTGGGGTTTCCATTTTGAAGTCCCATGCAACATTTAGAGCATGGTCGGCGCTGGCGTGTCTGTTCCAAAGTGCTCACTTAGGCGGGAAATTACTTCGCAACCCGGACCTTCCTTTGCCATTGGAGCAAATTTGACCACCCATCTGAGCTATTTGGGGCAGACGCTTAAGGTCGAACCGCCTACTCTAGTCACCGGATGCTGAGTTTGCCTGAAGCGTAGTTTGTGGTTTATGCCCGCCCGATCGGAGTGCGGGCTTCGGGAGCCAGAGAAGCAAAATGCGGCATAAAACCTATTTGGGTGCGGCTCTGAGTTTCATAATCTTCTTGGTGCCTCGCGCTGTAAGCCGGGACACGCACGAATCGCCCCGATCGCAGGAGACGCCAACCCAGAGAAGCATCGGCAGGTCGTGCAAAGTGACCGGACCAACGGTCCCAAGTCGCCGCCACGCTTCAGGAAAAAGTGCGAGCATCGCCGGATTCCAAGAGTGTAGAAGGAATCTCAGCGAGTTCAAAGCCGCTGAACGGCTCATGCAATTGAAAGCCGCCGTGATCGGGGATTTGAATCGGTTAGACGAGTCGAGGCGTGCAGAACCAAAGCGCAGCGCCGTTCACGATGCGGGCTTGGATTCAGAGAGGATGCTGAAAGGATCTTCGATGGAAGCTGGGGGCACGGCGGACGCGAACCGCGCCGTGCTGTCGGTATCGTCCAAACCCGGGGGGAGTTCACAACCATAAATGCAGCCACCTGACGCGATCTCAGTCCGCCCTCGGCTAGTCCGCCCTCCGCCGGTCCGTCCTCCCCTGACCCGCAGGAGAAAGATCCTGCTCGGATTAGGACTGCTGATTTTCGCCATGGAAGCGGCGGCGGCCGGTGTCGGTGTTCATTTCTACTTGCAATTCTCGCGCATCATCGACACTCGCCTGAACGGGAACGTTTTCGGCAATCCCGCCGTCATCCTGGCTGCTCCAACCGAGTTGCAAGTGGGACAGCATTTGACCACCGGAGCGGTAGCGGACCACCTGCGGAAAGCTTGCTACAGCGAGGGCCAGGACGGCGAAGGCGTCGGGAGCTTTGCGGTGGTGGATGGCGGGCTGGAGATCCGGCCGGGACCCGAGTCTTTCTTCCGCAATGGGCAGACCGGGGAAGGCCCAGTGCGACTGGAATTCGGAAACGACCTCCTGGTGTCGATTACCGATCTCGGCGGCAGGGCCGCCTTGAAGACGTATTGGCTCGAGCCGGAAGTTATTACGACGCTGTTTGGTGAGAGCCGCTCGAAGCGGCGCCTGGTCCGCTACCAGGGCCTTCCCAAGGTTTTGGTGGAAGCGATCCTCGCTACCGAAGACCATCGGTTCTATTCGCACCATGGCGTGGACTCTTTTCGCATCGTTGCCGCCGCCATCGCTGATCTCCGCTCGAACGAGCGGCTGGAGGGCGGGAGTACGTTGACCATGCAACTGGCACGAAACCTCTTCCTGACACCCCGCCGCACGATCCGGCGAAAGATAGCAGAAATCGCTTTCGCCGTGCTGCTCGAGATGCGGTTGACTAAGGAGCAGGTTCTCGAGCTCTACGCGAACCAGGTCTATCTCGGTCAGCGGGATAGTTTTTCCATCTATGGCTTCGGAGAGGCCGCTGCCGTTTATTTCGACAAGGATATCAGCACCCTGACGCTCCCCGAGGCCGCTATGTTGGCGGGGTTGCTTCGTGGCCCCAACCATTACTCGCCCTACCAGCATCCGGAGCAATCGGCAGAGCGGCGGAATTTTGTGTTGCGAAGGATGCTAAAGGCAGGCTTCATCAGCGCTGGCGAAGCCGAACGCGCTTCAAAGGCTCCTATCAGGTTGACCGAGCAGACCGCTGAAGCCAGCCAGGAGGCTTACTTCGTGGACATGGTGAAGGCCCAACTGCTCGCTCAGTTTTCCGAGCGCGACCTGCTTTCGCAAGGCTACCGGGTCTACACCACTCTCAACCTTGATCTCCAGCGCGCGGCCTCGGAGGGCGCGCGCGCCGGGCTGATCGAAGTCGATCGACAAGTAAAGAAACAGAAGGAACGCCAGAAGACGCTGCCCGCGGATTCGAACCAGCCGCAACTCGCCCTCCTTGCTCTGGACCCGCACACCGGCGACGTCAAGGCTCTCGTGGGCGGCCGCGGCTACGGAGCGAGCCAGTTGAATCACGTGTCGGCGCGGCGCCAGCCCGGTTCGTCGTTCAAGCCTTTCGTCTACGCGGCGGCGCTGAACTCAGGTGTAGACGGCTCCCAACCCCTCATCACGGCAGCCACGACCTTGGCGGACGAGCCCACCACGTTTGAATTCGGCAACCGCTCGTATGCGCCGGAGAATTACAAGCAGGCATACCGCGGCACGGTGACGGTGCGCGAGGCGTTGACATACTCCCTTAACGTACCCACCGTGCGTCTCGCCGAGATGGTGGGTTACGGCAAGGTGCGCGATCTTGCCGTGGCGGCTGGCCTCAACGACCAGTTGAGGCCGACGCCCGCCATCGCGCTGGGTGCTTACGTCGCCACGCCGCTCGAAATCGCGGGGGCATATACGATTTTCGCGAATGGCGGCGACTACGTCGGTCCCAGGTGCATCGTGGCCGTCACCGACGCCTCGGGCCACACCGTCTGGAATAATCCCGTCACTCGGCGCCGAGTGCTGGATGCGCGCGTGAGCTATTTGATGGTGAGCCTGCTCCAAAGCGTCATCAACAGCGGCACGGGAGCGGGCGTGAGGGCCCGGGGCTTTAAGCTTCCGGCCGCTGGGAAGACCGGCACCTCACACGACGGCTGGTTTGCCGGATTCACCCCTAACCTGCTTACGGTGGCTTGGGTGGGCTACGACGACGACCATGAACTGAACGTCTCTGGGGCAAACTCGGCTCTGCCCGTCTGGACCGAATTCATGAAGCGGACCACCGATTTACCCGCCTATCAGAGTTTTCAGCCGTTCAGCCAGCCCCCGGGGATTGTCACGGCCACCATCGACATTGGCACGAATCTTCTGGCACTCGCCGATTCAACCATGACTCGTGCTGAGGTGTTCATTGAGGGTACCGAGCCGTCACCGCCAAAACCGGAAGGCCAGGCGGACGTGCCTGTCGTGACCGAGAACAAGATGCTGCTGGACCCTCAGTGAGGAGAAACAGTTCGGTTGCGGTTGCGGGCAATAGCTCCGGTGCCGCCGCCTGCGCCCCTGCAAGTCACGGCTTCCAAGGCCGATCTGGCGTCCACCGGCATGGCCTTGCCTGAGTCCCCACGGCCCACTGCCTCAACATACTGGCCTACTGCAGTTTCGGTAAGCTGCAAGTGTTCAAAACGAGACAGGCAGGTGTTCAAAACGAGACAGACGCCGCTTTCTCACTGGCTTAGGGTAGGGGAATTGCATCGAAGCCGTCAAATACGTGTCTCTGTGCAAGGCCTCGATAGCTCCGGGGGTACCTTAAAGGAGGCGTCTCGCATGAGAATGGCAGAGCGGATTCAACAGATTCGGCTTGCGCGTTGGGTAACTCTCGACGACGTGGAAGCGAAGACGGGGCTCGCGAAGAGCCAGATGGCTAGGCTGGAGACGGGGCAGGAGGTTCCAACGCTGGAGATCTTGGACACTCTGGCTGATGCCATAGACGTGCCCATTCTCGTGTTCTTTTACGATACAGTGGAGCCGGAGCCGGCACCGAGCCCAGAGATTGGTCTTGCTTTGAAAGAGCTGGCTCAGGAATTCGACGGGTTAGCAACATCGGCCCTGGTGTCGAACTCCGACAGGTCGGTCCTCGCGGTAATCAAAGAATGGTTGGGGGCGGCCGCACGAGCCCTCACCCGCGACAGGCGCCTATCAGACTGCGATCCCATCCTATAGAACAACAACGTGGCGGCACAGGTAGCGCTTGCAGGAGTCCGGAGGCTCCCGGGCACGGCGAGGGGCTTGCAGGTGGCGCCTACATTGTGACCTTCCCAAGTGTGCGCCGGCCGCACTCCAGACCAAGCAAGATTTGAGCCCGGATTGCGTCGGTAACGTGTGCGACAATCGTCGAAATGATTGGTGATGAACGATAAGGTTGGGCCCGCGCTGCCCGCCGCCAGTCCCGTACCGTAATTTAACGTCGTAAACCCGGGTGAGCAATATTGACCTAACCGGCGAGCCGGAGCGAACAGACACGCGCTTCGCCCTCGGATAGAAAGATCATGCAGCAGTAACCGGCTGAGGCGTAAACCTACAGCGACCCAGGACTTCACAAAGGAAGTCCCAAGTTTGATTGGAGGGAATTTATGAAGACACGATGGTTGATGACCGCTTGTGCGACGGCGTTGCTTGCTTTTACCAGCATCGCGGCTGTGCCACAAGGTGACCAGAACCGCGGCAATGACAAGAACCACGGCCAGAGTAAGAAGCAATATCGCCAGTTCAACCAGAGGCAACAAGAAGCCGCGCGCACCTATTACAAGCAGCACCAAAACGAGGAGGCTTTCAGACCGGACAGCCGATGGAACGACGACTACGAGAATCGGCTTCGGTCGGGCTACGTGCTGGATGATGATATGCGGAGAATGAGCCGCCCGGCGCCCATTGAGCTGACGCGCGGTTTAGGCCGTGCCCCTCGCGGCTACCGCTACGTCGTCATTGGGGGACATGTGATTCTGGTTGACAATGGGTACCGCGTTCACGACACGATCCACCTTCACATTGGCTCGTAATAGCGTGTACCTAATCTCGACTTCAGCTCTTCCCGGACTCCTCGCAGATCCCGCGTGCGGGGTGATTTCTGTGCAGACGACCGCGTGAGCCGCACGAGTGCTAGCGAAAACGGTGATTGCCTCTAAGTAGGTAAATCGGCTTGGTTTCGTACGGAGACCCAACATGGAAGTTAGACAAAGCCTTTAAGTTTGCAGTGATTCTAGCCTGGACGATTTGATGAAAGTTGGCACGCCTAGCTTCGTGCGGGTCTTAATGATCCCCTCTCGCCCCACACGGTAGTTCCGCTTCAACAACACCCTGAGCAATTGAGACCAATCATCTGAGCCGTATTGGACTGACACCGATTCCCGCCAAGGGTACAAATGGAAGTGTCTCCGGGATTTGGTAGTAGAGGGCAGCGGTTGCCAGACGCCTTCTACGCCTCCTTGAGGACCCGGCAGAACCGGAGAAGGAGAAGAAAGAACATGACAACGCTTAAACGGTGCTTGACCTCGCTCACGCTGCTCGCGGTTGTGAGCCTGGTGGGCTGCTCAGGAGCATCCAGGAAGTCGCCTGATGTTTCTGACAGCATCCGCAAATCGCTCGATCAAGCCGGCCTCAAAGATGTCTCCGTAACGCAGGATCGCGACAAGGGTGTCGTGACCCTGGGCGGAAGCGTCAAGACTGACGCCGACAAGGCACAAGCTGAATCCATTGCCAACTCAATCGCCACTGGACAGGTTGTCGCAGACCAGATTGCTGTGAATCCTCCCGGCGCCGAAAGTGAGGCCAAGGCCATAAACTCGGATCTGGACGCGGGTATCGAGAAGAACTTGGATGCCGCCCTGATCAAGAACAAGCTCCACAAGGGCGTCAGTTATGACGTCAAGAATGGCGTCGTGACGCTGACCGGCGAAGTCAATTCTGAATCCAAGCGCAAGCAAGTCGAACAAGTGGCGTCAACCGTTCCCAACGTGCAGCAGGTGGTGAACGAGCTGCAAATTAAGGAGCGAAAGGCCACTTCCACTCCGTAAGAGCCGGGAACGGGCTCTGCAACGGGCCGCGATGGCCTTGCGGCCCTGTTTTGCTTTAGTAAGGAGATGCCATGTCATTTGGACTTTACGCCATTGGATTCGTGCTCGTGATTGGCGGGCTGATTTACGGTGCCTGTTTGATGCATGTCCCCGCCCACTGGATCGTGGTGGGCAGCATCGTGCTATTGGGCATAGGGATTCTCTCGGGTGTTAAAGCAACGCGCCAAAAAGACCCGGCGAAATAGGGGAGCTATTCTCCCTCATTAGACCGGACGAGCAATGCTGACCAGAGTTGTTGCCGTGGTGGACTGACACCGAATTGCGGCCAGGCTATAACCAGGATGCGTTCCGTTGCCCGTCAGTTAGCGGCAGGCGGATGGCAGATAAGTTGTCACGGAGGCAACACACATGAAACGAATTGGAGTTATCAGCACAGCAGTTCTATTTTTGCTTGTCGGAATCAATGCTCCCGGCTACGCACAGCAGGGGCAACAAAAGGCCAAGCCTGCACAACAGCAAGCGGCTCAGCACCAGCAGCCAGCTCAGCGCCAGCAACCGGCTCAACACCAGCAGCCAGCTCAGCGCCAGCAACCAGCCCAGCACCAGCAGCAGGCTCAGCGTCAGCAGCCCGCCCAGCATCAGCAGCAGGCTCAACGTCAGCAGCCCGCCCAGCACCAGCAACCGGCCCAGCACCAGCAGCAGGCACAGCGCCAGCAACCGGCCCAGCACCAGCAGCAGGCACAGCGTCAGCAGCCGGCTCAGCGCCAGCAACCGGCCCAGCACCAGCAGCAGGCTCAGCGTCAGCAGCCGGCCCAGCACCAGCAGCAGGCTCAACGCCAGCAGGCAGCTCAGCACCAGCAGCAGGCTCAACGCCAGCAGGCAGCTCAGCACCAGCAGGCCCAACGCGGGCAGCAGCAACAGCGCGGTCAACAAGTCCAGCAGGCCCAGCGCGGACAACCGGGCGGTTCACAGCGCGGACAGTATGCCATGTCCTCACGGCAGTCGGGGCGCTACGATGGCGACCGTAGTCGCCGCATTCCCGACGACCGCTTCCGTGGCAATTTTGGCCGTGACCACACGTTCCGCATCGACCGTAATTACGTGGTGGCGGGCGGATATTCGCGCTTCCAGTACGGCGGCTTTTGGTTCGGGATGTACGACCCGTGGCCAGTGGGTTGGAGCTACAACGACGACGTTTACGTGGACTACGCGGGTGACGGGTATTACTTGTACAGCCCGATGCATCCCGGCATTCAGATTTCACTCGGCGTCGAACTGGGCGCGGACCCACAAGGCGGAGCGTATGCCTATGCCACGTGGTCACCGCAACACGGGCGCTACGGCTACCGCGGTGGCCGCATTCGCGACGATCGCTTTCGTTCCCATTTTGGCCGTGAACACATGTTCCGCATCAACCGCGCTTACAGGGCCGGTGGGTATTCGGGCTTCCGGTACGGGGGCGTTCGGTTCGCCATGTACGATCCGTGGCCAGAGGGCTGGAACGACACCGACGACGTTTACGTGGACTACGCGGATGGCGGGTATTACCTGTACAGCCCGACGCATCCCGACGATCGGCTTGCACTCAGGGTCGTAAGCTAACCCGCTGTCCAGCGCAGCTTGGGACCTTTACTTGGTGACGGGTCTAACGGCGAAGGCTTGAAGCCTCGTCGTTCGGCTCGCCCGGCGTTCTGATCACCATCTTTGGCCCACTGTGCCCGCGCTGCTTTGAGCGCTATCTCCCAGCGGCGCTCTGGCGTCGCCAAGAACCGGCACCACCCCGGGCGTGCCGGGCTCGCCCAGCCGGGTGCACCTATGTTCCTAATTCGTGAGGCCCAGGTGGACTCGTGGAAGAAGGAAGCAATCTGCAGTGTTCCGTTCCTGGTAGTGGTCCTGTGGCTGTCGGTACCAGCGTTCTCCCAAGCCGATCATGCAGTACAGCCTGTTCTTGATTTGGCCACGAGCACAGAGGCCGCCGGAGAATTCTGGACGTTTTCTGCTTGGGATAGGAGCTCTCATCCGTCGATGGAATTGCCCCCGATTCCATCGCTCGGCGGCCCCATGGGGACCATCAGCCCTGATGCCGAGAGACAGGTTTCGCTCAAGGGGATACTTCGCGACATCGGGCACGACCAGAGACGGATTTGGACCTTCCCCGTGGCGGCCGCGCATGGACAACACTGGAAGCCAATCTTAGGCTTCGTGGCCGTCACCTCAGCACTCGTCGTCGCCGACCCGCACGACACCCCTTATTTTCGCCGCACCCAAGACTTCAACGGTTTCAACAAAATCTTCAGCTCGACGAACACAGGACTTTTGGAGGGCCTGTTTCCGCCTATTCTCTATCTCGCCGGCTTGGCGCGAGAAAACCCTTACACTCGCAGCACTGCGGTGCTTGCGGGAGAAGCTCTTGGGGACGCCGAGATCCTCGCGGTGGTCATGAACAATATCAGCCGACGGCAGCGTCCACGCGACATTTCGCCGTACGGCGACTTTACTCACACCTGGTTCAACGCAGGTGGAGGTTTGCTCGTCAACCGGGGGAGTTTCCCTTCCGCTCACACGACCGGAGCTTTCGCCCTCGCCACCGTGGTCGCCGAACGTTATCGCCAGCACCGTTGGGTGCCGTGGGCCGCTTATGGCTTGGCGGGGGTGGTCGGCTTCTCGCGCGTCTCACTCAGCGCTCATTTCCCTTCAGACGTCTTCGTCGGCGCGGTGCTGGGCTATTCGATCAGCCATTTCGTAGTACTCTCGCGCCAATAGTCGCTCGAAATATGCGCAAAGGCGTAGCGGGTGAATGCTGCCTTCTGACCGGGGCCAGGCACATTGGCTTTGTTCTTAGGGGAGGTGCGTTCTAAAGGACTTATTGGCCCTGTTTTGGCTTTGTTTTTTAGGGCCCCATCGAATCTAAAGGACTTCTTGGCTTTGTTTTGGCTTTGATTTGGCTTTGTTCTAAGGGTCACGTTGTTGTTTCTAAATCACTTGATTGGCTTTGTTTGACCCAAAATCGCGTTTTCGGCGATTTCCGCACTGCTCGCCACCGTTTCATCCCCTTTCTCGCCATCCGCCGGGCCATTCGTTGCGATGGGAGTCTCTTGAATCTTGAATCTGGAATCTTCAATGCTCTGCCCGCCGCCGTTTTCGCGGGTAGCGCCGGAAGGTGTTTCCCCGGCCTCAGGCCCTGTTCCCTGGCCCCTGTCCCCTACTGCCTGTTCCTGAGGCCCTGTTCCCTGTTCCCTGTTTCCTGTTCCCTGTTCTTCAGGCCGCGACCCCCACTGCGCCCGTTTAGCCTTCAGTTGCATCAAGAGCCGGGCCTCCTCACGAATCTGCTTCGCCAGCGATGCTTCCTTGCGGGCTACCTCCTCCTCGCTCAAGTTCGGCCCGGCGGCGGCCCGTAGGCCCATTTCCTTTTGGTAGAGGTCGCGCTCCTGCTGCACGTCGCGCCGTTCCTGGGCGATCCACTTCGGCAGTTCCTGCTCCGCTTTTTCCGCCGCAGCCTTGTCGTCGGTATCATAGAGCTGGATAAACAGGGTTCGGATTTTCTCCCCCGCCAGGCTGTGGCATTCGCCGTAAAGTTCGAACATCAAGGCCGGATACTCGTCGGGGATTATCCGTTCATCGAACCATTTCTGGAGGCAGTCTAAAAGGTCGAATATTCTCTTGAACTTGGACGGCCGGTCCTTCCCCAGCCACAGGCCCTGGGCCTTCGGCTCGACGGTCGGGGTGCCGGGAAGCCACCGTCGCGCCCGGAGTTGCCGGCGCTGATTCTGGATTTGCTCCACCTGCGAGGCCGTCAATTGGCTCTCCAGCCAGGCGGCTCGCAACTGCGCCTTGTCCCAGCTCTTTTCCGCGATGGTCTTCACCGCCATCTCCTGCATCACGTCGTCCGGGTGCCAACCCTCGTTCAGACCCTGATGCAGTTGCTCGAAATCCGCCGGATTTTCGCCCCTTCTCAGCATGATCTGGCGCATGGCGTTGTCCGCCTTGGCGTAGGCCCCGGTTTTGAGGGCGTTCAAGGAGACACGTGCCTTGCCCTCCGGGGTCTTGGGTCCCGTCGATTTCTGGCAGTTCGCCTGATTGGCCGCCACCCGCTTGGGAGAAACTTCACGTTCCGTCATCTTTTTACCTTCAACCTTTCAACCTTCGACCTTAGACTTTCGTCCTTCCGAAGCTAGCCTAAGATAAGTATACATATCTACGCTTAAGATGTCAATGCACTTATTTTGCCAGTCGATACGTAATCGCATGGGCACTGTCTCCGAGGCCCGATGTGCGGATGGGAGGGCTTGGCAAGTCATTCTAAAGGCGTAACTTGCGCGCCCTCGGAAGGGGCATAAAGATTTAGCATGGGTGGCACAGGCCGCGCTTTCCGGTCTGCGGCTTTGAGGCTAGATAGGCCGTGGATATATGAGGATATATGTAGGCCGAGGAGCGGATATGGTCGAGTTATCTTCTGTACCCGGGCGTGGTTGGGGCGCAACAGGGGAAACGGCACGGACTGATCATCGATAAGCCGCGGTTGCCCGCCGATGGAGGCGCGACAATTTGAAGGGAAATATCGCCGTCCTTTAGCATTTGGGAGGCAAGTCGCTGCAGCGCGCTGTGCAGCGCAAGCGCGTGTACGTGCTGAGCCTCCTGAAGTGCGCCAGCTTAAGCGGCAAAAAACAAGAGAGCGCGCCGCTTGGACTTCAGCGGAAATGTCCGCCATTCACCCCCTCACCTGCGATGAGCACCACCACCGACCGCGCGCCAGCGCGATACGTTCCGCCTGGAACCGGCAGTGCTTCGTTCCATTCGCAAATCTCGTGCGGCGGGTCCAGCGCAGTATCGATCCACCGCCGCCAGTTCTCTCGACCGTCCCTCACTACCGGAAGTTCGAAGTCGAGAGCTTCCCAATACGCATTCAGAATGACGTGCATGGACAGCCCTTCATGCTTCAGATCCACACTTACGGCGAGGCTGTGCGATTCGGGTGACCAGTCCGGCTGGTTGAGTTTCACGCCATGCCAGATGCGTTTCACCTCGCGGGGGACCTGGCTTAGACTCATGCGCCGGCGCTCATGTTCCACGTCCCGCATCACACGGCGCTCGATCAGCAACTTCACGAACCGGAGGACGTCGGCGTGTTCGGACAGCAGATTCCAGTCGAACCAACTCGTATCACCGTCTTGGCAGTAAGCATTATTGTTGCCGCGCTGGCTACGCCGCACCTCATCGCCCATAACAAACATCGGCACACCAAGCGAAAGCATGGTGACCGTGAAAAAGTTCTTTGCCTGGCGGTTGCGCAGCCTCTCGATTACGGGATCGTCCGTCGGGCCTTCGACGCCGCAGTTCCAGCTTCGGTTCTCCTCGCGGCCATCGCGGTTATCTTCGCCATTGTCTTCGTTATGCTTCTGGTTATAGGACATAAGATCGTTAAGCGTAAACCCGTCGTGACACGCAACGAAATTGATGCTCTCCTCAGCTTCGCGCTCCCTCTGACCATAAATGCTTGGGCTACCGAGCAGACGGTCAGCCACGTGCCTCACCGAATCATTCGCGCCCCGGAAGAAGTCGCGGACGTCGTCGCGAAAGCGGTCGTTCCATTCCTTCCAAGCGTCTCCCGGGAATTTGCCGACCTGATACAGTCCTACCGCATCCCAGGCCTCCGCAATCATCTTCGTACCGGCCAGCACCGGATCGGACTCGATGTCCCAAAGCACCGGAGGATTCGACATCACGGCGCCGGACGAATCGCGCGACAGGACGGATGCAAGATCGAAGCGG
>DATFYM010000111.1:0-67625 GCA_035315065.1 Terriglobia bacterium
CTCGCTCTGGAGAGATTCTCCGGGGTTCATTTCGGCGCGCCCGCGGGGCGGCAGTAGTCGCGGTGGCCAAGCAAGCCGGCTTTCCGCTGCTCAAATCAAGGTCTACCTCGCGCCGGATACCGTTATCGGCGGATTGGGGGAGTGATATTCTCTCCAGCCAGCCGGACATGCTAGGATGAGGATGGATGAGCCTGTTCAAAGTCACCGTCGTAGCCCGGAACACGAAAGACGAGACTCTGGCCAGCGCGCCCCTGGAAGCGCTGGTGGATTCGGGCTCTGAACTCACTTGGTTGCCCAGGGACGTGCTCTTGGGGATCCAGATCACCCCACTCCGCAAGCGCACCTTTTCGACTGCGACGCAGCAACGGGTCAGCCGCGACACGGGATACGCGATCTTGTCGGCGGAGGGCTTTGAAACCGTCGACGAGGTGGTCTTCGCCGAACCGGGGGACTTGACGCTGCTCGGCGTCAGGACGCTGGAAGGCTTTGGGGTCATGGTAGACAGCATCGCTCATCGGTTCGTGGCTACCGGCACCATAGTTGCCGTCGCCACGGGTTCACCCCGCCACCGCCCAATGGCGACCCCTCGAAGGGCTAAGGGCAGGCCGTAAAGTCGCCGCTACAGCGTGTATAATTCCTAACCGTGGCGAGCCGTATTGAGGTCAATCACAACGCGACGACACTCGAACCCGGGACGCACGTCCGCAGCCTTAACCCGAACTATAGGCACGAAGGCGTCGGCAGGGTGCTGAAGGTCCACAGACCTTGGAAAGCAGGTCTGCGCCACCGCTTCACTTTTCACAACACAATCTGCGCTGACTAGTTTGTTACGGGGGTCACAGGCCGACGTGACGCCGGTCACTGTCCCAATCGTATCCGAGGGGGCACCCTGTTGAGTTATAGGGTAGTCCCGGTCGGGGAGCCGAACTTCCACAGCGTTGGCCTCATTGCTCGGGCGCTACCCATTGTGCCGGAGACATAGTTTATAGATGAGTTAACGAGAGCTAAGGAGTACGGAGTATGCAGACATTAGCCTCCGAGCCGGCCTCGAAAGTGGAGAAGGTCGACCAGGATTTCATCGATCGCGTGATTGCTGGCCAGAACGGCCGTCCTGGCGCGCTGCTCAGCATCCTCGAGAAGGTCCAGGATCATCACCCCAAAAAATATCTTCCCGAGGAGACGCTCGAATATATCGCGGCCCGCGCCGATATTCCGTTGTCCCAGGTTTACAGCGTAGTTACCTTCTATGCGCTTTTTAATCAGGAGCCTCAGGGCCGGAACACGATCTGCATCTGCCGCGGTACGGCTTGTCACACCCGAGGTTCTCGCAACCTGCTCGAACGTCTGATGGTCGACTTAGGCCTGGACGGTTCCCACGAAGAATCGGCGGACAAGATTGCCGCCAGTACACCGGACGGTAAGTACACCGTGCGTACAGTCGCCTGTTTCGGTCAGTGTGCCCTCGCTCCCGTGGTTGAAGTGAATCACTCCATTTTCGGCCACATGAACGAGCAGGCCCTGCACCGCGAAGTGGAAGCCCTGGCAAAGGAAAGGGCAAGCCAATGAAACCCATCAGGGATCTGAACGCGTTTGCCAACATCCGCATGGCCGGAAACAGCAAGCTCATGCCCTTCAAGCCGCGCATCGCGGTAGGAATGGGAACTTGCGGCTCCGGCAACGGCGCCGAGGGTGTCTATCACGCCTTTGCCGACGCCATCGATCGCCGTGGTCTGGATATCCAGTTGGCTCGGGTAGGCTGCTTTGGTTTTTGCGGTGAGGAGCCCCTGGTCAACATCTGGATCCCCGGACGCCCGTTGGTGATCCTCCACCGGGTCCAAAGCAACCACGTCGATCAGATCCTCGACGAGTTGGCCATGGGCAACATTCCCACCGAACTTGCCCTCTGCAAGATCGAGGAGTGGGATCACCTCACGGCCCCGATCAAGTACGGTACCGGCTACGGTTCGCTCCCTAACTGGAACGAGATCCCCTTCTTCCGCGGGCAAAAGAAGATCGTCCTGCGTAACTGCGGACTCATCAGTCCCGACGATATCGAGGAGTACTTCGCGGTCGGTGGCTATCGGTCCTTGTATCAGGTTCTGATCGACAACACGCCGGATCAGGTAATTGAACAGATCAAGGCCGCCAAGCTCCGGGGGCGCGGCGGCGCGGGTTTTGCCACCGGCCAGAAGTGGGAGTTCCTGCGCCGGAGCCACTCGGACCGGAAATATATCATTTGCAACGCAGACGAGGGCGACCCGGGCGCCTACATGAACCGCAATGAAATCGAAAGCGATCCCCACTCACTGCTGGAAGGTATGCTGATCGGCGGCTTCGTGATGGGCGCAACCCAAGGCATTATCTACATCCGGGCCGAATACCCCCTGGCCGTCCATCGCCTGAACCTGGCGGTCGACCAAGCCAAGCAGTACGGCTTGCTGGGTGAAGACATCCTCGGCCGGGGCTTCAATTTCAACCTTGAGCTGGTGGAGGGCGCCGGCGCCTTCGTGTGCGGGGAGGAGACGGCACTGATCAGCTCGCTTGAGGGCCGCTCCGGGCGACCACGCCCGCGCCCACCGTTCCCGGCGCACAAGGGTCTCTGGGGTTATCCCACCAACATCAACAATGTGGAAACTTGGTACAACATCGCGCCCATCGTAGCGAAAGGCGCCGCGTGGTTCACCGAAACCGGCAGCGCCAAGAGCTCCGGCACCAAGGTCTTCTCGTTGGTAGGCAAGGTGAAGAATACCGGACTCGTGGAGATGCCCCTGGGAACACCCCTCCGCACTTTCGTTTACGACGTCGGTGAAGGTGGGTCCGACGGTCGCGCCGTCAAGTCGGTCCAGACCGGCGGGCCCTCGGGTGGCTGCATCCCGCAGGAGATGTTCGATACCCCCGTCGACTACGAAACCTTGGGCAAGCTCGGGTCCATCATGGGCTCGGGCGGTATGGTTGTGATGGACGACGACAACTGCATGGTGGATGTGGCGCGCTATTTTATCGAGTTCACCCACTCGGAATCGTGCGGCAAATGCATCCCCTGCCGCGTCGGCCTCGACAAGTCGTTGCGCATTCTCAATCAACTCGTCCACGGCAAGGCCAAGGAGGAAGATCTGAACGACCTGGACGAGCTGAGCCGCATGATCCGCGACACCTCCCTATGCGGCCTGGGCCAGTCCGCGCCTAACCCTGTGCTCACCACCATGCGGCACTTCCGGCACGAGTTTGAGGACCACATCCGCGCCCACCGGTGCCGTGCCGGCGTCTGCCAGGACCTCGCCCTTTCGCCTTGCGAGAACAGTTGCCCGTTGCACATGAACATCCCGCGTTTCCTCCAGTTGTATAAGGAGGGCCGCTTCGAGGAAGCCTTCGAATCGGTATTCATGGATAATCCGCTGCCGGCCTCCACCGGCCGCGTCTGCCAGCACCCCTGCGACGATCGCTGCCGCCGCAAAGCCATCGACGAATCGGTGAACATGCGCGAGGTGCACCGCGTCATAGCCGATTCCATCCTGATGTCGGACCGCTTTGAGGAAATGGCCAACCGCATTGCCGCCAAGCGTCAGCCGCCCACCGGCAAGAAGGTGGCCGTGGCGGGAGCAGGGCCCACGGGCTTGACCACAGCCTTTTACCTTTCGTTGCTCGGGCACGATGTGACTGTTTTCGACTCACACGAAGCGGCGGGCGGGATGTTGCGCTATGCGCTGCCCGAATATCGGCTTCCCAAGGCTGTTCTTGACCGTGAAATCGAGATCATCCGTCGCGTCGGCGTCCGCTTCGTCTTCAACACCAGAGTCGGGGAGGAAGTCTCTCTCAACGATCTCGAAGCCCAGTTCGACAGCGTGTTCCTTTCCATCGGCACATGGAAGGAGGCCTGGGTTTACCTGCCCGGTACCGAGCTTAAGGGGGTCGCGCCCGCCCTCCTGTTCCTTGAGGCTGTCGATAAGGGCCAAGCACCAGCCCTCGGCCGGCGCGTGGTCGTGATCGGCGGAGGCAACGCCGCCATCGACTCGGCGCGCACCGCCTTGCGGCTAGGCTCGGCCGTCACCATCATTTACCGGCGCGAGCGCAAGGACATGCCGGCCATCAAGGAGGAGATCGAGGCGGCCGAGCAGGAAGGCGCGCATTTCGTTTACCTTGCGACGCCCCATCGCATCGTGGGTGAGAATGGTGCCGTCAAGGCCATCGAGGTAGCGAAAACCCGTCTGGGAGAATTCGACTCTTCCGGCCGTCGCCGTCCCATCACCACGGAAGAGATTCAGAGCTTCAAGTGCGACAGCGTGATCCTGGCGGTAGGCGAGGCTGTGGATCGCGACTTCTGCCGCGCTTCCGGCCTGGCTATCAAAGAGAATGGGACGCTCGAAGTCAATCGCTACACACTGGAGACCAGCCGTAGCAAGTTCTACGCGGGCGGCGACCTCATCACCGGCGCCTCCAATGTATCCAATGCCATGGGTTACGGCAAGAAGGCGGCGCGCTTCATCGACCAGCGTCTCGTGGGCGCGGCGCGGTTCTACGAGCTCTTCCCTACGTTCGAGTATGACCGAACTTTGCCCGAGCAGCCCACCGAGATCCGTCGCCACCATCCACACTCGCGGCCGGCCGCGGAGCGGGTGAAGGGATTCCAGGAGGCGGTGCTGGCGCTCTCCCCAGACGAGGCTCACGAAGAGGCCTGTCGCTGCCTACGGTGCGACATCCGGGAAAGTGGCGCCTTCGCGCCCGATCTGGTTGAGGTTCAATGATAAGGAGCGGCTGCGATGCCTAAAGATATCTCCATGCGGATCGACGGCGAGCTTTGCAGCGCCAGCGAGGGTCAAAGTGTTCTCGACGTGGCTCGCGCGCACGGAAAGTATATTCCGACGCTCTGCTTTATGGAGGGTTTGTCGCCCTCGGGTTCCTGCCGCTTGTGCCTGGTGGAAGTGGCCGGCGTCGGCCGCCTGCTGCCGGCTTGCACCACTCCGGCGCAGAACGGGATGTCGGTCCTCACCAACTCGGAGAAGCTCACGCATTACCGTCGGATGGCCCTCGAGTTCCTGTTTATCGAGCGCAACCACTATTGTTCGGTTTGCGTCTCCAACGGGCATTGTGAGTTGCAAGCGCTGGCGCAGAAACTGGGTCTCACGCACGTTCGCTTCCCCTATAATTACCCGATTCTGCCGGTCGACGCCTCCCACGAGCGCTACGTCCTCGACCACAACCGTTGCATCCTGTGTACCCGCTGCGTGCGCGTCTGCGCCGAGGTGGAGGGAGCACACGTCTGGGACATCAGCTCGCGCGGCATCCACTCGATGCTGGTGTGCGACCTCAACCGCCCCTGGGGTCAGTCCCGCTCGTGTACCAGTTGCGGCAAGTGCGTGCAGGTGTGTCCTACGGGCGCCCTGGCGGAAAAGGGGCTGGCCGTAGAAGAGATGACCAAGCACAGCGAGAGCATCCGGCAACTCGCGACCAAACGGGGAGTTCACGCATGAAGAAAGCGAAATTGGCTACGCTGTGGCTTGACGGCTGCTCCGGCTGCCACATGTCCATCCTCGACATCGATGAGGCGATTGCAATCATTGCCCAGAAAGCGGACTTACTTTACGGCCCGCTGGTCGACGCCCACACCTTTCCCGATGAGGTGGACGTGACGATTGTGGAGGGCGCTGTCAGCAGCCAGGACGACCTCGAGAAAATCCAGCACGTCCGCAGGCATACGCGGCTTCTGGTGGCGCTGGGCGACTGCGCCATCACCAGTAATGTCCCGGCCATGCGCAATCCCATCCCAGTGAAGAAACTCCTCGAGCGAATCTATGTGGAAGGCGTCGACACGAACCCCGGCGTCCCCACCGAGGGCGTGCCCCAACTGCTGAAGCACGCTGTGCCCATTCACGAAGTGGTAAAGGTGGATCTTTACGTCCCTGGCTGTCCGCCGCCGGCCTCCGCCATAAAGTTCGTACTCACGGAGTTGTTGAATGGCCGTCGGCCGGAGCTCAATTCCCAGGTCAAGTTCGGCTGAGGAGTCTGCGATGCGAAAGATCACCATTGAACCGGTCACGCGTATAGAGGGTCACGCCAAGGTCACCCTTCGCCTGGATGACGACGGGCAGGTTGCTGACGCCCAGCTTCATGTTACGCAAGTGCGGGGATTTGAAAAGTTCACGGAGGGGCGCCCGTTCTACGAGATGCCCTCCATCACCGCCCGCATCTGCGGCATCTGCCCGATCAGTCATCTGCTGGCATCGGCGAAGGCGTGCGACGCCATCATGAGCGTGCGCATCCCCGAGGCGGCCGCCAAACTGCGCGAGTTGCTGCACTGCGGCCAGATCGTGCAATCGCACGCCCTCAGCTTCTTCCATCTTTCGGCGCCCGACCTGCTGCTGGGCATGGACTCCGACCCGGCGCAGCGCAATGTTCTTGGCATTCTCGCCACGCACCCCGACTTGGCCCGCGACGGCATCGCCCTGCGCAAGTTCGGCCAGCAGGTGATCGAAGGCTTGGCCAAGGAGCGTATCCATCCCTCCTGGACCGTTCCTGGCGGCGTCAACGCTCCCCTCGACGTCGCCGTGCGCGACCGCATTCTGGCCGGACTGCCGGACGCCAAGGCCATCGCTCACCGCACGCTGCAGCTCTTCAAAGGCGTAGTGGATCAGTTCCAAGAAGAAATTGCGAACTTCGGCAACGCTCCGACCCTGTACGCCGGCTTGGTCGATGCGGACGGCTACCTGCAACTCTACGACGGCCAGATCCGTTTTCGCGACGCTGAAGGGAACATCATCGCCGACCAGATCGCCGCCCGCGACTATGCCAAGTTCATCGGTGAGGCGGCCCTGCCTACGTCTTACCTCAAGGCACCCTACTTCAAGCCTCTCGGGTATCCGGACGGCGTCTACCGCGTCGGCCCCCTGGCCCGGCTCAATGTGGCCGACCGCTGCGGCACTCCCGAAGCCGACGCCGAATTCGCGGAATTCCACCAGCGCTTTGGCAAAGTGGTCCAGAGCTCGTTCCACTTCCACTACGCGCGCCTGGTGGAAGCGCTCTACGCCCTGGAACGCATGGAAGTCCTGCTGAACGACACGATAATCCTGGAGAAACACGTGCGTGCCCACGCCAGCGTGAACGCTCTGGAAGGAATCGGTATCGCCGAAGCTCCGCGCGGCATCCTCATCCATCACTACAAGGTGGACGAGAAGGGTGCCATGAGGTGGGCGAACCTGATCATCGCCACCGGCCACAACAATCTGGCCATGAACCGCAGCATCCTCCAGACGGCAAAGCACTTCGTGGACGGCCGGCGTCTCACTGAGGGCATGTTGAATCGGGTTGAGGCAGTCATTCGCGCTTTCGACCCCTGCCTGAGTTGCTCGACGCATGCGCTCGGCCAGATGCCTCTGGAGGTGCAACTGATAGCGGCCGACGGCCGAATACTCGACGCTCGGAGGCGCGACTAGATGCCCAAGGTTCTCTTCATTGGTGCGGGCCGGCGTGTGGGAACCCCTTGCAAGGCGGCGCTATCGTTCGCGGTTCCCTGGTGTATCTGCACCAAACGGTGGTACAGTTGGCCCCTTAGAGAGGGACCGGAGGCGCCGGCATGAGTGTAGATGATTCCGCCGGCGAAGTTCGTAAGAAGAAACCGCGTAGAGGCTCACGAAAAGGGACACTCATGACGGAACCAATCCTCTCGCGTCACGACCACGCGATCCTGGAATGCGACCAGTTTCAAGCGCTGTTTGACGTGCTCACCCATAAAGGTTACCAAATTCTGGGGCCCACGCTGCGGGACGGGGCCATTGTGTACGACGACCTTGCCAAGGCCGCTGATTTGCCCGCCGGCTGGACGGATCGGCAAGACGGTGGAACCTACCGCTTGGAACGGCGCGAGGACCAAGCCCTCTTTGGATATAACGTCGGGCCCCATTCCTGGAAGCGATTCCTCCATCCGCCGGTGCTGCGTTTGTGGCAGGCCGAGCGCGCCGGCGGCACTTTCCAGATCAAGGAGGAAGATGGTGTCGAGATCCCCAAGATGGCGTTTCTCGGTGTGCGCGCATGCGAGCTGAATGCTATCGCCATTCAGGACAAGGTGTTTCTGAGTGGAAACTGGGCCGACCCGTCGTATCGATCCCGACGCGAGAGGACCTTTGTCGTTGCCGTCAACTGCGGCCAAGCTAGCGGGACATGTTTCTGCGTCTCGATGAAGACGGGTCCCAAGGCCACGTCCGGATTTGACCTGGCTCTGACCGAGGTTTTAGAGGACGGCGCCCACTACTTCGTGGTTGAGGCCGGCACCGAAGCCGGGGAAGGAGTGTTGGCTGAACTTCTCCAGCGCGCCCAGCCCGCCTGTCGCATAGCCTCCGAAATTGAGAAGGCTAAGGCGCGGGACATCGTCGCCCGAACCGCTGAACACATGGGCCGCAGCCTGGACACCGACGGCATCAAGGAACTCCTCTACCGCAACTACGAGCATCCCCGTTGGGACCAGGTGGCGACGCGCTGCCTCACCTGTGCGAATTGCACCATGGTATGTCCGACTTGCTTCTGTAATACGGTAGAAGATGTCACCGACCTCAAGGGCGAGCACGCGGAGCGCTGGCGCAAATGGGACTCCTGCTTCACGACCGATTTCTCATACATCCACGGCGGCAGCATTCGCTCGACGGCCCGCGCGCGCTATCGCCAGTGGATGACCCATAAACTCGCCACCTGGATCGACCAGTTTGGGACGTCCGGCTGTGTCGGCTGCGGACGATGTATCACCTGGTGCCCGGTGGCTATCGACATTACCCAGGAAGTTCGCGCTATTCGCGAGACCGAGGCAGGTCTTTGATTGCCGATTGCTGATTGACGATTGAAAAAGGTACTCAGCCATCGGCTCTCAGCCTTCAGCCCAGTAACAGGCGGGCGTTTGAAGGTGTGAAGCAATTGCCAAGGAGCTTCCAACACAGAGACACAGAGGCACAGAGAAAAATGGGAAACGTCGGGAAACAAATGACCTCTTCATGTGATTCTCTTTGTCTTCTCTGTGTCTCCGTGCCTCTGTGTTTAATTTTTTCACATATTCTGAGTGCTGATGGCTGATAGCTCTTCAATCGGCAATCGTCAATACGAAGGGAGGCTGATAAAATAATGGAAACTCTTGAGCGCATTCTCATCGAACACCCTTTTTTTGCAGGTATGAAACAGGAGCACATGGAACTGTTGGTCGGATGTGCCTCCAATGTGCGCTTTGACGCCGGCCAGTTCATCCTGCGCGAAGGGCAGGAGGCCAACAACTTCTACCTCCTGCGGCAGGGCAAGGTGGCGCTCGATGTTTACGCCCCGGAACGGGGAGGCATCACCATCCAGACGCTTGGCGCCGGCGATATCTTGGGCTGGTCATGGCTGGTACCGCCTTTCCGTTGGAGGTTCGACGCTCGGGCGGTGGAGCTGACCCGGGCCATCGCCCTGGACGGAAAATGCCTCCGACAAAAATGCGAGAACGACTGTTGCCTGGGTTACGAATTGATGAAGCGATTTTCCCAGGTGATGGTAGACCATCTTACAGCGACGAGGTTACAACTCCTCAATGTCTACGACTCCCATTGAATTCATGACCGCCGCGGCCGCGCCGGACCCCATGCTGCCGCGCCCTTACCGGGTGCAAAAACTACGGCAGGAAACGTCCGATACTTTCACCCTGGAGCTGGAGCCGGAAGGCGGAGCCCGCGATTTGGTCTTTGCGCCGGGCCAGTTCAATATGCTTTACGCCTTCGGCGTGGGCGAGGTGCCAATCTCCATCAGCGGCGATCCCGGAAAGCCGGCAATACTCGTGCACACCACGCGCGAGGTCGGGACCGTGACGCGTGCCATGCGCAGGCTGAAACCCTGGGATTCGCTGGGAGTGCGGGGTCCCTATGGAGTGGGGTGGCCAGTGACCCAAGCCCGCGGCGCCGACGTGGTGATCGTGGCGGGTGGTATCGGGCTGGCCCCGCTAAGGCCCACGCTTTACCAGGTGTTGGCGGCGCGCAAGTACTACGGCAAGGTGGTCTTGCTTTATGGCACGCGCACGCCTGCGGACATCCTGTTCCGGCGCGAACTGCAGCAGTGGCGCTTGCGCTTCGATCTGGAGGTTCACGTCACCGTCGACCGGGCCATGGGCAACTGGCGCGGCAACGTGGGGGTGGTGACCTCCCTCATCCCACGCGCCCCCTTTGACCCGCACAGCACGGTGGCGATGGTCTGCGGCCCCGAGGTCATGATGCGGTACACGGTGCAGGAGCTCGAAAAGCGCGGGGTCGCCATCGAGAACATCTACATTTCCATGGAACGCAACATGAAGTGCGCGCTGGGCTTCTGCGGGCACTGCCAGTACGGGTCCACGTTCATCTGCAAGGACGGGCCTGTGTTCCGCTACGACCGGATTCAGCCGATGTTTGCCATCAGGGAGATCTGAAAATGGCCGCGCGTGCAAAACCGAAGCTTGCCGTCTGGAAATTCGCCTCTTGTGACGGATGCCAGTTGAGCCTGCTAGACTGCGAAGACGAATTGCTGGCCGTTGCCGGCCAGGTGGAGATCGCCAACTTCGTCGAAGCTTCGCGCGCCGTGGTTAAGGGTCCCTACGATCTGTCGCTGGTGGAAGGTTCTATCACTACGCCGCACGATGCGGAACGTATTCACCAGGTGCGGCGCGCCTCCAAGTTCCTGATTACCATCGGGGCTTGCGCTACGGCGGGCGGCATCCAGGCGCTGCGGAATTTCAAGGACGTTCGAGATTTTACCTCGATGGTCTATGCTACGCCCCAGTACATCCAGACCCTCAACAAGTCTACGCCTATCGTCGACCATGTGCAGGTCGATTTTGAGCTGCACGGCTGTCCCATCAACAAGTATCAGCTCGTCGAGGTCCTCAGCGCCTTCCTGAACGGGCGCAAACCCAACACGCCTTCTCACAGCGTCTGCGTGGAGTGCAAGCGGCGAGGGACCGTCTGCGTGATGGTGGCGCAGGGCACCCCCTGCCTGGGACCTGTCACCCACGCCGGCTGTGGCGCGATCTGCCCGTCGTACAACCGGGGTTGCTACGGATGCTTCGGCCCGATGGAGACGCCCAACACCGTTTCGCTCAGCGAGGGCTGGGTCCGCCTGGGCGCGACGGAGCCAGACTTAGTGCGCGCGTTCCGCGGCTTCAATGCGTTTGCCGAGGCGTTCCGCAGGGAGAGCGAAGCCCATGAAGACCAGAACCCTAAAGGTTGATTACCTGGCCCGAGTAGAGGGCGAAGGCGGCCTGGACGTCAAGATTCGGGACGACAAGGTCGTTGACGTCAAGCTGAAGATTTTTGAGCCGCCGCGCTTTTTCGAGGCCTTCCTGCGCGGGCGCCAGTTCACCGAAGCTCCGGATATCGCGGCGCGCATCTGCGGCATCTGTCCGGTCGCTTACCAGATGAGTGCGGTCCACGCCATGGAGTATGCGCTCGGCGTGCAGGTGGAAGGCCCCCTGCGGGATCTGCGCCGACTCCTTTACTGCGGCGAGTGGATCGAGAGTCATGTCCTCCACGTCTACATGCTGCACGCTCCGGATTTCCTGGGCTATGAGGATGCCATCCAGATGGCCAAGGATCACCCCGACGTGGTCCAACGCGCCCTGCAACTGAAGAAGGCGGGAAACCAGATCGTCACGGTAGTGGGAGGAAGGGAAATTCACCCCATCAACGTGCGGGTGGGCGGCTTTTACAAAGTGCCCACACGCCACGATCTGGAGCCGTTGGCCGAGCGGTTGAAGTGGGCGCGCGACGCCGCCCTTGAAACAGTCCGGTTGGTGGCGAAGTTCCCCTTCCCGGATTTCGACCAGGACTATCTGTTTGTGGCTCTCCGCCACCCGGACGAGTATCCCTTCAATGAAGGACACCTGGTTTCCAACCGCGGACTGGACATCACCGTGGACCGCTACGAAGAGAACTTCGTGGAAGAGCAGGTGCAGTACTCGAACGCGTTGCATTCCACGCTCAAAGGTCAGGGTGCTTACTTTGTCGGCCCGCTGGCTCGGTACAACCTGAACTTCGACCGGCTCTCGCCCCTGGCTCAGGAAGCTGCCCGGGAAGCCGGACTGGGACCGGCGTGCTCGAATCCGTTCCAGAGCATTATCGTGCGCAGCGTAGAAACCGTGTACGCCTGCGATGAGGCCCTGCGCCTCATTCAGGGATATGAGATGCCGGAGAAGCCGGCGGTGGAGGTGCCGGTGCGCGCCGGGGTCGGCTATGGGTGTACCGAGGCGCCGCGAGGGATTCTTTACCACCGTTACCGGATCGACGCGCGTGGCGCCATCCTGGACGCCAAGATCGTTCCTCCCACCTCCCAGAATCAGAAGACGATCGAGCAGGACCTCTGGCAATTCATCCCCAAGCATCTGGACCTTCCGCCGGAGAAGTTGCAGTGGCAGTGCGAGCAGGCCATTCGCAACTACGATCCCTGCATTTCGTGCGCCACGCATTTTTTGACGCTGAAGCTCGATCGGAAGTAGACCAGGCAGGTGGCCGGGTGGCAGGTGGAGCGTTGGTTTTGCGGCCGCCACGGCGTAAAGACCGATGATGAACTACTGCGCCGGCTGCGCGAGCTCTGCGGCGATGAGGCGATTCGACTGGAAAAACAAGCGCCAGGGATGTAGGATGTGGGAATACGCGAGTGTATTGGCTTGGCGTGTTAGGGCGGGGGAACCGGCTGGGCCTGATGTGATTGGAGGATTGCGTATGCCGTTCCAACCGGACGTTGCATATGACGACGAGGTCGGCCAACTTTACGGGAAGTACCTTTCGACGTTCGACAGTGACACCGGCCAAGTGCGGGCGCTGATCTTTGAGCAGAACGGTCAACTGGTGGCGCACGTTTCATTTCCGACTGGCCTAAAGCCAGAGGAAGTGACGGACGCCTATTCAGGTAAATTATACCGCTATGCCAAGGATAACGGTTTCGAGGGCAAGCTGAGAGTGATCTATTATTCCGAGTAGCGCAATCCCCATGGCGAACGTCCGCGTCTCGATTGATCTTCCATACCAACTGTTGCTTAAGGCCGGCGAGTATCCGACGCCGGGAGAGGGCGGCTCGGTTCAACTTCAAAGAAACATTGGCGCCGGCCGTGGAAGGGGCGATCATTCACGAGGGACAAATTGCGCACGAGGATGACGCCAAGCTGGCGATCAAGGTGGCACGGAAGATCGTGGAGATTGCAGCATCACTGTTGTAAATTCGGGTGTGCTTGTGGCGATCGTGCCGTGGAAGCGGGCAGCACAGTGAACAGCAAGAGTTAGCAACGATAAAGATGAGCCAACCCGGTCAGTCCGTCGTCGTCGGCCGGCTCCTGGTGATTGGTGTCGGCAATGAGTATCGGCGCGACGACGCCGTCGGATTGATCGTCGCCCGTCGATTGGCCGAGCGTCCCAATCCGACCTTCACCGTGCTCGAGCAAAACGGTGACGGCGCCGCGCTGATGGAAACTTGGCAGGGCGCCGAGAAGGTGATAGTCGTGGATGCGGTTCACTCCGGCGCCGAACCCGGCACCACTTATCGCCTCGACGCCAGCCTCCAATCCCTTACGGCCTTGGCGGCCCTTCCCCCGGAAGCCTTCCGCGGCTCGACCCACGCCTTCAGTCTGGTCGAGGCCGTCGAGTTGTCGCGGACTTTGCACCAACTTCCACCCCACTTCATCGTTTATGGGATTGAGGGCCGCAACTTTGAGGCAGGTACCGGACTCTCCTCGGAAGTCGCCAAAGCCGTACCAAGGGTCGCGAACCGCATCCTCCTGGAAGTATCAAGCGCCAGACGCAACCCGCTTTACGCCAGAAGTCGGTGACCTGAATTTCTGACCAAGGAAGTTCTGCCCGGTTGGCATTGCGTCCGCTTGCAAACCCAGAGTTCTCAGCACGATCGCCGCGTGACCTCGGTCACAGCCGCAGGTGACCCGCATCATAGCCTTTTCACGTTCCCTCGACTAAGACTGTAGAGTATTGCAACGCTCGGTGCTGAAGACCTGAACAGTTCGGGACGCCGTCATGAAGCCTGCCGCGCGCAGAACGCTCACGCGATCGTTGATGTTCTCATCTCCAATGAGCACTTCCTGGGTACAGCGGCTGTTTCGGGAGAACGCAGATGAGTAAAGCAATTCTCTATGATGCAACCGTCTGCATTGGATGCAGGCTCTGCGAGAAGGCTTGCGCAGATAGAAACAGCCTGCCTTATGACGATAACGTCGCTACGGAACAAGTCATCTCCGCCCACAAGCTCACGGTTGTCATGACCAACGGCGACAAGTTCATGCGCCGGCTCTGTATGAACTGCCAGGACCCCACGTGCGCGTCGGTGTGTCCGGTGGGAGCGCTGCGCAAGACCGAGTTGGGCCCCGTGACCTACGACGAATCTCGCTGTATCGGTTGCCGATACTGCATGTTGGCCTGCCCGTTCGGCGTTCCCAAGTACGAGTGGGGCAAAGTGCTGCCGCGGGTGCGCAAGTGCGACATGTGTGCCGACCGCGTGGCAGCGGGGCGGCCGACAGCGTGTGCTGAGGCCTGCCCTACCGGTGCCACCAAGTTCGGAGATCGGGATGAATTGATTCGAGAGGCCAAGGATCGCATCGACAAGGCACCTAACCAGTACATAAACCATATCTACGGCCTTGAAGAGGTCGGTGGAACTTCGGTGCTGGAACTCTCCAGCGTACCGTTTGATTTGTTTGGTCTCCATACTCCTACGGAACCGCTCCCGATGCTCACCTACCGCGTGCTCTCGCGTCTTCCGGACATCGTTTCGCTGGGCGGTGTCCTGCTGGGTGGAGTCTGGTGGATTACCCATCGGCGTGCCGAAGTAGCCGCAGCCGAAGCCAAGGAACGCCAGGCCAAGAAGGGCAACGATGGGAATGGGAAACAATGAGATTGCCTAAGTTCACTTTCTGGAAAACGATCATGACGGTTGTCCTTCTGGCCGGGGCCTACGCGACGGTGCTGCGTTATACGCGCGGGCTAGGCGCTTCCACCAACCTGAGCGACAGGTTCCCGTGGGGCTTGTGGATCGGCTTCGACGTGATGTGCGGCGTGATGCTGGCGGCGGGCGGCTTCACGCTCACTGCCACCGTCTACATCTTCAATCTGGAGCGATTCCGGCCCATCATCCGCCCGACGGTTCTGACGGCCTTCCTCGGCTACGTGCTGGTGGTGGTGGCGCTGCTTTTCGATCTGGGGCGTCCTTACCGCATCTGGCACCCGTTGGTGATGTGGAACCCACACTCGGTGATGTTCGAGGTGGCTTGGTGCGTAACGCTTTACACTACAGTCTTAGCCCTGGAGTTCGCGCCGATTGTCTTCGAACGGCTCAACCTGGAGAAGGCTCTGCGAATTCAGCACGCCATCGTGATTCCTCTAGTGATTCTGGGTGTGCTCCTCTCCACTCTGCACCAGTCCTCGCTGGGCAGCCTTTACTTGATCGTCCCGGAGAAACTTCACCCCTTGTGGTACAGCCCGCTGTTGCCCGTCTTTTTCTTCATTTCGGCGATCTGCGTGGGCTTGGCCATGACCATTTTCGAGTCGTACATGAGCTCGAAGGCCTTCGGCAAGCAACTCGAACTGCCTTTGCTGATTTCGTTGGGGCGTGTTCTGGTGGTGGCGCTCGCCGTCTACGCCGTTCTGCGTTTCGAGGACCTTTATCACCGGGGCGCTCTTCAGTATTTGCGACATCCGGGCTACGAGACCAACCTCTTCCTGCTGGAAGTGGCGCTCGGGCTCCTGTTGCCCATCGCCCTGCTGATGAATCGCAGGATTCGCGAGAGCACAGGCGGACTCTACCTCGCCTCGGTGCTGGTGTTGCTGGGCTTCATCACCAACCGCCTGAACGTCAGCATCACTGGCATGGAAGCATCCGCCGGCTTGCACTACTTCCCCAAATGGACTGAGATCGCCATTACGGCCAGTATCGTGGCCGCTGGCTTTGCCATTTTCACGCTGGCGGTGAAGTATCTGCCGATCTTTCCCGAGGCCAAAGCCCCGGCAGCCCGGACTCGGCAGGGCAATGCGAGCCTGCCGGTAGCTCACGGTGATTTTGTATTCTCTCAAGCCGGAAAGGCGTGAACCATGGAGAGTCAGGCGCCATGGGACGCGAAACTTCGCATTGGCTTGGCGGCCAAGCTGGCCCTCAGCCTGGTGCTCAGCACGGTCGCCCTATTTACGCTGTTCGGCTATCTGAACCTGCGCTTGCAGCGAAGGCAGTCGGAAGAGACGGTGCTGCAGAGCGTAGACCGGATCGGCGACCTGATCCAGCGCAGCACTCGCTACCAGATGCTGCGCAACGACCGGGACGCCCTCTATCAGGTTATTCAGACCATTGGGAGCGAGCCGGGCATCCGCCGCATCCGGATCTTCAACGAGGAAGGCCGGATCAGCTTCTCCACCGACCCTAGCGAAGTCAGCAAACTCGTGGATAAGCGCGCCGAGGCCTGCTACGGCTGCCACTCTCAAACCCAACCGCTGGCGAAGCTCAATCGTCCTGACCGGGCCCGCATCTTCACTGACGCTCAAGGTCACCGCGTGCTGGGGTCGATCCGGCCCATCGAAAACGACGCCACCTGCTCGAACGCCAGTTGCCATGCCCACCCGCCCGATCGCCGCATTCTGGGCGTGATTGATACCGACCTTTCGCTTGACACGGTGGACGCCCAGGTGGCCCAACACCAGGCGCGGCTGGCCGAGTTCACAGCCGTGGCCGTGATGTTGATGTCGCTGGTGAGCGTCGCTTTCATCTGGGTGGTGGTTCACAAACCCATTAATGACCTCACGAACGGGATTCGCCAAGTGGCCCAGGGGGATCTCGATCACACGATTGCCGTCCATTCGCGAGACGAGCTGGGAGTGCTGGCCGATTCGTTCAACAAGATGACCGGCGAACTTTCCGAGGCCCATCGCGAACTGACCGACTGGACAAAGACGCTCGAAGTGCGTGTAGAGCAGAAAACGGAGGAGCTCAACCGCGCCCACGAGCACATGCTACACGTGGAGAAGATGGCATCGATCGGCAAGCTCGCCGCCGTGGTGGCGCACGAGATCAACAACCCGCTCGCCGGCATTCTCACTTATGCCAAGTTGTTGAAGAAGTGGGTGGCCCGATGGGACGGGTCGCGGCGAGAGGATGCGCTTAGTTCGCTCGACCTGATCGAATCGGAAAGCCGCCGCTGCGGCGAAATCGTCCGCAACATGCTGACGTTTGCGCGCGCCACGCCCATCAACTTTGAGCCGGCCGACCTGAACGGCGTCGTCGATCGTTCCGTCCGGCTGGTGCAACACCAACTCGATCTGGGCAATATCGACTTGAACCTGAACTTGGCCGCCGATCTCCCCGCCGTCCGCTGCGATCCGGCGCAAATCGAGCAAGTGCTCGTGGCATTGATTATGAACGCCATCGAGGCGATGCCCAAGGGCGGCAGCCTGGCGGTGCGCAGCCGCCTTCTGCCCGAGACGGCCGAGGTCCAGCTCCAGATCCAGGATGACGGGGTGGGAATCCCGCCGGACCTCTTGCCCAACCTGTTTGAGCCCTTCTTCACGACCAAGGAGCGCGGGCACGGGGTCGGCCTGGGATTGGCAATATCGAAGAATATCGTTGAGCGTCACCAAGGGCGCATTGAGGTGGCTTCCGATCCGGGACGGGGCACTACTTTCACCATCACGCTTCCGGTGCATGGCGTCCGCAGCGCAACGGTCCCGGCCTCCCACCCTGACGGGATGGGGCGCCTCGCGCCAGTGCGGGAGCAGACAGCTCCGGCTAAGATGCGCGGGCAAGATGCCCGCGGCACAACGGGCGGGACGCCCGCGGTACATGGAGGTAAGTGAACGTGAACGAAAAAGGAAGCATCTTGCTTGTCGATGACGAGATCATCGTGCGCGATTCCCTCAGCAAGTGGTTCCACGAGGAAGGCTACGAGGTGGGCACCGCGGAGAGCGCCCCGCAGGCGCTGAAACTGGTGGGTCAGACCCACTGGGACCTGGCGCTGGTGGATATCAAGATGCCGGGGACCGACGGTATCGAACTGCAACGCCGCCTGCGGGAAGCGAATCCGGAACTGATCGTCATCATCATGACCGGCTACGCCTCGGTGGAAACCGCGGTGGCGGCGCTTAAGAACGGCGCTTACGACTATGTCACCAAGCCCTTCGATCCCGATGATATCGCCCACACCGTGCACAACGCGCTGGCCCACCGTCGCGTCGAAAAAGAGAACGTGCGGCTGCGCGAGACGGTGGCCGCAGCGACACGCCCGCAGGAACTGGTCGGCCAGGGCGCGGCCATGAAGCGCGTGTTCGAGGCCATCGAAACCGTCGGCCCTACGGAAGCCACGGTCCTCATCACCGGCGAGAGCGGCACGGGCAAGGAGTTGGTGGCGCGCGCCATCCACGCCGCCAGCCCCCGCCGATGCAATCCGCTGGTGGTGATCCACTGCGGAGCCTTGGCGGAAACGCTGCTGGAGAGCGAGTTGTTCGGCCACGAGAAAGGCGCCTTCACCGGAGCGCAGTACCGCAAGAAAGGCAATTTCGAGGTCGCTGAGGGCGGCACCGTGTTCCTGGACGAGATCGCCGACATCAGCCTGAAAACCCAAACCGACCTGCTGCGCGTTCTCCAAGAGCGCGAGATTACCCGCGTAGGCGGGAGCCAGCCGATCAAAGTAGACTTCCGTTGCGTAGCGGCCACCAATAAGCACCTCGAGCAACTGGTGGAGGAGGGTAAGTTCCGTCCCGACCTCTATTACCGTCTCAACGTCTTCCAGATTGAGCTGCCGCCGCTGCGCGAGCGCAAAGAAGATATTCCCCTCCTGGTCGACCACTTCGTCCGCAAGTTCTCGCTCAGCATGAGCAAGCGGATCGTGCGCGTTTCGCCCAAGGCCATGGACCTCTTGCAGAGATACGATTGGCCCGGCAACGTGCGCGAACTGGAGAACGCCGTCGAGCGTGCCATGGTGGTGGCCCGAGAGCCCGAGATCGGTGAAGAGGACTTCACGCTGAAACTGCCCGGGCAGGCGGGTGCCGCCAATGGAATCCAGGGGGCTAACCGCTTGAACGGAGCGCAGGCGGCCGCCGGGGTCCGGAAACTGGAAGATGCCGAGCGCCTCCACATCCTGCGCGTGCTTGAAGAGTGCGGCGGCAACCAAACGCGCGCTGCGGAGGCTCTGGATATCGATCGCGTCACGCTGCATAGTAAGCTCAAGAAGTACGGGTGGAAGAAGACGCCGGTTGAAACCCCATGAACGTGGTTCAGTTATTGCCGATCGTGGGAAGGAACTCCGATGGGTCGGGGCTGGGGCTAAAGGCAGGACGGGCGCCAGACCCGGCGCCGGAGCTAAGCCCCGACCTAAGCCCGAGCTTGCACTTAAGCCGGCTGGCCGCGGCGATTTCCGCCGAGTTCCAAGTCCGGTGCGAGGTCGCGCCGGCCGCTCTTGACCCAGCCCCTTCTTTCCACTCCGGACGGCAACAATACTATTCAACCGACCTCCTGGCCCGCATGCAAAAGCACCTGACCCCCGCGTGCTGGCGAGTCCTTGGCGTGACGCCGCTGGACTTGTATATCCCTATCCTCACCTTCGTTTTCGGTGAGGCGCAACTCGAAGGTGGCTGCGCTTTGGTTTCTACTTACCGCCTTCGACAGGAGTTCTATGGACTGCCGCCTGACCGTGACCTTCTGTACCAGCGTCTCTTGAAAGAAGCCATCCACGAGCTTGGCCACACCCTGGGCCTGACCCATTGCGAGGACTACGATTGCGTTATGGCCCCTTCCCACGCCGTGGAATGGATCGACCTCAAAAGCAGCCACGCTTGCCGCGGATGCCGCCGAGCGGTTTCATTGCGAATTGCCGATTGACGATTTGAAGGCGTGAAGAATCTAAACGCACAGGTGCAGAAGGAAAATCATGAATGCCGAAATGACGAATTATGAGCAGAAGCGCGGGGTGCTGGTCTTTTTTGTTCATCATTCATCATTCAGCATTCAGCATTCCTCTCTCAGACCCTTTTGTTCGGGCCAGCCATCTTATAGACCATAGAGGAAGTTGATCTGAAGTGTCCGGAGGTAGTTATGGGTCGCATGCGCGCTCGGCCCGAAGTCAGCTTGGTGGTCCTCCTGCTTGTGGTTTCAGGCTGTGGTGGCGGGAGCATGAGCAGCGCTCCGTCGCCGCCGAGCGTCCCGCAGTGGACGCTGGTGTGGAGCGATGAGTTCAGCGGCCCCAACGGCTCGGCTCCCGATTCGACGAAGTGGGGTTACGACGTGGGCGGCAACGGTTGGGGCAACGACGAGCTCGAATACTACACCAGCCGGACCCAGAACGCGTACGTTCAGGACGGCAACCTGGTGATCCAGGCGCTGAAAGAAACTTACACCGGGTCCGACGGGGTGACGCGCAATTACACGTCGGCGCGCCTACTGACCGCCAACCTTTTCAGCCAGGCTTACGGGCGATTCGAAGCGCGCATCAAGACTCCCTACGGGCAAGGCATGTGGCCCGCCTTCTGGATGCTGGGCAACAATATCGGGCAGGTCGGCTGGCCGCAGTGCGGCGAAATCGATATCATGGAGAACATCGGCAAAGAACCCTCGATGATCCACGGCAGCATCCACGGCCCGGGCTACACCGGTGGGACTGGCGTTTCCAACTCCTACACGCTTCCCAGCGGCGCGCAGTTCGCCGACGACTTCCACGTTTTCGCCGTGGAGTGGGAGCCCAACGTTGTCCGCTTCTACGTCGACAGCAACCTCTACGCCACGGACACGGCTTCCAGCCTGCCCGCCGGCTCGACGTGGGCCTTCGACCATCCCTTTTTCATTATTCTTAACGTGGCCGTAGGCGGCGACTGGCCCGGAGCGCCGGACTCTACCACTGTCTTCCCGCAACAGATGCTGGTGGATTATGTCAGGGTTTATCAGAAGAAATGATGAATGCTGAATATGCTGAATGATGAATGATGGAACTGAAAAAGCGGTTAAGCCGCCTTCAGTTCATCATTCAGCATTCATCGTTCATGATTGTCCTCCATGCACCCGCGTTCCATCCACGCTCCGACCCTCCGCTTCCGCCAAGGCGCTCCGAAGGGCCGTGCGCTCGCGGTCCTGGTTCTGGTGGCCCATTCTGTCACCACAGCGCAAGGGTTCGGCCTGCCCCTAATTCAATCCTCTGAAGCCCGGCCCCACGAGCTCAACCCGGCGCTTCAGCTTTATGCCGATCGCAGCCTGGTGACAGCCAGCGGAGACGAGCCCCAAGAGGCTCCTAAGACGTTCGTGGATATGAGTCCTGCTGAACTCGCCAAGGCGGTCCCCGAGCTGAAGCACCTGGAGCCCGCGGAGAATCAGGACCCTTTGCCGCAGATCTTGCAGCGCGTGGGAGCCGACGTGGGGGCTTTTTTCGATAATTTTCCCAATACCACTTGCACCGAGCGCGTTACCTCCATGGTCGATACCGCGTTCGGGGCCGGCGCTTTTCATCACGATGACAAGTACAACTATCTGGCTTTGGCCCAAGCGGGCGCGAAGAAAGGCCGCCTCCGCGAGTTTCGAACCGACGATAAAGGTGCACTGGTGCAGCCCGATGCCCGAGAGACGGTCGTCACGGTCGGATTTGTCGCCATGTCTGTGCATTTCCATCCTGACTATCAGCCTGACTCCCGCTTCCGCTACCTGGGGCGTGAAGCGATGGAAAGGCAGAACACCTACGTGGTCGCGTTTGCCCAGCGACCCGCTGTGGCACGGCAAGTGGCGCGCGTCCAGTTCCTCAGCCAGAGCGTAGCCATTTTCTTGCAGGGAGTGGCCTGGATCGATCCGGTGAGCTTCAGGATCCTGCGCCTGCGGACTGATATTCAACAACCTGAAGTGAACGTCGGCTTGCAGAAAGAGACCACCCAAGTCGTGTATTCCGAAGTGAGCTTCAGGCAAGGTGGCAAGACGTTGTGGCTGCCGCGTGAAGTCACCGTGACCGGGCAATTGAAGCAGTATCTCTTCCACAACCAGCACCGTTACTCGGACTACCGGCTCTTCGACGTCCAAGTCGACCAGAAGCACGACCACCCTTGATCATGGGTAAGGGAGTCGGGGGTCGGGAGTCGGGATTCCGAGAGCCTACTCCTACGCCCTACCCACTACTCTTGACTCCCTTCCGACTACGCGCCGGTTTTGGCGTATAGTGAAGGAAGGAACTCTTAGAGAGGACGATCGATGGGTCAAGCTTCCCTGCGGGTCCGCGCTCGCGGCTTGGGTCGAGACCTTCTTTCCTGGGTGGCGCTTTCGGTTTGGTTGCTCTCCGCCGGCCCCGGCGCGACGCCGCAAAATCCCAACCCTCCCGAAGTCCAGGCCCACGAAGGCCAAAGCCAAGTCGTCAAACCGTCGTTCCAGCTTCGCGTCGAACGCAACTTGGTGACGGTGAGGGTGGTGGTGCGCGACGGCAAGGACCGCCCGGTGGGCAGTCTTCGCCAAGAGGACTTCCGGTTGTTCGACGACGGCAAGGCCCAGGACATTTTGGGATTCACGGTCGAGACCGGCCAGCCCAACCCGGCCCCGGAAGCTGTGCCTTCGGCGCCGGCGGGCAAAACCGCCGAGGTCCCACGCGCTCCTGCGAAAGCCGTCGCGCAGCGTTTTGTCATTGTCTTCTTTGACGATTACCACATGGAGGCGGAAGGAATCGACCGAACTCGTAATGCCGCGTGGCGCTACGTCACGACGGCGGTCCGGCCGCAAGACCGGGTGGCGATCTTCACCGCGACCGGCAAGGACCAGATCGATTTCACCGAGGACCGGGAGAAACTCCATGACGCGCTGTTCAAGCTGGCGCCTCGACCGCACCCTCCGATGGGTTGCCCACAGATCGAGGAGTATCAGGCCTACCTGATCGACCGAAGGCGCGACACCGAAGCCTTTGACATTGCGTTCTCGGAAGCCTACCACTGTGATTGCGAAGTCCTGGATAACAAGACTCCCAGTTGCGCGCGCGAGGTAACAGATCGGGTGCAGGGCGAGTCTGCCCAGATTTGGAGCGTGGCAGATGCGCAATCACAGAATGCTCTGCAAGGGATCGAGATTGCCGTTCGCCGCCTGGCTGCCATGCCGGGTCAGCGCAGTGTGGTGCTGGTTTCTCCGGGATTCTTGACCGAGACACAAGCGGACAAAATAGACGCCATCACTAACCGCGCTTTGCAACAGGAAGTCGTCATTAGTGCGATCGACGCCACAGGGCTGGCCGCACGCAGCCCGCACATATTTTATAACATGGCTCGTGCGGACCTGGACTCCGCAAAGACCAGGATGGAAAACATGGGCACCGTCGCGTCCGGCGATGTGATGGCTAATTTGAGCGCGGGTACGGGCGGCGTCTTTTTCCACAACAGCAACGATTTTAACGATGGCTTTCGGCAAGCGGCGGCCGTTCCTGAGGTCTTCTATGTGCTGACTTTTTCCCCGCCGAACATCAAGCTGGACGGAAAATTCCATTCGCTTAAAGTGACGCTCAACCGTCGCGAGCCTCTCACCGTCCAGGCGCGGCGCGGGTATTTTGCCTCCGCGACGGCGCTGGCCGGGCAGGCTTCCAGCCAGGACGAACTAGAGAAAGCTGTGTTCTCGCAGGAGGAATTCCACGGGCTGCCGGCGGAAGTGACCGCCCAGGTGGAGAAAACGGGCGACAGCGGGTCCAAGCTCACAGTGATGATTCATGTCGACGTCCGCCAACTGCAATTCCGTAAGGAAGCAGACCGCAGTGTTGACAAGCTGATTTTCCACACCACGCTCTTCGATCGCGACGGGAAGTACGTCGCCGCCAAGGAGGCGTCGCTCGATCTTCATCTGAAAGACGCAACCCTGGAGAAGTTCGTCCAGTCCGGCCTCAATGCCAAGACCAGCTTTCAGGTGGCGCCGGGCACGTATCGGGTCCGCGAGGTGGTGCGGGATACCGAGTCGAGCGGAACGTCGGCGCTGAACTGCGTCGTGGAGGTACCGGGCCCGCCGTCGCAGGAGGGAGATGGCAAACCATCACCTCGGATCGAGTGAATGGTGATTGAGTGATCGGGTGATTGGGTGATTGAAAAGAAGCGCTCAGCCGTGGGACTAGCTTTCTTCAATCACGCAATCACCCAGTCACCCGATCACTCAATCGCCATTCACAATTCACCATTTACCCCCGCTTGCTTGCACAAGTCCCCAGCGGGTTGTAGACTGAAACTTGAATCAACAACCAGAAGTCATGCAGCGAAGGAGTGAGAGTCATGTTGCCTCCAATCCGTAACGAATGGGTGAAGAAGCGCACTGGACCCGTGGTGACGCAGATGCACTACGCGCGGCAGGGCATCACTACGGAAGAAATGGAGTTTGTGGCCCGGCGCGAAAAGCTGCCCGTGGAAACCGTTCGCTCGGAAGTGGCGCGCGGCCGCATGATTATCCCGGCCAACATTCGCCACGTCGAGTTGGAACCGATGGCTATCGGTATCGCCGCCCAGTGCAAGATCAACGCCAACATCGGCAATTCCGCCGTGACCTCCGACATTGACGGCGAGGTGGAGAAGCTGCGCACCGCCGTGAAATACGGCTCCGACACGGTGATGGACCTCTCCACCGGCGGCGACATTCCCCGCATCCGCGAGGCGATCCTGCGTTCCAGCCCCGTGCCCATCGGTACGGTGCCCATTTATGAGGCACTGTCGCGTGTGAGGGGCGTGAAAGACCTCTCCGCCGCGGTGATGCTGGAAGTGATCGAAGAGCAGGCCGAGCAAGGTGTCGATTACATGACCATCCATGCCGGCGTGCTGCGCGAGCACGTGCCGCTGGTGCGCAAGCGCGTCACCGGCATCGTGAGCCGCGGCGGTTCGATCCTGGCGCACTGGATGGTAGAGAACCACCAGCAGAACTTCCTTTACGAGCACTTCACGGACATTTGCAAGATCTTCCAGAAGTATGACGTGTCGTTCTCGCTGGGCGACGGCTTGCGGCCGGGCTCCATCGCCGACGCCAGCGACGACGCGCAGTTCGCCGAGCTCAAGACACTGGGCGAGCTCACGCGGAAAGCCTGGGAGTACGACGTGCAGGTGATGATCGAAGGTCCCGGCCACATCCCCATGGACCAGATCAAGCTGCAAGTGGACAAAGAAATGGAGCTGTGCTCCGAGGCCCCGTTCTATACCCTGGGCCCGCTGGTGACCGACATCGCTCCCGGCTATGACCATATTACTTCGGCCATCGGCGCGGCCATGATCGGCTGGCACGGCGCGTCCATGCTCTGCTACGTGACCCCCAAGGAACACCTGGGGTTGCCCAACAAGCAGGACGTCCATCAGGGCATCATCGCCTATAAGATCGCGGCTCACGCGGCGGACCTGGCGCGGCATCGTCCCGGCGCCCGCGACCGTGACGACGCGCTCAGCTACGCGCGCTTCCTCTTCGACTGGAACAAGCAGTTCGACCTGTCGCTCGATCCCGATACCGCGCGCGCCATGCACGACGAAACCCTCGCTGACAATTACTACAAAGACGCCAAGTACTGCTCCATGTGCGGTCCCAAGTTCTGCTCGATGAACATCACGCAGAATGTGGAGAAACATTTGGGACTGGACCAGGGCGAGCGGCAGGAGAAATTCGTCGAGCTGCTGGCCAAGGTCCAGGGGTGACAAAAGTCGAAGGTTGGGCGATGATCGACCTGAAGCACTCCCTTGTCATCGAAGCAACCGAGGACCCCAACTTCTTCGGCTTTTACTCTCCCGACCTTGAGGGCTTTACCGGCGTTGGCAACTCGATTGAGGATTGCCTTTACAAGGCTCGCTGGGGCGTGGAAGAACATATCGCGCTGCTACGCGAGCAGGGGCTGCCCGTGCCTCCGGCTACCAACGACCCGAAGGTAACAATTCAGAACGAGATGCCTATCCCTGCATGACTGTCTGGGGCGAACGGCATCGCGTCCGGTTGCTTACGAAAGAGAGGAAGGTCGCCAACGGCATGTTCGACGTGGAGGTGAAACTGGCAAGTCTGGCTGCTCCTGGGCGGACCGAGAATGTTTCGCTGCTGGTAGACACGGGGGCGACATTGTCCTGGATTCCGCGGGACATTCTTGAAAGGCTTGGCGCCGTAGTTTATTCGCGCCTGCCGTTTACGCTTGCAGATGGGCGAACGCTGGAAAGGGACACCACGGCAGTGCTATTGACTATTGACGGAAGAAAGGCTGCCGTGCAGGTTGCATTTGGTGAGCTGGGCGAGGAAGCGGTCTTGGGGGCGACGGAGCTGGAGGGTTTGCCTTCTGGTCGATCCAGTGGCGAAGAAACTGATCCCTCGCAACTTGCTTGCTCTCATCGGAGGTTCAAGAGCGTGAGAGAGAATCGGACGGGCGATTCCATCGCCGCGATCTATACACGGCGACGCAAGTCCGGCATGTAGGGGTACGGCTTGCCGTACCCGCTTGGTTCGGTGGCGCACGATGCAACAAAAGGGTACGGCAAGCCGCACGCCTACATGCGAAAAGGGGGAAAAATGTGCGACGTCAGCCGGCGGGAATTCTTGGCAAGTAGCGGGGGTTTCTTAAGCCTCGCCGCCGAGGCGAAGTTGCTGGATGGGCCGGCTCCGGCAATGACGCCCGAGGTCGGCAAGATCGACTTGGTCGCCCCAGATATCTATTTCCACGAGGGGCAAGTGGCGGACAACGCGGACGCAGTCTGCAACAACGGCTGGATCATGTTCGAAGATTACGTGCTGGTGATCGATGCCAATTTCCCGGCCGGCGCAAAGCAGGTTATCGGCAAGATCCGTTCCCTGACGGACAAGCCGATCAGGTTTGCGCTCGACACCCACCACCACGGCGACCACGCTTACGGAAATCAGGTTTACGTGGAAAACGGCGCGGTGCCCGTCGCCCACACCGGCGTTATTGAGGAAATGAAACGGTACGAAACGGGCTACTACGACAGCAAACCGGGAGCCTGGGAAAATGCGGCAAAGGGCCGGGCCGACGTAAAGGCCAGCAAACTCAAGCCGCCGACAGTTCTGTACTCGGGAGAGCTGATCTTTGACGACGGCAAACACCGCGTCGAGGTGATGAACCTCGGAGTGGCGCATACGCACGGGGATTCATTTGCCTGGCTCCCCAAAGAGAAGATCCTTTTTACGGGGGACGTCTGCGTCAACGGGCCTTACAACTATGTGGGCGATGGGGACGTGGGCAAATGGGTGGAGACACTCGAGGCGGCCAAGAAACTCGGCGCGCAGATCGTTTGCACGGGACACGGCCCGCGTTCCGTTGGAACGGTGTTGGACGATCAGCAGGCGTTTTTCAAGGCGTTGCGGGAACAGGTAGGCACGCTCATGGCCAGGATGGCGCCCGCGGAAGCAAAGGCTCAGATCGAGCCCATCCGGGCAGCACTGAAAGGAAATGCGCAAATTGCCCGCTTCGTCGGAGATCGCGGTGCCGGTTGGGATTCCTTCCCGGCGCAGGTCGAGAAGGTCTACCTGGAGATGACCGGGAACCAGCTTGCGGCGCTGATGCACGAACGGCATCTTGCTCGCCAAGTCCACGCCCGCTCCCATGGCCTCACGCAAGCGTGAAAGGGAAACGGCTGAGGTAAGAAATCATGGCAAATGTTCTCGAGACGGAATTGAAGGCCTATGAGCACCACCGTGACAACCTTCTCTCGACGGCGGAGGGCAAGTTCGCTCTTGTACGCGGCGACGCGGTTGTGGGAGTATACGAATCAGAAATAGACGCAATATCAGAGGGTTACCGCCGGTTCGGGAATGTCCCGTTCCTAGTGAAGCAAATAGTGAGAATTGAGACTCCGCTAAACTTCGTTTCCGATCTCCTGGGAGTGTGAATTGCCTTCTTTCACCTCGTCAATTCCGAACCTCCAAGCGGTGGGACCGCTCATAGAACTTCAAGTTGCCGTCGGGAGCGCCCTCGAATCCACTTTCAAGGCGGGCGCTGAAGCGATTCCTGGGCCGGTGAAGGCTCTCGCGATGATCGATACCGGCGCGAGCGTTAGCGTTCTCCGCCAGGGGTTGGCTGCTCAGCTGAGCCTCAATGCTATTGGGGTGAGTTACATTAACACTCCTTCATCGACCAACGTCCCTTGTTACCGCTATCTGGTGCGTTTCATTTTTCCCAACGAAGTGTTGGTCGAGACCAACGTGGTCGAAGCGCCTCTGCAGGGCCAGAACATCCAGTGCCTGATCGGCCGGGATGTCCTCGCGCACGGCGTACTGATCTATATCGGTGGCAGCAACCTATTCAGCCTCAGCTTATGACAAGCGCTTACAGCTCGGTCGGACTCGTTAGGTTCATTGGTCCCAAGCTTGGTAGTTGAGGCGAGGATTGATCGAATTAATGCCAATGAACGCCCAAGAACAAGAACTCCGTGAGGAATTCAACCGCTGGGCGGAGGCGGGCCGCGGCGACCACATGGAGGAGGATCATCTTCCCATCGTGCTGCCCACGCTGGAACTCATGAGGCTCGAACCAACGGATCGAGTGTTGGATGTGGGTTGCGGCACTGGTTGGCTTCCCCGGCTAATCGCGGCCAGGGTCCCAGAAGGCTCAGTGGTCGGGATCGACGTCTCCGACGAGATGATCGCACGCGCGCAAAGGGCAAGCTCCGGCCCTCAAAACCTAACGTTCCAGGTGGGTGGGGTCGATCGCATCCCGGCGCCGGATGCCACCTTTACCAAGGTGATCTCAGTAGAGTCGGCGTACTACTGGCCTGACCCGGCGCAAGGCATCCGGGACATTAGCCGTGTGTTACAGCACGGCGGCTCCGCGTGGGTCCTGATCAACTATTACGGCGACAACCTCTATTGCCACCAGTGGGGTCCGATCTTTGCCATCCCAACCCACCTGCTGGCCGCCGAGGAGTGGGCTCAACTTTTCCGCGATGCTGGATTCGCGAAGGTCAGTCATCGCCGCATTCCCGATCCCACGCCGGCGCCCGATACGTACATCGGTCGCTGGTTCCGCGACGCGGAAGAATTGCGCCAGTTTCGAGAAGTAGGAGCGTTGCTGGTCTACGGGAAGAAGGATTGAGACTGCTCGCGGAAGGTCGATTGCCTTCTGATATACAATCATATGAGAGAGGGACATAACGAGAAGCTTAACCTTTCCATACCTAAACGGCCGCATCCGGGAAGATTGAGACGACCCACCGGGCACAGCCTGACACGAAGTGAGCGAATTAAGAAGAAGAGAGTTTCTGGCTCTTGCTAGTCAAGCGGAGAATGTCGTGCGTCAGATTGCGAGGTCGCCGGCAAGAACGGGATCGGCTCAGAGCCTGCTTATGACGCCTCACTCTTTGTCGCTCACTCCTTTGCTGGTTTCTTGTTTCTGATTCTCTTCGGGCTTGAGTATAATAAAGGCGCTGGGCTAATTTGAAGAGGTCACGAGGCTGACACATGGGGTACATCGAAAACCGGTTCGAGAAGAACTTCGTCATCACCACCGTCGACCACGTTTTCAACTGGGCGCGGAAGTCGGCGCTGTGGCCGCTCACTTTCGGCCTCGCTTGCTGCGCCATCGAGATGATCGCCTCCACTACCTCGCGGTTCGACATGGCCCGGTTCGGCGCCGAAGTCTTTCGTCCCAGCCCGCGCCAGGCCGACCTGATGATCGTGGCAGGCACCGTGACCCTTAAAATGGCGCCGGTGGTGCAGCGCATCTGGGAGCAGATGCCGGAGCCGAAGTGGTGCATTTCCATGGGCGCCTGCTCCAGCGTGGGTGGTCCGTTCAACACTTACGCCGTGCTGCAAGGGGTGGATAAAGTGGTGCCGGTGGATGTTTACGTCGTCGGCTGCCCTCCGCGCCCCGAGAACTTGTTCTACGGCCTGTTGCGGCTACAGGAAAAGATCGACAGCACCACCCTGGCCAAGCGGCCCACAGAGGTCCGGCTCGACGAGACCATGCTCGAGGAATTCAAAAAGTCGATCCGCATCGGCCAGGTGGGCGCGCCGGAGTTCGTGCAGTTTGGGTAGGAGCATTGAGTGGTTGCGTGATTGGGTGATCGGGCGATTGAAGGCAGCAATGGCAGAAAGCATTGTTCGAGGGAACCGATAAGAAGCACGGGCTAAGCGCTCTTTTCAATCACCCAATCACCCGATCGCGAAATCACTCAATGAGGGAGAGAGAAATGGCAGAGTTCATCAAGGTGGCAAGCTTATCTGAGTTGGCAAAGGGCGCCTGCAAGACGGTTCAGGCAGCGGATAAAGAGATTGCCCTGTTCAACGTCGACGGGACAATCTACGCCCTCGATAACACGTGCCTCCATGTCGGCGGACCGCTCGGCGAAGGAGATCTCGAGGGGACGACGGTCACCTGCCCCTGGCACGGATGGCAGTACAACGTCCTCACCGGCCAGAACCTGATGAACCCGGACCTGAAAGTTGCCGCCTACCCGGTCCAGGTGGACGGAAACGACATCAATGTAGCGGTGTAGTCCCTTGTCCTTCGCCACTTGTTCTTGGTCCGTGCCCTTGGTGCGTCGTCCGTGGTCCGTTGACAGAGGACGAAGGACAACGGATTAAGGACAAGGGACCACTGACAAGATGCCTGAACTCCCCGAAGTGGAAACCGTTCTGCGAGGCCTCAAGAAACGCGTGTTGGGCCGGCGCATCAGCCGGGTGGAAGTATCGCACCCGCAGGTAATCGTGGGATCGCCGGACGATTTCACCGAGTCGGTTCGGGGACGCGAGATTCGCCGCGGCACGCGCAAGGGCAAGGCCATTGCGCTCGAACTGGGGCCCCTTCCGGACCATCGGGCCCAGGCGAGACGTTCAGGGCGTTCGGGACAGTCCGGAGGGGATAGCGACGGGCGGCGCTACCTGCTGGTCCGGCTGGGCATGACCGGCCAGTTTACGGTGAATCCCAGCGGCGCGCCCGTGGAGCCGCATACTCACGTTCGGTTCGCGTTGGACGATGGCCGCGAAGAGATTCGGTATCGCGACCCGCGGCGCTTCGGGCGTTTGCGCTGCTGTACCGCCGAGGAGCTGGATGAAATCTTCGCGGAGCTCGGACCGGACGCACCGGAGATCTCTGGCCAACAGTTCATGGCGGCGCTTCGCGGCCGTCGCGGCGCCATCAAGAGTTGGCTGATGAACCAACGGGTTTTGGCGGGCCTCGGGAACATCTATGCCGACGAGGCGCTGTTCGCGGCTCGAATCCATCCCCTGGCGTCGGCGGGCGGTATCTCCGCTAAGGCCGCCGGGCGCCTGATGCGCGCCGTCAAAAACGTGCTTCGCCGGGCTGTGGAGCTGCAAGGGACCAGCTTCAGCGACTATATTGACATTGAGGGCCGTCCGGGCAACTTCCTGCCGCGCCTCAAGGTGTACCAGCGGACGGACGAGCCTTGCCGCCGGTGCAAGAGGCCGATCCAGCGCTTAGTCATCGGCGGGCGCAGCAGCCATTTCTGCCCCCAGTGCCAGAGAGTCGAAAGTCGAGAGTCGAAAGTCGAGAGTTGAAGATCACGACCTACGGCCAGCCGCCCTTTCGACTTTCAACTTTCGACTAGTTTTGGCACTTGGCAACCGGCGAGGTTTTTTGATAATTCTATCTACTAACGGTATGGCTGCCGTAGCCCGACCGGCGCGGGCAGCCCGCCCTGCACGACGGGTGACGATCCTAAAAGGACGATTCTCATGATTCAAGTCGAAAACGTGACGAAACGCTACGGCCCGACGCTGGCCGTCTCCGACCTCAGCTTCGAGGTCCAAAGGGGTGAGATTCTGGGATTTCTGGGGCCCAACGGCGCTGGGAAAACCACCACCATGCGAATCATCACCGGGTACTTGCCGCCGACCGAAGGGCGGGTGCGGGTGGCGGGGTTTGATGTGGCCGAGGACCCGCTGGAAGTGAAGAAGCGCATCGGTTACCTGCCCGAATTGCCGCCCGTTTATCCGGATATGACTGTGACCGAATACCTCGATTTTGTGGGGCGTATTAAGGGCGTGGCGCGCGGCGATTTGAAGAAGCGCGTGGACGAGGTCAGCGAAAAGACGTCGGTCACGGACGTCCGCGACCGCCAGATCGGCAAGCTTTCCAAGGGCTACCGGCAGCGCGTCGGCTTGGCGCAAGCGCTCATCCACAATCCGGATGTGCTGATCCTGGACGAGCCGACGGCGGGACTCGATCCCAAACAGATCATCGAGACCCGCGAGCTGATCAAAGGGCTCGCCGGGCTGCACACCGTCGTGCTCAGCACGCACATCCTGCCCGAAGTTTCGAAGACCTGCCAGCGGGTGGTGGTGATCAACGCTGGACGCATCGCCGCCGTGGGAACGCCGGACGAGCTGATCCACCGGCTGCAAGGCTACGAGACTGTTCTGGTGACCGCCGAAGGTCCGAGGGCGGAAATCAAGGGAAGACTTGAAGCCGTCACCGGGGTAAATCTGGTGGAGGAGCACGAGGGAACGGAGACCCGCACCACCTTTGAAGTGCACGCCGAGAAGGGCCACGACGTCCGCGCCGAGTTGGCACGCGCCGTCGTGGAATCCCAGTGGAATCTGCTGGAGCTGAAGACAAGCGGGCTCAGCCTGGAAGACATCTTCCTCAAACTGACGACTCAGGATTTGAGCGAGGAGAAGCCGAATTAGGGAACAGGGGACAGGGAACAGGGAACAGAAGTCAGAAGTCAGAAACGTCCGTTGTCTGGCATCAGGTGTCCGTTTGCTGTAACGTCGCTGCTCGACGGCCGTACCATTGGGACTGGCGACCGACAAAAGGTACGTTCTTATTCTGTCTCCTGTCTTCTGACTTCTTGCCTTAGAGGAGACACATGCGTAACATTCTTGCCGTGGCGGGGAAAGAACTCCGCGCCTACTTTCATTCGCCCATTGCCTATCTGGTGATGACCATTTACGCCGTGCTGTGTGGCTTTTTCTTCTTGAGCATCACCAGTCGGTTCGTCACCCTCACCATGCGCATGCAAATGATGGGCGGTGAGGGCGCGCCTCCCATCAGTCTGAACGACATGATAATCCGCGGGCTGCTGGAAGGGGTCCTGACCGTGGTGATGCTCCTCTTGATCCCACTGATCACGATGCGGCTATACGCGGAGGAGAAGCGGTCGGGCACCATGGAGTTGCTGTTGACATCTCCCATAACGGACATGCAGGTTATTCTGGGGAAGTTCCTGGGCGCTCTAGCGCTATATGGAGTGCTGGTCCTCATCACGTTCCTTTATATTAGCCTGTTGTTTGTTTATGGGAACCCCAACGCCAAGCCCGTGATTGCCAATGCGGTGGGCCTGCTCCTCTACGGAGCGGCTCTGCTGTCGCTGGGTATGTGGTTCTCCAGTTTTACCAAGAACCAGATCATTGCCGGCAGCGTCGGCTTGGCTGTTTTCCTTCTGCTTTATGTGTTGGACTGGGTCACGGAATACTCGAGCGGGATCACCAGCCGGGTCTTTGCCTACATGGCGCTGCCATCGCATTTCGATAACTTTGCCAAAGGGGTCATCGATTTGAGCGACGTCGTCTACTACGTTTCCGTGATCGTGGCCGGCATTTTCCTTACCGCGCGCTCGGTGGAGACCTTTAGGGGGGCGTAAACATGGCGGAGAACGAAAAAACAGCGAGGGGCGCCCGCATTTTGGCCGGGGGCAATCTTGCCCTCTACACGCTCGTCTTTCTCGCCATCGTGGTGGTGGTGAACTGGTTTGTGAGCCAGCACGATCGGCATTGGGACCTGACGCCCAACAAGCAGTACAGCCTCTCTCCTCAGACCCTCAAGTTACTGAAGGGGCTCGACCGGTCCGTCACCATTTACGCCTTCGATCACAAGGAGGGATTCCGGGAGAGTCGTGACCTGCTGAACAATTACTCTGCAGGGTCGCGTCGCGTCACGGTGCAGTATGTCGATCCCGACCGCGAGCCCGGGCTCGCCAAGCAATACAACATCCGAACTTACGGCACGATCGTCGTGGCGGCGGGCGATCGTCATTTCGAGGCCCCGGGCCAGACAGAAGAAGGGGTTACCAATGCTCTCATCCGCGTGCTCAAGGGCCAGAAGACGGTGTACTTTGTGGAGGGCCACAAAGAGCGGAGCCTTGACGACACCGAGCGCGCGGGTTACGACCGCCTCAAAAAGGCCCTAACGAGCGAGAGCTACGACGTCAAGACGCTGACCCTGATGCCGAAAAACGAGATCCCTTCGGACTGCGCTCTGCTGGTGATTGCCGGCCCGCAGTACGACTACGTCCAGCCGGAGGTCGAGGCCATCGAGAAGTATGTGAAGGACGGCGGGCGGCTGCTGGCGATGGTCGACCCCGGAATCGAGCTGCCCAACCTGGGCAAGATGCTGGCCGATTGGAACGTCACCCTTCAGAACGACTTGGTGATCGACGAGAACCCGGTGGCGCAGTTGTTCGGCACCAGCCCCACCATGCCGGTGATCATGAAATATGGCTCAAGCCCCATCGTGCAGCCGCTTCAGGGTGCCATGACCCTGTTTCCGTTTGCGCGCTCCTTTGTCATCGGCAAGGATGCAAAAGCGGGAGCCACCGATGATTCGTTGTGCGAGACCTCCACGGCCAGCTTCGGAGTCGCCGACTTCAACCCGAAAATGGAAAAGGTCTCCTTCCGGCCCGACAAAGATCACAAGGGCCCGCTGACGGTCGCGGTCGCTGGCACTCTTACGGGCGGAAAGAGCGAAGGCCGCTTCGTGGCCCTTGGCACTTCGTCGCTTCCCGCCAACGTTTATCTGAGCTTCCAGGCCAACCGCGACTTCTTCATGAACGCCGTCAACTGGCTCGGCGCCGAGGAGGACTTGATTTCCATCCGGCCCAAGCCTCCCGAGTCACAACACCTGGTTTTGACCGCGGCGCAGATGAGCAAGATCCTCTACCTGGGTGTGATTGGCTTGCCGCTCTTCATCATCCTCATCGGCGTCAGCGTCTGGTGGGGGCGCCGATGAAAAAGAAGTACCTGAACACCGTCATCGCGCTCGTTGTGCTGGGCGTGCTCGCCGGCGCGATTGCTTGGTATAACAAGCACCAGAGCCACGAGCCGTCGACGACTACCTCCAAGCCGGAAGAGAAGCTCCTCCCCGTCGAGACCAAGACCATCGTTTCGTTCACCGTCACCTCCAAGGACGGGAAAAAGTTCACCTGCCAGCGCGACGGCTCCGCGTGGAGCATCGTGGAACCGCAGAAGTTTGGCGTCGACCAGAGTGCGGTCGACGGCTTCCTGAGCAGCCTCACCAGCGCGACAGTGGACGAAGTGGTTGATCCACATCCGGCGAACCTGAAAGATTTCGGGCTCGACTCGCCCGCCACCACCATCGATGTATCCACCAGCGGTAAACCGGCAAAGTTCACCTTGCTGCTCGGCGACGAGACTCCCACCAGCAGCGGCCTTTACGCCCAGGTGGGCGGCAACCCGCGGGTGATCACGCTGCCGGACTACCTGAAGACCTCGCTCGAAAAAAGCATGTTCGACCTGCGCGATAAGAGGGTGGTGACGCTCGATCCCGATCAACTGCAAAAGATCGAGGTGGAGTCGAAAGGGAAGAGCTGGACCATCGTCAAGAACCCGGAAGGGGTGTGGGACTTGCTTCTGCCGCCCGCGGTGCGCGCCGATCGCTTCTCGGTGGATGACTTGGTAAGCCAGCTTCGCTCCACCACCATGCAGGCTATCGTCGCCGAGGACAAGAAAGAGGCAGGCAAGTATGGGTTCGGGTCCCCCGACCTCCGCATCAAGGTGACCGGCCCCCGCGGTACGCAAATGCTGACCCTGGGAAAGAAGGACGGCGACAATTACGACGCCATCAACTCGAGCCTCGATCCGATCTTCACCGTGGGATCGAGACTCGACACCTCCTTCAAGAAAGACCCGGCGGACTTGCGCGCCAAGGACCTCTTCTCCTTTGTGTCATCCGACGCGAAGCACCTTGAAGTGACGACGCCCAAGGGTCACTGGGTGTTCGAACAGCAGAACAACAAGTGGAAGCAGACCGCGCCCGCCACTAAGGATGAACCAAGCGACAAGGTGGAGTCGGTGTTGAACGATCTGCTCGACCTACGCGCCCAATCGTTCCCCAAGGCCAGCCCCGGGGATTTGTCGGCTTTTGGTCTCGCCAAGCCGGGCTATACGGTTGAGGTTCGCTACGGTGCGAAGAGCCAGACAGAAACGCTGGAGGTGGCCAAGGTTGGTGACCACGTCTACGCGCGACGGCCCACCGACCCGCTTCCGGCGGAGCTTCCCAAGAATGCCCTCGACGCGACCGAGAAGGACCTGGGAGCGCTGTGAATAGTCTAAATTCACACACGAATCGAGGGGTATGTTAAAGGGCTAAATACGCCGCACCGTCCGGAACGAGCTTTGCCAGCAAATGCAAGCGTCGGGAAATATGGTCATCTGATGGCGAAAAAGCCAGCACGACGATCGCAGACGAAGGCAGGGCCGGGCAGCGCGCGGCCTCGCACCGGATCGGCTCCCATGCCGGCCGCCGCATTGAGCGACGCGGCTCCGGCCGAAGCGCCTTCCACTTCGCCGCCCCCGAAACTCGACGCCCCGGAGCTGTACATCAACCGAGAGCTGAGCCTGCTCGAATTCCAGCGAAGAGTGTTGGAAGAGGCGCAGGATCCCACCAATCCCCTACTGGAAAGGGTGAAGTTCCTATCCATCTTCAGCTCCAATCTCGACGAGTTCTTCATGGTCCGAGTGGCCGGCCTGCTGAAGCAAGTGGAGAGCGGTGATCAGGAATTAGGCGGCGACGGCCGATCGGCGAGCGCGCAGCTTCAGCTCATCCGCCATCAGGTAGCGCAACTGGCCGACGAATCACATAATTCTTGGCACCAGGAACTGCGGCCCGCACTCGAAAACGCCGGGATCCGCATTACCGAGTTCTCTCGCTTGACCCGGGCCGAGCGGGCGGCGGCGGATGTGTTCTTCCTGCACAATGTGTTCCCGGTGCTCACCCCCCTCGGTTTCGACGGCAGCCGGCCGTTCCCTCACATCTCCAACCGCAGCGTGAACCTGGCCGTGGTGGTTCGGGATGAGGAAGGCGAAGAGCATTTTGCGCGGGTGAAGATTCCGGACACCTTGCCCCAACTGGTCCGGGTGAACCCGGCTGCCTCCGCCGAGCTGTCTGCCGGGCGAGATTCGCCGGAGCTGGTATTCGTGTGGCTGGAGCAGGTGATCGCCGCTAACCTGGGCCACTTGTTCCCGGGCCTGAAAATCGTGGAGGCCCACCCTTTCCGGGTGATCCGGGATGCCGACGTTGCCATCCAGGAGCTCGAAAGCGACGATCTGCTGGAGACCATCGAGGAGGCCATGCGCCAGCGGCGGTTCCTGGCCGCCGTTCGCCTGCAAGCGAGCTCGAGTATGCCGCAGAAGATCGTGGACATCCTCACCAGCAACCTCGAAGTGGATCCGCAGCAGGTCTACCGTATCGATAACCCGATCGGGTTTGGCCGGCTGGCCGAACTGGCTTCGATCAACCGCCCCGAACTGAAGGACAAGCCTTTTGTCCCCTTCACCCCACCGATCTTCGGACCCGAGTGCCAGGAGGACATTTTCGCCCTCATCCGCCACGACGACATCCTGTTGCATCACCCGTACGATTCGTTTCAGCCGGTGGTGGAGTTTCTGCGCCAGGCGGCTGGCGATCCACAGGTGCTGGCCATCAAGATGACCCTCTACCGAGTGGGCCGCAACTCCCCCGTGGTGGCGGCGCTGCTCGAGGCCAGCGAGAAAGGGAAGCAGGTGGCAGCGCTGGTGGAGCTGAAGGCACGGTTCGATGAGGAGAGTAACATCGAGTGGGCACGGACGCTGGAAGACGCGGGTGTCCACGTGGTGTACGGAGTGATGGGTCTGAAGGTGCACTCCAAGATTGCGCTCGTCGTTCGCCAGGAAGGCGACGCCATTCGCCGCTACATGCATCTGGGCACGGGAAACTACAACCCGACCACGGCGCGGCTTTATACCGACTTGGGTCTCTTCACCTGTGACGAGGCTCTGGCCGAGGACGCTACCTACTTCTTCAACGCCCTCACCGGATATTCGGCCAAGCGCGTGCCCGAACAACTTCTGGTGGCGCCGATGAATCTGACCGAGAAGCTGGAAGAGCTCATTAAGAGGGAGATCAAACTCCAGAAGAACGACGAGGAGGGCCGCCTCATCTTCAAGATGAACGCGCTCGAAGATCCCAAGATGATCGGGCTGCTCTACCGGGCCTCGCAAGCGGGCGTCCGCGTGGATCTGCTGGTGCGCGGATTCTGCTGTTTGCGGCCGGGCGTGCCCGGGGTGAGCGAGAACATTCGCGTCACCAGCATCGTGGGGCGATTCCTCGAACACAGCCGCATTTACTACTTTCGAAACGGTGGCGCCGAGGAGATCTACCTGGGCAGCGCCGATCTGATGCGACGCAGCCTGCGCCACCGGGTGGAGATCATCTTTCCGGTCAAGAGTCCCTCTTTGGTCGGCCGCCTCAAGGAAATGCTTTCCATTTATATGGCGGACGAGGCGAAGGCGCGCTACTTGGGAAGCGGCGGGCGGTACACCAGAAGTCCCAGGAGGGACGAGCCCGATGCGGTGAACAGCCAAGCGTGGTTCTTGGGCCATCAAGACCTTCCAACACAGAGACACGGAGACACAGAGAAAATCGGAGATATCAGGAAAGGATGAGGCACTCATCTGTTTGCCGTTTTTTTTCATTTTTCTCCGTGCCTCTGTGTCTCTGTATTGCCGGCTCTTTCTTGGCGCTTCACGCCCGCGTGGTGATCGACGAAACCGGTCGCCGCGTCAACGTCCCGGAGCACCCGCAGCGGCTCGTCTCGCTGGCGCCCAGCATCACCGAGACGCTCTACGCCCTCGGTCTCGGCGACCGACTGGTAGGCGATACGGACTACTGCGACTACCCGCCCGAAGCCAAGCTGAAGCCGCACGTGGGCAATGTCCTCAATCCCAGCCTGGAGAAGATCGTCGCGCTGAAGCCGGATTTGGTGCTGGGTATCTCGGAGGGCAACCGGATCGAGACCGTGGACCAGCTCCAGCGGATTGGCATCCCACTCTACGGACTCACCGATCACACGCTGGACGACACGCTGCGCTCCATTGCCGACGTGGGCCGGGTTCTGGATGCGGAAGCGGCGGCCGACGCTCTCGGCCAGCGCCTCCGGGCCCGCATCGCGGAGGTGGAGCGGCGAGTGGCGGGCGCGCCGCGGCCCAAGGTCCTGTTCGTGGTTTGGTACCAGCCTCTCACCACCGCCGGCGCCCACACCTTCATTTCTGACGTTATCCATCGCGCCGGAGGCGTCTCCATTTCTGACGACCTCCCGGGTGACTGGCCCCGCCTCTCGCTCGAGGCGGCGCTCGACCGCAATCCGGACGTGATTCTGTTTCCCGGCGGGGAGTCCATGGCGCCCTCGCTCGACGAAATTCGTCGGCTCCCGGGCTGGCGCGACTTGGCCGCCGTGAAGCACGACCGCTTGCACGTGGTCTCCGAGAGTATCATTCATCCCAGCCCGCGCCTCGTGGACGCCCTGGAGCAGGTGGCGGCCATTCTCCATCCCGATCGGATGAAGGGCTACGCGGCAAGAATTGCCGATTGCAGATTGACGATTGACGATTGTACACCGCGCTCACCGACGATTGTGAATGGCCGATTGAGAGATTCGCGCGGCTCGCCTGTTCTCCTCTTCCAATCGTTAATCGTCAATCGTCAATCGTCAATTCTTCTGGGCCCCTCTTCCAATCGTCAATCGTCAATCGTTCCCGCCAGGCGGGATCAATTCTTCCTCGGGGCGGCCCGATGAAAGTTGCCGCCACGCGCCAGAACGTGGTCGTCCTGGTGTTGATTCTCTCCGCGGCCTGCGTTGTGGTGGGACTCGGGGCGCTGGCGGTGGGCGGCGTCCACCTGACGCTGGCGGAAGTCTGGACGGCGCTGCGCGGTACCGGCTCCAACGCCGAGGCGTCCGCCATCGTTCGCGACATCCGCCTGCCGCGCGTGGTCCTGGCGGCGCTGGTGGGTGCCGCGCTGGCGGTGGCAGGGACGGTGCTCCAGGCGCTGCTGCGCAATCCGCTGGCCGACCCCTACGTCCTGGGAATTTCCAGCGGCGCCGCCCTGGGCGATATCATGGCGCTGTGGGTGGGCGGGCGCATCGCCGCCGCCGCGCCGGGATTCGCTTTCGCCGGCGCGCTCCTAACGATGACTTGGGTCTACGCGCTGGGCCGCCGCGGCGGGCGCCTGAAGAGCTTCACGCTGCTCCTGGCGGGTGTGGTCACCGCGTCGTTTCTCTCCGCCCTGATTCTGTTCATACTCACCCTGCTCTCTACTCGCGACGTGCGCGGCGTCGCTTTCTGGCTGATGGGTGATCTGAGCGCGGCGACTGGGGCGGAACTTCGCCTGCTTGCGCCCGCCGTGGTGGTGGCCATCGCCGCGCTTTACTGGTTCGCCAAGGACCTCAACGTGATGCTGCTCGGCGACGACGAAGCTGCGCACCTCGGCGTCAACGTGGCCCGCGTCGAGACTGCCGTCTTTGTGTTGTCGTCGCTGTTGACCGCGCTGGCGGTTTCGGCGAGCGGCGCCATCGGCTACCTCGGCCTGCTGGTGCCGCACGTGGGACGGATGCTGGTGGGCAGCGACCACCGCACGCTGCTGCCCACTGCGGCGCTGGGCGGCGCTATAATTCTGGTGCTGTCGGATACGCTGGCACGCACGGTGGTGGCGCCGTCCGAGTTGCCTGTAGGCGCGGTCACCGCCCTCGCCGGTGCGCCCGTGTTCATTTATCTGCTGCGACGCACGGCCGGGTGAGAGGAATTTGGCAGAAGGCAGAGAGCCGGCATTTGAAAGGAGAAAGCCATGGGGATTAAGGCAAGACTGAGGAAGCGAGAGGAGCAGCAGGGAATCGTCGGTGTGGGGTGCTACCGCTGGGAACAGTGGGAACGGCTCCTCGAGATTTCGACGGATCGGGACCGCCTAGAAGATACCCACGAAGAATGGCTTAAGAACGCAACCCGAGTATTCGATCGCTTGAAGCGTCAAGGAGTCCCAGTCATCAAGACGGACATCGATGTAGAAGATTTGCTGGCTTGGTGCGCAAAGAATGGTTTGGCGGTGAACGGCGAATCGCGGGCGAAATACGTCGTTGAAAAAACGTCACACGGTGGTAAAGAACTCGCGCAGCGCTGTAAAGCGAACATGAGGAGCGGTGCGGTGGAGCGCAAGACAGGAAGCTGCAAAACGTCCAAAACGCTATCATTGACGAAGTGCTGGTTAGGCTGGTGCCGATCTTTGAGTGATTTGACCGTCATCGGGCTGTACAGTGGAGCAGAAAACCTCCATAATTGCTCTGTGGAGACGCGATGCAAGTCACTTTGGATTTGCCCGAAGAACTAACCCGATACTTGGGAGAGAACCCTGAAACCCTCTCTCGCGCTGCCCTCGAAGCGCTGGCAGCGGATGGAGTGCGCTCCGGAAGGCTCTCGACGGCGCAAGCCCGCCGCGTCCTTGGCTTCCGTACGCGCCACCAGATGGAGGCCTTCCTCAAGGCCCACGGCGTGGATCATGCGCTCACCATGGAGCAGGTCCGGCGCGACAGCGAAACTGCCCTGGCGTTCAGCAAATGAAGGTTGTGGTCGCGGACACGTCGCCGCTGAACTATTTGCTCCTCATTGGTGAAGTCGATCTTCTGCCGCGCCTCTACGGCAGGGTGCTCGTCCCCGACATTGTGGTCTCAGAACTCATCGATTCCGAGGCTCCGCCGGCGGTCAGAACCTGGGCGTCCCACGTGCCTTCTTGGGTCGACTGTCCGGCCCACGCCGGCGTCGATGGAACGACTCGAAAGGCTCGACGAAGGTGAACGCGCGGCTATTCTCCTTGCCGAGGCTCAGCCCCCGCCAGTGCTGCTGGTGATCGACGATGCCGACGGCCGCGCCGAGGCGAAACGCCGCCGACTGCCTTTCACCGGAACCCTGGGCGTGCTTCGCGCCGCTCGACTCCGCGACCTGGTCGATTTGCCCGCGGCGCTGACTCGTCTCAAGAGGACGAACTTCAGGTGTCCTGCCGTTTTGATTGAGGAACTTCTGGCAGAAGATGCTGGACGGAAGCGCCCTGAACCATCAGGCTGATGATGCTGCCGGGGAGGTAGTCAACTATGAGACGACTCAGCATTGTTTTGTGCTTGCTCGCGATGGCTGCTGGACCATTGCCGGCTCAGGAGGAATATCCTCTCGGACCCGATTCCCAGCGCCAGCCTGGCGTTCCCCAAGGCAGCGTTACCCACTACACCTGGACGAGCGGCCCCAACCGTGGCGGACAGACCTTTCCCGGCACTGAGCGCGACTACTGGGTCTATGTCCCCAGCCAGTACACGCCCGATAAGGCGGCCTGCGTGATGGTGTTCCAGGACGGCGAGGGCTTTATCAAGGAAGACGGCCGGGCACGCATCCCCATCGTGTTTGACAATCTTATCGCCAAGCACGAGATGCCGGTGACCATCGGCATTTTCATCAATCCCGGCGTACTGAAGGCGCTCTCGCCCGACCAGCAGAGCCGGTTCAACCGCAGTTTCGAGTACGACGGGTTAGGCGACCGCTACGCCCGCTTCCTGCTGGACGAGATCCTGCACGAGGTGGCCAAGCACCACAACCTATCCACCAAGCCGGACGACCGCGCCGTCGCTGGCCTGAGTTCTGGAGGGATTTGCGCTTTCACGGCGGCATGGAATCGTCCCGATGCCTTCCATCGCGTACTCAGCTTTATCGGCAGCTTCACAGACTTAAGAGGCGGCGATATCTACCCGGCGCTGATTCGCAAGACCGAGCCCAAGCCGTTGCGCGTTTTCCTTCAGGACGGCAGCCACGATCTCAACATCTACGCCGGCGACTGGTGGATGGCGAATCAATCGATGGCTTCGGCGCTTGAATATGCGGGCTACGACGTGAAGTTCGTGACCGGCGACAAGGATCATGACATGGAGCAGGGCGGCGCGATCCTGCCCGACGCGCTGCGCTGGCTGTGGCGCGACTATCCCCAGCCGATCGCCAAGCCGGCGCCGAATCACAGCGGAGATAAGCGGACGGCGATTCTTGATCCCGCCAGCCATTGGATATCGGTGCCCATCCCTCCCCGGGGAATCAAGATCACGAATGACTGGTCAAATTCGAACCCAGGGACTGGGGCTGGCCTTGCTGTCGACGCGGCTGGAGAGGTTGTCCTCAGCGATGTTTTCGGGCGGCGCATCGTCAAGGTCGGCGCTGACGGGACGGTCTCCACGCTCATCCCGAACGCGCCGGCGTCGCTGCAACTCTCCCGCAGCATGGGCTTCGGTCCGGACGGGCAGCTCTACTCCTGTGAACGCGGGCGGATTTCAGCTTACTCGCTGCAAGGCAAACGACGCACCTTCGTCGATGGCGCTCAGTGCCAGGATCTGGCGCTTACCCACGAGGGCGGAGTCTACTTTACTGATTTTCAAAGTGTCTGGTACGTCGACCGCTCCGGCCGCAGAAAAATCGTCTACCCTGTATGGGCTCAGCTAACGAACTTCCCCGCGGAGGTAACGCCGATGCCGTTGATGGTTCGCGGCTGGAGAGATTGGGCGCGTTCAAGAGAGCAACCGCCAGTGCTTCTCATGTCGCACCCAAACGAGGTTCGCCTCTCGCTGGATCAATCACTCCTATTTGTGGACGATCCGGAGTCACGATGGGTTTGGTCGTTCCAGGTTCAGGCTGACGGGTCATTGACAGGTGCCGAACGCTTCTACCACCTTGAGACAGGCGACGATTCCCCTAGGACCGGCGCTGCCGGCATGACCGTGGATAGCCAGGGTTACCTATATGTGGCCACAGAACTGGGCATCCAGGTTTGCGATCAGCCCGGCCGCGTGCTGGCCATCATCAACTCGCCCGCCCCGGGCCCGCTGCTCGGTGTCACGTTTGGCGGTCCCGATCTTCAAGACTTATACGTCGTGGCCGGCGAGAGACTCTACAAGCGCCACCTGCTGAGAAAGGGGGTTCTGCCCTGGGTCCTGCAGAAACCGCCGGTCCCGCAGCTTTGAAGGCGCGTAGTGGTGCTCTTCGCTATCCCTCGCTCAGAGATGACTCACGTTATGGGTTGTTGATGAAACGGATCCGAATGATGGCTCACGCCGTCGAGCAGCTTGAGGAGCGGGGCAGCGACCGAGGCTGAGGTCAAGCAAGCCATCGAGGAAGGCCTCCGCGAATCCGCCAAGAGTGGCAGGTTCATTTATCGCCTGAATTTCCAGTACAACGCGGAATGGCAAGGAAAGTTCTATGCCATCAAACAGGTTGCGCCGGTCGTGGCCGAGGCGCAGAATCAGATTGTCGTTGTAACCGTGTACACGTTCCACTTCTGAGAGGATCGTGCGATGAAGATCTCTTACGACGCCGAGGCCGACGCCCTCTATATTCGTCTGCTGGAGGGCGAGCACCAGTGCCGAACGCTGCGCCTGACGGAGGAAGTGAGTCTGAACATCGGGCCGGGCGAGGAGTTGGTAGGCATCGAGATCCTGGACGCCAAGGAGGTCCTGGGGAAAGGCGCACGGCCCACAGTTGTCTTGGAGAACGTTCTCGCTGTCCAGGCAGGAGTGTGATCTCTAGCTCCGAAGTATTGCGTCTTCCCTGTACTACTGTTTCCGAACTTCTTTGTGGGCCACGAAGAAATGTGAGCTTCGGATGCCGCGGCGCGCAAAGAACAAGAGCTCAACACAGAGTTCGCGGAGGCTCACAGAGGTCACGGAGAAGGCGAAGAGCACGGCGCCTCATTCTTCGCTTCTTCTCTGTGGTCTTCGTGAAGCCTCCGTGAACTCTGTGTTGAGGTCTTTGGTTGCGTCCACAGGCCGCGCTGCGGTGGAGGATACCGAATTCTCAAACCCATGTCTGCGAGTTCCGAGTCCGGTGTCTGCGAACCCCGAACCCCGGACCCCGAGCCCGGCCTCCACGTCCACGCCGTCGCTTTCCGCTATCCGCATTTCGACTTGGTGCCGACGAGCTTTGCGGCCAAGCCAAGCGAGGTGCTGGCGATTGTTGGACCAAACGGGTCGGGCAAATCGACTCTGCTCGCCGTGGTGAGCGGCCGGCTGACGCCGTTCTCCGGCAGTGTGTGGCTCGACGGCGCGGACATCCACCGCCTCTCGCTGGGTGAGCGCGCCCGCAAGGTGGGGCTGGCGCGGCAGGAAGCGCCGCTGCTGTTCAGCTTCGACGTCCAGGAATTCGTCCGCCAGGGACGCCACCCGCACCTCGGCGGTCGGCTCTTCGAGTCTCCCGAAGACGAGCGCTGGGTGGACTGGGCCATCGAGCAGACCGACCTCGCGTCGCTCGCCCGGCGGCGCGTCACGGAGATCAGCGGCGGCGAATTCCAGCGGGCAATCCTGGCGCGCACCCTGGCCCAGCGGCCGCGACTGGTGCTGCTCGACGAGCCCACGGCGCACCTCGATATCGGCTATCAGATCGAGATGTTGCGCCTCTTGCGCCGGCTGGCAGCGGCGGAGCGCTTCGCCGCCGTGATTGTCACCCATGAGCTGAACCTCGCCGCCGAGTTCGCGGATTCGATCCTGTTGCTCGACGCCGGGCGCAGCTTGGCCAGCGGGAGCGCCGAACAGGTGCTTCAGGCAGAATTGCTGGGACGCATCTTTCGCACGCCGGTGCTGGTCGACCGCAACCCGGCGAGCGGCCGTCCGCGCATCACGTGGGCCGCCGCTAGAGGTCCAGAGGGGTCGCCGCCTGATCAGAAGGGACTATTCGTGGCCATTAACCTGCCCAAATAGCACGGACTCCGAGACATGACTTTCGGACCCGTTCCCGGACCCGTTCCCGGCTGACAACAATCGCGGACGCGGCTAGAATGGATCGTCATTCTTCAGGGCATGTGCCCCGGAGCGGAGCACGCTCCTGAAGCGTTACTGGGGCGCACGCGCGCTCCCTCTTCTACGAGACTCGATATGGCTTCCCGGTACGACGCCATCGTCATCGGTGGCGGTCACAATGGTCTGGTAAACGCGGCCTATCTCGCGCGCGCCGGCAAGAAGGTGCTGGTTCTGGAGCGGCGCCACGTTCTGGGCGGCGCGGCGGTGACCGAGGAAGTGTTCCCAGGCTTCAAGTTCTCTGTTTGCTCGTACGTGGTCTCGCTGCTGCGGCCGGAGATCATCCGCGAACTGGACCTCCCGCGTCACGGGCTCGAAATCCTCCCGCTGGACGGCACCTTCACGCCGATACCCGGCGGCGACTACCTGTGGCGCGTCGACGACCACGCCAAGACGCGCCGCGAGATCGCCCGCCATTCCAAACTCGACGCCGAAGCTTACGAGGAATACGGCAAGGCTATGGCGCAGATGGCCAAGTTCGTGAAGCCGATCCTCGGCATGACGCCACCCAATCCTGCCAAGCTTTCGATTCGCGAGATCAGGGACCTGCTCTTTCTCGGCCGCCGGTTCCAGCGGCTGCCGGGCCCCGACCAATACAACCAGGTGCAGTTGATGACCATGAGCGCAGCCGACTTCCTCGATCAGTGGTTCGAGACCGACGTGCTCAAGGCCACCATGTCCGCCTCCGGCATCATCGGCACCTTCCTCGGCGTCCGTTCTCCCGGAACGGCCTACGTGCTGCTGCACCATTACATGGGCGAGATCGACGGCGCGTTCCGCTCGTGGGGATTCGCCCGCGGCGGCACCGGCGCGATCTCGAATGCCATCGCCGATGCCGCGCGCGAAGCGGGAGTGGAGATTCGCACCGAGTCGCCCATCGCTCGGATACTGGTGAAGAACGGCCAGGCGCGCGGCGTCGCGCTCGCGAACGGCGACGATATCGCGGCCGACGTGGTTTCGTCCAGCGTCGACCCTCACCTGACTTTCCTCAGGATGATCGAGCCCGGCCAGCTTCCGGATGATTTCCTGGAGGAAGTGCGGCGCTACAAGTTTCGCGGCTCGTCGGGCAAAGTGAACCTGGCGCTCGACGCCCTTCCCGACTTCAAGTGCTTGCCGGGATCGGGCGCACACCTGCGCGGCGCCATCTCCATCTCGCCCAGCGTGGATTACATGGAGCGCGCCTACGACGAAGCCAAATACGGCAAGTATTCGAGCCGCCCCTATATTGACATGGTCATCCCGACGCTCACCGACCCCTCGGTGGCTCCACCAGGTAAGCACGTGATGTCGTGCTTCGTGCAGTACGCGCCTTACAAGTTGAAAGAGGGAACGTGGGACGAGCAGCGCGAAGCCTTCGGCGACAACGTCGTTAACACCATCGCCGACTATACGCCGAACCTGAAGAACATCATCCTCCATCGTCAGGTGCTGACGCCGCTCGACCTCGAGCGCGACTTTGGGCTGACCGAAGGAAACATCTTCCAAGGCGAGCTGACGCTGGAGCAGTTGTTCTTCCTGCGCCCCGTCCCGGGCTGGGCGCAGTATCGCACGCCCATCAAGAATCTGTATATGTGCGGCTCGGCCACGCATCCGGGTGGCGGCATTATGGGAGCGCCGGGCCGACTGGCGGCGATGCAGATCTTGAAGGATTGGAAAGTGAGGTAGAAGCAAGAAGCAAAGGAGCAAGAAGCACGAAGTAAAGGAGCAGGAAGCAAGAAGCAGGAAGCAGGAAGAGCTAGAACCGAGGAGGAGATTGTATGCAACCAGAAAGGGCTGCCGCGCGAAGTTTCTGTGACCTCGATGTTTGGCAAAAGTCACACCAGTATGTCCTGGCTGTCTACCGGTTGACGGGCGGATTTCCAAAGCAGGAGACTTACGGTCTAGCGAGCCAGATGCGGCGTGCAGCGGTTTCCATTGCGGCCAACATTGCAGAAGGTTTTGGGAAGCGGGGCAAGCTCGACAAAGCGCGGTTCATGAACATTGCCGAAGGATCAGTCGAAGAGAGCCGCTATTATTTGATCCTCGCTCGGGACCTCGGCTATGGTCCCACCGAGTCGTTGATGCGGTCTCTCGAAGACGGCAGTCGGCTTCTCAGTGCATACGCGAGAGCCATTTTGGCATCTGCCTAACGGGTCAGAAGTGTGAGCCGGAAGGGCCCAGAAGCAAGGAATACCGGGTTTCCTGCTTCTCGGCTTCTTGGCTTCTTGCTTCTCTGCTTCTTGCTTCTGTATGTCTACTCAACACGACATCGTCATCATCGGCGCTGGCCACAACGGTCTCGTCACCGCTTTCTATCTGGCCAAGGCGGGACTGAAGCCGTTGGTCCTGGAGCGCCGACCTGTGGTTGGCGGCGCGGCCATCACGGACGAGTTCCATCCCGGCTTCAAATGCTCGACGCTCGCCCACACCGCCGGACCGCTCGCGCCGGTTATCGTTCGCGACATGCAACTCGAACGCCACGGCTTGGAGATGATCCGGCCCGGGGTGCGCGTATTTGCGCCTTCCCTCGACGGGCCAGACGGCGGAGCCTTGCTGCTCTACGATGATGCTGCCAGGTCCGCCGAGTCGATCGCGAAGTTCTCGAAGAAAGACGCGGAGAAGTTTCCCGAGTTCCAGCAGACGCTCGCTAGTATCGCCGCCGTGCTCGGCCGAGTGATGGCCGAGACGCCGCCCTCCATCGACGATCCGAGCGCCCGCGACCTCTGGCGCCTGCTCCGTACCGGCAAGGCCCTGCGCGGGCTAGGCCAGAAGGATATGTACCGCCTGCTTCGCTGGGGACCGATGGCGGTGGCCGATCTCGTGGGCGAGTGGTTTGAGACCGAACTCCTGCGGGCAACCATCGCCGCGCGCGGCATCTTCGGCGCTTTTCTCGGACCATGGTCGGCGGGATCGAGCGCTCTTCTGTTGATGCGTGCGGCGGCAGATCCGCACCCGGCGGGCAGCGCCTCGTGTGCCAAGGGAGGAATGGGCGCGCTTACCCAGGCCATGGCCGCCGCCGCTGTGGCCGCAGGCGCGCGCATTCGCACCGATGCCGCGGTCTCGCAAATTGTCGTGAAGGACGGCCGCGTCGCTGGGGTTGTTCTCGCCAGTGGCGAAGAGACTGCCGCGCCCACCGTGATCTCGGGCGCCGATCCGCGGCGGACGTTCCTGCGGCTGATCGACCCGGTACACCTGACGCCCGACTTCCTCGGACGCGTGCAGAACTACCGGTCGATGGGCACCGTTGCCAAAGTGAATCTCGCGCTCGACGCGCTGCCCTCGCTCGGCGCCTCGACAATGCTGATAGGACGCATTCACATCGGCCCCGAGATCGACTACCTCGAGCGGGCCTTCGACGATTCCAAGTACGGCAGCTTCTCACAGCAGCCCGTGCTCGATATCACGATTCCGTCGGTCACGGATTCCTCCCTCGCGCCTCCCGGCAAGCACGTGATGTCGATCGCGGTGCAATTTGCTCCTTACAAACTGAAGAGCGGCGACTGGAACTCGCAGCGCGGGGCATTGGGAGACGCGGTGGTACGGACGCTCGGCGCCTATGCGCCTGATCTTCCAGGGTTGATTCAGCACCGGCAGGTGATCACGCCGCTCGATCTCGAAGAGACTTACGGTATCACCGGCGGGCACATCTTTCACGGCGAACTCTCGCTCGACCAACTCTTCACCATGCGCCCGCTGCTCGGTTGGGCGCGGTACCGCACGCCGATTCAGGGGCTTTACCTCTGCGGTTCCGGTACCCACCCGGGGAACGGCCTCACGGGACTCTCGGGCCTCAATTCCTCAAGGGAAATCGTGAAGGATTGGAAGAAATCGAAGCGTGGTTGAAATTCCGCGATTCCTTTCCCAGCCGTAAACTCCTCCGCCCACATGATCGTTCTTCCCGCACAGAAACGTTCACCGCACGCCAGCGATGAAGACAGCCATTGTGGCCATGACGAAGATGACCTGCATGGCAGTGCGAGTAACAAGCGGGGTCGCCGGTCGACCAGCAATCGTAAGCCGCTCGCGCGCCGCGTGAACGTTTGCCGGAAAAACGGCCAACAGAAACAGCGACAGAGACAAGCCGACAAATGGCGCGATCGTCGGGATCAAGAGGCCAATCGCCCCCAGGATTTCGAGGACCCCCGTCATGGTCACCAGCAAGTCCGGCCGGGGAAACCGCGGCGGAACCATGTGAATCAGGTCGGCCCGGCGTCGGCCCCAGTGAGCAGAGGCGGTCAGCAGGAACATGGCAGCCAACGAGACCCGCAACGCCGTCCACCACCCGAAAGAAAACGGCACTCCGAGCCGGCCAAGGATGTTGAGCAGCAAAAACGACGTCAGGAGAAGAATAAATGGTGCCATGTGGATGCCATAGATGAGTCAGCTCGCGCTAGCCTGCCTTCTTATGCTGCAAGTCGCCGTACAGCTCCTTTTCCGAGAGGACGTTCTTCAGTTCTTCCACGATCTCCGCGTGTTCCTGGCGAACGGCGCCGGGTGAGGGCGAGAGGTCCGGACGAAACGAGTGCTCGAGCGGCGCGATGACGCCCGCAATAGCCACGCCGTCGGTACTCGTGCCGGCCCCATTGCGGGCTTCGCGCGCAAGCTCGACCGCCTGGCGAGTGAGCACCGCCCATTTATTCTCGAGTCCCGTGGGCCCGATGCGCCGCATACGCTCCAGCCCGTGAAAGAGGTTCTGGTACGCGCGCCGGTTGAGCTGGAATGTGTTCGTCTTGATGACGTCGGCGCCGGCGGCGATGTAGTCTCGATGAACTTGACGCACCGCCTCCGGGTGTTGCTCGATGCCGTGGCAGCGCCAGTAGACGCCGCGGCGCAGAACTTCCGTCCCCACGCCGCCATCCAGCAGAACCGTCTCGCCGCGCGCCAGCTTCTCCTTGACCTTCTGATAGCCCATAGTCTCTCTCAGCCTCACGTTACGGCCCAGCGTATGTTCGACAGTATAGCGCCGCTGTGGCGCCGGTCAGCAGGCGCCTTCGGCTTTTCGCTTACTGCTTCCGATCTTCCCTCAACTCCTTCCGCATCGCCTTCGGATCGTCGAGACGCGGAGAACTCGCTTTCATATCGAGGCCCGTCTCGACCACCTTCGCGGGGTCGAACACGCGCGCATCGACCGGCAGCGCCGTGTAAGGTGTCAAGTCGGGCTGATCGTTGAAGCACGGCCCTAAATCGCTCGCCGCCGCGTCGTACTGGTTGAGGTAAGGCATGCCGAGAATCAGGTCGATGGTCTTGAGAATACTCGAAGTGCTCACATGGACATGGCAGACACCGTGCGCATAGGGGCTGATGATCATCAGCAGGCTGCGGTGCGCGTCCACGTGGTCGGTGCCGGCCTGCGCGTCATCTTCGGTCACGAACATCGCGGTATCCTTCCAGTACGGGCTGTGCGAGAAGAGTTCCACCAGCTTGCCGAGCGCGAGATCGTTGTCCGCGACGTAGGAAGCGCGATAGGGGTAGCCCTCTTTGGGTCGCGGGTCGGCGGTGTGGTCGTTGGGGAGCCAGAGGAAAAGCAACTGCGGCAATGGTGACTCGTGGCTGTCGGCAAAGCGCACGTTGAACTCGTTCTGGAACTGCTGGAAGCGGTACTGATCGGAAATATTGAGGTTGAACGTCGGGTAGCTGCGCGAAGTGTTCTCAAACTGGACCTCGGGCATGGGAACGTTGGTAGCGAGGCGCACGCCGGTGGGTTCCAGACCGGGACCTTCGTCGTCGCCCCCCATTTCCACTCCCTCGCCGTAATTGCGGAAGCTGATTCTGTTCCGTGCCAGGTGCTCCCACAGCGAGCCGGCTTCGAGGTAGGTCTCGGGCCACGGATTGCTCGCCCCAATCTCAATGCGACCCGGTGCGTCGTCGTCGGGCTTGAAGTCGAACTTACCGCCGTAACCGGCCGGCCAGGAAGCTTCGAAGATTTCATTGGGATAGTCGTTCACCAGCCAGTGATGGCCGTCGACGGAAACGTCGCCATCCACGTAGAAGTTGTCGCTGATGGCGAACCGCCGCGCCAGGGCGTGGTGATTGGGCGTGACGTTGGCGTGCTCCACCGTCGCCGTGCCGTCTTTCGCGTTGCCCTTTACCGTGACGTCCGTGCCGTACTCGGTAAGCGACGGGTCGGCTTCGATCTTCTCGCCGCTCGCGGGCGCGAGATCGCCGAAGACCTGGTCGAACGTGCGGTTCTCTTTCACGATGAAAACGACGTGGTGAATGTTGAGGAGCCCTGGGAAACGAAGCGTCGGAGGGGCGCCAATTCGATCAGATTGAAGCCGACCGCTCAGGTAGGCGAGGGAGTCCGAGACCGTGGTCACGAACGAAGGCAGGAATCCATTGTTGCGCAGCGTCTGGAATGTCTCGCCGCTGAGGGCGGCTACAGCGAATGCTACAGCTAACCACTTACCATGAGTCAGGCTTGCCGGTGGAATCTCGATCACCGAGACTGTTCCTTTGGTGATATCCCCGATGTATGTTCCCTCCAGGCCCTCGTGGAACTCCTGCCCGCCGTTGGGCCCAGCTCCGAAGCCTTTGCCATTGGTTACGTAAACGGTCTTGCCGTCGTGGCTCGTTTCCACCCGAGCGGGAAACCAGCCGGTGGGGATGTATCCCAGAACCTTGCCGCGGTGGGTATCGAGCACCGCCAGCGCATTAATGCCCGAGCAGGCCACGTAGAGCCGCTCCTGGTCGGGGCTGAGCGCCAGGCCGAACGGGAGCACGCCGCGCAGGCCCTTCACCGAGGGCGCGGGCTCAATCACAATGGTCTTTTCAATGCGATTGCGGCGCGCGTCGATGATCGTGATGCTGTCCTGGGCGGCGTTGGAGACGTAAACCTTGCGGCGCCCCACCACGACGCCTCCTGGGCTGCTGCCGCCCAACGATTGCGGGCCAATCGGCACGCCGGTCCTGATCCGGGCCGTGACGCGGGCGCGCGCGGGGTCAGCAACATCCAGCACCCACACGGAATTCGACTCCGGCACATTGGGATCGCCGAGGCCGTGGATCTTTTTGCCCTCCACTTCCACGCCCTCGTCCGCCTCTTTGGAAGGGTAGCCGTAGGGCGGGAAGTCGAGCCCGGTATTCTTGGCGTCTTTCGCGTAGTAGCCCGGCACCAGCGAGTACCGGAACGTGCCCACATTGGTGACGTAGGCGCGGTGGCCGTCGGGGGAGAGCGCCAGGCCAAAAGGCATTCGGCCCACGCCGATGCTGGCCGCGATCTGCTTGGATTGGGTGTCGAAAATCACCAGGCGGAAATGCGCCATGTCCGCCACGTAGAGCCACCGGCCATCGGGCGACAGTTTCAACTCGCCGGTAAGACTGTTGGCGTAGGTCTTGCCCTCGAACGCGCCGTCGGCGCTGAGAACGCCCAGGTCCTGGTGGGTGGCGAGATCAAAAATGCCCACGCGACCGTTGTTGCCCTCGGAGACGTAGAGCGTCTGGTTGTCGGGCGCAATGGCCACGCCCATATAGACGCTGTCGGGGTCGCTCTCCGTGTCGCGCTTCGGAAACCCTTCCGGAATCTGCGCCACTTTCGGGCTGGGGCTGGCGAGGTCGGTGACAATCGAGACGGAAAACGGCGCCGTGCCGCCGTTCGAGGTCACCAGCGTCCGGCCATCGGGACTGAGCGCCAACCCATAAGGATGCGGCGCCACTTTCACCTGCACGCCGCGCGGGGTGATGATCCGGCCGTTAGGCAGCACCGTTTCTCCAGCGGGGTCGATGTGCGTGAAGCGGTCGCCCGCCGGTGCCCGCATGGAAGTGGCGTTCTGTAGCGGCGATGTCCCCACCGCGGCATCGGTGGCATCGCCGCCGGCCCCTTGCGGCGAAACCACACGCGCCACGCCCAAGACGACAGAAAGCATCAGGATCAGTTGACGCCGCAAGAGAGTACCCTCCGACTGAAACGTTGAACCGTGCCGGCGTCCCTCTGCCAGCCATCGTATGGGCCGGCCGCTCCGGCGGGGCTTTCACGCGAGCAGTATTCCATCATCAGGAAAAATTAGGACCGTGAACGGGTTGTCAAGCAATATTACCCACCGGATGGGCCGGTTCCCCACGCTAAGCGCTTCTCTTCTACGGTACCCAATTGATCCGTCGGAGCAGGTTCTCGAAGCGTGGATCGGACCGCAGGTTGTCAAACCGGGGCTCGGCTTTGAGCCAGACCAGCCAGACGTCGCGCTCTTCGCAGGCCTTCTCGAGGCATTCGAACCCTTCGTCTTGCTGTCCCAACCCGGCGTGGACGATGGCACTCCAATAGTGAGGGACGTACCGGCGCTGGGCAATCTTCCCCAACTCAGACAAGGCCTTGTTGGCTTGGCGCTCCTCTCCGGAAGCGGCATACGCGTGGCCCAGGGCGGCGAGGGCGACCAGGTTCCCTCCCGAACCTTTCTTGGCCTTCTCGAACGCCCGGATGGCTTCGGTGTGCTTGCCCAGTTGCAAATAAGCCAGCCCGAGCGTGTGTTGAGCCGGCGTGAAGCTCGGCTCAATCTCCAGTGTCTTGAGGGACTGTTCGAGCGACTGCTCGTATTGGCGGGCCATATACCAGTTCCACGCCACTTCCATGCTGATAACCAGGGAGAGGGGATCCAATTCCTGCGCCGTGTGGATCTCCTGCATGGCCTCCTCACTCCTGCCCATCGACGAGAGGAAATCGGCGTACCAGTGGTGTCCGGTCGCATAATTGGGATTGAGCTCCAGCGCTCGCAAGTATTCGTTCTCCGCGCCCACCCAATCCCACTCGTAGCTCTTCTTGATGCTGGCCAGCGAGGCGTGGGTCTCCGCCAGTCCGTCGTCGAGGCTGAGCGCGATCCGCGATAACTCGCGCGCGCGCGGCATCACCTCGCGGGGCGGCATCAGACCAAAAAGGCCGTACAGCCCGTAGGTGTCGGCCAAGCCGGAGTAGGCTAGAGCGTAGTGAGGGTCCTTCAGAATCGCATCCTGAAAATACCCGATAGATTTTCCCAGTCCCTCTTCGTTCATCTTGAAGTAGCAATAACGGCCCTTCAGGTAGTCGCGGTAGGCCTCTGCATTCTCGGTGTATCGCTTGGTCAGCCGTTTCTTTTCCTCGCCAGTCAGACGCAGTCGCAGTCGCTCCGAGATCTCGCGGGAGATTTTCTCCTCGACCTCGAAAATGTCAGGGAGTTTCCGGTTGTACTGCTCACCCCAGAGCCGGAACCCCGAATCGGTGCTTACCAGCTCAGCGCCGATCACCAACGTGTCGCCGCGCTGCACGAGTCTCCCGGTTAGCACCGCATGCACCCGAAGCTCGCGGCCCACCTCCAGCGGATCCACCCCGCGCCCCCGATAGCGGAACACTGTGCTCCGGGCCATTACCCTAACCCCGGCGAGTTGCGAGAGGTTGCTGATGAGGCTCTCGGTGATGCCGTCGCTCAGGTAGTCGACTTCGGGGTCCCCGCTGGTGTTTTCAAAGGGCAAGACGGCAATCGAGTTGATGGCCTCGGATTCCGGCGCCGCCGGCAGGGTGGTGCCTTTGGCCATCTCGACCGGCTGAATGAAGCGATATCCCCGGCGGGAAAGCGTTTCCACGAAGCGCGGATTCTCCGCCGAATCGCCCAGCGTGTCGCGCAACTTATTGACGGCGGTGTTGAGGTTGCGATCGAAATCCACGTAGGTGTCTGGGGTCCACAGCCTCTGCCGGAGCTCCTGACGGGTGATCAACTGGCCCGGCCTTTCCAATAGCGCGGCCAGGATCTGGAACGGCTTCTCCTCGATTTTCAACCTCAATCCGCGCCGGTGCAACTCGCGCGCCTGAAGGTTCACTTCGAAGGCCCCGAAACGTATGGCAGTGGCCGACCCTTCCTGTTCACTCATACTGGCAACCTGATTTATTTAAGGATGAGCGCAGGGCGCCGCGGGATGCCACCTCAATCAAGAGGCCATAAGATTCTCTCATAACTCCTTCCCGAGCAACAACGTGTCGGACAACAAACGCTTGAGCGAGAGTTGAGAATTTTTCCACACGCCTCCTGCGTCTAAGCCAACGTACGACAAACACGCAAGAGAAGTTCAACGCGTGAATCGCAAGCGAAAGAGGAGGCTCGTTATGAAGACTCTGAAAGTGGCTGGTCATTTGGTTCTAGTAGCGCTCGCCGTGGTCCTTTCTGCCAGTGTGGGAAAGTCGCAAGTTGAGGGCTACAAGGGTACATTCACCCTACCCACCGAGGCTCGCTGGGGAAGCGTAACCTTGCCCGCCGGAGATTACACTCTCCGAATGGATTCCGTTTCTGCGCCCCACTTTATTTACCTCAAGGGTGAAAGCAAGTCCGCAATCGTTCTGGCGGGCGTCCCCGATCTGCGCCCAAGCTCCAACCACAGCGAGTTGGTTCTGGTGGAGACCGCGCATGGTTATGCCGTGCGATCACTCGCAGTCGGTCAAATCGGGCTGAGTCTGGACTACGCGGTTTCAGGGCATCAAAACGTGTATGCCAACAATCGGGAGCGGCCCGCCACCATTAGCGTGTCGATGCGGTCAGGGCACTAGAACAGGCTCCGCGGCACCAACAACTCAGGGGCGGGCCCTTCTCTTGGAAAAGGTCAGCCCCTTGAGCATCGAGCTTGACGTTTCTGCCTTTGTTGAGGGGTTAGCTGCCGTTGAAACAGCGGTCCTATGCCACGCATGTTGTGCATAGTTGGGGATGCGGCTCCAGGCGGCCTCCTCGTGGCCGGCTGGCGAAGAGCGCAGCTCTCCGATTCAGTGGCTTTTCTGCTTGGTCAGCCGACAGGCGATCCCGGCATTTCATCCCCCTTTGCGGGGTAATTCTCCGCCGCGACGCTTCATGATCTTGTCGAAGGCCTTGAAATCCGCCCGGGCTTTCCGATCCTGGAAAAACCGGGCGGTTTCAAGAGCAGACACCTTCTCCGCCACTGCGGTAGCCACGAACTGGTTGATGCTGGTTCCGTCCTGCTTGCTCAGCCGCACCACCGCATCCTTGAGCGATCGGGGCAGCCGCAGAGGATAGGTCTTTGTTTCACTCATGGTTTGATCCTCCTGATAGCTTCACGCGGGAGCAGGCCTTCTACCCCAAACTGTGAGGTCGCAATCCCCAAATCCCGCAGGTTAAACGTGACCAGAGCGTCCGCACCACCAGTCACTTTCATTGGCTGCTTGAGTCCTAACTGGCTGAAGCCAACACCCGCTTATGCCGGAACCGAAGAAGTGCATCGTCCAGAGGATCATCGGCGCCGCCGGCCAGCATCGCTACAATCTCCTGGTGCCGCCGGAGAAAGGATTATGCTGCGACGCTCCTTGAGCGAAGCGTTGGCGAGAAAAGTCTTAAGAGCAGGGTTATGATTGACTATTCATCACTAACTCTGGGATGTATGTGGCAGGTACTTGACAGATGCGATCCGGCTCGCGGAAAATCCAACTTTCGCCAGATCTTTGTACCGGACGCTCTCCCGTTGCACCGCGGGTAGGTTTCGCGTAGGCGTACAACTCACCCTCGGTCGCGGACACTCTAACCGCAGCAAGCCTGCCAGTCCGAGTCTTGCTGCTAACCATAAAGTCCTGCTGGCCAGAAGCCCATTTAATAAGGAGAACCGACATGAGACGACTCGCTATCAGCCTCGCCCTGGCAGTTTTTGTTTCGACCGCCATGCCGGCACGATCCCGGGCGGACACTTACAATTTCTCGACCATCACCAATCCTAACGACACGGCTTTCGACCAACTGCTCGGTATCAATGATTCGGGTGTAATCGCCGGGTATTACGGGGACGGAACAGTGGTTCCTAACAATGGGTTCACGCTGACTCTAAATCCGATCGTGTTCACTCCGGAGAACTACCCCAACTCCGCGCAAACCCAGGTGATCGGGATTAACGGCGCGGGAAACACGGACGGATTCTACATCGACCAAAACGGGGTCACCCACGGCTTCACCGACTTTGGGGGCGTTTTCGCCACCGTAGATAATCCCAACCCGACTTCGGTATTGACGCAGCTCCTTGGCTTGAACGCCCTCGGCTCGGCGGCGGGGTACTGGCAGAATGCCGCAGGTACCCAGTTTCCTTTCATCGAGCTAGGGGGCTCGTTTACGGGACTCGATAAAAAACTTCCCGCCAACACGATGGCTCAGGCCACGGGCATTGACGATGGCGGAGTAGTCAGCGGATTCTACGTCGATGCCGGAGGCAACACGCACGGCTTTATACTCGCTGGCAGCAAGGTGACCACGCTCGATTTCGGCAATGATACGAACACCACAGCCCTGGGTATAAACAACAATGGGCAGGTCGTGGGCACCTTCGTAGACGCTGCCGGCATGCACGGGTACCTGTATAACAGCGTCACCGGTGCGTTCACGCAGATCGATGACCCGAACGGCATAAACAGCAGCGGCCTGGACACGACCACCGTCAACGGCCTTAACAACCTGGGCCAGTTGGTGGGGTTCTACGTGGATGCGAACGGCAACACGGACGGGTTTACAGCCACGCCGACACCCGAACCTTCCGCCTGGCTGCTGATGATCACGGCCCTGGGCATCGTCGCCTACCTGAAGATGGGGCGACGCAGCCCGAGTGGTGCTTGATCCGCAAGTTTAATTCCAAGCGGAATTTCGCGCGCCGGAAGGGCGGGCTTTCGCAGCCGCCCTTCTGAGGCGCCGCCTGCGAGAAAGTGTTCCTTGGCCAACCGATCGAATACCCTGGCACTTCAAAGAGGGTTAACACCATGCCGATGAAGAGCCCGCCCCACCCGGGAGATTTCGTCCGGACGGAGATTATCGAGCCCGCCGGTCTGTCGGTGACGGCTGCCGCCGCCGCGCTTCGGGTAGCCCGGCCTGCGCTGTCGAGCCTGCTCAACGGCAAGGCCGACCTTTCCGGGGACATGGCGCTGCGCATTGAGAAGGCTTTCGGAGTGAAGATGGACACACTCATGCGGATGCAGGCCTCGTACGACATCGCCCGGACCCGGAGGCGCGAGAAGCAAATCCATGTGCGCCGGATTCATCAACTGGCTGATCTTCACGCGTGAGCAATTGCCGCCTTCGCGCTGCCGAGTCGACGCGCCCGACTCCCGCGAAGCGGGACACTGTGGGTGGGTGTAGGTGAAACCTCGTTCGCCGGAGAGCAGCGATGAAGGCAGTACGATTTCACGAGCACGGTGGGCCGGAAGTCCTGAGATACGAGGACGCGCCCGACCCCAAGATTGAAGCCAACGAGGTCCTGGTGAAGGTGAAGGCGTGCGCGCTGAATCACCTCGACCTGTTCCTGCGCGCCGGCGTGCGCAGTTGGACCCTGCCCATGCCGCACATCGTGGGCAGCGACATCTCCGGCGTGGTGGCCGAGGCAGGGCGGCTGACGACGCGGGTGAAGCCCGGCGATCGCGTGCTGCTGGCGCCCGGCGTCAGTTGCGGCCAGTGCGAGATGTGCTGGAAGGGACTGGACAGCGCCTGCCGCGGCTACACGCTGTTGGGCGTGATGGTGGACGGCGGGTACGCCGAGTACGTGAAAGCGCCGGAGGCGAACGCCATTCTGATCCCCGCCGATTTCAGCTTCGACGAGGCGGCCGCCGTGCCCTTGGTGTTCCTGACGGCGTGGCACATGCTGATGACGCGCGCCCAGCTCAGGTTGGGCGAAGAGGTGCTGGTGATCGGGGCCGGGTCAGGCGTGGGCACGGCCGCTATTCAACTAGCCAAGCTGATGCAGGCGCGCGTGATCGCGGTGGCGGGAAGCGACGAGAAGCTGGAGAAGGCGCGGGCGCTGGGCGCCGACGAGGTCGTCAACCACCGGAAGCAGTCCATTGCCGAGGAGGTGAAGCGGCTCACCGGCCGGCGCGGCGTGGATGTGATTGTGGAGCACGTGGGCGCGGCGGTGTGGGACGCGTGCTTCGATTCGCTGGCCACTTACGGGCGGCTAGTGACCTGCGGGACCACGTCGGGCGAGAACGTCGAGTTGAACCTGCGGCTGCTGTTCGGACGCCAGCGCACGCTGATGGGATCGTTCATGGGCGGCAAAGGCGAGCTCGCCGGGGTGCTGAAGTTCGTGTTCGCTGGCAAGGTCCATGCGGTGATTGACTCCGAGTTTCCCTTGCGGGATGCGGCGGCGGCGCAGCAGAGAATGGATGGGCGGGAGTTTTTTGGGAAGATCCTTTTGCACCCGGAGGAGGGGTGAGGAGAAGGCTATCGGCCTGACGAAACGATTGACGCCGGATGAGGCTACGGAGTAGGTTAGAGGCATGGGCTGAGGCGTGCCCCGCAGGACCATGATGAATCCCGAATTGGTGACGCACATTACGAAGACGATCGTCGAACATTTTCATCCCCGGCGCGTCATTCTGTTTGGCAGCCACGCCCGAGGCGAGGCCAACGCCGAAAGCGACCTGGATATCTTTATTGAAATGGAGACCGCTGGGAGCCCGCCGGAACGCGCGGTGGAAGTCAGCTCCGTCTTCGGTCTACGCCCCTGGTCGATGGATTTGGTGGTTTACACGCCTGAAGAAGTGGAAAGACTGCGCGGCGTTAATGGCACGTTGCTCTCGCTCATTGAAGCCGAGGGAAAGCCGCTCTATGAGCGCCGCTAAATCAAATTACCGGGCGTGGCTGCCCCGTGACCAGACCGCAGGGCGGACCTACTCTCTCGACAGTATCTTGCGCTCGAGAGGACAGGAACGGCTCTATTTGGCTCTATCGATTCGCGGAATTGAAAATGACCTGGCCGCGTGCCATAATCAATCTGACATGAGCACTGCAACTATGGAAGTGAACGAAGCGTCGGGGCTGGAAGGCCTCATTTTCACGCGGCTCGACAAGGTGGTGAACTGGGCGCGCAAGTCGTCGATCTGGCCCATGAGTTTCGGCCTGGCTTGCTGCGCTATCGAGATGATGTCCATGTCCGCCTCGCGCTTCGACATCGCCCGCTTCGGGGCCGAGGTGTTTCGAGGCTCGCCGCGCCAGTCGGACCTGATGATCATCGCCGGCCGCGTTTCGCAGAAGATGGCGCCGGTGATCAAACGGCTCTACGCCCAGATGCCAGAGCCCAAGTGGGCGATCTCCATGGGGGTCTGCGCCACGTCCGGCGGCGTGTTCAACAATTACGCCATCGTCCAGGGCGTGAACCAGTACATTCCCATCGATGTCTACGTCCCCGGCTGCCCGCCCCGCCCCGAACAGTTGATTTACGCCATCACCCTGTTGCAGAAGAAAATCGAAGCGCAGCGCGGCACGTTCAAGGCAGCGGTGTTTCACGGGAAGCAGGGAACAGGGAACAGGGAATAGGGAACAGGCAGGGACCGGTCCAACCGGTTTTTCCCTATTCCCTGTTCCCTGTTCAGTGTTCCCTGCTCGGCCAGAACGGCAGCTCATGGACCGTGGCCGGCGCGCCCGAGGCGAGGGTCAACTGGGTTCCCGGGGCGGCCGCCTCGCGACGCAGATAGGCTAGCGCCAGGACCCTGCCGCCGGTAGGGCCGACAGTAGGGCAGAAGCCGGCGCTGGTGACCTCACCCACCTCTTTTCCTTCCCGCATCAGCTTCTCACCCGCCGCCGGTGGGACTTCGGCTTCGACGACGAGTCCGGCGAGCTTCCAGTTCACGTGGCCGCGGCTGCGTGCCCGCTCGATGATCTCCTGGCCGGGGTAGCAGCCCTTGGTGAAGCTCAGGGCGTTGAGGAGACCGGCCTCGAGGGGCAGCGTCTCGTCGTCAAGCTCGGCGCCGTAGCGTGGGATTCCGGCCTCGATGCGCAGGGTTTCGAGAGCCTCGGTTCCACAGGGGCGCATGTTGAGCGCCGGTGCCGCTTCGAGAGCCGCTCCCCACAGCGCCTTCAGGACCTCCGCTTCCGCCCAGACTTCGTAGCCCTCGTCGCCCGTGCTGGTGGCGCGCACCAATCTCACGGCGCCACCGGCAACATTGGTAGTCGCATGGCGGAACTCGTCGGGCAGCGAGGCGTGGAAGTCGACCACGGTTTCGAGCCACTGGCGCGACGACGGTCCCTGGATGGCGATGGTGAACAACGACAACGGCTCGATCTCGACCTCGTCCATCAGGATGAAGCGGTCGAGGTGCTGCCTCACCTTCTCGACGAGGTCGGCGTCGGTGTCCACGATGAGGGCATCGTCGGTGCAGTAGACGCGCGGATCGGCGAGGATGTGGCCTTTGATGTCGAGCAGCGTGGCGTAAGTGCCCTCACCCGGCGTGAGACGCTTAACGTCGTTGGAGAGCATGTTGTGGAGGAAGCTGGTGCGATCGGGTCCCTTCACGGCCAACTTGGCCCGGAAGGCGAAGTCGAAGAGACCGGCGGTCCGGCGCGCGGCCAGGTGCTCCGTCCGGGGGTCGCGAAAGCGCGACGGCACCCGGCCGCCGTGGTACCCACCTAGCGTAGCTCCGAGTTGACTATGAGCCTCCGCCAGAGGGCTTGGAATAGTGCCCAGCGTCATCTTAAATCAGGGAATAGGGAACAGGGAACAGTCCCTTATTCCCTGTTCCCTATTCCCTGTTCCCTATTCCCTCTCTTCCTAGCCCATCCGCAGGTACGCGGAGATGAGGATCACGCCAATCGCCGCCCCGAACGCTATGGCCAGCCACATCTGGCGCTTGGCCTGAACGCGCTCCAGGACTCGGAGCGGCAGTGTCAACGCCAGGGTGATCACGAAGATCACGCCGGCAAGGACCAGCTTGACGGTGAGCCACTTCCAGGCGGTTCCCCACGGCGCTTCCCAATAACGCGTCTTCACGGCGTAAAGGCCCGAGACCAGCAGCAGGAGGGCGCATCCCCAAGTCACCCAGCGGAATCTTGCCCGGACTGCCCTCACCATCAACTCTCTTTGCTCGGGGCTGAGCACGCGCAGCGATGGCTTCAGCGCAATGAGGATGAAGCCCATGCCTCCTACGCCGATCACGGCGGCGACGACGTGAATCCACTGGAACAAGATCGACATCAGCGCAACTCCGCCGGGATTCTATCCATTCTTCGCGCCTCCGTATAGTTCAATAGTTGTCTATAACCCCTGCGTGTACCGGTAGACGGTAGACGGTAGGTGGTAGACGGCATAAGGGGGAAGAAGCTCCTCTTCCCCTTATTCCGTCTACGTCTGCCATCTTCCGGGCGAAGCCCCCTCATGCCGTCTACCACCTACCATCTACCTTCTACCGTCTACCGCCTACCGTCTACCATCTACCAGCTTCCGCGTCACGAACTCGGCGAGCTCCGGGCTCGAGTAGTCGCGAGCGTTGACCGGGAACATGGGCTTGCGGTGTGCCCCCGAAAGAGTGACATCGGGCCACGTCTTCTCGTGCAGGGGGGACTCGACCGCCACGAGCGCGTCCGCTCGCTCGAAGAACCGCCGCGCCGATTCCTTGAAGTCGCGCCGCGAGCTATCGATCACCATCAGGTAGAGGTCGGGCGCGAGGAACTCGACGATGCTATTGCTCTCGATCATCACCCAGTCTTCGCCGCCCAACGCCCGCTGCAACACCGGGAACGCCTGCGCGAGCTGACCCTGGCGGACCCGCAGCCACAGTGAGCGGTGCGCCCCGGCAGCGAGAAACCGGCAGGTATCGCCGCGCCCGGCCGCATCCCGCTCTTCGGTCAACGCGAAGGGGTGCTCGTCGGGCTCGCAGCCGCAAGGCTTTCCGTCGCGCGAACAGATGCCGTGCCCGTACTGAGTCACCTTCACCGCCGTCCACCCCAGCGGCCCGGGCGGCCCGTGTGGCCCAGGCGGCCTAACGGCGCGGATCAGCCCGGCCATCACCGACGTCTTGCCGATATCGCGCGAGTGTCCTCCCACCACAACTACGTGCATAGCTCTTGTCCAAGGCTCAGTATGGCACAAGAAGAGAATCCACAGATTACACAGATTTTGCAGACTAAGAGAACACCCCTCTTTTTCTTAATCTGCAAAATCTGTGTAATCTGTGGATTCTCTTCTCGGCTACAATGAAGTGAGGCGCGAGGTAAAGATGATTCATGAGATTCTCCCGGTCGGCATGCTTCAGTGCAACTGCTCGATTCTCGGCGACGAGTCGAGCGGCGAGGCGGTGGTGGTCGATCCCGGCGACGACATCGAGCGCGTGCAGGAAGTGCTGGCGCGCCACCACCTGCGGGTGAAGTACATCGTCGCCACCCACGCGCACATCGATCACGTGGGCGGCATCGAGAACTTGCAGCGGGCCACCGGCGCCGCCGTGATGATGCACCAGCGCGACCTGCCCCTTTACCAGCACCTGGCCATGCAGGCCGCGTGGCTGGGCGTGTGGCCGCCGGGCACGGTGGAGGTCGACCAGTTTCTCCAGACGGGCGACGTGTTGCGCTGGGGCAACCTGGCCCTGGAAGTGATGCACACACCGGGACACTCGCCCGGCAGCCTCTCTCTCCACCTGCCCGGCGATCACCAGCGGATCCTGAGCGGCGACACCCTGTTCCAGGGCAGCATCGGCCGCACGGATCTTTGGGGCGGCGACCTCAAACAGATCCTGCGCTCCATCCACGACGTCCTCCTGCGCTTCCCCGACCCGACGCCCGTCTTCCCCGGCCATGGAGAGCCTACAACGATAGGCCATGAGAGGGAGTTCAATCCCTTCCTGCGGGGTATGGAGGGGCAGTAGGCAGAAGGCAGAAGGCAGTAGGCAGTAGGCAGTAGGCAGTAGGCAGGCCTCGGCGAACGGGCGCGGGGTGCGACAAAGCGGGCCGCGGTGATCGCCCGAACCCCGCCTGAGTCCACAGTTGAAAGCGACACGTGACAACCTCCTCGGCTATCCCGGCCAGACCGCCGTAGGACCTTCTGCCTACTGCTTCTGCCTACTGTTTACTGCCTTCTGCCTTCTGCCTTCCGCCTACTGCCTACTGTTCCGCCTTCAACTGGGGACTCTGGAAAAGTCGGGCGGCGGCACCTTCTCCACCCGCGGGATCAGCGGACCGCTCACGCCGATGGCGGCGGAGATCTTCTTGATAATCTCTTCCGGCGTCGGTTCCTTGCCTTTGAGCGCCGCCGCTCCCACCTGTTCCAGGTACTTGCACACTTAGGCTTGGGCGAGGTTCTTTTTGGCCAAGTCCCTCTTCAGGCGGCCGTTCTGGCGGGTGAGCCGGGTGGCGGTGCGCCCGGCGTCGTTCTCCAGGGTTTGATGCAAGTCTAACCCCTGCTGGAAATGCAGCACTTCGGCCTCGCGCAGCGGCTGGCCGGCCACCTGGCTGAGCAACAGCGCTTCCACGATGGCGGCGGCGTCGCCCGTCGGGTCGGCTTGGTATTCCGCCAGCAGTTCCTTCACCTTGGGACGCGCGGCGGCCACCGCTGTGGCGCAATCGGGATCGGGCGGGGCCGTGGTCCTCGCTTTCGCGCCGGGGCGGGTTTGGTGTTTCGACATGTTTTTCCTCCTTGGCAGAAGACGGTAGGCGGTAGACGGTAGACGGTAGACTGCCATCTACCGCTTTATCCCGTCTACCGTCTACCGACTACCGCCTACCGCTTTATGCTGTCTACCGACTTCCGTCTACTGCTTCATGCCGTCTACTCTCTACGGTCTACCCTTCCGAAATGGGTTCGTATTGGGTTCGGTCCCGGGGCACCGTCCTTTGTTTTCAATAAGTCAGTGGCTTCGGACCGGAAAAAACCGTCGCGTTTTGGCGCCTGTAGCGCCGGCGTCCTCACCGCTGACTGGAATTCGTCCGTCTGCGGGCGCAGCCCGCCTTGAGTGCGGCAGCGATGCTGCCGCCTTTCCTGCGGAGCGCGTGGGGCGTTGCCAAGCCGGCAACCGAACTGCCGCATTTCGCCCGGCGCGTGCGGAGAGATGCCAAGGCGGTAGCTGCGCTACCGCACTCCAAGGCGCGGACCTGAGGTCCGCGCGGGTACGGCTGAAGCTGCGGTGGTGTCGCAACCTTCGATTGCCCGAACTGTAGCGGCGGTGTCCCCACCGCCGACCAGAATTCGCCCGTCTGCGGGCGCAGCCCGCCTTGGAATGCGGCAGCAGCGGGGCTGCCGCCTTTCCTGCGGAGTTCGGGCCGGGGCGCCAAGTCGGTAACCGAGCTGCCGCATTTCGCCCGGTGCGTGGGGAGAGATGCCAAGGCGGTAGCTGCGCTACCGCACTCCACGGCGCGGACCTGGGGTCCGTGCGGGTACCGCTGAAGTTGCGGCAGTATCGCAACCTTCGATTTGAACTGTAGCACCGATGTCCCCACCGCCAATTCCTGGGTCAGGTCAGGAAGATGGCGGGATAAACCCGCCTCTACGCGTAGCGGCGATGTGCTCGCGACTGACCCTTGGGTCAGGCTGACGTGGGTCAGGCTGAGGACAAGATGGAGGACGAGGGTGAGGATGAGTAGCGACGTTGTTCCCACCGCCGACCGGAAGGGGGCCTCGGGCGTCTGAACGGGCTCCGGATCTGCTTTGCCCTGAGCATCGTTCACTTCTACGTCTTCTCCATCCGCGCCGGACGCCTCATCCGGCCCCGCATCCTGGCCCGAATCTGCCTCAGGCCCGGCGGCGCTTGACCCTTCTTCCTCCCCAACCGTCTGCCGCGGGCCCGCACCTGCCTTGGGCGGGGCGCCGCTCGACCCTGCGTCGTCGGCCTCCTCGTCCTGCTGCAGGATAAGCCGCCGCTTTCGGTCTTCCACCAGCATCTTCATCAAAAGGCGGGTTTTGGCGTCGATATCGCGATCGATCATCCAGAGCACGCGCGCCGCCGGCAATGAATCCAGGGTGGGAGCGATGGCCGCATCGCGGTTCATCTGGGTGACGATGATTTTGTCTTCGACGAAGAAGCTGTAGCACTTTTGGACCTCGTGCAGCTCCATGTTCAGGTACATCAGCAGCGCTTCGTTGGGCAAATCGAGCCGGGGGTCGTAACCGGGTGGGTCACCCTTCTTAGGGGCATCCTCTTCCTTCCACACCGGATCTCCGGGTGGCGGCCAGGGACGGCGAGCCTCGAGCGCCGCCTGGCGCTCACGCTGAAGCCGGCCTAAGTCGAGAAACACGTTAAAAATGGTGGCACCGCGAGGACTGGCTTGCTTGCCGTAGATGGCGGTCAAATAGGGCAAAGCGGAGGAGTAGTCGCGTTCCTCCGCCTGCTTGATCAGGGCGTTGAGCTTGTCGATGAGAGCTCCGAACTTGGCGGGGGAGTCCGCGATGTTGCGCAAGCCCTTCTCCAGCACCTCCGCCTGGGGAACGTCGGCGACGTCGTGGTTGATCTGGAGATGCATCATGTCGCGCTGGCGTTCGACGCCCTTGACGCGGAGTCCCATCTTGGCCTCCTGGGAACGCACCACCTGGATGCGTTGCCATCGCAAGTCGAAGATGTCGTCCACCACCATTTGCTGGGCGGAGTTCTCCACATTGTAGGAGTTGCTGAGGCCGGTGAGAATGCGGACCTTTTCGAGGGGGTCTTCGTGCAGGACGGCCATCACCTCGGGCTGCATTTGGGCGTAAAAGCCGTGCTTGAAGTTGTTTTGGGACGAGACCTTCTTGCCCTGCTCGTTGCGCGGTCCGGTAGAATGCTTCGCATTCGCCTGATTGGCCGCGACCCGCTTTTCGGACACCGCCTTATTCTTAAGTAGCATTGTTTGGCTCCTTTGCCTTGCGATCGCAATTCGAAACTCGGGCTCGATTTGGAGTGCGGCAGCTTGCTGCCGCTTTGTTTTCGCCGCAGCTTGCTGCGGCGGTTGCCTTCCGTCGTGGAAAGCGGCAGCAAGCTGCCGCACTCCAAATAGATAAGGCACGTATTATCAGCGACATAGAAAAACGGCATCCCAATCCGGGCACACCTCCGCCTTAAACATTCCCAAACTCAATGTTAAACATAGCGTCTTAAGTAATGCCGCATAATCGATGCAGCACCGAGTTCGGTTTTTGCCAAGCGGCCATCTGCTGCGAGACCGCATCGAGCAAATCTTTAAGCTCGGGGAAGTACTGGTTATGGGTACAGAGCCGCCG
>DATFYM010000112.1:0-57623 GCA_035315065.1 Terriglobia bacterium
CTCGCTCTGGAGAGATTCTCCGGGGTTCATTTCGGCGCGCCCGCGGGGCGGCAGTAGTCGCGGTGGCCAAGCAAGCCGGCTTTCCGCTGCTCAAATCAAGGTCTACCTCGCGCCGGATACCGTTATCGGCGGATTGGGGGAAACGGTTATAACTTGACCACGCCGGGCGACTTCTCCAATGCCGGTAGCGTGATGGTGGGAAAGAACAGTACGCTCACCATTGGTTCCGGCGGGGCGAACAACTATACCCAGTCGGGCGGTGCCAGCCTCAAGGTGAATGGAAGCCTGACGGCGGCCATAGCCTTCATTAACGGCGGCACGCTTTCGGGCAGTGGCACGATCGTTGCCAACGTCAACAACTCGGGCGGCATCGTCACCGCCTCCGACCCGGGCAGTCCCGATATCCTCACCATGCATAGCAGCTACGCGCAGGGTGCGGGCGGCACGCTGGAGGCCTTCCTGGGAGGCGTGGCCGCCGGCACTGGTTACAGCCAGTTGGATGTGACCGGAACGGCAACCCTAGGCGGGACGCTCGACGTCGACTTGGCCACGGGCAGTAATTTCACGCCAGCGGCGGGCGAGGGCTTCTTCGTGCTGCTCGCGAACAACGGAGTGAACGGGATGTTCTCGGGCGTGGACTTTGCCGACGCGCCGCTGCCGTCCGGTGACACGTGGTCGGTAGTCTACAATCCCAACAACGTGGAGCTGGAGGTTAATGGTCCCACCACCGCGACGCCGGAGCCTTCTGGTCTCCTCCTGTTTGGCACGGCGCTGGCCATGGCAGCGTTCCTCGGAATGCGGAAGGTGGTCACCGCCAGCTAATCCAACCAGCCGTTACCGCTCATCATCGTTGTGGGGGCGCAAGGCGACGCGCCCCTGCCCTAGCCAAGAGCAACCCGCCTTTCACCTCAACCCCCAATGTTCACGCCCTGAGAATAATCTTGAAGGACGGGAGGAAATCCCGTCTTGACGCCGAGTACATACAGATGTACAGTGCCTGGGTGGGCGTCGTTTGGGACCAGGGGAAGGCGAAACAAAACGAGGCACAACGATGAGAACCTACGATTTCAGCAAGGGAAAACGCGGCCCCGTGCTACCAATTCCACCGGGCAAGGAGCGCATCACCATCCGCTTGGATACTGACATTCTGGACTACTTTCGGGACCTGGTGGAGCGCGCCGGCGGTGGCAACTATCAAACCATGATCAACAACGCGCTGCGCGCCTATATCGAGGGCGCCCAGAAGCCCGCCCTGGAGGAAACGCTGCGGCGCGTAATCCGAGAGGAATTGCGCAGTGCATCTTGAGCGAGGCCGAACTAACTGTCTCCAAATGCAGGTGTAAAAGAATCAAATACAGAGGCACGGAGACACGAAGAAGAGAAATGGGAACGGTACGATATTTCGCTCCCGACGTCTGCCTTCACCGTAAACCAGCGTCGTAATTACTTGTCTTCTTGGCAAGGATTTGTGGACGCGCCTTTCACCTTGACCCTTTAGCAAGCGAGACCCCTCATCTGGCCTCCTCCGTCGGCCACCTTCTCCCTTGGGAGAAGGCTAGCCTCGTGAGTGCTTGAGTCCTTACCCTCTCCGACGGGAGAGGGTGGACCGCGTCCGGCGCTTTCACCAGCCGGCGCGGGACGGGTGAGGGGGCGCGTCCTTAAAGTCCCTTTTCGGGCTTGAACGGCCGACTCTTGCTTTCTGACTTCATTTGCGGCGACGTCGCGCTGGGCCTCTGTGTCTTTGTGTTGGAAGCTCCCTCGCAAGTACTGCACACTTTCAAATCTCCGGGGCAAGGAGGTCCGGAAAAGACATGTGTTGCGTCAAAAACGATGGTCAGGAAACCGCCCTCTCATAGCCCGGTTTAACCGCGAACCACGGCCCAGCGTAGCGGATCGCCGCCTCCGCCTTCGCCTCTCATCTCGACAGCCCCGTCCAAGATTCGCGCGTCGATGCGGCTTCCGTTGACCTCTACTCGCGAAAGTTGCTGAGCTTCGTCGGCTGGAACCTTCAGCCGTATGCTCCACGCATTGCGCTGCGACGGGTTGTACCAGCCTTCGTAACCTCGGGGAGATTTCACCACTCCCAGTAGCGGCGAATCGAAGCGAAACGAGGGCAGCGGCAGTTTTGGCGCCAGGGCCAAGCCCGTTTCGGTGAACTCCACGCCCAGCAGCTTGGCGATCGAGAATAGCGGGCAAGCGTGAGTATGCATGTTGAGCACCGGGAAATCGGTCCACCCAAAAGGACGCCCTCCCGTGGTCGCGCCGGGATGCTTGCTCGACGCCGAATTGAGAACGTCAGGTCCGCTCCAGGTTCCGTACCAGATCTCGGGATAAACCTCAGCGTGGCGGGCGAACGAGTTCTTTTTCCACTCATCCCAGGCCATGGCCCCATCAATGCCCGCGAGCGCCCAAATCAGGGTCTGGTTGAGCGATGGCCAAACCCCGCCGGCTACCGATGTGCCAGGTTCCGTTGGCCACACGCCATGCCCGATCCGGTCGGGGCTGTCGTTGAGTTGGACGGCACCGATGGGAGAACCCCGGCGAAGTTCCTGATCGACGCTTTGCACCAGCACCCGAGTTTGTTCGTCGCTCGTAACTCCGCCGATGATGGCCCACGGCTGCGGCTCGATCCACATCCCTTTCTCTCCCAGCCAGCCTTGGGTTGGTCCCAGCCACACGCGGCGAAACCATTTGCCCGTCCACTGTGCTCGAACCGCCTCCCGGTGTGCTTCCGCCTGGCGGCGAATCGGCGATGAGAGCCGGCCATCGTCGCCGGCATAGGTCAGCAGCCGAGCGTAGTAGTCGAACACATAGGCCGCCATGGCCGAGTTGAGCACGCTTTCACTTTGCTCCCGGCACTCCGGCACCGACGCTGGAGGGACCCAGGTCATCACCAGCCCGTCGTTCCAGTCGTCCTGAAGCATGCGCATGAGACCGTGCTGCCCGGTTTTAACGTCCTCCACCAGGTGCCGGTAGCAGCGAGTTAGAAGGCCGCGTACCGACCCCTTGCCGGCATTGGTGTCATTGGGGCCATAAACCGTCACCACCTCGGAATCCAGGAATTGAAGGTCGCGGGTGGCCAGAATGTACTCGCTCACCGCCCAAAGAAGCCACATCGGGATATCACTACAATTGTCGGATGTCGTAGGCATGGGCATGCCGTGACCGACGATTCCATAAGGGATGGAGCCATCCGGCCGGACCTCTTTCAGGGTGTAGCGCAGGACTTCCTTCACCAGGTCGGGATCGCTGAAAACAAAGGGCAGAACGTGTTGAAGCGGGTCGCGCGCGGCACCCTGAAATCCCATCACATATTGATAGATACTGGCCTGCGAAATGACGTGCTGGCGAAAGAAATCGTCGTAAGTCACTCCGCTACGTAAGTAGTAATTGTTCCACGCGACTTCCCGTGCCACCCAGGGATCGGTTTCGGTGCTGAACCGCAGACCGCGTTTCTTCCACTGCTGGCTTGAGTCCCCGAGTGCACCGTGAGCGGTGCGGCGATATTTGGCGAATAACGAATCCAGATCCGTGCCTTCGGCGACGTAGCCGTAGAGGAACGTGAGGGTGCAGCTCTCTCCGGGTTGCAGAGTGAACTTCCGCTCCAGCAGCAGGGCGCTTTCAGGGCCAGTCTGGCTCAGATCGCCATCCAGATCATGGCCCAGCCCGGCGGGATGGTTAACGCCACCCGATCCAAAGAAGTCCTTCCCATTGGTCGTCATGCCATCCGCCGGAGCATCGAGCGAAACCAGAAGAGTAGGCGGCGGATTGAGATCGTCGAAAGCAGACTGTTGGGGGGCGTTCTTGTCGGGAGCAGTTAGAAATGGATTTGGGTTTTTCTCGAGATAGGCAACCATGCCCTGGAACTGCCGGTCGTCCGCTTCCGAACGGCCCAGGAAATCCTTGGTTTCAAGCAGACCGCAGCCGCCGACAACACTACGAAAGTGATGCGCGAACCTTGCTCCAAAATCGCGCCGCAACTCAACCATGCCCTTGCCCGCGAACCCCTGCATGAACGATCGAAACGAGAACTGATAAACCTGGCATCCCCAGTGCTCGATCCAGCGCAAGTTCGCTTCGGCGGGGCCGGAGTTGGCAACCGTGACTTGCGAAACCAGCACGGGATCGTCGCCGAAAGGCGCGAATATTACGTGGTCAATACTGTAGGATTCTCCCGTGACTTTCTTGCGGAAATAACCAATTCCGAAGAACCGGTCAAAGCTCTTTGCATTGCCCGGATAGAAAGTGCTGAGCGCTACTTTTCCGTCCGTCAAATAACCAAACCCGCCGCCGAAGGTGCCGCGCTCGGGCGCGTAGTCGTTGAGAAACTTCGGCGCACCCTCGTCCTGACGTACCCGCACGTGGCCGTAGTTGGAGGCAATCGCCACCAGCCGGTCGTTGCCCACCTGATGAATGTGCTCGGTTGGAGCGAGAACCCCGGGGTTCACCTCGGTGAGAGCTTTCGGATCGTTGATCTGGTCACACGTGTAATGGAACGCAGGCAGTCCGAACTGATCCTCGATCCAGTTTCCGAAGTAACCCGATCCGTAAGCCTTTTTGGGGGACGAACCGGGGCCGGCGGAAGAAGGGTCCTGAGGCGTCAGTGCCGAGGCTTCCGGCGCGCTCTCGAACGCAGCCGCCCCGAGAGCCGAATTCTCAAGAAATTGTCGCCGGTTAACAGACATGCTGAGATCTCCTCGAAGAGTTGTTTGAGCTTAGTGTCCCGTTTCGGAAGTACGCTAACATTCCGGATCACAGGGCCGTGCCGGTTCGTGGTGACCGAAATCTCTGTCAACAAAACATGTGCGTTCTTCAGGCCCGGAGGGCCGATAGAGTTTAGCCCAGGGCGCAAGCCCTGGGAACCGTTCCATCACCGAGAGCCTTCCAGCCCCGGAGGGGCGTAAGACGTGGCTTGGCAGCTTCTTCTTTCGCCCCTTCCGGGGCTCGCTGGCCACGCGCCACGCGCAACCCAGGGCTTGCGCCCTGGGCTACATTCTTCCGCCCCTGACGGGGCTAAAGCGCCGTGACCAGACTATAGGCTGTTGCTCCCGCTGATGCTATTTCGGTAGCCGGCATCGTGACCTGTCGGAAACCTCGTCACCCGGCGCACCGCTCGTGAGCGTACTATGAAAACGAGAACTTGGGTTCCTGAAAACGATCCCCAGAATCTTGGCACACGTCTGGTCTGAGTACCGCGAGCGTCCCCAAGACCGAGGCGCCGAGGCGCAGAGTGAAACTGAGAGTATCACAAAGAAAGCGGCGTAGACGGTTCGGTCTTCCCGGTGTTCGCACGCCTAAACCAATCTAATCTAACAGGCTGATGAAAGAGTGTTGTGGCGCGCGGAAGGGCGGGGCTTCAGCCCCGCCAAGCGCGGACCTTACGTCCGCGCCTTGGAGTGCGGCGGCTTGACGCCGCCTTGGAATCGGCCGAGCGCAGCCATCACTGCTGGAAGGACGCTTCCCAGCAAGAGGCCGAAGCCAGGTGGAGCGAACCCCACTAAGGCTGCAAGGCGGCGTCAAGCCGCCGCACTCCAGGGCGGGCTGCGCCCGCAAATGTACATACTCCAAGGGCGGGGCTTTAACCCGGCCGCAAAGCGCGCCCCAACACATGAAGATCTTATTTGCTGGACTTCGGCTCGTCCAACTTTTATCATTTGAGCACCGGGGGGAAGGCCAGGTCAGCAGAAGCTATCGGGCGAGCCGACTCGTGGTAATCCCGCTCGCGAGGGACCAACTTGAGAACGCGAATCTTCCTCGTCGTCCTGATTCCAGCATACCTGGTGCTGCTGATGAGGCCTCGGCCAGGAGTTTCCGGCCTGCCGCCGGACGCGCCCGCCAAGCCGGTGGACTTCGACCGCGACATCCGGCCCATCCTGGCCGACAACTGCTTCGCGTGCCACGGGCCGGACGAGAAACAGCGCATGGCCAATCTGAGGCTGGACCAAAAAGAGGAACTGTTCGCGGATCGCGGCGGCTACCGGATCGTGACACCGGGGAAACCCGCCGAGAGCAAAATCTACCAGAAGGTCAGCAGCTCCGATCCCAGCGTGCGCATGCCGCCTTTCTACTCCGAGCGCAAACTGACGCCGGCGCAGATCGAACTCATCAAGCGCTGGATCGACGAGGGCGCGAAGTACGAGCAGCACTGGTCGTTCGTGGCGCCGCAACGTCCGTTGGTGCCGGCGGCGCGGCCGGTGAATGGCGTGAAGTGGCCGCGCAATCCCATCGACAATTTCGTCCTGGCGCGGTTGGAGCGCGAGGGCCTGAAGCCCTCGCCCGAAGCGGACAAGGCCACGCTGCTGCGCCGCGTCACGTTTGACCTGACCGGACTCCCGCCCACGCCGTCGGAGCTCGATTCCTTCCTGGCTGACAAGTCGCCCGACGCTTACGAAAAGCGCGTGGACCAACTCCTGAAGTCACCCCACTACGGCGAGAAGATGGCCATGGCGTGGCTCGACTTGGCCCGCTACTCCGACACTCACGGCTACCACATCGATAGCCTCCGGCAGATGTGGCGCTGGCGCGACTGGGTGATCGACGCCTACAATCGCAACCTGCCCTACGACGAGTTCACCATCGAGCAACTGGCGGGCGACCTGCTGCCCAACGCCACCGTCGAGCAGAAAATCGCCACCGGCTTCAGCCGCGACCACATGATCAACTTCGAGGGCGGCGCGATCCCTCAGGAGTATCACGTGGAGTACATCGTGGATCGGGTGAGCACCACCGGCACCACCTGGCTTGGCCTGACCGTCGGATGCGCCCGCTGCCACGATCACAAGTACGACCCGATCAAGCAGAAGGATTTCTATCGCATGTTCGCCTTCTTCAACACCGTCCCCGAACGCGGCCTCGACGGCCAGACGGGAAACGCCGCGCCGGTGCTGGAACTGCCCGCTCCGGAACAGCAGCAGGAAATCGAGCAGCTCAACCGCCAGATCGCCGAGACGCTGGCCGCGATTCCCGAAAAGGACATGGTGGCGCAGGAGAACCAGTGGCGGGCGGCGGTGTCGGGAGTCGGGAGTCGGGAGTCGGGAGTCGCAGAAGGAACGGGATTCGGGGTTCGGGTTTCGGGATTCGCAGAAGAAAGCAAACCCAACTCGGCTTCTTCTCCGCGAGCCCCGAACCCCGAACCCCGAACCGCAAACGTCGAGTCTCGAACCGCGAATCCCGTTTCTTCCGCGACTCCCGAGTCCCGACTCCCGACTCCCGACTCTGGGCTGGCGGCGCACTACGCGTTCGAGGGAAACCTGGCGGATACCTCCGGTCACGGTCTCGATGCCAAAGCCACGCGCGGCGATGTGGGGTACGTTGACGGGGCCATCGGCAAGGCCGCCGATTTCAGCGGAGAGACGCAAGTTGATTTCCCCGTCGGTGATTTCGACCGTCCAAGCTCGGCCTCCCCAGTTCCGGATTTCGAGTCCCGGCTCCCGGAAAAGGCCCCCGCTTCTCCTTCGCAACTCGCGAACCTTGAACCCCGAACCCCGAGCTCCGAGTCCCGAGCCCCGAGTCCCGAGTCCCGGCCCTTCGCCCTGGCGTTTTGGGCGCAGCCCGACGGCACTAAGGGTTTGGAGCTGATCCAGAAACGGGACCCATCGCCGAACTGGCGTGGGTACGAGATCGCCATCGACGACCCAACCTTTGACGGCCCCCAAAGACCCAGGTTCACCTTGATCGTCCGGGTGGCCAGCCGCTGGCCCGGCGATGCCATTGAGGTCAAGACGAAGGAACGCGTCCGGTTCGAACGAAGCCGTCACTTCTTGTTGAACTACGACGGCTCCGGCAGAGCGTCGGGAGTGAGTCTTTATCTTGATGGCAAGCCTCTTCCAACCGAAGCGGTGAAAGACAACTTGAGCGGCAGTTTCCGCGGTAGTTTCCGTACAGGGGCGGCCCTTTCCGTGGGCGATAAGAAGATCGGCCGGCCCTTCAAGGGGCAGATCGACGATCTTCGCATTTACGATCGCGCGCTGACCGCTGATGAAGCCACTAATCTTGCCGTCGAATTGCCGGCTCGCGCTCTGTTGGCCGAGTTGGCCGGCAAGCCGGTGGAAAAGATCGAGAGCCTTGAACCGGAGAAGCCTCCCGAGGAAGCGGACATCGGGATGACCGACAAGGCGCAAACCAAGGAGCAGAAGGAAGCCGACCGGCTCAAGAGCCATCAGGCGCGGCTAAGCGAGTATTACCTCACCGTTGCGGCGCCCGAGCCCTACCGCAAGCTCTACGCGCAGTTGAAGGACCTGCGGGAGAAGAAGAACAAGCTTCAGCAATCCATCCCCACCGCCATGGTGATGGCGGAAATGAAGAAGCCGCGCGATACCTTTGTGCTGGGCCGGGGGCAGTACGACAATCCGGGCGAGAAAGTCACGCCCGGCGTCCCGGGTTTCCTGCCGCCGATGCCGCCTGGCCTTCCGCCCAACCGGCTGGGCCTCGCGAAATGGCTGGTGGATCCCGGCAATCCCCTGACGGCGCGCGTGGCCGTCAATCGCGCCTGGCAGAGTGCCTTCGGCACCGGAATCGTCAAAACGGCGGAGGATTTCGGCACCCAGGGCGAGCCGCCTAGCCACCCCGAGCTGCTCGACTGGCTGGCCACGGAATTCGTCCGCACCGGCTGGGACGTGAAGCGGCTGGAACGCCTGATCGTAACCTCGGCCACCTACCGGCAATCGTCGCGCGCCACCCCGGAAATGGCGGAGAGCGATCCGGAGAACCGCCTGCTGGCCCGCGGTCCGCGCTTCCGCCTGCCGGCGGAGGAGATCCGTGATAACGCGCTGGCCGCCAGCGGGCTGCTGGACGACAAAATCGGCGGGCCCAGCGTCTACCCCTACCAGCCCAAGGGCCTCTGGGAGGAAATGGCCTTCGGCGAGGGCTTCACCGCCCAGACGTACGTTCAGAGCACAGGCGCCGACCTCTATCGTCGCAGCATGTATACCATCTGGAAGCGCACCGTGCCGCCGCCCTCGCTCACCACCTTTGACGCGCCCGACCGCGAGAAGTGTACCGCCCGGCGCTCCCGCACCAACACACCGTTGCAGGCGCTGGTGCTGCTGAACGATCCAACCTACGTGGAGGCCAGCCGTGCGTTGGCCCAGCGCGCCTTGCTCGAAGCAGGCAAGGATCCAACCAAACGCATCGATTATGTGTTTCGCCTGGCCACTGCTCGAAATCCGCAGCCGCAGGAGCGGCAAGTGCTGATAGCAATCGCGAAGCAGGAGCTGACCGAGTATGGGCACGACAAGGCCTCGGCGCTGAAGCTGCTCGCCGTGGGCGACTCGAAATACAACGCTAAGCTCGATCCAGTGGAACTGGCGGCGTGGACAACCGTGGCCAGCACGGTTTTGAATCTGGATGAGACGATAACAAAGGAGTGAGGACGTAGCGCGGGCGTCCCGCCCGCTGTGGCGGGAGCGTCCCGCTCCCGCGCTGAAGAAGGTTCAGGTTGCTTGGCAGGAAGGCTAGATGGCAATACGCGGCAACATGAAGGGCCGTTTGCGCGGGCAGGATGCCCGCGCCACAGCGGGCGGGACGCCCGCGCTACGTCCGATGGACGGCTCCTCACTTTTGTGACGCGCGCCCGAGGCCAAGCGTAGGGTACTGAAGAATTATCTTGACAAACGATATAGAATACGCTAGAGTAGTAGGCGAGGCAAGGATACGGATTCCGCTTGTAGCTGAGACCGCCATCGCAAGGGTTGGGCAGGACAAATGCCAGCGGTAAGGTTGCTTGCAGCACGAGCCAAGGCAGGGAAGCGAAATGAAGAAGAGCCGATTGTTTACCGATTTTCCAGGTCTTGCTCCCGATCGTATCGTTTCGAGACAACTAGGGCTAAGCGCTTGAAAATAAAGATGATAAACGAAATTCAAACAACAACATGCTTGTTTTCAATAACGTGGGCGATTTTGGAGCGATCGAAATATTCAGCGTCGGGGCCTTTGTTATGTTGTGGATAGATTGTGGTTGGCCGGAAAAACTCGTTCGTTTCATCCGGTCCGGTTGCCGAATTGGGAATGGAAACTGCTATCCGCTAGCCCCGAAGGGGCGAAAGAGGGTAGCCCAGGGCGCAACAAGCTGTGAACATATTCTGGGAGCGCGGGCATCTTGCCCGCTCTTGATCTTAAAGCCCCTACCTAGAGGAAAAGCGGGCAAGATGCCCGCGCTCCCGGGATTTGTTCGCACGTTCTGAGTCTGGAGGAGGAAGGACAGGAGTACGAACGAAGCCAATCGAAGCCATGCTGGCGAAGGCTCTCATTATCAGTAACTTGCGAGAGGATTGAGACGAACGAAGCCACTATGCCTAACTAGTTCAAAGTCAGTAAGTTAAGCGAATTTTGAGGCCGCTTTTCGATAAGTTAGGGAGAGTGAAGCGTTCCTCTTTCTTGCCGATTCAGAGCTTGCGGCTTGTTTTCTATAAGATGAGCGTTTGATGTGTAACGCCCGGTGGGAGGCCATGTGAAGCGAAAGATCACCCTTGCCATTGACCGACAGCTCTTGAAGCGCGCGCGGGCGCTGGCGGCGCAACAAGGCGGGAACATCAGTGGTCTTGCTGTTGAACTTGAGAAGCTCGTCAAGGAGCACCGGTACCAGCGGGCCAAGGCCAGAGCCCTCGCTCGTCTGGCTTCGGGCTTCCATCTTGGCGGTGGAAAGATGGCCAGCCGTGAGGAGCTTCATGACCGACAAGGTCTTCGTTGACTTAAAGATTCTGGTCCGGTGGAACTGGCGGCCCAGACGACAGTGGCGAGCACGTTTTGAATTTGGATGAGACTATTACAAAGGAGTAAATGGCGAGCGGCGGATGCCCTTTCACCTAATTTCACATGTACAATGAAACGCGTGTTGGTGGACGAATGAGTAGAGAGCCATTCCGCTACCGGATTGACCGGATTTCTTCGCCATTCTCGAAGGTCCAGATTATCGCTTCCCTGAAGAAGTACGGGGAGGCGCATAGAAGATCCTCTTTCACGGAGCAGGATTACAATAATTGGGTTGATAAGATCGCGCATTCTAACGCGATTGCAAGGCGCTTTGGCGGTTGGGGTAAGGCGCTTCAGGCAGCCGGCTTTCGAGCATACTACAGCAAATTGGTTCCCCGGGATATGGTCGACGCGTTTCGCAACTGCTGGCGAGAGCAGGAATCCGTGCCTAGTTACCTCCAGTTGGCTGAGTACTTGGAAAAGCATAACTACCCTTTTCGAGCTCGGACCTGTCAACGCTTTTTCGGAGGTCTGGGGAGGCTCGCCAAATTGATCGAGCAGGCTGATTTAGGGGAGCTTCCTGAATCCAAGCTGTACGAGCGCAACAAACCAGTGCGGCGACGTCTTTACGATGCGGTTCCCCGCAGGGTCCGCCTGGCGGTCTTGAAGCGGGACGGCTATCGTTGCGTGAAATGCGGAGCCAATCCAAAAGATGACACGTCCGTAAGACTTGAAGTCGATCACATTATACCGGGCAGCCGGGGGGGACCAGCGACGATGGAAAATCTGCAAACGCTTTGCTTGTCGTGCAATCAGGGAAAGAAGGATGACGATGACTGACTTGCTGGCGGGCACCCGCATTCGGCGCGCGCCGGGAGTTAGCCGGAACAAGGGTTAGGCAGTTTAGGTTACAACGCCGAGGCTAGCGCACGGTGAAGATTGCCGGGGGTGTTCGATGCTGACCGATCAAATCAGACTGCAGATGACGCGGCGACAGCTTTTCGGCCGCACGGCGAAGGGCATTGGGGTGGCGGCGTTGGCGTCGCTGCTGGCTCCGGAGGCCCTCCTTTCGAGCGACGGCGACGCGTCCGGTGGGATCGACCCGAAGACCGGCGGCCTGATTGGCTTCCCGAATTTCGCTCCCAAAGCCAAGCGGGTGATTTTCCTGCACCAGTCAGGCGCGCCGTCGCAGATCGAGTTGTTTGACTACAAGCCGAAGCTACGCCAGTTCCACGGCACCGAACTGCCGGACTCGATTCGCCAGGGCCAGCGCATTACGGGCATGACCTCCGGCCAGTCGTCCTTCCCGGTGGCGGCTCCTATTTTCAAGTTCGCGCAGCACGGCAAGTCCGGCGCCTGGATCAGCGAGTTGCTGCCGCACACGGCGAAGATCGTCGACGACATCGCCATCCTGAAAACGGTGAACACCGACGCCATCAATCACGATCCGGCGATTACCTTCATCCAGACCGGTTTCCAGCAGCCGGGCCGTCCCAGCATGGGTGCCTGGGTGAGCTACGGCCTGGGGAGCGAGAACCAGAACCTGCCCGCCTACGTGGTGCTGATCTCGCAGGCCAACGCGCTCAATCCCGACCAGCCGTTGTTTTCGCGGCTGTGGGGCAACGGGTTTCTGCCGTCGAAGTATCAGGGGGTGAAGTTCCACGCCGGCGCCGATCCGGTGCTTTATCTCAACGACCCGCCCGGCATCAGCAAAGAGACGCGGCGCCGGATGCTCGACGGCATTGCCAAGCTCAACAAGCTGTGGTCCGACGCCTATCACGACCCCGAAATCGAGACCCGCATCACCCAGTACGAAATGGCGTATCGCATGCAGACCTCGGTGCCCTCGCTGATGGACCTCTCCAACGAGCCCGACCGCATCTTTGAAATGTACGGACCCGATTCGCGCCGGCCCGGCACCTACGCCGCCAATTGCCTGCTGGCAAGGAGACTAGCCGAGCGCAACGTGCGCTTCGTGCAGCTTTACCATCGCGGCTGGGACCAGCATAACGACCTGCCTCGCGACATCGCTTTGCAGTGCCAGGGCGTGGACCAGGCGTCGGCGGCGCTGGTGACGGACCTGAAGCAGCGCGGCCTGCTCGACGACACGCTGGTGATCTGGGGAGGCGAGTTCGGACGCACCGTCTACTGCCAGGGCAAGCTGACGGAGACCAACTACGGCCGCGATCATCACCCGCGCTGTTTCGCCTGGTGGCTGGCGGGCGGCGGCGTCAAACCCGGCATCACCCTCGGCGAAACCGACGATTATTCCTACAACGTGGTTTCCGACCCCATCCCGGTACACGATTTGCAGGCTACAGTCCTATACTGTCTGGGCATCGACCACAAGAAACTCACCTATAAGTTCCAGGGCCGCTACTTCCGGCTCACTGACGTGGCGGGCGAGGTGGTGACCAAGGTGCTGTCATAAAAGGGTAAAGGGTGAAGGGTAAAGGTTAAAGGGTAAAGGGTGAAGCGCACGCGCAATGTAACGGAAACCAGCCTACTTCGTCAAGGTGAAAACGCCAGGTCCCGCGGGGGCGCGAAAGGGCGTCGCCTGGGGCAGCAAGGGTAGGGAAGGCACGGTTCAAAAAGACGATCGACGGACAATTGTTTTGGGCCTTTACCCTTTACCCTTTACCCTTTACCCTTTACCCTTTACCCTTCACCCTTTAGTCCGGCGGGTGGACGAGGCCGGCCGATTGAAGTTGTTGCATGAGGGTTCGAATCCCGGCGGCGTAGTGCCCGTCCGGATCTTCGGCAAGGTAGGCCTGCATCTCGGCGTAGGCCTTGCTATACTCGCTTTCCTTCAGGTAGACGGCGGCCAGCCGCTCGTGGATCACCGAGGGGACGGCGAGCCCGAATGATTGGGCCTGGTGATATTCCTGCTCCGCGTTCGGGTACTCCTTCAGGCCGAAATCGGCTTGCCCGAGTTGGAAATAGAAATCCCAGGAACTCGGCGCGCGGCGCACCCCTTCGGCCAGCACGCGGCGGCTCTCCGTGAAGCGTTGCTGTTCGTTCAAGAGCCGCCCCAGTTGGAGGTAGGCGTCCACGTAATCCGGGTCGCACTCAACGGACTTCTTGAGCGGCGCTTCAGCGTGCGGCGATTGGCCTTCCCGCATGAGGGTCAAAGCCAGATCGGTCTGAGCCCGCGCGTAACAGGGGTAGGCCGCAACGGCTTTTTCAAAGTGGGCTTGCGCCTCGTCCAGTTTCCGGCTGGCCAGCGCGTGGGAGCCCTTCTCCCATTCTTTGCGGGCCTTCCCCGGCGCCAGGGCGTCGGTCCGCGAAGGCAGATTCCCGGTCGGCAAGGCAGAGGAGCTGGCCGGTTTGAGCGTGATGTTCACGAAAGCCCGGCTGACGGAGTGGGTCAGGTCCAGCGTCTGCTGGTACGGTTCGTAGCCATCGGCGGTGGCGATCAGGACGTAGGTGCCCGCCCGCAAGCCCTCGAAGTGGAACTGGGCGTTCGTGCTGACGGACTGCTCGTCGACGACCTCGCCGTCAGAGTTCGCGATGGTTAGCGTGGCGCCGGTGGGCTGCTTCGCCGCCGTATCCATGCGCAGGGTGCCTTCCACCGCCACCTGAGGAAAGTCCGTAATCGTGTGTTGAGTGTGCTGGGCGCGAGCGGATGGCGCGCTGGCGAGAGTCAGACACAAAAGCGCCAAAACCACTCCGGCGCCGCTTGTGCGCTCGCGCTCCATGATCTTCCCTTGGCCCGACCCGGCGCCAACCAGCCGGTATCAAGGCCGCAGCCCCAACGATGAGGCAACTCTACCACCAGTTTTCCGCGTCAGCAAGTGCGGAAAGAGAGTTGAAGGTCGAGGGTCGAAGGTTGAAGGTCGAAGGTTGAAAAGTGGCGGGCTGGAGGCGGAGAAATAGTATGATCGGAGCGTAGCCCTTAAGATTCTGAAGACAGTTGACACCGGAGTTAATCAACTGTTAGAATAACAATGCTGTTAGGGGGTCGCGCGGAGAAAGCTCCGGAGAACCACCCCTTCGCGTGGCCCACGCGTGGCCTGCTGGCTGTTTTCGATGACACGGCATGCCGAGCCCAATTGGAGGGCCCCCAAGGTGTCCCGAACACATGCCGATATTTCGGCACAAATGGCTGGTCAGTCTGGTAGACGGCATGTGGAATAAGGGAAGAGCCCGGCGGAAATTGTGAATGGTGAATTGCCACGAACTGAAAGCTGAGAGCTGAGAGCTAAGAGCTTTTCAAAAACGAAGCCACCGATTTGATTGATAACAAAGGATCGGACCTTGCGGAAAACAGGAACGAAGCCACCATTTGGAGCCGGAGTGCAGTTCGCAGTGGGCGGCTCGCCGCCGGCGGAACGCATGAGGGGGGAGCCCGCTGGCGATTTTGGGGAAGGGTCAGTTTCCGGCCCATGTTACGATGGAAAGGCAAGCCTTAATTCAACTGTGCATCGCTGGTAAGTCGGTCTAGATGAGCGAAGAGACAAAGCGAGGCTCGGAGCAGGAACCGGGCCCATCGAAGACAAACATGGCGCGCCGCCGGATTCTGAGCGGCATGCGCCCGACCGGGCGCCTGCACCTGGGGAACCTCGTCGGCGCCCTTCAGAACTGGGTGGCCTTGCAGTCGGAATACGAGAGCTACCACTTCGTGGCCGACTGGCACATGCTGACCACCGACTACGCCGATACCTCGGAACTCCAGACGAACATCCAGGAGATGGTGACCGACTGGCTGGCGGCCGGCCTCGACCCCAACCAGGCGACGTTCTTCATCCAGTCTCGCTTGCTGGAGCACGCCGAGCTGTTTCTCCTGTTCTCCATGGTGACCCCGCTCGGCTGGCTGGAACGCGTGCCGAGCTACAAGGAGCAGCTTGAGAACATCAAGGACCGCGACCTGCACACCTACGGGTTTTTGGGCTACCCGGCGCTGCAGGCGGCGGACATCCTGATGTACAAGGCGGATTGTGTGCCGGTGGGCGAGGACCAAGTGGCTCATGTCGAGTTAACGCGCGAGATTGCACGGCGGTTTAATCTGGCTTTCGGCGAGCTCGACTTAGGAAAATGGGGCGACCACCCTCGTGATGACCCGATGTGGGACGCAGTCTTGAGCAGCCTAGGTCTCTCGGGTTTGGGCCCCCTAGCGGCCGGAACACTCTTCACAACGGATAAGGTAAGTGCAATCAAAGCGGCCTTCCGAAAAGCTCCGTTGGAAGCAAGGGCCGATTACATCAACAAAGGTCTTGGGGACTTACGCGGGATCTTCCGGGAGCCCGAGGCCCGGCTTACGCCATCGCCACGATTGCCGGGCACCGACGGCCGCAAGATGTCGAAGAGCTACAACAACGCCATCTTTCTCTCTGACCCGCCCGACGTGGTGAACAAGAAGCTCGCCCCCATGATCACCGACCCGGCTCGCAAGCGCCGCTCGGATCCCGGGAACCCGGACATCTGCCCGGTGTTCGATCTGCACAAGGTGTTCTCTTCGCCGGACATCATCGATCGTGTGAACCGCGAGTGCCGCACGGCCGAAATCGGCTGCCTCGATTGTAAGAAGCTGGTGGGCGCCTGCATCAACGAGCGTCTTGCCCCCATCCGCGAGCGACGCAAGATTTACGAAGCGGAGCCGCAGCGCGTCTGGGACATTCTGGACGCGGGCACCGAGAAGGCTCGCCTGACGGCGGAGGCTACCATGGCGGAAGTTCGCGCCGCCGTGCGTTTGACGCGGCCGCAGGGGAAGGCGTGAACCAGGGGCGCCTCAAACACAGAGACGCAGAGGAGATGGGAGACATCGGGAAACGGCATCTTCTGTGATTCCTTCTCTTCTCTGTGTCTCCGTGACTACGTGTTTAGTCGTCCCCACCTTTCGAGTCTATGAAGCTGGGTGAGAGAACTGGAGTATAATTGCGACATGGCGGCGGCAACCACAGGACTCAAGATCACCTATGACCTTCGGAAGGTTCCACCAGACCCCGACCGGTACGAGCTGATCAATGGAGAGATCGTCGAGTCCGCAACACCCGATGTGGAACATCAGCGGGGGACTGGCCGTCTTTTCCGGCGGCTGGCGGACCATGTGGAACAGCACGACCTCGGCGAGGTGCTGATAGGACCCTGCCACGTTGTGCTGGATGCTGACACGAGGCTCGATCCTGATATTATGTTCATATCGAAGGATCGCTTCTCCATTGTAAAACCCGAGCATGTTGCGGGCGCGCCGGATCTGGTGGTGGAGGTAACCTCGGAGTGGACGCGCATGATCGATCGTTTGGTGAAGCGCGACCGCTATTTGGAGTTTGGCGTGCAGGAGTATTGGTTGCTGGATCCGTTTGAGCCGCGCCTCGAGGTGCGGCGGCCGGAAGGAACGAAGTACCGAGTGGTGGCAGAGTTCGGACCCGGAGATACGATCGAGTCTCTTACGTTCCCCGGTCTCCGAATTCCTGTTTCAAGCTTGTGAATTGTTGCAAGAGGTTCGAGCATCGCTATGGCTACGGCTACTGCATCTGGGCTACTTACCTACGACGACTTGCGGCAAATCCCGCCCGACCTCAACCGGTACGAGCTGATCGAAGGAGAACTCGTTGTGTCGGCAGCACCCAACACCGAACATCAGCGCAAGATCGGAAGCCTTTTCGCACAACTCTGGTACTTCGTGCGACAGCACGACCTGGGTGAAGTGTTTAGCGCGCCTTACGATGTTGTCCTTGCCCCATCGACGGTGGTCGAACCGGACATCGTATTCGTATCGAAGGCCAGGAAATCAATCGTAAAGGAAGGATGTATCGAGGGAGCGCCTGACTTGGTGGTCGAAGCCATCTCGCCTTCGTCGCGTATGACCGATCGCTGGGCAAAACGCGACCGCTACGCGGAGTTTGGCGTGCCGGAGTATTGGCTGCTGGAGCCGTTCGAGCCGCGCATCGAGGTGCTGCGGCTGGAAGGAAGGAAGTATCGAGTTGTGGCAGTGTTCGGACCTGGAGATACTCTTGAGTCTCCCACGTTCCCCGGTTTCCGACTCCCTCTTGCGAGCCTGTGACGAACCCATCATCCCGCATGAACGAACTCGAACCCAAGGGAGCGCCCCAATCGGATAACGTGCCGGAGAACGCGCCGGAGAACGCGTCAGCAGAGGCCGCTCCGGTCCCCGCGCCCAAGCGCGTATCGCACGCGAGCGTGGCGGCGCCCGCCGTGAAGCTGGAGGCCTACGAGGGCCCCTTGGACCTGCTACTGGACCTGATCCGGAAGCAGGAAATCAACATCTACGACATCCCCATCGCCACCATCACGCAGCAATACCTCGACTACCTGCACCTGCTGGAAGAGCTCAACATCGACATCGCCGGCGAGTTCATCTTCATGGCGGCGACGCTGATCTACATCAAGTCGCGCCTGTTGCTGCCGCGCGACCCCACCGCCCCGCCCGAGGAGCAGGAGGACCCGCGCACGGAGTTGGTGGAGCGGCTGCTGGAGCACGAGCAGTTCAAGAACGCGGCGGAGATGCTGCAATCGAAGCGGGTGGTGGAAGACGCGATGTGGTCGCGGCCGGGAATCGGGGAATTCGTGGAGGCGGAGGATGAGCCCGGGTTCGCCATCACCACCTTCGACCTCATCGCGGCCTTTCGCGAGATTCTGGAACGCGCCAAGAAGCGGCCGCAGCTTGAAATCCGCCGCGAAGAGGTGACGGTGGCGGAGATGATCGAGCACGTGCGGCAGGTGCTGGCGGCCAACCCGCATCCGGTGCGGCTCGACGACCTCGCCGCTGGTTACGTGGCGCGCCAGGCGCTGATCGCGCTGTTGCTCGGTCTGCTGGAGATGGTGAGGCTCCAGGCCGTCCAGCTTCGGCAGAAGGAACTATTTGGCGCCATCACCGTGCACAAGAGCAAACGTTTCGAGGAGATCATGGCCAGCATGAATCTCCGAATCCTTGAAGCTGACTTGAATGAAGCAGTGACGAGTGAAGGGTAAAGGATAAAGGGTAAACGAAGAGAGCGCCCTTCCTTTTACCTTTTACCCTTTACCCCTTACCCTTTACACTTGAGCTGTGACTAACCACTAGCAACTGCTTTGAAAAACTACCGATGCTGACTGACGAAACCTTGAAAGCCCTGATTGAGGGCATCATTTACATTGCGCCGGAGCCGGTGGACCTCGACGCCATCGCTAAGACGCTCGAGGGCGAAGATCGAGAGCGGCTGAAGCAAAAGCTCGAAGAGTTGATCCAGGACTTTGAGCGCGCCGAGCACGGGATCCAGATTCGCCAGGTGGCGGGCGGCTACAAGTTTTCGTCGAAGGCCGAGCACCACGAAGTCTTGCGCAAATTTGTGAAGAGCCTGAAGCCCGCAGTGCGGCTTTCCAAGCCGGCGCTGGAAACGCTGGCGGTGATCGCGTACCGGCAGCCCGCCACCCTGCCGGAGATCGAGGGCATCCGCGGCGTCGACTGTGGCGGCGTCATCCACACCTTGCTGGAGAAGAAGTTGGTGGTGACAGCGGGCCGCAAGAACGTTGTGGGCCGTCCCATTCTTTACCGTACGTCGCGCGATTTCCTGGTGCACTTCGGGCTGAAAGACGTAAGCGAGTTGCCTAGCCTGCGCGAGTTCGAGGAGATGGCGCGGCAGGCCTTGGGCGTGGACATGGAGCCCGCGGTCGCTACGGAGCAGCCCGAGGAACCGGCTTCGGTGGCCACTCCGGCGTCAGAACCAGGGGGCGAATCGGAAGCGGCGACCGCCGCCGCGGGTCGGCAAGCCGAGGTTCCGTCCGATCAGCCGGTGTCGACGGAAGCGCAGGCTGAACCAGGAGCCACTTCCGAGCCGAGCAGCGACGAGGAAGGTGCGCATGAAGTCGGGGCACCGACGGTCGAAATGGCCGATGAGGGCAGCCTGGAAGTGAACGCGTCGGGAGCTGCGGAAGGCAACCGTGAAACCGGCGGCAGTGAAAGCGTAACGCCGGTAGCAGAGGCGCTTGATGCCGTGACGGGCGAGCCGGGCGAACCTGCGGCTTCCGAGAAGGGAGAACAAAGCAGGGAGACGGCGGCCGAGACAGCGCCCGTCGAGTCTGGGAGCGATCCGCAACCCTAGCCGTGCGGGCGCTGGTCTGCGAAACCCGAACCCCGAATCCCGAGCCCCGTCTTCTATGCAAGAAAGGCTGCAAAAGATCATCGCCGCAGCGGGCATTACCTCGCGCCGCAAGGCCGAGGAGTTGATCCTCCAGGGCCGGGTTGCGGTCAACGGAAAGACGGTCACGGAACTTGGCTCCAAGGCCGACTCCGCACACGATCGCATCAAGATTGACGGCAAGCTGCTCGGGCCGGTGACGGGTCATGTCTACCTGCTGCTGAACAAGCCAGTAGGCTACGTTTCGACGCTCAAAGACCCCGAAGGTCGTCCTACGGTGATTTCCCTGTTGCGCGGCGTCAAGGAACGCGTCTACCCGGTAGGGCGCCTGGATTACTATTCTTCCGGCCTGCTGCTGCTGACCAATGACGGCGACCTGGCCAACTTTCTGATGTCGCGAGCATCGCAGGTGCCCCGCACGTATCACGTGAAGCTCCAAGGCGCGCCCGAGCCCGGAGCCATCGCCAAGCTGGAAGCAGGGATCGTGCTGGACGGTCGCCGGACGGCCCCGGCTCGTATTCGACCCCTTGCGGAACGCGACAAACCCTGGTATGAAATCACCCTGGTCGAAGGTCGGTACCACCAGGTGCGGCGGATGTTTGAGCGGATCGGACAGCCGGTGGTAAAGTTGAAGCGGGTCCGTATCGCGTTTCTGACGGACGGTGATCTCGATCTGGGTCAGTTCCGTGCGTTGAGGGCGGCTGAGGTGCACCGTTTGCGAGATTGGCCGGCCACGAAAGGGCGGACCCTTCTCGCCGGCCCATGAATAGCGGGATTCGGGATTCGGGGCTCGGGACTCGAAGAGGAAGATTAGGGTTCGGGGATTTGTTCTGCGAACCCCGAATCCCGAACCCCGTTTGCATCGTCATCGTATTTGTGCACTGCAGCACTTAGTCATCAATTCCTATGCGTGGCTCCGCCATCAGTGAACTGCTTCCCCCGTGGGTCAGCCGCATTCGGCCGTATCCTCCGGGCAAGCCGATTGAGGAAGTCGAGCGCGAGCTCGGCCGGACGGCGATCAAACTGGCGTCCAACGAGAATCCGCTCGGACCGTCGCCCAAGGCCGTCGAAGCCCTCCGCGGCTGCCTGAACAAGGTTGCTCTCTACCCGGACGGAAGCGGCTACTACCTGCGCGAGAAGCTGGCCCGGCGGCACGGGATCGAGATGGACCGGATTGTTCTGGGCGCCGGATCCACGGACCTCATCGAAACGGTAGGCTATACGTTTCTCACCGCGGGCGACGAGGGCATCACCTCGGAGTCTGCCTTCTACATTTACCGGCTGGCGATTGAGGAGGCCGGCGCGGCGCTGGTGCAGGTGCCGATGCGCGATATGGCCTTTGACCTTCCCGCCATCGCCCGCGCCGTCACTCAACGCACCAAGGTCGTTTTCCTCGCCAATCCCAACAATCCCACCGGCACCATGTTCACGGCCTCGGAACTCGACCGCTTTCTGGATATCCTCCCGCCGCGCGTTCTGGTGGTGCTCGACGAGGCTTACGCCGACTACGTCGACCACCCCGATTACTCCCACTCGCTCGACTACGTGCGCGAGGGGAGGAACGTCCTGGTGCTGCGGACTTTCTCCAAAGTCTACGGCCTCGCCGGATTGCGCATCGGTTACGGCATGAGCAACCCCGACGTGATGGACGCACTCAACCGCATTCGCTCGCCGTTTAACGCCTCGGTCCCAGCGCAGGTGGCCGCGATGGCGGCGCTCGACGACGCCGATCACGTGGCGCGCTCGGTGGAGTTGAACCGGAAGGAGATGAGATTCCTCGCCCAGGAACTGACGCTTCTGGGGGTGCACCACACCCCTTCGGTCGGGAATTTCCTCCTCCTCGATACCGGGCGCGATTGCGAGGAGGACTTCATCCGGCTGCTGCACGAAGGAGTCATCGTGCGCCCGATGAAGCTTTACGGTTTTCCCACGTCCCAGCGGGTGACCGTCGGAACGCACGCCGATAACGAGCAGTTCCTCGAAGCCTTGCAGCGGGTCACGGCAAGAGCCGTGCTGGGTAAGGCTGTCGCCGGCGGTTAGTGGCGCTCCTTTTTCTCGCCACTGACCACTCGTCACTGCTCACGGTTTTACGGGAGGGTGGAGCCATGCATCTGTCGGTCGCATCTCACGGGTCGACGATTCTGCGCGAGCGCCGGCGGCGCCGCGCCTGGGGTTTCTCTATGTCCGATCCCATTCGAACCATGCTCGAGCGCTCGAAGACACTGGCCGTCGTGGGCTTGTCCTCGAAGCCGACGCGCGCGAGTAACGGCGTGGCGGCCTACATGCAAGCGCACGGTTACCGCATCATTCCCGTTAACCCCCACGAGACCTCGGTGCTCGGCGAGAAGGCTTATCCTCACCTCGAGGCTGTTCCCGAAGCACTGGACGTGGTCGTCGTCTTTCGCCGCTCGGTCCACGTGCCCAAGATCGTCGAGACCGCCATTCGCCTGGGTGTCAAGGCGGTCTGGATGCAAGAAGGCGTGAAGCACGAAGCGGCAGCCCAGCGGGCGCGTTCCGCCGGCCTCGAAGTGGTTCAAGACCGCTGCATCCTGAAGGAGCACGCCAAGCGCTTTGCGGCTGGAGTGTAAGGACGCGCGGGAGGCGACCTCGGGAGTGCGCCGGAGCATCGCGTTCGGTGGTTTAGAGCCTAGATACTAGCCTACTTACCGCCTCGATCTTCGTGCTTGGGCCCCGCTTCACCACCCGTTGCATGCTGCTTTCTCCACTCCTCAATGGCCTGCATCTTCTCCTTCAGCCGCCTTTCAAAACCCTCATCCGTAGGACGGTAATAGCGGCGGTCCTTGAGATTGTCGGGCAGGCACGGCATGTTCGTGAGGCGGTCGGGAGCGTTGTGCGCATACTGGTAATCCTTGCCGTAGCCGAAGTGCGACATCAGGCCGGTGACGGGGTTGCGGAGGTGAAGCGGCACGGGCTCAGCCACCGACCTCTGCGCGTCGGCCGCGACTTCACCATAGGCCGTGTAAAGCGCATTGGATTTGGGTGCGAGCGCGAGATACACCGCCGTTTCGGCGAGCGCGAGGTTCCCTTCCGGCATACCCATGAAGTGGACCGCCTGCATGGCGGCCACCGCCACGTTGAGCGCGTTAGGATCGGCTAGGCCGATGTCCTCCGACGCCATGCGGATCAGCCGGCGGGCCACGTAGAGCGGGTCCTCGCCGGCCTCCAGCATGCGGCCCAGCCAGTAGAGGGCCGCGTCGGCGTCCGAGTTGCGCACGGACTTGTGGAGCGCCGAGATGATGTTGTAGTGTTCCTCGCCCGCCTTGTCGTAGAGGAGCATCTTGCGCTGGATGGCGTCTTTGATGACCGCCTGATTCACCGCCGCACGGCCCTCGGCGTCGCGCGGCGCGGCGGCGACGGCGGCTTCCAACGTGTTGTAGGCGGCGCGCGCGTCGCCGTTGGCGAACACGGCGATCTGCCGCAGAAGTTCTCCGGCGATCGTCACGCGCTCGGCGCCCAGGCCGCGCTTCTGGTCCTGGACCGCGCGTTCGAGAAGCGCGAGGATCTCATCCGTCGAAAGCGGCGACAGCATGTACACCTTGGCGCGCGAGAGCAGCGCCGAGTTCACTTCAAACGACGGGTTCTCGGTGGTGGCGCCGATCAGGACCACATCGCCGCGCTCGACGTAAGGCAGGAAGGCGTCCTGCTGCGCCTTGTTGAAGCGGTGGATCTCGTCGATAAAAAGCACGGTGCGCCGGCCGTAGCGGCGCGACTTCTCCGCCGCCGCCATCACGTCCTTCACCTCGCGGATGCCGGCCAACACGGCGGTGAAGCGCACGAAGTCGCTGCGCGTCAGACGGGCTACGATAGTGGCTAGAGTGGTCTTGCCGGAGCCGGGCGGGCCCCACAGGATCATGGAGCTCAGCTCGTCGCGCTCGATCTGCTGCCGCAGCGGCTTGCCCGGACCGAGCAGGTGGCCCTGGCCCACGTAATCGTCGAGGGTCTCCGGACGCATGCGGTCCGCCAGCGGCCGGCGGTCGTCGGCGGGCACCGTGCCGGGTTGGGGCTCAAAGAGGCTCATCCTTCTCTCAGTGAATTGAGTGATTGGTGCTATTGGGTGATTGGGTGATCGGGTGATTGAGCCATTGAAGAAACAAGGCGTGAAATTGGGGAGCTCGACCTTGGTCCCGTCGTCTTTCCGGTCCCCGCCGCCCAAAGTCACCCTTAGGCATTCTCGTTTTTTCCAATCGCTCAATCATTCCATCACTCAATCACTCCTCAATGGCTCAATCACCTGATGACTCAATGGCTCAATTCTCTCAAATCGCCCAATCACCCAATCAGACAATCACTCAATAATGAAAACCTCTCTGCCGCGCCGCCTCGTAAAGAAGAATCCCGGCGGCAGTGGCGGCGTTCAGCGAGTCCATTCCTGCGCGAATGGGAATGCTCAACCGCAAGTCGGCTTCCCGCGCCAGTTCGGCGGGCACGCCGGCCGCTTCCCGGCCGATCAGAAACGCGACCGGGCCGCGCAAATCCACAGTCGCGAGCGATTGCCTCGCGTGACGGTCGGCGGCGGCAATCGCAACACCGGTGGCACGTAAACGAGCCGCCAGCCAGCCCGCTTCCAGCCCCCGAAAAACCGGCAGGCAGAAGATCCCGCCGGCCGAAGATCGCACCACCTTGGGATTATACGGACTCACGGTGGCGCGCAAAGTGACCAGCGCCGATCCGCCCAGCGCCTGCAAGCTGCGCATGATCGTGCCGAGGTTGCCGGGATCCTGGACGCCGCAGGCGATCACCAGCAATGCGTCGCGACGAGCCAGGATTGCGTCGAGATCGTAAGCGGGCAGCTCAACCAGCGCCGCGATTCCCTGCGGCGTCTCCGTCTGGGCAATCTCAGTGAACACTCGATCGGGAACCTCGGTCACCTCCGCCTCGGAAGGCAGGCGATCGATCAGCGCCGCGAACTTGCGAATGGCGGCGTTGCTGGCAAGCACACTCTGGACCACCGGGCCGGCCGCTTCGTGCTCGGAGGCCGCCTTGATCGCCTCCTCCAGCAGCAGCGGCCCCTCGACGGCCAGCCAGCCTTCACGCGTGGTCCCCTCGGCGAGCGCCCGGCGGAATAGCTTGACGAGCGCGTTGCCAGAGCTCGAAACCTGATGAACCCGCCGCGCCCCTGGACTTCGATCCGCCATGAAATTCTCGACCTCGTAGACCCATCACTCCAATTCTCTTGATCGCGCTCCTCTGGTTACGTTGGCGCACGTGATGTCATAAACATGACGTTGATATCCCGACCGCTCACGGCCTCATCGGCGAAGGTAAAGGTGCCGTGCTCACGCATCTCGCGGGCGGCGCGCAGAAATGCGCCAAGGGCGACGCGAGAGAGCGCGCTGCCCACGCTGACGCGCCTGACTCCAATCGCCGAGAGTTCGGCCAGTGTCAGTTGAGCGCCCTGCAGTCCCATAACGACGTTCACCGGACGATCCACGGAGCTCACCACGGCAGCGATATCGTCCTTACTGGTAAGGCCAGGCGCATAGAGAACATCCGCGCCCGCAATTTGATAGGCCTGCAACCGCTTGATGGTGTCTTTGAGGTCGAGCCGGCCGGCCAGGTAGTTCTCAGCGCGTGCCATCAGAGTGAATGGAAAAGGAAGGGCGTGCGCCACCTCTGCCGCGGCGCGGACTCGCTCCGCCGCATGCTCGTGGTCATAGATGGAACGATCCGGCTGAGACATATCTTCGATTGAGGCGCCGGCAAGTCCTGCTGCCGCCGCCAGTCGGATGGTTTCCGCGACGATTTCAGCCGAGTCTCCAAAGCCGTTCTCAAGATCGGCGCTCACCGGCAGGTCAGTGGCTGATACGATCGCGGACACGTGCGCCATCATCTCGTGCCGGTCGACCGTGTGGTCTGGTTTCCCGACGGAAAAGGCATAGCCGGCGCTGGTGGTGGCCAGCGCCTCAAACCCGAGGCGCGCCAGCAGGCGCGCCGTGCCGGCGTCCCACGGATTGGGAATAATAAATGCCTGGTCACGCTCATGGAGGGCGCGAAAGGCCTGTCCCTTTTCAGCCTGCGTCGGCATAACGGTCACCCCCTTTCTGCGAAGGTCGAGGGAAGTCCGAATGTTCCATCGACGACCTCAACGAAGTTTCTCTCTTCGCGGAGAATGAGGCGCTTGGTCTGCGCCATTTCGAAATTCTCACGCGCTTCCGGATCTGACTTCAAGCGAGCCCGGTAGGCCTCATAAGAAGCGAGACTATCGAATGCAATCAAACCCCAGGCCACATCATTCGTGCCTTCATGAGGAAGAAAATATCCAATTAGATGACCGCCGCATCGAGGAATGATGCGGCCCCAATTCTCGGCGTACTTCTTGAACCCGTCTCGCTGGGATCGATCTGGTAACGAATGATGCAGGTTATCGTCATTAGTGTCCTCCTGGTTGCCCTTTTCACCCTCAACATTCGACTCTTCGACTGCCCTTCCGCGACTCCTTCGCGATCAGCTCGCGTTTCCGTTCGATGCCCCACCGATATCCCCCGAGGCCGCCGTCGGTGCGGACGACGCGATGGCAGGGGATCACGATGCAAGCCGGGTTGGTGGCGCAGGCGCGCGCCACGGCCCTCACCGCCTTGGGCCGGCCGATGGCGCTGGCCACCTCGCGGTAGGAGCGGGTCGATCCATAAGGAATGTCGCGCAACTCCTGCCAGACGCGACGCTGAAACGCGGTGGCCAGCAAGTCGACCGGCAGATCGAGTCGCGGTTGCGAGCCCTCGAGGTGCGCCACGATGGCGCTTACGGCGTGGGCCAAGCCAGTCGAAGGGTTCTTGCCGTTCGACCCGGCGCGCACAATCTCAGCGTGCGGGTATTCCTGGTGCAGCGCCGCTTCCAGAGGTGCGTCCGCGTCACCCAGACTTACGGCGGCGACGCCACGCTCGGTGGCCGCCACCAGCAATCGCCCCAACGGGCAATCGACAATCGTATAGTGGATCGACATGCCCCGGCCGCCGTGACGGTAAGTCCCCGGGGTCATGCCCAGTTGGGTCGACGACCGCTCGTAAAGCCGGCTGCTCGACCCGTAACCCGCATCGTAAAGCGCGGTGGTGACGTCCTTGCCCTCTTTGAGCCGCGCCTTCAGATCACCCAAGCGGCGCGCGTCGGCGTACTGGCGCGGAGTAATGCCCATGACGCGCTTGAATGTGCGCTGCAGGTGATGCGGGCTCACGCCCACCGCCGCTCCCAGCGCGTCGAGCGAGAGCCGTCCTTCACCCGTGTCGTCCATGCACGTTTCGATGGCCCGGCAAGCGCGCTCCACCAATTCGACATGGGGGTGCCGCATGGCGATCTCGCGCGGCCGGCAGCGGCGGCAAGCCCTGAAGCCTGCCTGCTCGGCCGCGTCCGGCGCCAGGAAAAAGACCACCTGCTCGGGTTGCGGCCGCCGGGAAGGGCACGACGGCCGGCAGTAGATCCCGGTGGAGCGAACGGCGTAGACAAAGGCGCCGTCAAACCGCCCGTCGCGTTGCGCCACCGCCTGCCAGCGGCCGTCAGCGTGGTCCCCGCGCCCCACGAGTTGCGGTCGCGCGACTTCCTGCCTCGCCTCTCTCTTGGTACCCGCGAGTTTCATCACTTCAAGTGCGCCCATTGAAATTCCTCCTCTCATCTCGCAGCTTAAGGCGCTGCCCGGATGGGCGCTATCCGAATCTTGTTCCCAATCTCGAAAATCGAAAACGGAAATTAACCTCTCAGAATGACATGCTTGAAGGGGTTTTCGACATCCATTTGTGAAGACGAAAAACGCAACCCGCCGCTGAGGCCGGGCGTCTATAATGATCTGGCAAGTAGCGCGGGATCGGCTTTGGAAAGGAACGGGAGCGAAAATGGCGGGAGCAAAGTGGAGCGTGATTGCAAGCGCCGTGCTGGGTGCGGCAACGGTGGTCTGGGGACAGACGCCGTCGGTGGTGAAGGCGCGAATGGTGCTGGCGACGAGTGCCGCCCATCCGGGCGCGCCGGCCAAGGCAGCGGTAGTAGCGGAGATCATTCCCGGCTACCACATCAACGACCACAAGCCCACGCTCGACTACCTGATTCCCACCGAGGTGGTGTTCGACCCGAGCAAGGAGATCAGCGCCGAGAGAGTGGATTACCCCAAGGGGCAGTTGGTGAAGTTCACCTTCGCGGACGAGTCGCTCTCCGTTTATGAAGGGACGCTCGCGGTGGGTGTGGTTCTCAAGGTGGCTCCCATAGCCGCCGGCGGCGATTACACGTTAAAGGGCAAGTTGCGCTACCAGGCGTGTAACGATCACGCCTGTTTGCCTCCTGCCAACGTGCCGGTGGAGTTGACCGTGAAGGTGGTCAGCGCGAGCGTCCGGCTGAAGCCTGAAAACGCGGACGTCTTCAGCAAGATCAAGTTTGAATGAGCTTTCGAAGGATTGAAGATTGCAGATTGACGATTGAAAGAGATAGTGGCCTATTGAAACAGCCGCGCGGCTTGTTCGTCTTCTCTTCCAATCGTCAATTCGAACCATGGCCCCTCGGGCTTCCTGGGCAGACCGGCCAAAGAAATGACTCTCGGGGTGGTGTCCGATACCCACGGATACTTTGATCCCTGCCTGCGCGAGATTCTAGCGGGCGTGGACGCCATCCTGCACGGCGGCGACGTGGGCTCGCCGGAAATCCTGGACGAACTACGGCGGATCGCCCCCGTTTATGCTGTGCGGGGAAACGTGGACTCGCCGGAGTCGAACCTGCCGCTCGCGCTGACGCTGAGCTTCGGCCGGCTGCAGGTGGAGGTGATCCACATCCTTCCGGCGCCGCAATCCGAGCTGGAAGAGTGGGCTGACCGTGCGTCGCCCAAGGGAAAGCCTCCGCAGCGCAGCAAACGGTTCCTCGAAATGTTCAATGAGTCCACGGGTGCAGTCGTCTTCGGCCACAGCCACACGCCCTGTCTGGTGAACCTGGACGGCATCCTGTTTTTCAATCCCGGGAGCGCGGGCAAGAAGCGGTTTTCGCTGCCCAGGACCTGCGGCTTGCTGGAAGTTTTTCCCAACCATATTCAGGCCACGATCATGCCCCTGGAGCGTTACAATGGTAAGTTGCCCCGGAGGCGGTGGTTGGATTTCGAGGAAGCAGAGGAATAGGTACCGCGAATGCGAACGCTGAAGAAAATCAAGCGGGTGCTCGAGATCGTAGCGACGGTGGCAGCGGTGGCCGTCATCTTGATTGACAAACTGGAAGAGATGGAGAGGCCGGCCCCGCTCTTGAAGCGGTAATCCCATTGCCGATTGACGATTGACGACACCCCCCTTGCCGCTCTCCCCCAAGAGGGAGCGAGGGAGTTTATCCGGGATGGGGCCTGTTTCCCGTTGTTAAGAGGACTCGCTCAAAACTCTCCCCTCACTGTTCCCTCTCCCCCTTTGAACGCGCGAAGAAATAGGGAGTTTCTCCCAGAGTCGCCGAACAGCGAAGAGTCGCAAGAACAACTTGCGATCGGTGCTGTCGGGTGACCTGTTGACGGCCACCCACGCTGACGTTACACTCGGTCTCGGAGTCGGTTCCATGGGTCTGACTTATATCGAAGCGAGCATCGCCAATCCCGCCAGGCCTCGGCGCCGTGCGCGGCTGAAATTTCTGGTTGATTCGGGCGCTCTCTATTCGGTGGTTCCGGCGCCGGTACTCCGGCGCTTGGGCATCAAGCCTGGCAAGACCAAGAGTTTCATTCTTGCCGACGGCACCGAGATCAAGCGCTCCCTCGGAGAGGCACGGTTTCGCCTTAACGGTGAGGAGGGCACGTCTCCGGTCATCTTCGGCGAGGAGGGTGATAGCATTCTGCTCGGCAGTATTTCGTTGGAGGTTCTGGGCTTCATGCTCGATCCCTTCAAGCGTGAACTCCGACCCTTGCCCATGCTATTGGCCTCGCAGCGTCGCTTCAAGGCCGTGCTCCGCAGTGCCAACCCATGATTCTACCAACCGGACCGAAAAAGCTTGTGGGGATCATCCTGACACTCCTGGCCGCGATGGTGACCAGTCAAGCCGGCGCGCAGCAACGACCGCCAGGGGTGCCTCCGCCGCCCATCCCCGTGCTGCTCGATACGGACATCGGCACGGACATTGACGACGCGTTTGCCTTGGTACTGGTGTTGCGTTCTTCCGAGCTCGACCTTACCGGCGTTACCACCGTGAGCGGCGACACGCAGGCGCGCGCGCGGTTGACCGCCCGGCTGCTGATCGATGCGGGGCGCGCGCTGGTCCCGGTGGCGGCGGGCGAGCCGGGCAAGCCGTTGCCTATCGAGCAGACCCGTCTCGGGGACGGCGTCGAAGGTCCCCCGATTCTGACCCAGCCGGCCGTGGAATTCATGAAGGATCAGATCGAGCAGGCGCGCACACCGCTGACCCTGGTGGCGATCGGGCCGCTCACCAATGTAGCCCAGCTCATCACCCGCTACCCAGCCACGGCCAGGAAGCTGAAGCAAATCGTCATGATGGGCGGCTCCATCGCCTTTGGGTACGGCGCCAGCCACAAGCCGGTGGCCGAGTACAACATCGCCTCGGATGCGAAGGCCGCCCAGGTCGTCTTCGGCTCGGGGATTCCGATCCTGATGGCGCCGCTGGATGCTACCGCCATGCTCGACCTGGACGCCGACGCCCGCCAGCGCATCTTTGACCATCACACCGCGCTCACCGACGATCTGGCGCGCCTTTATCCGTTGTGGGGACACCCCACTCCGATTCTCTTCGATCCGCTGGCGGTGGCGATTCTCATCGACCCCAGCCTCTGCCGGACCAAGCGCATGGCCCTCGCCGTGGACGACAAGGGATTCACGCGCGTACGGCGCGGATCTCCCAACGCCCTCGTCGCCCTGTCGTCCGACAAGCAGAGGTTCCTGCAACTCTTGCTCGGCCGCATCGCTCCATAGTTCAGCTATCAGCCATCAGCCATCAGCCATCAGCAATCAGCCGTTGGCAACGCTCGGGCCTTCGTGCGGAGAGCCGACGGCTGAAGACTAGCTTCAGCTAGCTATCAGCGGTCAGCTCTCCGCACCAGAGTCCGGTTCTTGCTGATAGCTGATGGTTGATAGCCGATCGCTTTCCAACCGGCAATCCTACGCTTTGGTGCACCCCGCGCACCACTTGGTGGGCTGGAGGGACGCTCAACGCCGTGATGCCCACCCTGCGACCCTCGCGCCGCGCCCCCCGAAGGACGCTAAATCTCTGATTCCCATGATCCTCAGGCGTGGCTGCCGTGCATTGGCTGAGTTTGGCATAAGACTTGCCCATATGAAAGGCGAGCCCGAAAGGAGGGTTTATAAGCCATGAAGAGGATGATTACATTACTAGCTGGCTTGATTTTCGCGATGGCGCTGGCGGTTCCGTCGTTTGCCGGCGCCGCGGCTCCCGGCCATGACATCGTGTCTCGCCCTCGGAGTTCCCACATGGTGCACCGGCACTTCAACCGGCACCACCGGCATATGGGGAGGGCCCGAAGGGCGGGGTTCGTCAGGCAAGGGCGCCGTTAAGCCACAACCAGGATCGGCGCGGAACAGACGGGCGAGGCTTACGGCACCCGCCTCCCCGCGCACGACATAACCACATTCCTAAAGGAGGAAGACTGCTATGAAAAAGATGATCACCATGTTCGCGACTTTCGTTTTCGCCACCGCGCTGGCGGTTCCGCTGTTCGCCAGCACCCAGGCCGCCAACAGCCAGAGCGCTCCCGCGGCCCAGACCACCTCGACCGTTTCCAACAGCGCCAAGAGCGCCAAAGGAGCGAAGAGGACCAAAGGCACCAAGGCCAAGAACCAAAAGAGCGTGGCCAAAGTGAAGGCGTCGAAGAAGAGCAAGAGCGGAAAACCGGCTGCTTCGGCTCCGTCCGAGACCAAGTAACAAGCGCAATCTGCATGGCCAAGAGCGGGCGCTCTATCGAGCTCCTTCGGGCGCCCGCTCCCGGCACGGCGTCCTTCTGCCCTCCACCCTCCTGTTTTTCCGTTTGCTAGCCTAGTCACTAGTCTCCCGTCCGGACCGACTCCTTGCCCCACTCGCGGGAGAGTTCCAGCAAACAAGGAAGCATTCGAGGCCCAACTGTCCTGGGATCCCATCACCACCTAGTGCCAAACCCGCTGGAGAGCGAGGTTCGGTTTTCGAGTGTCGATTTTGGAGCTTCCAGCTCCCACTACCAGGTTTGTTCCCGGGTTTGTTTTTGGGGGCGCTTTCCCACTTCAAGGACTTACCAGGTTTGTTCCAGGTTTGTTTTTTGTAGCTACTCAATTCTAAAGGACTTACTGGGTCTGTTCCAGGTTTGTTTTAGGGGTCATGTATATGATTCTAATAGGCTTGCCAGGTTTGATTGACCTGTTTTTTTCATTTTTCCCGAGAACCTTGCTATGGATGGCTCTTTGATGGCCCTCATTGCCATCGCGATGTGCAATTTCCTGGTCGGAATGCCCCGATTTCTGTCCGTCCTCACCATGAACTAGCCTTGTCCCGATCCTCAATCTGAATTCCCGACCCTCGGTCCTCCTAATCATCCCCTATCTTCAGTCCCGAATCTTCGAATCGGCAATTTCCGATCCGCCGCCGTGCGCCTGGAACCAGAGTTCTTTAGCCCGCCCCGTGCTTCCTATTCCCATCCTGGTACTCTGGCGTTGTAAGCCGGCGCACACCGCGAACCAAAGTTGTTTCTCCCTACGTCGCCCGCCTACCAGCCTAACCCATCACCGTTGGCCGCCGTCCCAACGGGCCGCCAGCGCCGCCGTCCCAGCCCACGGCCGCCCCGTCCCAACGGTCGGGCCCAGGAAGCGCCGCCTGCACCCTTCAGACCTCACAACTGGCCGCCGTCCCAACGGTCCCGTCCCAGGGGCAGGGTCAGGCCGCGGCCGTTGGGTGTGCCGAGCCACGGGTGGGCGGATCGGAAGCAGCGTGAGCGGGAGGTTTGCCGGGTATTGGCGACTTCTGCCGCCGGGACTCGATGATCCGGGCTCTCTGCCCCAGCCACCACCCCAGATTCCCCGCGATTCTGTTGGTGGGCAGGTTCATCGTGCCGACGAAGGTATCGGCCATGCCCACTACGATGTTGATATCGAACATGCGGTTGAGGAGGTCGTCAAAGCTGCCGGGCGGGCCCGCCGCGGGAGCTCCTTCTTGGAAAAGCTGCTCCAACTGCCCCGTTTCCTCCTCCTCCCGGCGCGTCCACCAGTGGAGCCGCTCCCAGAGGGGCGCCATCAACATCGACAGCAGGTGCTGTGTCTCCGCGTCGCCCTCCAGGTCCAGGGCGCGCCCCAGCAGGGCCTGGAACTCCTCCTCGGTCTTGGGCAGTGGCGGGGTCGATGCCTTGCCAGGCTCCTTGGCTTGCCCTTCGGATTCTCCCTGGCCCTTGCCGCCCTCTGCTTCTCCTGCCGCCGTTGCCGCGCCTGCCGGGTCGCCTGCCGCCTCCGCCCCGGCGCCCTCGCTCCCGCCCGGCGGAACCTGGGCCTGGGTCGCCCGGGTCGCCCGCTTCGCCTCCCGTTGCTGTCGCCGCGCCTCCAACTCCGCCACCGCATCCGCCAGCGGAAGGCCGTCCACCTGCGCCGCCGGTCCATAGCGCGTCGTCAGCATCTTCAGCAGCAGTTGGGCGATCTGGTCGTTCAACCGCCGGGCCTCGGCCACCACCCGCGACCCGTCCAGGCACTGGAGCAATTCCCGGACCAACTGGCAGGCTTCCTCGGGGCTCAGCGGATGGGAGCGGTTGATCGCCGCCGTCAGCACGCGCATAATGCGCCGGCCTTCCCGCCGCGTGGCAGCCCGCAGCTTGCGCAGGCGCTTGGCAATGAGGGCGGCTGCCTGGCCCAACTCCTCCGCACCCGAAGGTTGGTGGGAGGGTGGCGCGTCGGGCGGTTGGAGGTAGGGCGCGGCCAGCGGGGCGGGGAGAGGCGGGGGAGCCTGGGGCGCGGGAAACAGGCCCTCCAGCTTGGCGCGCAGTTCCGACTGCTGGCGGGCTTTGGCGTTGGCCTTCTCCAGGTTACCCAGGTTGGCGGCGTAGCGCTTGGGCGTCTGGCGGTAGACCTTCTCCTTGGGCGCCAGGCGGGCCTTCTCGAGATTGGCCATTAACTTGGCCTTGCGGTCGGGAGTCATCACGTACTTGCGCTTCGGTTTGGGTCCGTTCGGTTCTTCCATTAACGGTCACCGGAAATCGGAAATCAGAAATTAGAAACTAGAAATCAGAGGCAAGACGTCTGCCTTTCTGATTTCTGCTTTCTAATTTCTGATTTCTGGTTCCTCATTTTCCCTTCGTTCTGTTCCCTGTACCGTCGACGCTGGACCAGGCCGTTCGAGAGGCGCTGGTCCCGTGTGTAAGCCCGGCGGAGCCTACGCGATTGCCCCGTGCCTTCGAGCCTAGTTCAGATGGTACTCCTCTGAAAATTGCCTGTCAAGTAAATTATTTCGCGCCGTTCCGGGAAGGGCACCAAACCGTGCCTTGCCCTCCTTAGGCCCGAGTGACGCAGAGCACATTCATCGGTGATGGCCATCACTCCGACCCTCGTGGCTGGCCCCCATAATCGCAGTGTAAGATTGGTTATCTGATTCCTAAAAGGTAACGTCGGAGGCTGAGGTAATGTTTCCTGCGGAAAGATTCAGTCTCGCCGTGTTTCTCCTGACCGTCATGGTTCTGCTGGCTACGGTCCTATTAGTGTTGGTAGCCGTGGGCCGCCGTCTTCAGCGGGAGAGACATTTCCGGCGCCTCGACCACCTTCGGCGCCTCGCGACACCTTTGCTGCACCTGCTGCTGGAAGGAGACTTGAGGTACGAGGAGGGTCTCGCGGCCCTGGAACGACTTTTCGGTCCGGGTGAACTCGGCGCGCTCGAGACGGTGCTCCTGGAGAGCCCGCCCGCACCCAATCAGATTCACACGCTGCGCCGGCTGTGTGAAGATTTGGGACTGGTGAAGATCTGGCAGGACCAGTTGCAGGGCAAGCGCATCCCGCCAGGCGGGGCCAGCGCGGTCGAACGCTTCAAGCCCTTGCGGTTCCTGGGCCGCGCGCGGGCGGTGAAGAACCTTGGTGTGATCGCGCATGGGCCGAGCTGGCCGTTGCTGGTGCGCGCCCTGGACGATCCGAACCCGGAAGTGCAGTGGGTGGCAATGCGGGCGCTGAGCGCGATCCGCGATCCCGCCAGTTTCCCGGCGCTGGCAGAGCGGCTGCAGCGGCAGGCGCTTGGCATCCCGCAGGGCGGGACCGCCGCCTCCTCCCCGACTCGGACCACCAGGTCCGCCATGATCGATTTCCCTTTGCGCTGCGCGGCGGACCTTGCTCCGCTTCTCAATCACGCGCACCCGGCGGTCCGCCTCGAGGCCGCCGAGGTAATCCGCAACATGATGGAACGCGCGGCAGCCGAGTCCTTACCGCCGGCCCATTGCATTCTTGGTTCGGAAGACTTTCCGCAAGACTTGGCGGAGGTGTTTCTTACCAAGCTAGGCTTTGACCCGAATCCCGACGTGCGCGCTCGCGCCGCCTCGGTGATGGCCTACCTCGCGGGCTGGCGGGCCGAGTCGGTGCTGGCGAAGCTCTTGGGCGACGAAGCGTGGTTCGTCCGGCTGCACGCCGCGCGCGCCCTTGCCCATTCGCGCTTTCAGTTTCTGGCCGCTCGCGTCGCGCGCTTGCTGACCGACGGCCACTGGCGGGTGCGCGAAGCGGCCACACAGACGCTGATTTCACTGGGCGAGGTGGGCGTGCGCGAACTGATAGGCCACTTTTTCGGCGACCCCGGATTGGACGAGGCGCGCAACGCGCATGGCCGGGCATCGCGCACGCCCGACCTTTACAGCCGCGAGGAGATTGCGGAGCAGATGCAGCGGGCAGGACTGCTTTATGTACTGGCCGACCACTTTGACGAGTGGGCCAGGCGCGACGGCTCCACCGCCATATCCCAGCTCGCTCGCGCCGGGCGGGGCGCTTACCTGCTCGCCGTCCTCGACGACGCACGCCGCCGGGCTCCCCGAGCGGCGAAGGTCGACGCCGAAATAGAGCCGGCGCTAATGGCATTAGGAAGGTAGCTCTTGGAACCCTGGCGCCCCTTCGTTCATCACGGCCTCGGCGTATTGAACCTCGTCATCATCTCTTACTTTCTGGCAGGCAACGGCGTCTACAGCTTGCTGATGGGCATATCGCTGGTGAGGGTGTGGCTGCGCAGCCGCGAGCTGCCGTTTCAGGCCCTGGAGGCGCTACGTCACTCCCAAGCGGCGCCTCCGGTCACCGTTATTGTGCCGGCGTGGAACGAGAGGAACGTGATCGTGGAATCGCTGCGCGCCATTTTGAAGACGGATTATCCGCAATTGGAAGTGATGGTGGTGGACGACGGGTCCAGCGATGGCACCCTGGCGCGGCTGATCGCGGCATTCGACCTGGAAGCCATCCGATTGATCTACCGGGCGCAGCTTCGCACAGGCAAGATCGAAGGGTTCTACCGCAGCCTCCAAGTCTCCAACTTACTGGTGGTCAGCAAGGAGCACGGCGGGAAGGCCGACGCGCTGAACGCCGGCATCAACTTGTGCCGTACTCCTTACTTCTGCACGCTCGACGCCGATAGCGTGCTGGAGCCGGACGCCTTGTTGCGGCTCATGCAGAGCGTTGTCCGCGCGCCCGACGATACGGTGGCCAGCGGCGGCATCGTCCGCATCCTGAACGGCTGCGAGGTGCGCCACGGCCGGGTGGCGACGGTCGCCCTGCCGCCGAAACCGATCGAGCGCTTCCAGGTGGTGGAGTACTTGCGCACGTTTCTCTTCGGGCGCACCGGGTGGGACCTGCTGGGAGCGACCATGATTGTTTCCGGCGCCTTCGCGGTGTTTCATCGCGGGACGGTGGCGGAGGTGGGCGGGTTCAGCAGCGACACGGTGACCGAGGATCTGGAACTTATCGCCCGCCTCCACCGTTGGGCGCTGGAGAACAAGCGGCGCCTTCGCATGTCGTTCACCCCCGACCCCGTTTGCTGGACCGAGTGCCCTTCCTCCGCACTCATGCTGGGCCGCCAGCGGCGCCGCTGGCAGGTGGGGCTTTGCCAGACGTTGTGGAAAAACCGGGACATGATGTTCAATGGCCGTTATGGCGCCTTGGGTCTGCTCGCTTTCCCCTTTCACGTTTATGTAGAAGCACTGGGCGCCGTGGTGGAGCCTCTCGGCTACCTGCTGGTGCCGCTGGCGTTCGCGTTCAAGCTTGCTCCGCCGGTCCTGTACCTCTCGTTCCTGGCGTTGGGCCTCACCTATGCCGCGTTCCTCACTACAGGCGCGGTCGTTTTGGAAGAGCTTACCTATCGGCGCTACCCGACGTTTCGCGACTTCGCGACGTTGCTCAAATACGCGTTACTCGAGAACGTGGGTTACCGCCAATTGATGGTGTTTTATCGCCTTCAAGGGGTGGTGCAGTTCCTCACAGGATTCCGCCGGTGGGAGCGCGTCGTACATGTGGGGGCCGTCGGAAGTGGGGATGGCCGTGAAGCAATCTAGATTAGCCAACCAGGGACATCGGATTCGACGAACGTTCTTGGCGTCGATGGTGGCGCTGGGCGCTGTCGTGCCCAGCGTGCGTCCGGCGCGCGCCTCGGGCTCCCAAGAGACCACCCCAGCCGCCGGGAGCGCCGCCGCACCTTGCCAGCAGGAGATTGCCGACCATCGGCGCGCCCTCCAGTCTTTGCCCGGAGATCCGGCCCTCGAATTGCAACTCGCGCGCTCCCTCGTTCTTTGCCGGCAGGATGGAGAAGCGATCGCGCGGTACCTTCGCACGATCGTCAGCCAGCCCGGCGAGGTTACCCCTCGCATCGAATTGGGAAGCCTTCTGGTGCGCGAGCAGCGCAGCGGAGAAGCCATTGATCTGCTGCGTGAGGCGCTCCGGTTGGAGCCGGAGAACGACGACGCCCGGCTGGGTCTGGCCCGTGCGCTTGCCGCCACCGGCAACAACCTTGAAGCCCTGCTGCGCTACGATGAAGTCCTGGCAGCGTCGCCTGCCCACTACGACGCGCTTCAGGGCAAAGCTTTTGTGCTCTACCATAGCGCTCGATTCGCCGAGGCACGGACCATCTTCGAGCTTTTGCAACGGGAGAGTCCGAGCGACGCGGAGAACATGGCGGCACTGGCGGGCATCGCACGCGCTGAGACCGAGGCACGCGCCGCCGCGTTGAGACCGGCGCCCAGCGCCCCACCGGAAGAGCGGCTCACTTACTATCGGAATCGCGTGGCGGACGATTCCCGCGACCGGGCGGCGCTCCTGGAGCTCGGCCGCGCTGAAATCGAGTCGAAGGATTTTCCCGCTGCCATCAGAACCTACCGGCAGTCGCTGGCCATCGACCCGAGCGATGCCAGCGCGAAATTCCAACTGGCGCGAACGCTGGCCTGGTCTCGACAGTATGACGCCTCCATCGCGCTCTATCAGGAACTCTTGCGGAGCGCTCCTCGCGATGCGGACTTTCTTGAAGGCCTGGCAGGTGTGTCGACATGGTCCGGCCGGCTGGAGGACGCGCTGCGCGCCTACCAGCGCTTGGCGGATACCCATCCCTTGGAGGCCGTGCTGCTTGAAGTTGCGAGGCTCGACTTTCGCTTGCACTACGATCGCTCCGCGGGCGCGGCAGTGACGCGGTTGCTCTCAGAGGACCCGGAGAATCGCGACGCCCGCCGGCTCAGCGCGCAGATCGAGTTGAAGGAGGGCCACACCGAGAAAGCGCGGCAGCAGTTCGCGGCCATTCTAGAGAAGGCTCCGCACGATCCGGAGGCGCTGCTCGGTGAGGCCCAAGCTTGGTACTATCTCGGCCGCCTCGACAAGGCGTACGAGGCCGCCGGCACGCTACGGCAGGATCAGCCGCAGAACGTCGACGCGCTGCTCTTGCTGGCCCGTATCGATCGCGCCCGTGGCGATCGCAAGGCGGCCATGGCGCGGGTGAAGCAGTCCGAACAAGTCAGCCCAAGCGATCCTGAAGCCAGCGCGCTCGAGATCAGCCTGCGAGACGAATCGGCATCGACCTTGCACACGTCGGCCGCCTACGCGCACGAGAGCGGGTCGGGCGAATCCCTCACGACGTTAGCTTATGGAACCGACTTCGGATTCAAGATGCTCCGGCGGACTGACTCCACGTTCTCGTTCGCCGACGTTCCGTCGCAGAGTCCCTCGGGCGCAATCCGGGGGGCGGCGGCGCCGAGCCAGTTCCTTTACCGGCAGACCACCAGCGTTTCCCGGCGCTTCACCGTGCGTACCGGGGTTGGCCTGGTTCGCTTTGGGCCCGGCGGCAACGTCAACATTCCCGGACAGCCGGAGGCCATCGCCGGCGCAGGCGTGAGGCCGATCGGCTTGGCGGGCGCAAGCGCCATTCTGACACCGAAGGTCAGCGCCGATTTCAACTGGACCCGCGCCGCCATCGTCTGCACGCCTGCTTCCGTGCGGCTGGGCGTCATCGAGCAGCGGTACGACGCGGACGTGAGCTTCCGGTTGAGACGGCGCACCGAACTGCGCCTTGAATACTTCCGCGGGGTTGATGGTTCGGAAGAGTACACGCACATCAAGTTCATCAACCCTCAAACTGTGACGTCAGTCCGGGCCGATCGCCTGCCCTACTCGGGCGGAGCGATCACGTTTTCGCAAAGCCTCATACGATCCCGGCGGTTTTCCGCCGACGCCGGATACTCGGGCCTGGAAACGCAGTTCGTCAATCCCGGAGGCCAGACCTACCTCGGATTTTTCGACCCGGCCTTCTATCAGCGCCACTTGGCCACGGCGCGCTTCTTCGGCAAACTCCAGGGGCCCCTTGGCTACGACCTCTCCGGCGGCTTCGGCGCCCAGCAGACGGGGCAGGCCGGGCGCTTCCAGCGAGCATTCAATCTCAGCCCCGTCTTCACCCTCCGCACTTCGCCTCGCCTTACCCTCGGCCTGGGCTACACTTACTACAACTTCGCCCAGACCCTGGGCGAAATTCGCGGCAACTCCCTTCGGCTGACCACCGACTGGAAACTCTGAACGGCGCCAAGCTTGTGACGAAAGCAACCGTTCGGGGGGACACCGCCCCCCTTCACTCTGAGGGGGTGGCGCGTCAGCGGGGACTCGATCTATCCGCTCTGATCCGCGGCAATTCCCGCCGCCCGGGCCTGGCTGCCTGGCTTGCCGTATTGACATACGGCATCCGAGGAGGCATCATGAAGCCATGGCTAAGGATCGCATGAAGAAGCTCACTATTCTCGTTCCCGAAGATCTCCTGCGAAAGGCAACGGCAGCCACCCGGGCGGGCGCGACCCCGACGGTAAGGATGGGGTTGAAGCTGCTGGCGGCGCGGCGAGCCTATGATCGACTCCTGGACTTGCAAGGAAAGGTAAAATTCAGTCTGACCTGGCAGGAGATGCGGGGGGAGGAATGATCTGCGCCGATACCAGTTCCGTCGTTGCCTTATTGAAAGGCGAGCAGGGCCGCGACGTGGAAGTGGTTCGAAACGCCCTTATTGACGGGACCCTGGTGCTTGCTCCGGCGTCCGTGGCTGAGCTGCTTAGCGATCCAGGAATCACGCCTCCCATCGAAGAGTCAGTTCTGGATATCCCTCAGTTGGAGATCACGCCGGGATACTGGGAGCGGGTCGGAAGACTGCGCGCCCGGCTGATGGGGCACCGCTTTCGCCCTAAGCTCGCTGATTCGCTGATCGCGCAAAGCTGCCTTGACCATCATGTGGGGCTGGTGACACGGGATCGGGACTTTTCCCCCTTTCAAAAGCTGGCCGGGCTTCGGCTAGTGGCTCACGATAGGCTACAGTAGGTTCCCAACTAACTCCACCGAAGCTGTATTACCGTTTCTCACTCGCCAGCCACGCTGCATATTCCATGGACTGTTGGATGTCGGCCGGGTAAAGCTCGGGATAGTCCGCGATAATCTCTGCGGGCGTTCTGCCGTTCGATAAGAAGCGAAGAATCAGGTGGACGGGAATGCGGAGGCCGCGGATGCACGGCTTGCCGTCGCACTGGCCCGGATTGACGGTAATGCGGTCAAACGCCACGATAGCCATCTCCCGCATACTAGCACGGTAAGAAGGACTAATTCCAGGGATCAGGCGCGGACCAGCCCTGCTGGCTTTGCTGCTTGGTGTCTTCCCCAGCGGCATACTTGTGCCAGTTAACAAACATGCCCGGAAGACCGAACCCGCAACCCCCTATTTCCTCGATTGGCCACTTTGGTTCGTCAGCCAAGCTGCGAATCCATTTCAAACTGCATAACCGCCTTGCTGTCCGCTTTCGGATGGCGTGCTGGGGCCAGTACCAGTACCGTGGTGTTATGGATTTTCAGTCGGCGCATGAGCCACAGTGAATCGCGCGCCCCCGAACGCGGCCCGGCGCCGTCGGTGACGGTCGTTGGAGTGGGAGACAGGTTACGGGGAGCCGCCCGGACGCTTATGCAGCTCAAAGTGAGGCACCCACTTGTTTCTCCAGCCGGAAAAGTGAGGCTCCAATATTCATTATTAGTACTCAATCTTATTAACATACACTCTGACGTTATCTATCAGATAACAAGTGATTTGCGTCACATCGGCCAGTACCTTTGGTCACTGATTCAACATTAAAAACTTCTTATAGTTGGCTCCAGAAGGCGAGGCTCGCTAGAGAAGAGAAGGGAGCTCCCAACCTTTGGCTTCGAGGAGGCGTGGTCATGAGAGAAGCTAAGCAAGGGCTCTATAGAGCGTCGAACACGCCCGTCGTGCATCGAGCGGCGCGGTTGTTCGGTTCGGTCCTTTTCGTGGTTTTTGTCCTCTCGGGCAGCGTGGGGGTGCGGGCCAGTGGCATTCCTGTTACCGGCTCGACAAGCTTCCTGGCCGGCAACAGCTATGGGGTTTCCGTCTGGGGATCCTCGATCAACCTCAACTCAACCACTTCGGACGCTACCGGCTCCGGCCCCGTTTGCCAGGAAGGTTCGCCCTGTGACCTATCGTGGGACTTCTACTTTGCCCCTGGTTCATGGCCTGGGTACGGTTGGGCTTCCTTCGACGGAACGACGGTGAACTACCTCGAGGGCTGTCTCAGTTTTACCACTACGCCGTTCGTTATGCCAACTGGCACTACGAGCTATCAAGTCGATGCCACGATCACCGGTGATTTCACGGGTTACCAGGATGGATGGTTGGTGGGCTCCTCCGGCATGAACGAGGTCTTCGAGTTCGACGTTGCTGGAGTCGGCAGTATTTCGGGCGCTGGCTGGGTCGATGGAAATTCGCTCGTATTCAATAATCTCAACGGCGGTTTTACGGGCACCGCGACGCCTTTGTTCGATCCAACGCCCGAGCCTTCCTCTCTCCTGCTGCTGTGTACAGCCCTGGCATTGGTCGTCCTGAGGCTTCGAAAAGCTTGCCAGGGCGCAAGACAGACGCACTAACCCAAACGCCGATCCACCGCCTCTCTCCCGCCGGCCCGCCAGAGGACGCTGGTGTGCCGTAACGCTCAATTCTTTACAACGTCCGTGCCACCCAAATCTGGAACAGAGAATTGACGATTGCAGATTGACGATTGCCGATTGAAAGAGAAGAGTAGGCAAGCCACACGGCCCAAAGGGCCATCCACAGTCATTAATGAGCGTGTCTCTTCCAATCGTCAATCTGTCCCGCCAGGCGGGATCAATTCTTCTCAGGGGCGAGGGTGTGCTTAAGCGCTAGCCATTGTCGAGGATTAGCTGTTACAGCACACTAGCCGGCTTGCTCGACTCGGTCGGGTTCACGCCTCGATCCATTTGCCGCTCTCGGAGCCCGCGCTTTTTCGCCTATACCCTCCGCCTGCCGTGCGTCTTTTTTCAACTCTCCCTCGTATACCTAGTTGGAACGGAGGACATATGAAAGTCGTCGATTTGCTACGCTTCCGCATCGCCACTCTCTTCCAGCGCTCCCAGATGAACCCCGAGGTGGAGGAGAAGCTTCGCTCACAGAAACAGCACCGCGCTGATGATCTTGAGCCTTCCGGCCTGGATCGTGCCGAGGCAGAATCCCGCGAAGGACGCGGCGGCAATTTTATGGGGACTCTTGTGCAGGATGTGCGCTTCAGCATTCGCGTGCTGCGGAAGTCTCCCGGATTCGTTATCGCCGCCGTTCTGACACTGGCATTGGCAATCGGCGCTAACGCCGTGGTTTTCGGCGTATTGAATGCGCTGATCCTGCGCCCGCTGAATGTGCCTCAGGCCGAGAGCCTATACGCAATCGAGCGCGGGAGCGATAAGTCCCTGTGGCAGTCGTACCCCGACTATCTCGACCTGCGCGATCGCAACCGCAGCTTCGACGGCCTGGCAGCGTTTAACCCCACGGCGGTAGGGCTGGATACGGGCAAAGATCCATCCAAGGCCTGGGGCTATGAAGTGACCGGGAACTACTTCGACGCCTTGGGCATTCAGCCTTATCTTGGCCGCTTCTTCCACGGCTCCGATGAGCAGGGCCCGAACAGCGCTCCGTATATCGTGCTCACCTACGCGTATTGGCACAGCCATTTTCAGGATGATCGTGGCGTACTGGGCCGCACTATTCAGCTCAACAAGCATCCTTTCACCATCGTCGGTGTTGCCCCGCCTGGGTTTCACGGGACCTTATTGTTCTACTCTCCCGATTTCTGGGCGCCGATGGTCAACCAGGAACAGGTGGAGGGGTCGAGTATCCTGAACGCGCGCGGAAGCCGCGGCATTTTGATGGTGTTGGGACATCTGAAGGCGGGGGTCACTCCGGCACAGGCGGTGGCCGATCTGAACTCCGTTGGCTCCGATCTGGAGAAGAGCTACCCCAAAGACGATGGCAAAATGACCTTTACTTTGGCGCGGCCGGGTCTTCTCGGCGACGTCCTTGGCCGTCCGGCGCGGGCATTCCTTACGGGATTGATGCTGCTGGCGGGGTTGATTCTGCTGGCCGCCTGCGCCAATCTGGGCAGCCTGTTTGCCGCACGCGCCGCCGATCGCTCCCGGGAAGTTGCTCTGCGGCTCGCGCTGGGATCGAGCCGCCTACGCATTCTGCGGCAGGTATTTACCGAAGCCGTGCTGATTTCACTCGTCGGAGGCGCTGCCGGACTCTTGGGCAGCGTGGCGCTGTTGCGCGACCTAAGCGCGTGGCGGCCAGTTCCCCAATTTCCCAGCCTGCATGTGCCCGTGAACCCGGACGCAAATGTTTATTTGGTGGCTTTGCTGTTGGCTTTAATCAGTGGCTTCCTTTTTGGCGCGGTCCCGGTGAGGCAGATCCTCCGCACTGATCCGTATGAGATCATCAAGTCGGGATCGACCGGCAGAATTGGGCGGCGGGTTACGGTCCGAGATCTTTTGCTTGTCGTGCAAATTGGGATCTGTGCGTTGCTGGTCACTTCTTCGTTGGTCGCCGTGCGTGGACTGGTGCGCTCGCTGCACGGCAATTTCGGCTTTGAGCCGCGGAACGCCATGCTGGTAAATACCGTCTTGAGTATGGCCGGCTACAGCGGCGACAGAGTGCCCATCATGCAAAGGCGCATGATCGATGCTCTGGAGACGATTCCCGGCCTCCAGTCCGTGGGATTAATCAATTACCCGCCATTAAGTACGGCCGTGGAAAGCTCGAATGTATTTACTGACAAAACGGCCGATCTGAGCCCATCGAATGTCGCTGCTGAAGCCTTTAAGTACACCATATCTCCCGAATACTTCCATGCGGCCGGCACAGCTTTGTTGGCGGGCAGGACTTTCTCATGGCACGACGACAAAAACTCGCCGCGCGTAGCCGTAGTGAATCGGGAGTTCGCAAGCAAGATCTTCGGCTCGATAACCAACGCGGTGGGCAGGTATTACAAGACTCCGGATGGAACGCGCATCCAAGTGGTGGGTATCGTCGAAGACGGAAAATATTTGAACCTCGCCGAAGATCCGCAGCCGACGATGTTTCTTCCCTTCCTGCAAACGCCCTCCAACTGGACATCCCTCGTGGTGCGCTCGGACCGCGATCCGGAGCGACTCGCGGCAGCCATAAGGAGTACACTGCGGGATCTGGATGCTGGCCTGCCTTTTGACATCCAAGCGTGGACCAAGGAACTGGACGGAGCTTTGTTTGCTTCGCGTGTGGCGACGGTGGCGCTGGGTGTGTTGGGCGCGATGGGCGCCATGCTGTCCGTAACGGGCATCTTTGGATTGGCTGCGTACTCGGTCAGCAAGCGGCTGCGGGAGTTGGGAATTCGTATCGCCCTCGGCGCGCCGCGTAGGGAAGTGCTACAAGCAGCGTTGGGACGGGCCTTCAAATTGCTCGCTTTTGGTTCTGCGGCAGGATTGCTCCTGGGAATTCTGGCGAGCCGGGTGCTGGCCTTCATCGTGTATCAGGCGACTCCCCGCGATCCGCTGGTATTGGCTGGTGTTGTCCTGGCTATGGCGCTGCTGGGGTTACTGGCTACGTGGATTCCGGCACAGCGCGCGCTGTCGATTGATCCCATGAGGCTGCTGCGCGAGGAGTGAATCGGATTTATTGAAGAAGTCTCAGCGGGTAGCCACGGTCAGAACTGCGCTGGCCGTGGCTACCCGCTACCCGCTTCGGGCTCCGCACGATTTGTGGTCACGTCAGACTGCTGCGACTCCTCGAAAAACAAACACGCCGCGAAGCACTTTCCAAAGGCCAAGCATCCAATTCTTCGATCTCTTGAGCCGGGCGAGAACTGCGGATAGTTTTGCATGGGCGACGTCATGATTGGGCCGTTCTCGTAGTCTCATTTGATCCTGCGCTTCCAGGCCAGATCAAGGCACCATCAATCTCGATGAACGTCCAAGTGGACGCACGAGAATATGGCAGACCAAACCGATGGCCCCGTCAACTCTCGACCCGAGATTCCCGCAGGTAGGGAGGTCCCGCCTGCCCTGGCCGCCGAACCTTGGCGGCCCAAGGCAAATCCTTGGTTGATTGCGGTGGTGGTCGCCATGGCGGCCTTCATGGAGGTTCTCGATACGAGCATCGCCAATGTCGCTCTCCCTTACATGGCGGGCAACCTTGGGGCGAGCAACGACGAGAGCACGTGGGTCCTCACTTCTTATCTGGTTTCGAATGCCATCGTGCTGCCCATCAGCGGATGGTTCGCCACCGTGCTCGGTCGCAAACGATTCTTCATGCTGTGTCTCGTGATTTTCACTCTGAGTTCCCTGCTGTGCGGGATCGCCCCCAGCCTTGCGGCGATCATTCTCTTCCGCGTGCTGCAAGGCGCGGGCGGAGGCGGACTACAGCCCATGGCGCAGGCCATCCTGGCCGACACATTTCCGCCCCGGCTGCGTGGCGTGGCGTTCGCGCTTTATGGCATTACCACCATCATAGCGCCGACGGTGGGACCGACTCTCGGCGGTTGGATTACCGACAACTATACCTGGCGCTGGATTTTCTTCATCAACCTGCCGGTGGGAATTGCGGCGTTATTCCTGGTGTATCGCCTGGTGGAGGATCCGCCCTGGGCGAAGCACGCCGCGGGTGCTGGGGTCAAAATCGACTACATCGGCGTGGCCCTGCTCACGCTCGGCGTGGGAGCCCTTCAAGTGATGCTCGACAAAGGTCAGGAAGACGACTGGTTCGGGTCGCACTTCATTCTCACCCTCGCCGTCGTTGCCGCCGTAGGCCTCGTGACGCTCGTCATCTGGGAATGGTTTTACAAAGACCCCATTGTCGAAGTGCGCCTCTTCAAGAATTTGAACTTCCTGGGCGCCAACGCGATGATGTTCATACTGGGGATCATGCTTTTCTCCAGCCTGGTTATGATGCCCCAGTTCCTTCAGACACTCATGGGTTATACGGCCGCCTCGGCAGGCCTGGTGCTATCCGGCGGCGGCCTGCTGCTGCTGTTTCTGATGCCCGTGGTTGGGGTGCTCGTGTCCAAAATCCAGGCTCGCTACATCATCGCCTTTGGCTGGCTTGCGCTTTCCATTTCCATGTACTACACCACCCAGCATCTTGACCTCGATATCAGCTTTCGGGCGGCCAGCATGCTGCGTGTGGTGCAGGTATTCGGCCTGGCTTTCTTGTTCGTTCCCATCAACTTGTCCTCATACGTCGGAATGCCGACGGAGAAGAGCAACAGCATTGCCGGGCTGGTCAACTTCATGAGAAACATCGGAAGCAGCATCGGAACGTCGATGGTAACCACCCTTATTGCGCGCCGGGCGCAATTCCACCAGGTGTACTTGGTGGCGCACGCCAGCCGGGGACAGCCCTCCTTTACGCTGGCGGCCCAGGCTCTGGCGGCGCGCCTGGCCGTCTCAGGCTTGGAAGCGTCGCGCGCCTCGAGTCAGGCCTACGGGCGGATCTATCGGGCGTTGCTCGGTCAGGCGACGACCCTCGCTTACATCGATACTTTCTGGGTTCTGGCCGTGGGAGCAGCGATTATGTTTATGTTTTCTTTCGCGCTCAGGAAGAATGAGCCGGGCGGGGGCGGCGAGGTGGCCGTTGGCTAGAAGTCATCAGCTCTCAGCTTTCAGCCATCAGCTATCAGCAAGAAAGTCGGTTTGTCTTGTCTGATAGCTGACCGCTGATGGCTGAGAGCTACTGAGAACTGACGACTGAGAACTGACGACTATCTGAGAGGAATCAAGATGGTTCGAATCATCACCGTTGAGCGTGAGTACGGCAGCGGAGGCGGCGTGATCGCGGAGAAGTTGGCGACCCGCCTGGGTTGGAAGCTCTGGGACCAGTTGCTCACCGACGAGATAGCGCGGCGGATGGATTGCGATTGCCGCTCCGTGGAGGAGCATGAGGAGCGAAGAGACCCGGCGTACTACCGGCTCCTCAAGGCTTTCATGCGAGGCAGTCATGAGGGGAGCTTGAACGCTCCGCGGTTGAAGATGGTGGATACCGATTGCGTTCGCCAGGTGGCGCAAAGGATCGTGCCGGAGATCGCCGAGGCCGGCAACTGCGTGATCGTGGGGCGAGGATCAGCTTACTATCTCTGCAGTCGCCCCGACGCCTTTCACGTTTTCATCTACGCCCCCTTTCAGGAAAAGGTCCGCCGTCTACAGTCCAGAGGCAAAAGCGAGCAGGAAGCGGTGGAACTGGCGGAGACTGTAGACCGTGACCGCGCGGATTTCATCAAGCAGTATTTCCACGTCGAGTGGCCCGGCAGGCATTGTTTCCACTTGATGGTTAATTCCGGCATGGGCGATGAAGTGGCGGTCGAGATCATTCTCGATGCCGTGGCGCGGTATCGGCCGCAGCGGGCGTAACCGGCAGGCTGCGTCTCGGCGAGGAGGCGTGATGTTTGGTCATCAACGGGCTCGATATCGACTATGTTCCATTTCTGCCCTCGTGGCCTTCCTCCTGGTATCTCCGCGGTCGAGCGCGGGACAAGCGCGCGACCCGTTTCTCGGGAGCGCCCCCGCGGGCCAAGCCACGGCAACGGCCCTCGACCTTTCTCTCCAGGAAGCGTTCCAGCGTGCGCTGAAGTACAACCTCGGCGGGATTGAGAGCAGCCAGAACACCCGCGCGGCGCACGCCATGCGCCTACGCAGTTTGAACGCCTTGCTGCCCAACCTTTCGGCACGCCTCAGTGGCGCAGTTCAACAGATCGATCTCCCCGCCCAAGGCTTCAACTTTCATTTTCCCGGCGTCCGCCTCCCGACAGTGGTGGGACCCTTCGACGTCGCGGATGCCCGCGCTTATCTGTCTCAGGAAATCTTCAATTGGTCCGATATCAAGAATTGGAAGTCGGCGTCCGAGGGCGAGAAGGCGTCACAATATACGTATAAGAGCGACCGCAATCTGGTGGTGTTCACCACCGGCAACTCCTATCTTTTGGTGATATCGGATATGGCGACGGTGGAATCCGTCCGCGCCCAGGTGAAGACGGCCCAGACACTTGTCCAGAATGATGTGGATCTGAATAAGCATGGACTGATCGCCAGCATCGATTTGCTGCGCGCCCGAGTAGAGTTCCAGACGCAGCAGCAGCGACTGATCGCCGCGGAAAACCAAGCGGCGATTGATAAACTCACGCTCGCGCGGGTGATTGGACTACCCACCGGCCAGGAGTTCCGGTTGGCCGACTCGCTTCCTTATGCGGCACTGGATGGTATTACCCGGGAGCAGGCGCTCCAGCAAGCCTACTCAACACGGCCTGATTATCTCAGCGCCAAGGCGCAGGTGCGCGCGGCGGAGCTGGCCTGTCAGGCCGTCGCCGCGGAAAACTACCCCTCGTTGTCAACGGGCACGAACTACGGGGACATCGGCAGTCCGAACTTCGGCACCTCGCATGGGACGCTCGGTTTCGCCGTCACCTTGAACGTTCCCATCTTCCAAGGGAGCAAGGTGCGGGCAGATAAGTTGCAGGCAGGCTCGGCACTCCAGCAGCGCAAGGCAGAGCTCGCCGACCTGGGGGGCCAGATCGACGACCAGGTGCGCACGGCCTTCTTCAACCTCAAGTCTTCATCCGAACTTGTCAGCGTGGCCGAGAGTAACATCGACCTCGCCAACCAGACGCTGGCCCAGGCACAGGACCGGTTCCGGGCGGGAGTTGCCGATAATCTCGAGATCGTCCAGGCACAAGAGTCCGTGGCCTCGGCGAACCAGTCCTACATCGCCAGTCTCTATGCTTTTAACCTGGCGAAAATTTCTCTCGCGCAGGCCATCGGCGTTGCCGAGCAATCGGCCCTGCAATATCTGGGAGGAAAGTAACTATGGCAGGCACAACGACACAAACCCCGGAATCGGAAAGTCTCGGCGAACCGAAATCGAGCGTTACCACATTGAGCCCAAGCCGGCCCCCGGCGCGGCGCCGGAAGCTCCGCGGGAAAATCCTCTTAGCCTTGCTCGGCCTCGCCCTTATCGTGGTTGCGGTTCCGTTGTATCGCCACTTTACCGCGTGGGAATCCACGGACGACGCTGAGATCGACGGCTATATCTATCCGGTCAGTTCCCGGGTTACGGGCTACGTCACTCGCGTTAGGGTGGATGACAACCAGTACGTCGAGGCCGGCACCGTGCTGGTGCAATTTGACCCCAAAGACTACGAGGTCGCCCTTGCGAACGCCAAGGCGACTCTGGCCAACGACCAAGCCGGCGCCGCCGCCCTCCTGACCAATGTTCCCCTCACTACCGTAAACACTTCGAGTCAACTCTCCAGTGCTGAATCCGATGTGGAGAACGCCAAAGCCGGGCTGGTTGCCGCCCGGCGCCAGTTTGACGCCGCACAGGCTTCGCTGCGCCAGGCCGAAGCCAATGATCTGAACGCTCAGGACGACGTTAACAGGTACAAGCCGCTTGCGGCCAAGGACGAGATCCCGCAGCAGCGGTACACGCAGGCTGTGGACTCGCAGAAAGCTACGGCCGCGGTCGTGGAAGCCGCCCGGGCGTCAGCCGCCGCCGCGGAACAGGCCGTCACGCAGGCACGCGCCAGGGTTGCGCAAGCCCAGGCGGGCCTGCAATACGCTCAGACCCGGCCTCAGCAAATTTCCGTGCAGCGGTCCCGCGCTCAAGCAGCGCAGGCGGAGACCCAACGCGCCAGCGCGGCCCTCGAGCAAGCCCAACTAAACTTGCAGTACACGACGGTCGTGGCGCCGGTGAGCGGCATCGTGGGGCAAAGATCGGTCCAGCCAGGCCAGAACGTCTCACCGGGTCAGCAGCTAATGACCATCGTCCCCTTGGACAGTCAGAATATTTGGGTGACCGCCAACTTCAAAGAAACCCAATTGACTTATATGCGGCCTGGCCAGCCGGTGAAGGTTCTCGTCGACACTTACGATCGTGAATACGACGGGCACATCGACAGCATCGCGGGCGCCAGTGGGGCGCGCTACAGCCTCCTGCCGCCGGAAAATGCAACGGGGAATTATGTCAAGGTGGTGCAACGAATTCCGGTGAAGATCTTGTTTGAAAAAGGTCAAGATCCGCAGCATTTGTTGCGGCCAGGGATGTCGGTCGAGCCCAACGTGAAGGTCAAGTAGTGACCATTTAGCCGCTGTGTAAAATTGCGAAAGAGCTTCAAACGCAGAGACGCAGAGGTACAGAGAAAAATGTGCAACGTTCGTGAAACAAACGACATTCTTCATGTTCTTCTCATTCTCCTCTCGCAGGAAATGAGGGCTTTTCGCGAGAGGTTTTTGCAAAGTCCATGGCTCAATGGTTCGATTCCACGACTCTGTGGCTCAGTGGCGCATCGGGTGAGCCCGCCTTCCGCCTACTGCCGGCTGCTAGGTGCCTTCTGTCCCCAGTTCCCTGTCCGGTGCTCCCTGAATCAGTGCTGGGCGTTGCCCGGCCTCATCTCCGCCTACTGCCGACTGCCTACTGGCTTCTGTCCCGGGAATCACGCCTCGATGCGGAAGCGGCGCTCCGCCAAACGGTAGAGCCGTCTCCAGAGCAGGCGATTGACGGTGACCACGATCAACGCCATCACCATGGTGGCGGCCAACAGAAGATCGAAGTTCCCGCTGTCGGTCGCCTTGTTGATGGTCGCCCCCAGGCCCTGAATCGAGAGAATCTTCCCCTTGAACTGAAAGTACTCCGCCACGATGCTGGCGTTCCACGCGCCGCCCGAGGCGGTGACGAATCCGGTGATGAGGTAAGGAAAGATGCCGGGCAAGATCAGGTTCCGCCAGCGCTCCAACGTCCCGAACTTGAAGACCGACGCGGCCTCCTTCAAGTCGGTGGGGATCGACGAAGCGCCGGCGATCACGTTAAACAACAGGTACCACTGGGTGCCGAGCAGGATCAGGAGGATGGAGGCCAACTGCATTCCTCCCCCGGCCCGGATCAGGACCAGCAAGACCACCGGAAACAGCGCCGTAGCCGGCACGGAGGCGGCGATCTGGGCCAGCGGTTGGGCGATTCGCGCCAGCCGCGGATGAAGCCCGATGGCCACCCCGGCCGGAATGGTCCAGAGGGCTCCCAGCAACAGCGCCGTGTTGACGCGCACAAAGGTCCAGCCTGCGCCGCGCAACAACTCCTTGATCTCTTGGCCGTTGAGGCCGGTCATCATTCCCACGGCCCGCACCGCACCCAGCCCGATCGCGACCACCGCAACGGCCGCCGCCGCACGCATCACCCAAACCTTCCACGCTGTCGGAACACCGTGCCCGGCGCCGGCGCGCGCTCGACGGGCAAGAAACAGGGTGACGCGCTCCAGCAGCGGATCGAAGGTCGCCTTCCGGAGTTTCCGCAAGGTGCGCGACTGGCGCACGAAGTCCAGCCAAAAAGACCGCGAGTCGGTGGTGGACTCGAGTTGCTCGAACCTGAACTTGCCGGACCAGGCCGTCAGCGGACGCCAGATGAGCTGATCGAGCAGAATAATCACGCCCACCATGGTTGCCAGGCCCCACAAGATGGCGCGCGTGTCGCCGGCGCTCGCCGCCGTCTGAAGGTAGGAGCCCAGTCCGGGCACGCGGAAATCGCGCTGGCCCAGCACGAACATTTCGCACGCCATCAGGAAGAACCATCCCCCCGCCACCGACATCATCGAGTTCCACACCAGGCCGATGGCGGCGTAGGGCAGCTCGAGTTGCAAAAAGCGCTGCCAGGCGCTGAAGCGGTAAAGGCCCGCCACTTCGCCCAGCTCCCGCGGGATGCTTTTGACCGAGGAGTAGAAGCTGAAGGCGATGTTCCAGGTCTGACCGGTGAAAATGAGCAGGATCACTCCCAGCTCCACCCCCACCTCGTGATGCGGAAACAGGCCGACCATCGCCAGCATCACCGCGGGGAGAAAACTCAGCACCGGGATCGACTGCAAAACGTCGAGCAGGGGGATCATGAGCTGCTCGGCCCGGGGAGAGCGCGACGCCAACCAGCCGTAGGCCACCGCAAAGAGCAGGCTCAGCAAGTAAGCTACGGCAACGCGAAAGAGAGAATAGGCGGCATAGGCCGGCAAGGCCGAGGGGCCGAGGGAAATCTCCACCGCCGGGTGGTAGGGGCCCAGCCACATCCCGGACATCGTCACCAGGCCGTAGAGCAGTGCCAGCCCGGCGGTGAGGATCGCGACATCCGTCAACCGGGCCGACCAAGTCCGTTTTCGCTCCCATTTCAGCATAGCGGCGAATTCGAGAGTCCGTCACTGACGCGTGCAGGCTCGAGCAAGCTCAAGGGCGAAGTCGCCGCGGCGTTCCACCACCACCGATTCGAGGTCGAGCCAGCCCGCCATCGCCCGCAGCTCGCGAACGAGGGCCGTGGCGATTTCGCCCCTCGGGAAAGTTGCGGCCGACGGCTTCTTGTCCGGCTCGCGATAAGCCGCCAGCACCATAAGCCGGCGCCCGTCGCGATCGGCCTTCAGGTCCACGCGAGCCACGAGGCGCTCGCCGAAGAGGAACGGCAGCACGTAGTACCCCCAACGGCGTTTCTCGCGTGGCACAAAGATCTCGACACGATAGTCGAAGTCAAAGAGTCTTGCTACCCGCTCGCGGCACCAGATCAAAGGGTCGAACGGCGAGAGCAGCGCCGACGCCTTCGCCTCGCGCGACGGCCGCGCGCCTGGGTGGAGATACGCAAGCTCGCGCCAGCCTTCCACCCGCACTTCGCGCAACGCGCCGGCGGCCACCAGTTCGCCCAGGCGCGCGCGCGCCTCCCGCACGGACCCGGTTCCGCCGCCTCCTGGCTCACGAATGCGATAGTAGTCCGCCAAATCTCCGGCCGTACCAACTCCGAGCGCGCCGGCCGCCTGGAGCAGCAGCGTGCGCTCGGCTTCCTTGCGGTCCACCTCGCGGCAGTAGTGCGCGGGCGGAATCACCCGCTCGGCGAGATCATAGAGACGCGAGAAGTTGCTGCGCCGCGTCGTCACGGCCAGCAAGCCGCGGCCGAAGTGTGCCTCCAGCACCGCCCTCTGCACGCTGCCATGCCACGCCCCCGGGATGCGCCCGAACCGGGCGTGCTCAAACCCGGGCAGCTCGTCCAAGTCTTCGGCCGCGAGCGGACCCCGGGCGCGTACCTCGTCCAGCACGCGAGCGACGTAGTCCGGGTGCTGCTCCATGAACTTCTCAAAGCCCCAGGGTCTCGGGCGGTGTTGCTCCCGGCGGTGCCGCAGCAACGGCCAGGTTTCCACCGGCAGGATCGACGCTTCGTGCGCCCACTGCTCGGTGAACTCGGGGTACCCGCCTTGCGGACCTGAAGCGGCGGTGTCCCCACCCGCGCTCTTTCCCCGGCCGCGCTTGGGGCGCCCGTCCGCCTGGGACTGATCCGGCTGGGTCTGGCGAGCGTAAACGAGCTCATGCAGAAGCGAGCGGCGATAGGGGCCAAGGCGCGAGAAAAACACCTGGTAGTGCGCGGGGACGAGAACGTTGACGAAGTCGAGCTGCACCACGCCGAGCTGTTGGATGACGCCGCGGACGTGGCGCACTGTTACCGCGTGCGGGCGAGGCTGATCGAAGCCCTGCGCCGCCAGTGCCAGGCGCCGAGCCTCGAGAAGCGGCAGGCTGTCGGGAGATGCAGGCATAGAGGGCCGTCCGCCCGGTCACGCGTCTGGGGGCAGGAAGAGGTGGCCGCGATCGGCATCGTAGTCGAGAATCCCGCCGTAGCGGCCCCACTGAATGGCGGTATCGAGTTGCCGCCGCGCCTCCTCCGGGCTGAAATGATTCTCCAGGACGTCGAGATAGAAACTGTCGGAAATCTCGTGGTCGGACTTCGCCCGCAGCGTCTGATGGATCTGACGCAGCAGGGCAACGTGCTGGAGCGCCGCCTCGCGGAAGAGGGCTTTCTTGCCCAAGATATCCGCCTCTGCGAAGCGCCGTCCCTGGTCGGTGAGCTCGATTTCGCCTTCGCGCAGCCGGGCGAAATCGAGCAACACTGCGGCGTCCACAATCGGAAGCAGGTCGTCGACTTCCATGCTGAGATTGGTGGCGAGGCGATAGAGGTCCTCGCGGTCGCCGCCGTCGTGCAGGATCTCCAGCAACCCCGAGATGCCGCCGGGGCGCGGGTGGGGCAGCATCGGGTAGCGCGCGGGTCCGGTCGCGGCCTCCGGCTTGGCCCCCACCGGTGGCGCGGCCTCCTGGTCCGGCGTCGTCAGCACCTTGTAAACGTAGTCGACCAGCTCCAGGAAGCGCTCCGATTTTCTGTCGCGCGGATGGCTGAGGCGCACGTCGAAGTCGGTCCGCACGCGGGCCGGATTGCCGCCCAGCACCATCACCCGGTCTCCCAGGGCGATCGCTTCCTCAATGTTGTGCGTGACCAGAAAAATAGCCCGCGTGGGAATCTTCTGGCCCTGCCAGAGGTCCAGCAGTTCACCGCGCAGGTTCTCCGCCGTCAGCACGTCGAGGGCGGAAAAGGGCTCGTCCATGAACAGCACCTCGGGCTCCACCACCAGCGCCCGAGCAAAGCCGACGCGCTGCTTCATCCCGCCCGAGAGTTCTTTCGGGTAGGCGCTTTCAAAGCCTTTCAGTCCCACCATGTGAAGCGTCTTCAAGGCGCGCTTCCGCCGGATGACGCGGGGCCAGCCCTCCGCCTGGAGCGGGGCCTCCACGTTCTCGACCACCGTCAGCCAGGGAAACAAAGCAAAGCTCTGAAACACCACGGCAACGCTTGGCGGGCGCCCGTCGATCGGCCGTCCGTCCCAGAGTACCTGGCCCGCCGACGGGGAAACCAGACCCGCCAGAATCCGCAGCAGCGTGGACTTGCCGCAACCGGAGGGGCCGAGCAGCGCCAGAATCTGCCCGGCGCGGACGACAAAGTCCGCGGGCGCGATCACGTTGATGCAGCCGTCACCCGGCTCACCGTAGAACTTGGCGACGCCACGCGCCTCAATAATGGGCTCCGTGATGGTCTCGGTGCCGGCCGGTTTCACTGGGTCCATTTCTCACCATTTTCAACGACGCTGCTGCGACAGCTTGGTCAGATTACCACAGTCCTCGTGCCCGACTCGCGCTCGCCGGTCGACGATTCCGTGGGGCATGGTTGGATTCTGCGATTGGATTTTGAGACGGGTACGCAACATAAAGTGGGAGGAATCCACAGATTCCACAGATTACGCAGAAGAAAGAGCGAAGACTCAGAGCACGATCTGTTTGGAACGCTGCGGATCCCTGATGTACTAATCTGTACAATCTGTGAGATCTGTGGACTCTTCTCACTCTTGTGTCTTGATTTGAGACCAACGGCGTTTGCTCCCAAATCAGTTTTTCAGTATGATGCTGGCGATCGAACCGGCCCGCGCCGGCAGGCCGAGGGCACGCAGCAGTTCGAGAGTGAGGACGAAAACGGCGCGGTCCAGAACAGGGGAATCCAGAGTGAAGACGATCTCCAGAAGAGGGTTTTTGGGCAAGAGTGTGGCCGGCTTGGCGGCGGCCGGTTACCTGACGCGAAGAGGGGCGGACCTCCAAGCCGATCCGCTTGGGCTGCCGATCGGATTGCAAAGCTGGGAGGTGCGCGATGTGATCGCGAAGGACTTCGACGGGACGCTGCGGCGGCTGGCGGCGGATGGGTACCAGACCATCGAGATGTGCTCGCCGCCGGGCTACGAGCATTACGGGTTCGGGGCTCTCGCGAGCATGAAAGCCTCGGAAATGCGGGAGAGAATCCGCGCGGCAGGCTTGATCTGCGAAAGCTGCCACTTTGGGCCCACGGAGTTGAAGGACCATTTCGACGAGCGAATGGCCTTCGCGAAGGAACTGGGCCTGAAGCAGATGATCATTTCCACGTTCTGGCTGCCGAAGGGAGCTACCATGGCCGACTGGATGCGATCCGTGGACGACGCGAACCGGATCGGCGAGAAGACGCGGCAGGCGGGGATCCAGCTCGGCTTTCACAATCACGACTTCGAATTTCAGAAGCTCGACGGGCAACTGATCTACGACAAACTGATGGGCGAGTTCGACCCGCAAGCAGTGAAGATGCAGTTCCAAGTGGAGGTGGTGCGGCTCGGCTACCAAGCGGCGGACTACTTCGAAAAGTACCCCGGCCGCTTTCTTTCCATCCATCTGTCGGACTGGTCAGCGGCGGGGCCTGAGGGCAAGGAAGTGCCGCTGGGCCAGGGCGTGGTCGACTGGAAGAGGACGTTCGCTGCGGCAAAGACCGGAGGAGTCCAGAACTTCTTCCTGGAGATGGAGCCCGACGTGATGAAAGCGAGCTTGCCCTTCCTGCACAATCTCAGTTGAGAGTTGACACCTGGGAGCGCGGGCGTCCCGCCCGCTCTTTTTACCTTCCGCCCAGCCGGTGCGCAATGGAGCAAGCAAGAGCGGGCGGGACGCCCGCGCTCCCAGGACAACCGCTACTCGTCTTTGGCCGGCATCCTTCCCGCGTCGAGGCTATCGAAGTTGACGATCGTGTTCAGGACGAGGGCGTAGCTGCCCTCGGTCTCGCCGCGATAGACCGGGTTCAGGGAGAACAACACGACGTGCCCGTGGTCCACCGGCACATCGATCACCGCCGCGTGCTGCGCGATCTCATTGCCACCCTCGATCAACCCGGAGACCAGCAGATCTTTGGCATCGGCGTAGCGCAAGATCACGCGGGGCCGCGCGGCGGGCGGAATTACATTGATGCCGTTGCGCCGTTGTTCTTCGGTCAGCGGCAGTGCCTGCCAGGTTTCGGCGTGCGGCTCTTCCGGCGCCTCGGCGGTGGGACGTCCGGGCGTGAAATCAGGATCATCCGGAGTCCCGCGACCCGTCGGCCGCTCGCGTTCTTCGGGGCGCGGCCGTCTCCCGCCCCGGCCTCCGGCGAAGTTGCTGAGGTTGAAGATTGGACCGTTGAAACAATAGACGGACAGCTTGTCGCCATAGCCATAAGCAATGGGACTCGCAGCGTCCACCATCTGAGTCCGTACCACGCTGCCGACGATCTTCATCGCACGCGACGGCGCGATCGACACCCCCTGGGTAAGGCCCAGGGACGTGGCGAAGTTGGCCGTGTCGTCCGCCGTCACCAGCACGCCGCCGCGCCGCACGAAGTCTTGGAGGTGGGCGAGGCCGGTCCAGCCCAGGCCGGGACGGATATCGTCGGTGGAATCGATGCCCATGTTCGGGGTTTCCGGAGTCGTCTTCCACGGCAGCGGATTACCCCAGTCCG
>DATFYM010000113.1:0-11300 GCA_035315065.1 Terriglobia bacterium
CTGTTGGACCGCCAATCGCATGATTTCAACATCGGCAATCTCCAACCTCTGCATCGGTTCACCTCCCGGACCATTCTAGGCCCGAGAGGGTCGGGAATTCAATTTTATTATGCGGCATTACTTATGACGCCGCGTTTAGAAGGCTGCATGGCGCCGGTCTATCCGCTGGGAGTGAATGTTTTTCTGGCGCGCGTCGGCGGCGCAGTCTACGCCGTTTCAGGCAAGTGCGCGCACATGGCGTGTCCTCTGTTCATGGGAAGGTTGGAGGGCTACACTGTCGTCTGCCCATGCCATGACTGGCGATTCGATGTTCGAACCGGCAGGTTCCTCGATGCGCCGGAACTTGCCCTCACGGTGTACCCCACAAAGCTCGAAGCGGGCAAACTATCGGTTAGCCTCGGTTGAAGGGAATGGCATGAAAAAAGTCACTTTATATACTCTCTCAACTTGTCCCTGGTGCCGCAAGGCGAAGAAGTTTTTCGCCGACCGCAACATCCCGTTCACTTACATCGACTTCGATCTCGCCGATGAAACGACCCAAAGTAGGATCTTGCAGGAGCTTGATGCCGCCGGCGCCACGGGCTTCCCGTTCGCCAAGATCGGCAACGAGGTCGTCTCGGGCTATCAGCCGGAACGCTATGCGAGTGCGCTGAGATCGTAAGGAGGCGTTGAATGGAAGCCGAATCAAGGAAAAAGGCGCTTCACTATTTCTACGATAAGGTCGTCCAGCCGTTGGGCTTCAAGTTCACGCCCGACGTGGAGTTGGTGGACTTTCTGCTCGAACAGGAGGTGATGCTGGAGGCCAAGCACGGCATCCCATTTTGCCCCTGCCAGCCGATCCGCCACGACCGCGCGCGCGACATGCAGATCGTCTGCCCATGCATTCCCTTCCATCGAGAACATTTCGACGCTATCAAACGCTGTTGGTGCGGCCTCTTCGTTCACAAGGATGTGACCGACCCGGATAGCCTGCCCCAACTGCCGCCAAAGGACGTGGGCCGTGGGTAACGAGTTCATGCGCGCCATAAGCACCGGTGAGATCGCGCCCGGCGGGATGAAAACCGTTGAGCTCGACGGACACGAGATCGTAGTATGCAATTGCGACGGAACTTACTATGCGATTCAGCGGCGTTGCGGACACATGAATGCCCCGCTGGAAATGGGCACGCTCGATGGCAAGTTCGTCACCTGCGCCATGCACTGTGCCCAATTCGACGTCACCACCGGCCAAGCTCTCTCCGGCCCGGTTCCAGCGGACCTGGGCAACGAGAGCCTTCCGCCCAGACTGGCTGCATTCCTGCAGCACGTCGGCATGCAGATGAAGTATATCCGCACGGAATCCATCTGCACCTTCGAGACGAAAGTCGAAGCCGGATGGGTCTATGTGGCGCCGTGACTCGCACATCAGGGCAAATCCATGCCCCACAAGAATGACTCTGCTCGCGCATCGAGGGGTGGACCATGAACGAACCGGAATCGTCACCAAGAAAACACGACCGCAACGACGAAAAGAAGCGCCAGGAGCAAAGTCGGCGTCAGCTTCATTTCGCCGTCGGTTATTTGATCACGAGCCTGATTGCTTTGTGGCTGTTTCAGGTATTCGTCTTAGCTCCTCGGACCCGGGGCACAGAAATTCCTTACAGCGAATTCAAGAAAAAACTGGCTGGTGCTCAAATCGTACAGATAACCGTCGGCGACAGGGGCATCATCGGTGAGATGAAGAACCCCAAACCCGATGGAGCCCCTTCGGTGCTCCCGTTCAATACTATCCCCGCGCCCACCGGCGACCCTAAGCTGATTGAAGAGTTGCAAAACGCAAATGTAACCTACCAATTCGAGCACCCGCCGAGCCCCCTGGGCGGCATTTTGCTGAACCTTCTGCCGCTGCTGCTGCTCGGCGCTTTCTGGTACATGGCCTACCAGCGAGCGGGCGGGGCCGGCGGGATGGGCGGTATCTTTGGGGTTGGCAAGAGCAAAGCGATTGAGGTCAAGCCCGAGGATGTTACGGTCACCTATAAGGATGTGGGCGGAGCGGATGAAGCCATTGCCGAACTGCAAGAGATCATTCAGTTTCTAAAGGCGCCAGAGCAATTCGCGCAACTTGGCGGGCATATCCCCAAGGGTGTGTTGCTCGTCGGGCCCCCGGGCACCGGCAAGACGCTGCTGGCCAAAGCAACCGCCGGCGAGGCCCAAGTCCCGTTCTTTGAGACCAGTGGCTCCGAGTTTGTCGAGATGTTCGTTGGCGTGGGCGCCGCACGCGTGCGCGACCTGTTCGAGGAGGCCCGCAAGGCGGCTCCGGCGATCGTTTTCATCGACGAGATTGATGCCATTGGTCAGAGCCGGGAAGGCGTGGCGCGCCTGGGCGGCAATGACGAGCGTGAGCAGACCCTCAACCAGTTGCTGGCGGAGATTGACGGCTTCAAAACCGACACCAGCGCCCCGGTGATTATCATGGCGGCCACCAATCGTCCGGAGGTGCTCGACCCGGCACTTCTGCGGGCGGGCCGCTTTGATCGCCAGATCGCCATCGGCAATCCGGATCTCATTGGCCGGGTGCAAATCCTGCGGATTCATAGCAAGGGTGTAAAGCTGGCGGCAGACTTTGACATGGAGCGGGCCGCCCGGATGACGGCTGGCTTCAGCGGCGCTGATCTGGAGAATGCCATGAATGAGGCGGCATTACTCGCGGCTCGGCACAAGGCCACGGCAGTGACGTTGAATGATTTCGAGGCGGCGATCGAACGGGTGATTGCCGGCTCGGAGAAAAAGAGTCGGGTGATGAACGAGCAGGAACGAACTACGGTTGCCTACCACGAGTCTGGCCACGCGCTGGTGGCTGAACTGGTGCCGCACGGTGAGCCGGTCAGCAAGATCAGCATCGTTCCCCACACTCGCGGCGCCCTGGGCTACACCATCCAAACGCCAACCGAAGACCGCTATCTGCTCTCGGTCGACGAACTGAAGGACAGGATCGCCGTTATGCTGGGCGGGCGTGCCGGCGAAGTGGTGGAATTCGCGACCATCAGCACCGGGGCCAGTGACGACATTATGCGGGCAACTGAGCTGGCCCGGCGTATGGTCACCGAATTTGGCATGAGTGAAAAGCTCGGCTCGGTGCGCTACGCAGGTCAACAACTCCAGTACCTGGGGGGATCGGTCGAGGACAATAGCCAGATCAGTCCGGAGACTCGCCAGGTTATCGACGGGGAAGTCCAGCGTCTTGTGACCGAACAGTACGAGCGTGCTCAGGCACTGCTGAAGGAGCACCAACCAGCCCTTAATACATTGGCCCAGGAACTGTTGAAGCAAGAGACGGTGAGTGGTAGTGTCGTGAAAGCGGCACTGGAGAGTAGTCAGAGCGCAGGATCTCCTGCCGCTGGGACTCACTGAAACGGTGAGCGGATCGCGGGACCAACGAGGTCGAGTTTCGAAGAAACGCAGGAGGATAGCATGGGAGGTATGATTCCATTATCGGACGCAACTCGACGCCCCGCAAATTTCCCCGTCGTCACCACCGGGATCATCGTCGTGAATGCGGTCGTCTTCATTATGGAACTCATGGGTGGTGACGCCTTTGTAATGAAGTGGGCGCTGATCCCCGCCAATGTTGTTGTCGGCCATCACTGGATCACCATTCTGACGGCGATGTTCATGCACGCCGGCTGGATGCACATTATCGGCAACATGGTGTTCCTGTGGGCATTTGGTCCGGAAGTGGAGGATGCGATGGGGCCGCTGTGGTACTTGCCGTTTTACCTGCTCAGCGGTCTGGCGGCTTCGCTGTCGCAGATCGCATTGGCGCCCCATTCCACCGTCCCCAATCTGGGCGCCAGTGGCGCGATTGCCGGTGTGATGGGCGCGTTTCTGATCACCTACCCTCGCGATCAGATACGCACCGTGCTTCTGCTGGGCTGGTTCACGCGCATTACTTTTATTCCCGCAGCGCTCTTGATCGGACTGTGGTTTGTGATTCAACTCTTTAGCCAGGTCGGCGCCGTGGCAGATGCACAGGGGGGCGGTGGCGTCGCATATGCGGCGCACGTTGGCGGCTTTATTTTCGGGGCGGTTACCGCACGAATCTTTGAGAGGTTCCAGCCCATCGCCGATTGAGAGACCCAGCCATGGCCCCCATCCCTAATCAAACCCACGTCGCGATTACCGGCTTGACGGCCCAGGAAGCTGCGGCTCGGCTCGACCAGTTCGGGCCCAATGAGCCTGCGGCGACGCAGCACCATTCTTTCCTCTCTGATCTCCTGCATGTGTTTATGAATCCGCTGACGTTGATTCTGCTGATTGCCGCCATCGTATCGGCATTCACGGGAGACGCGGTAGATGCGGGAATCATCGGCGTCATTGTTTTGCTGAGCGGAGCTATCGACTTAAGTCAGACGTACCGCTCCGAGCGCGCCGTCGAACAATTGCGCGATCAGGTTGCCCCGACAGCAACCGTTCTGCGCGGCGGGGAGTGGAAAGAAATGCCACGGCGTGACGTGGTGCCGGGAGACATCATCCGGCTTTCCGCGGGGGATCTGGTTCCCGCTGACGCACGACTCTTGATTGCGCGTGACATCTATGTCCAGCAAGGAATGCTAACCGGCGAATCGCTCCCCGTCGATAAAGAAGCGACCGGCGAGCCCGCCTCGACCAAAGCGGATGCGCACAACATGGTCTTTCTGGGCACCTCCATCGTGAGCGGAACCGCAACCGCCGAGGTGGTCGCGACGGGCGCGCGGACCGCCTTTGGCGACATTGCGACCCGCCTCGCCGCCCGCCCGGAAGAGACAGCCTTCGATAAGGGCTTGCGAAATTTCAGCCACCTGATTGCGCGAACGGTATTCTTCCTCGTTCTCTTCCTGCTTGTCACCAGCATTCTACGCCACCGTGATCCGCTTCAATCTCTGATGTTTGCAGTTTCACTAGCCGTTGGCTTGACGCCCGAGTTCCTGCCCATGATTACGTCGGTGACGCTTTCGAAAGGCGCCGTCGCCATGGCCCGGAAGAAGGTCATCGTCAAGCATCTGTCCTCGATTCAGAACCTCGGCAGTTTGGATGTGCTGTGCAGCGATAAAACCGGAACGCTCACCGCAGGCACCATGTCGCTCGACCGCTCTCTCGATCCGTTTGGGAATCTATCTCCCCGCGCGCTGGAACTTGCCTATCTCAACAGCAAATTCCAGACGGGTATCCGCAGTCCACTGGACGACGTCATTCTGCGTCAGTCTCCACAAAGGACGGAAGATTACATCAAGCGCGACGAGATCCCCTTCGATTTCGACCGCAGGCGGCTTTCGGTGGTGGTGGAGAAGCAGTCCCAGCGGATGCTCGTTACGAAAGGTGCTCTGGAAGGGATTCTTCCACTACTCTCCGGTTGCGAAATCGAAGGCAAAGCAGAACCCATCAGCAAGGACGCTGCCAAGCGTATCCAACAGACGAGCGATGAGCTGAATAGCCAGGGATTCCGCTCGCTGGCGGTGGCTTACGTGGACGTTCCGGCGCGCCCGGACTACTCCGTTGCGGACGAGCGCAATCTAATCCTGGCCGGATTTTTGAGCTTTGCTGATCCGCCGCTGCCCGACGCCGCCCAGGTTCTGGCTTCTCTAAAGCAGGATGGGGTTGAGGTCAAGGTTATTTCCGGTGATAACGATCGCGTCACCGGCCACGTTTGCGCGCAGGTGGGAATCGAACCCGGCCACGTCGTCACGGGCGATGAATTGGACCACACGACGGACCCGGCGCTGGCGCACCTCGCCGACGAGACGAGCGCCTTCGCGCGTATTTCCCCGGTGCAGAAGAACCGCATCCTCTTGGCTCTCAAACACAACGGCCATGCGGTAGGGTTCATGGGCGACGGCATCAACGATGCGCCATCGCTACACGCGGCTGATGTAGGCATATCCGTGTCCAACGCTGCGGACGTGGCTCGCGAGTCTGCCGACGTTATTCTCGTTGAGCCGGGCCTGCGGGTCCTGCATGAGGGCATCATCGAGGGGCGCAAAGCCTTTGGCAACGTGATGAAGTATTTGCTGATGGGAACCAGCTCGAACTTTGGAAACATGTTCAGCATGGCTGGGGCTTCGCTCTTCCTGCCGTTCTTGCCGATGCTGCCCACGCAAATCCTGCTCAATAACCTTCTTTATGATGTAGGACAACTCACCATTCCCACGGATAATGTTGACGAGACTTACCTCGCAAAGCCCCAACGCTGGGATATCAGTCTGATCCGCAATTTCATGGTCTTCATTGGGCCAATCAGTTCCATCTTCGATTTTCTGACTTTCTATGTGTTGCTGCATTTCTTCCACGCCAGCGAAGCGCAGTTTCACACCGGTTGGTTTGTCGAATCACTGGCGACCCAGACACTGGTGCTGTTCGTGATCCGTACATCGAAGAACCCGCTGCACAGCCGTCCGAGCCGTCCATTGCTGGCAACCTGCCTTGGCGTTGTGGCAATCGGGATTTATTTGCCGTTCAGCCCGCTGGCAGGAGTGCTCGGCTTCACGCCGCTGCCCGGGTCATACTTTGCTTTTGTTGCCGTCGCGACGGGAGTCTATCTCTTGATGGTGGAAGCCGCCAAACGCCGCCTTCTCCAGGGGGTAACCGCCAAAAAGGCGACCAAGCCTGGACTTACCGTGGCCGTCCCGACCTAGGAGTAGCCATGATGCGAAGTAATTTGCGTACCGCCGCGTTGCTCGTCTTGTTTGCCGCGGCCGCCCTGCCCGGTTTTTCTCAGTCGAGTCCTGACCTGGAGACGTTCTTTCGGCAGAACGTTGGACTGAGTGACGACCAAATCGCCGCGATCCGCAGCGGCCAGGCGGTCACGAAGGCCCTCCCGCCCCGCACGTCGGCCGAGGTCTTGTTGTTTGGCGCGGTCTACATCCATGCTGCTCCGGAGACGTACTTCCAGTTTGCCCGCAATTTCGATCGCCTTCGCGAGGTTCCCGGCTTTTTGGCGCTCGGGGTGTTCACCGATCCCCCGCAGCTTTCTGACTTGAAGGGTTTCGGGTTCGACAGCGATGATATCCAGGACCTGAAGAGCTGCGAACCCGGCAACTGTCGGATTCAGATGCCCGCGACGGGCATCGCCGAGCTTCACCGACTCATCAATTGGTCTGCCCCCGACGTGGACGAACAAGTGAATCAACTTCTGCAGAAGACGGCACTGGAGCGTCTGCTTACCTACCAACGCGAGGGCAATGAGGCGCTGGGGGTTTATAACGATAAGCGCGATCCGACCGCGGTCCCTGAGCAGTTCGCCTACCTGCTCAGCTATGGCAACGCCTTGTCAGAGCATGCGCCGGATTTCTACCATTACCTTCTCGCCTATCCCCACGGGAAGCCCGCGAACTACGAGGAGACGTTCTATTGGGCAAAGGTGAAATTCGGATTGAAACCGACGCTACGCATGGTGCACATGGTGACCATGCGCGGGAACGCTGGCGACCACATAGCATCTGCCATAGCCCATAAGCAGCTCTATTCGAGCCACTACTTTGAGACCGCGTTGGACCTTTCCATCTGCGTCCGCGAGGGTGACGACCCGAAGCAGCCCGGCTTCTATCTGATCAAGGCCTTGGGTTCCGAGCAGGCGGGTCTGAGTGGTCCTAAGGGGTCGATCGTCCGCAAGGCCGCGGTGGGCCGGGCGGTTTCAAATCTCCAAAAGGGGCTTACGAGCATCCGGAACACCCTGGAAGGCAACCAGTAGGATCGCAATTGGTCAGTACAAGTCGGGTTTTCGCTCACCGGCGCAGATCCAGCCTAGCGGACACCTTCGGGCTGAAAAGGCCCGGCGGCGCAGAGAAGACTGTTGAGGCGGGTGAGAAGTCCGGGTTAGTTGTCATTGTCAGCCGTCAGCGCCACCTCTGCCGCCAGTCTCCCGGCCAGCTAGCTACTAGTCACTCCGACCTAGCCACACCGCCTTACAAAATAGGCTACGATTTTTCTTGACAACGGCTAAGCGCCTGATATATGCTTATAGTGTGGTGATTAACTCGGTGGTGAGAGGAAAGAGAGTTTTTCGATGTCCTTGACCAAGAAACCGGAGATGACGCCGGAGAAGATCGCGGCCAACCAAGCCAACGCCCATCTTTCCCACGGGCCCGCCACGCCCGAAGGCATGGAGCGATTGCGCGATGCGAACACCAAGCACGGCTTCTACTCGCAAGCCGAAAGCGAGGCCCTGCGCGCGCTGGGCGAAGACCCCGATGAATTCAAGGCGGTGCTGAAAGACGTGATAGCCGAGTGGCAACCCGCCACCGGGTTCGAGGCCCGGCTGGTGAAGCGCCTGGCGCGAGCGCTGTGGAAATGCGAGCGTGACGACCGCTGGCAGGAAAGTGTGGCAGTGCGGCAGCTCCAGAACCTGGACGCGAACGTGGCTCGACGCATTCGCGAAGCCGAAGCGCGATTCAAACAGGCGCAGGCCACTTTGAAAGGCTTGGTGGAAGCCACCAAAAAGGAGGATTACTGCACCGGCTTCGATGAGATTTTAGCTTTTGCCGACGTTTTCGGCGAGGAGCCCAAAGGAAAGGCTTGGGAGATCCACACGCTACTTTACCGGCTGTTGAAGCCCGGCACGCCGGAGCATGGCAAGGCTCCGGCCGGCTACGAGGGTCCGGAAGGGATGCCGGACCTGCCCATTGCCGAAGGCCACCACCGCCCGGCCGTCAGCCGCGAATTGCGGGAACGGTTGGAGGAAGAGATGGAGGCGCGCAAGGTAACCCATGCGCAAGAGCTGAAAGAGTTCGAATACACGACGAATTCCTACTACCGCGCTACCTTGCTGGCGCCCCTCCATCCCCAGGCGCAATTGATGCTGAGGTCGGAAGATTCCAACTTTCGCAAGGTGGAACGACTCACAACCATGCTGATGAAACTCAAGGCCAAAACCCCTCCTGCCGGGGCTGGCGGATATACTCAAAATGAAGGAGAGTCCCACGATGTTGATGAAAACAAAGGACCGTGAAAAGTGATTGTTGGGATATCCCACGATGTTGATGAAAACAAAGGGCCTTATTTCATCAATCCCACGATCTACTTGAAAACAAAGTTGTTATAAGCTGACATTCGGCGGCGACAAAGCTCTGAGTCCTCAAGCCCTGGGACGAGAGCCCTCGCCTAGCGGATCGCCGCCTCCCGTCGCCTAAAAGGTTGGGGTGGCGGAGACGGCCGCCGGGTTCTTAGAAGCGCGCTTGGCCGCCGCCAAGTCCCGGCGCAGTTCCTCTGCCGTTCGGCGCGGACCGTAGCCGGGGGTATCGCGCTGGATACGCCAGCCCTCTTTCAACGGGCCTGCGTCCACCGTATCGAAGCCGAACTGATCGAGCAGATAGGACACTCTGGCTTTGGCCTCTTTGTCGTCTCCGGCGATGACCAGCGCGCGACGATTCTTCGTGCCAGCCGGCTGTCCGTCGGTAGTGAGGGCGGCGGCGTAGATATGGTTGAAAGCCTTGACGACCTTCGACGTTGGCAGGTGCGCCTGCAAGAGTTCGGAGGTGGTGGTCGACTCGTTGTCGAGCTCGGGAATGTGGCCGTCGCGTTCAGGGTAGTAGTTGTCGGTGTCGATCACGATCTTGCCCACCAGGGGCTCGACCGGAACCTTCCGGTAGTTCTTCAGCGGCACCGAAACGACGACAATGTCTCCCGCCTTTGCTGCCTCGACGGCGGTCGCCGCGCGGGCTTTTGGACCAAGCTCTGCGATGAGCGCCGACAAGGTCTCCGGTCCGCGCGAATTGCTGATCACAACGTTGTAGCCGTTTGCCACCGCGAGTCGTGCGATCTGGCTTCCGATATGTCCCGCACCGATGATTCCGATCGTCGTCGTAGTTTTTGCCATACTGTCCCTCCGATGCTCCGTCGCGCAGGCGGACCATATTGGACCACGAACGAACGACAGTGATACCGCGGAAATCCTTCAGAATGTTGGCGTCCCCGGCGGGATTCGAACCCGCGTTACCGCCGTGAAAGGGCGATGTCCTAGGCCGGGCTAGACGACGGGGACGGTGGCTTGCCAAAAGAGAGAAAGCCAAAAGAGCAAAAGTCAAAGACAAAAGCCTGTAAACCAAGCCACCAAGAGAAAACCGAATGAGCATCCGCCTCCAGCGGCGGCCCCACTCATTCATCGTAGCAGTGGGGCTTGGAGATTGTCAAACCTCCTGAGCCGGAAGCGTGCTCCTCACTGCTTGTCGTCGACAACCCCGGCTTCGAAAAGGAAATCGCTTTGACGTGGGATGCCTGGGGCTGGCTCGGCGATTTGAGCCAGTTCGGGATAGCGCGCCGTCAGAGTATCCGGCGCCGCGACTGGACGGCCCTCCAACAGGCTGGTCAACTGCAACGCGTTGGCGACGGCTTTCCCCTGGAAGTGGTTATTGGCGATGACATAGGTGGTTTCGGCGGTTTGCGCAACGCTGCGGATGCGCTCCGCCCACGGCTCAAGCTCGTTCAGGCTGTAAAGGTAATCGTAGCGTTCGGCAGAGTGCTCGCGCGCCGTGAACCACTGCTCGTAGTTGCGGCCGTGCAGCCGCACGTAACCGACCGGTGCGGTTGAGCGCTGGCTGGGAGCAAGGGACCGCCCAATCACCGGCTGGTCGATGTTGCAAAAGCCGACCGAAAAATCGGCTAGCATGGCGAAAAACTCGGGTAGGTTCCAGGAGTTGTGCCGCACCTCGACCACCAGAGGATACTCCATGAACTGCACGAAGACCCCGCCCAGGTACTCGCGGTTCTCCCGGACGTTCTTGAACGACCAGGGGAACTGGAGGAGCAGTGCCCCCAGGCGGCCTGAAGTCATCAGCGGGTCCAGCCCTTCCTTGAATTGCTTCTCGTCTTGCCGGCTCGCGCTCCGCTCGTGGGTGAAGCGCTGCCAGAGCTTGGCCGTGAACTTGAAATTAGGATTGTGCCCGACGCGTCCCACCCAGGTTTTTGAGGTGGCCGCGCGCAAGGGCTGATAGAACGACGTGTTGATCTCGATGGTGTCGAAAAACCGCGCCAGGTATTCGGCCTCGTGAAAGCCCGGCGGCTTGGGGGCCGGATACACGATACCGTTCCAGTCGGCGTACGACCAGCCGGCGGGTCCGATGCGAAGGCTGTGGCGGACCGTGTCCATATTCGCTTTTTCTTCGCCACTTACTCTAACCCGGAGGCCCGGCGTTTGTCAAGAGGCGCTGAAGAGCCCCAATCCGCCGATAACGGTATCCGGCGCGAGGTAGACCTTGATTTGAGCAGCGGAAAGCCGGCTTGCTTGGCCACCGCGACTACTGCCGCCCCGCGGGCGCGCCGAAATGAACCCCGGAGAATCTCTCCAGAGCGAG
>DATFYM010000114.1:0-31933 GCA_035315065.1 Terriglobia bacterium
AAAGTTGCTACCGCTGGCACGATGCTCTATATTGCCGATTTCGGAGTGATTGGCAGGGTGACGAACAAAGCCGAGCAAAGCCAACTCAATAAGGCAAGTCGTATCAATGGATTATGCTGAAATCGAGGAAAACAAAGCCACGGAGAACAATCACCGTTAAATCAGCCGGCTGCGGCGATTTTAGGGCCGTTTTGGGCAAATTGCTACCAACGACGTGGTGCTCTACTTTGCCGATTCGGGCGGTTGGGATGGCAATCAAGAAGTCGAGACCCGAAGGTCGGAAAATTGAGAGTCAAGAGAAGGCAAGAATCGCTGGTTCTTGCTTGTTCTTACTCCTGACTTTCGACTTTCGACTCTCGACTTCTTCTAGGAAATCAGCCCGACTTCTGATATACCTTGGCGCTCGGCCCGGCAACAGGATTATGGAAGCGCCTCTCATCATCCGCAGAAAGCGCGATGGCTTGGCTTTGAGCCGTGACGACATCTTCACGTTTGTCGAGCGCTACATGCGGGGCGAGATTCCGGACTACCAGTTCTCGGCGCTGCTCATGGCCATCTACTTCCGTGGCCTCGATGCGCGCGAGACGGCCGACCTCACCGAGGCCATGATGCGCTCAGGCCAGGTGCTGGACCTCTCCGAGTTCCCGCAGGCCAAAGTCGACAAGCACTCCACCGGCGGGGTGGGTGACAAGACCTCGCTGATTGTGGGGCCCGTGGCAGCGGCAGGCGGGCTGATGGTGCCGATGATCTCCGGCCGCGGCCTCGGCCACACCGGCGGCACGCTCGACAAACTGGAGTCGATCCCCGGCTTCAACACGCGCCTGAGCCTCGATGAATTCCGCCGCGTGCTGGGCGCCTGCGGCATGGGGTTGATCGGCCAGACCGACGATCTGGCCCCCGCCGACCGCCGGCTCTACGCCCTGCGCGACGTGACGGCCACCGTGGAGTCGATCCCTCTGATCTGTGCGTCTATCCTGAGCAAGAAAATCGCCGAGGGGATCGACGGGCTGGTGCTCGACGTCAAGACCGGCTCCGGCGCGTTTATGAAAACACTGGAGGACTCGCGCGCTCTCGCCGAACGGATGGTAGCCATCGGCACCGCGTGCGGAAAACGCGTAAAGGCTATCGTCACCGACATGAGCCAGCCGCTCGGGTGCGCGGTGGGAAACGCCCTGGAAGTGATCGAGTGCATCGAAGCGCTGAAGGGACGCGGCCCCCGCGACCTGATGGACGTTTCGCGCGAACTCACCGCCCATATGTTCGTGGTCGGTGGGGTCGAGACTTCGCTTGAAGCCGCCCGCGCGCGGTTCGATGCTATTCTGGGCAGCGGCCAGGGGTTGGAGAAGTTCGCCCAGTCGATTCGAGAGCAAGGTGGCAACCCGCGCGTGGTGGAGGACTATTCCCTTTTCGCGGCCGCGCAGTTCGAGGACGCCGTGGTGGCTCCGGAAGAGGGTCACCTTGCGGCGCTGGAGGCCGAGACGATGGGACGAGCCTCCATGGTGCTCGGGGCGGGCCGCGAACGGCTGGACTCGGTGATCGATCCGGCCGTGGGACTGGTCTTTGAGAAAAAGGTCGGCGATCCGGTGGCGGCGGGCGAACGAGTCTGCGTGATTTACTCGAACGATCGGTCACGCGTCGCGCGGGTACGCGAGATGATCCGGGCAGCCATGCGAATCTCGCCCGAACCAGTATCCGTGCCCGCGCTCATCGTCGAGGAGATTTCTGAACCGGGCAGACGGTAGACGGCAGGCAAAGGGTAGATGGTAGACGGTATGAGGAATAAGGGGGAAGAAAGAGTCCCGGGGCAGACGGTGGACGGCACAAGGATGAGGTCTTCCCTGTATACCGTCTACTGTCTACCGTCTACCCGAGACCGTACTGATCCGCGAGACCTAATATGTTGACTCGACTGGTTCCTCTTCTCGGCATGATCGCCATACTCAGTGTGGCCTACCTTCTCTCCAAGAACCGGCGGGCCATAAGCTGGCGCATTGTGGGCTGGGGGCTCGGCCTCCAGCTTGTGGTGGCGCTCTTCGTTCTGCGCACGAATATCGGCTACATACTTCTCGACAAAGCGTCGCAAGGCGCCGTGTGGCTGCTCAACTTTTCTTTCGAGGGCTCAAAGTTCGTCTTCGGGCCGACGCTGGGCGACCCCAAGGGCAGCATGGGCTTGATCTTCGCCTTCCAAGTCCTGCCCATGATCATTTTCATCGCGTGCTTCTTCTCGATTCTTTACTACCTGCGGGTTCTGCCGACCCTGGTGCTGCTGATGGGCAAGGCGATGCACTGGCTGATGCGCACCAGCGGCGCTGAGTCGCTGGAAGTGGCGGCCAGCATCCTGATGGGCCAGACCGAGGCCCCTCTCGTGATTCGTCCTTACCTGGAAAGCCTCACCGAGTCCGAGTTGATGACCGTCATGACGGCCGGCATGGCGCACATCTCCGGTTCGGTGCTGGGCGCGTACATCCTGTTTGGTGCCGAGCCGCGGCACCTCCTGACCGCGGTGGTGATGACCGCCCCCGGCACCATTCTCCTATCGAAAATGCTGATCCCGGAAACGGGCCGCCCCGTTACAGCGGGCGAAGTGAAGATGACGATGGAGAAGCGCGACATCAACCTGCTGGACGCTGCTTCGCACGGCGTGGGCGACGGACTGTTTCTGGCACTCAACGTTGGAGCCATGCTCATCGCCTTCTACGCGCTCATTTACCTGTGCAACGGAATCCTGGCGGCAGCCCACAGCCCCGCCACGTTGCAGCAGATTCTCGGATACCTGCTGGCGCCCGTGGCTTGGCTCATCGGCGTACCCTGGCAGGACGCGGTGAAGGTGGGCAGCTTGATGGGCACCAAAGTGGTGTTGAACGAGTTCGTCGCGTTCACTCAACTCGGCCCGCTCAAGGGACAGATCGCGGCGCGATCGTTTACCATCGCCACCTACGCGCTCTGCGGCTTTGCTAACTTCTCGTCGATCGGAATCCAGATCGGCGGCATCGGGTCACTGGCTCCCGGGCGCAAGCAGGACCTGGCCCGGCTGGGTTTTCGCGCTTTGCTGGCGGGTACACTGGCCAATTACTTGTCGGCCGCCATCGCGGGACTCTTGTTGGCTTAACGAGGTAGACGCAGATGGCAGATGGTAGACGGCAGGCAAAGGGTAGACAGTAGACGGTATGAGGAATAAGGGGAAGAAGAGCTCCGGGCACATGGTGGACGGCATGAGGATGAGGTCTTCCCTGTCTACCGTCTTCTGTCGACCGTCTACCTGAGAGCGTCTACCGTCTACCTCTGACAGCAGTGCTAAAATGGAGATGTCACAACTGCGCGAGCGGCTCGATGAGGTGATTTTTATGGGGTTGATGGGGGTTACCATTCCGATTCCTGAGTGCCAGCAGGCGGTCCGGCTGCCGGCCGGAACCGTGAACTGGAGCGAGGACGAGTTTTTCCATTTCTGCCAGATCAATCGCGATCTGCGGATCGAACGCACGGCGAAGGGAGAAATCATCATCATGTCGCCCGCCTCAGGTTACTCCGGTTTTCAAAGCGGGCAGGCGTTTGCCCAGTTGAATGCTTGGGCGATAAAAGACGGAAACGGAGCAGCTTTTGACTCCAGCACGGGGTTTCTGCTTCCGACTGGCGGTATGCGTGCGCCGGACGCCGCCTGGGTACGCCTGTCGCGCCTCCGAAAACTGAGCCGCCGTGAAAAACAGCAATTCCTTCCCTTATGCCCTGATTTCGCGATTGAAGTGGCCTCGCCCTCGGATCGCGCGGCCGATCTTACCGAGAAGATGGAGGAGTACCGGACGGCAGGCCTGCCGCTAGGGTGGCTGATTCTGCCGGCGACGAAGCAGGTGGAGGTACACACCGCTGCCGGCGTGGACGTTCTTGCCTCGCCCGAGAGGGTGACCGCTGACCCGGTCCTTCCTGGTTTCACGCTGGAACTGGGGCCGATTTGGGATCCACCCTTTTAGACGGTAGACGGTATACGGTAGACATATGTCCTCGATAACTCGTCGACTACCTGGCTACGCGGAGGCGCAAAAAGCTCTCCATTACATCAACAGCCAGACATCGCTGCGGCCGCGAGTCGGCTTGATTCTAGGCTCGGGACTCGGCGACGTGGCTCACTCGCTCGAGGGCGATACGCCGATCCCTTACCAGTCGATTCCTCACTTTCCCCGCTCCACCGTGGTTGGACACGCGGGTGAATTGCATGTGGGCGCCTGGAAGGGCGTGCCGGTGGCGATCCTTGCCGGGCGGATGCACCTTTATGAAGGATACGCTCCGGCGGAAGTGGTTTTTCCCACGCGTGTCCTGGCGCTGGCTGGAATCGAGATCCTGGTGGTCACCTGCGCTGCCGGTGGAATCGCGCCCAAGGCCACGCCCGGAAGCTTCATGCTTCTTTCCGATCACCTGAACCTTCAAGGTCAGAATCCGCTGGTGGGAGCGCACGACCAGCGTTGGGGCGAGCGCTTCATCGACATGAGCGTCCCCTACGACCCGGACTTGCGGCGACAGGCAAGTGATATAGCCTCGGAACTGAAGCTGAAATGCAGTGAGGGAGTTTATGCTGCGCTGCTCGGCCCCAGCTTCGAAACGCCGGCGGAAATCAGGGCGCTGAAACAGTGGGGAGCGGGCGCAGTGGGAATGTCCACCGTGCCGGAGGTGATCACCGCCCGGCAGATGAGCATCCGCGTGCTCGGCGTCGCCACCATTACCAATCGCGCCGCCGGATTAAGCGCCCAGCCCCTGAGCCACCACGAAGTGCTGGAGATGGGAAAGACCACCTCGCAGAATTTGATCCGGTTTCTCGACGCCCTGTTACCGCGACTGGGAGGAATCGGGAACAGGCAATAGGGAATAGGGAATAGGGAATAGGGAACAGAAGGGAGACCTCAGTGCCTTCTCCGGAGCAGCTTGGTGGCGACGTTGCGCAGGGCGGTCGCCATGTTCTTATCGACTTCCACTTCCTTCAGATCTTTTGCATTCAATCGAATCATCAACGGCAGGCTGATATCAAGCGGGACGTGGGGGTTCCTGACCAGCGCCCGAACCACTCCGTAAGACTTCATGAAGGTCTGGCTCTTGGCAATGATGCGGAAAACGTCTTCCGCGAGGTCGGTCATGGAAGCGTAGAGCTCAACCTCGGATTCGGTGGCCTTGGGAGAGGAGGCGACGGCTCGGGATATCAGCCTATTCTGGTCGCGAATCAGGATGAGCCGCTCTTCCCGCGAACCGAGCGTTGCCAGGTGTAGCTTCTGAGCGATCGTCAGCTTGCCGATTCGCTGGAGAAGAGTCTGCCGGGGCGCGGCGTCCTCCGGCTCGGCAGCCGGCGAAGATGCGTCCTCGATCTTCTCCGCAGCGGCAGGCGAATCGGGTGGAGACGCCCCTGATTCCGGGTCGCCGAGCGGAGACTCATCGTCAAGTTGCATGGCAATAAGATCGTCTCAGTTGGATGCCGGATGCTTCAAGCTATCGCGAGTGAGGTGGACCTTCTTCACGTCGCCGCGCCGCCCCAGGGGCCCCAGGGTCTCGCCGTTTAGGGTCAGGACGATTCCCTCCGCATTGCCGGTGGTCAGATCGAAGTACTTCTTGGCCTTGAAGGTCTCGATCTCGTCCTGCTTCAACACGTGCTGGAAGACGGTCTTGCCGTCTGCCCCGAGATCCACCCACGAGCGCTCTGTGGCCGCCACCTGAAGCACCAGGTCGGTTTCGGCACCGGTAAACTCAACCCCTTCCGGCGCGGCGTTTGTGGCGGCGGCATTCTGGGTACCGGAGGTGTGCGTCGGTGAACCAAGCGCCGGCGGCGGTGAGCTACTGGAGGCGTTCGGCGCTGAACTTGGGGGATTCGCTTTGTTTTCCGGCGACGGGTTGGGCGGAGAAACGCCCTCGGAGCCGGTGACGGCTTGGGGGCCTGGCGGCGCGACGGTCGGTGCCGGCGCGGGAGCGGGCTGCTTCTGCCCTGCCGAGGGGGCTGCCTGCGCCGCACTCTGGGGTGCGCCGGCAGTCCTTTGGGAGTACCGGAACAGCAGGTAACCGCCAGTCAGCATGGCTGCCGCCAGAAGCAAGCCGATCCAGGTGCCGGCTCGCGACTCGCGGGTCGGTCGGGCAGAGGTCAAGCGGCTGAGGTCGAAGTCACGGCCGGGGTGGGCGAAGGATTGATACTCGTTCATCACTTTCTCTTCGTCCAGGCCCAGGTAACGCGCGAAGGCGCGGATGAAGTTCCGCGTGTAGATGCCTCCCGGTAGCTTTCCCAGATCGTCCGCTTCGATCGCTTGCAGGAAGTGGATGCTGATCTTGGTATGGGCGGAGATTTCCTCCAGCGTGATGCCACGCATCTCTCTTTCGCGACGCAGACCCTCACCGAAGGACGCCATCCACGCTTTCCCCAGCCCCTGTCTTCAGGCGATGCAACCCTACGACATCATATGAACTCGCCGCTCAAGGTGTCAAACGGTTGTTGTCCTGGCCGAAGGTGTCCGGCCCGCGGTCCGTCGTTCGCAGTCGGAGACGGTTAGTACTCAGCGATAGGCTCCAGCGATCAGACTTCAGCAAGCCAATCTCTCGCGGCAGTCTGATTGGTACCACTGGGTGCTGATCGTTGAAAGTTGCGCCCCGCTGGGCAACCCGCCACGGACGGCAGGCGGCCAGACGGCAGTGCGAGCTTGCTTCCGCCCTTCCACTCGTGTTAGGTTGGAGCGCGTCGGTTCTACGGCTGTCCGGCATTTTACCGGCCCGGCCGTTTTCGATGGGAGGCAGCATGTCGCTTGAGGCGCTGGGAATGATTGAAACCAAGGGCTTGGTGGGGTCGATTGAGGCCGCCGACGCCATGGTGAAGGCCGCGAACGTGGTTCTGGTGGGCAAGGAGTACATCGGCGCCGGATACGTGACGGTGATGGTGCGGGGCGACGTAGGAGCCGTTAAAGCCGCGACCGACGCCGGAGCCGCCGCTGCCCGCCGCGTGGGCGAACTGGTAAGCGTACACGTGATCCCGCGTCCCCACAGCGAGGTGGAGAAGATCCTCCCCGGGGGCGCGATGAGTGGGAAGCCCAAAACTAGTGACAAGTGACGAGTGACCAGTGACCAGAAGAGGATTAGGGATGACGAACGCTGAGTGATGAACGGCCCGTTGGTTCTTGCCTCCGACCTTCGTTCATCATCCCGTATTCAGCACTTGCTTCTCTTCGGCTTTTTTCACTCGTCACTCGACACTTGTCACTCGTCACTGTTCTATGGACCGCGACCTCGAATCCATCCAGGAAGCTCGCCGGCTGGTTGAAAAGGCCGCCGAGGCCCAGAAGGTCCTCGACCATTTTTCCCAGGAACAGACTGACCACGTAGTGGCCGCGATGGCGGAGGCCGCGCGCCACAACGCCGACGCGCTGGCGCGCTTAGCGGTAGAAGAAACCACTTACGGCGTGGTCGCGGACAAGATCGAGAAGACCCTCTTCAGCGCTCGAGACGTTTACGCGGCCATCAAGGACCTCAAAACGACCGGCGTGATTCGCGAGGACGCCGAGAACGGCGTGGTGGAGATTGCCGTTCCCGTGGGAGTGGTGGCCGCGATCATTCCCTGCACCAATCCCACCTCCACCGCAGTTTTCAAGGCGCTCATCGCCCTCAAAGCTCGTAACGCCGTGGTCATGAGCCCCCACCCCTCCGCCGTCAAGTGCATTCGCGAGACGGTGCGGGTGATGGCGGAGGCCGCGCTCAGTGGGGGTGCGCCCGAGGGCTGCGTCTCCTGCATCAGCACGCCCACCATGGAGGCCACCGAAGAGTTGATGCGCCACCGTTCCACGGCCATCATCCTCGCCACCGGTGGCGCGGGTCTGGTGCGCGCCGCGTACAGCTCCGGCAAGCCGGCGCTCGGCGTGGGACCCGGCAACGTTCCCGCTTACGTACACTGTTCGGCCAAGATCCCGAAGGCCGTGGCCGACATCCTTACTGGCAAGACCTTTGACAATGGAACTATCTGCTCCTCGGAGCAGCACATCGTCGCCGATCAGGCGATCGCGGGCGAGGTTCGGGCCGAGGTCGAACGCCAGGGTGGGTACTTCCTGAATCGGGACCAAGCCGCCGCCGTGGCCGGTGTCTTGATTAGTTCCAGCTTTCGGGTCAACTCAAAAATGGTGGGTCAGTCGGTGGATCGTATCGCCAGGGAAGCAGGTATCTCGATTCCACCCGGCACGCGCGCCCTGGTGGCTCCGCTCGATGGCGTCGGCCGCCAGTACCCGCTTTCTGCGGAAAAGCTATCGCCGGTGCTCTCGTTCTATGTCGTCAAGGACTGGCACGAAGGGCTGGACCTTTGCACGCGCCTGCTCCACTTCGGCGGTACCGGTCACACCATGTCCATGCACGCCACCGACGATCGGGTAGTGCGCGAGATGGCGCTGGCGCTCCCGGCGTTTCGACTGGTGGTGAACTCGCCCGCGACGCTCGGGTCCATCGGCTACACCACGCGGCTATTTCCCTCCATGTCGCTCGGCTGCGGCACGCCGGGCGGGAACATCACCTCCGACAACATTTCGCCCATGCACCTCGTCAACCTCAAGCGCCTGGCTTACGAGCGCCGCCCGGTGAATCGGGAGACGGGTGAAGCGCTGCCGCGTCCGGCACGCGAGGCGACCGTCAGTGCTCCGATTGCGGCCACGAGTGGAGTCGTTAAGCCGATTTTCGCCTCGGGCTCGCTTCCTCTGCCAGCGGTCACCTCAACCGTGACCCAAGGCGTCCTCCCTGCCCCGGACCGGGAGGCGATCGGGCGCATCGTGGAGCGCTTCCTGGCCGCCAAGCAAACGGCGAACGGAACCCGCCCGGAACTAAGCCAAGGAGCGCTCGCGCACAACCCGGCGCCCACTTCGGTGGTTAGCACCACGGCCAATCTCGTCAGCGCCGGTGCCGATCCCCGTCCCGCGCCAAAGGCCGAGCGTGCCGTCGAGGGCAAGAACACTAGTCCTATTCCGGCGACCGCGCAGCCCCGTCCGGTCGATTTTGTAAGTGAGGACGACGTCCGGCAAGCAATCAAGAAGGGGGAAAGAATCTACGTCGGGCCACGCACCATCATCACGCCCTCGGCCCGCGACTTGGCAGATCCACGGGAGGTGTTTGTTGTAGTGAAGTAGCCCAGGAATGATGAATTATGAATGATGAATGCTGAACGGAGAAAAGGCGTCTCCTCTTCTGCTCACCCGTTCATCCCAATTCAGCACTCTTCGTCTTCTGGTCTTCTCTCGAATTCATCATTCAGAACTGAACGACACACGCCCCACCACTTCTCGTAGCGTGACGATGCCAAGGAGGAAAAGCGTGACCATCAGCAGAACGTCCCAGCCCGACGTCGAGACCACCGCCGCGACCACGTAGCCCTGCACCACCAACTGTAAGCCGACCCTGTCGCTCCTGCCACGCTTTGCGTCCCTGTGCATACCACGCCCCACCCACGACGGAAGTTTCGCCCCGTGATGAAGATGGGCAAGGCATCTGCCAGATCACCTCTGGCGGCGAGCCGCTAAACGACGCTGCGTCAATTAGAAAGAGATCTGCTATCAAACGCGGTGCTGTCTCTGGAGATACCTCACCGCAAACGGCTGCACATATTTGCCCGAAGTTTACCCGGATGTTGATGCCGGCTTTAGTACTGAATTCAAGGTGCCGCCCCTTCGCTCCGCTCAGGGCAAGCTGTAAAGGGCGCCGCTACGAAAACCGCTCGAGACGGGGTTTTTCAGCCACCCTGCTAAACTAAGGCACCAGTGCGCATTGGTTCAACTGGCGATCCAGGCAGTCCAGGTTTTCGCGGTAGAGTTTGGTCTTGGGATCGAGTCGCTGGGCACTCTTGATCTCGGCCACGCCTTGCGCCACCTGATGGAGTCCGATGAGGGAAACGCCCAGTCCGTTGTGGGCGCGGGCGTAGTCGGGCATGAGCTGCACCGAGCGCCCGAAAGCGCCCGAAGCCGGCCCCGGCTGGCCTTTGGCCAGATATAAGAAGCCCATTTGAAAGTAGGCTAGTGGGAGGTCCGGCTGTTTCCTGATCAGCTTCTGGAACTCCGCCAGCGACTCATCGAACCGGCGGTCGAAGCGGAGGGCGAGGGCATAGTTGAACTGGGCCGCCTGGTCGTCGGGATTCATGCGCAGCGCCTGGCGCAGCTTCGCCAGCGCCGCCTTGAATTGGCCCTTCTCCAGCAGGTTCGCTCCCTCGTTGCTGTAAGTCTTGGCGACCGTGATGTTCTTCTCCTTGGCGCCCAGCTTCTCGGAAAGCTGCAGCTCGTGGTTCCCCTCTTCGGTCTGGCCGGCTTTTCTCAAGGCCTGGCCCAGCATGTAATGAGCCGAGCTATCCTGGGGGTCCAGTTTCACGGCTTTGCGCAGTTCGACAATGGCCTCCTCCATCCGGTTCTGCTCCCGCAGCGACCGGCCCAAGCTCCGGTGGCACTCTCCCGAGGAAGGGTTGAGCTCCACGGCGTGCCGCAGCTCCCCCTCGGCCCGGGCGGGATCGCCCAGCTTCAGGTAGAGATTGCCGACGTCCAGATAGAGCAGCGCGTTCTTGGGGTCGAGCTTGAGGCCGCTGCGGAGGGTCTCCTCCGAAAGCTTGAAGTCTCCGTTGGCGTAATACAGCTCTCCCAGCTCCGGGTAGAGGGCCGGCTGGCGGGAGTTCAGGCGCAGCGACTCCTGGTACTCCTGGATCGCCTCCTTGCGGTGTTGCTGCTTGTTGAAGAGCCGGGCGAGCGACCGGTGCGTATCGGCGCTTTTGGGATCCATCCTCAGTGCCGCGCGCAGCTCCCTTTCCGCCCCTTTGGTATCGCCGGCTTCCTCCAACATGTCGCCGTAATCGCGCCGCATGGTCACGTTCTTAGGGTCTAGGCTACAGGCGATGGCGATCTCGGCCGAAGCTTCGTGGGGCCGGCCGATGCGGACCAGGGCCTGCGCCAGATCGTTGTGCACCTCGGCGCTTGCGGGGCGCAGGTCGCGCGCCCGCTCGAAGTAAGGAACCGCGTCCGAAAACTTTCCCCCCTTGCATAAAACCACGCCCAGATCGACCAGAGCGTCGACGTTCCTGGGATCAGCCTCCAGCGCCTGTTGAAACTGGATCGCCGCCTCTTCGGTGCGGCCGAGCTGCATCAGCCTGACACCCTCATCGCACAGGCGCTGCGACCGATAGGCGTTCGTGATTTGGAACAGTCCCAGAGCGGCAAAGAAGATCAAGACGTAGGGCATAGACTTAAGAGGGAGTCGGGAGTAGGCAGTAGGCGACAACCGTCTTTGCCTACTCCCCACTCCCGACTCCCCAGGTCAAGAAGGCTGCGCTCAGTCATGCCGCGCCGTGCGCTCCGACAGGTTGTTTCTTACGCCTTGACCGGACACGGGGAGTCTCCTGGGTCTCCTCAGTGGGGGGCGCCTTAACGGGTTTTATAGGGAGGTCCATCAGCGATTTCCGAGCTATCACGAGATTCCACACACTCCTTGCGGTCACTTCGTCCCACGATGCGCGCGCCTCTTTCAGTGCCGCCTCGAGGCGCTCGCCGCTGGCTTTGCCGCCAGACTCCATCTGCTCGACGGCCAGATCCAGGAGCTTCTTTTGGGCATCGATGTATTTCTCGACGCCTTTCCGCGCCAGTTGCGTCAAGACCTTGGGCCGGTCCTCAGCGGGCTTGCGGCCCTGCTTACCTGGTTTGGTGGCGGCGGTCACCTCGCGGGCTGCCAATTCGAGGAACTTATTCTCGGCTTCGACGAAGGCCTCGATAGCCCGTTGCGCCAGTCGGGCCACGCTCGCGCCAGGCCTCAGTCCCTTGCCTTCTCGATAAGATTCGGTCAGCGCATGGGTCTGCTCGGCAGCCGCATCCAGCAAGCGTTTTTGCATGTCGACGAGCGTGTCGACGGTATGGCGTGCCACGTCGGCCACGGCACCGGCAACTGCGGGAAGGCGCTTCCCTTCCTTCACTACATCGGCTACCAGTGCGGTCTCGCCAGCAGCCAAGCTCAGCAGGATCTTCCCTGCAGCCGTGAAGTTCTCCACCGCCTTGTCAGCGACTTTGGCGATGGTGGCGCCCGCACCGGTACGGGCTTTGCTCAGGCGCTCCCGAGCCATTCCCGTGACCAGATCATTCTGCCGGGCGGTCAGATCCAACAGAATCTTCTGGGCGGCGACAAAACTCTCGACGCCTTGACGAGCCCAACCCGCCAGTTCGCTTACTGGCGAGAAGGATTTCGATGACTCTCTTTTTTTGGCGGCCATACTTGATTCCCCTTTCGCATCACGATATACTGCATCGCAGTATCCAACTTGAGTGTACGACCGGCCGCGCATAGAGTCAAGATCAAAAATCCGATCAAAATCGGATTTGTTTTTGGTATCTTGGGGCGACGAGAGCAAGCCCAATCCTCATCAAGAAATACACCTCTCCTGAATGACTGCCGACCGTTGTTTCCGTGACCGACTGGTGAGTGGTCGAACCAGTGGCTTACCTCGGTGACAGTTATTGGGAACCGGCGTGCAGGGCGGTTTGGGGAGCGGCCAAAACCGGACTCGGCCTTGGTTCAGCCGGCTTCGCCACGCCGGCGGGTTGCAGGCGATCCCTCAGCAACTGCTCCCCGCGTGCGAACAGCTCCTCCTTGGAGATCTTGCCGGCATCGACATCGGCCAAGATCGATCTCTGGGCTGCGTAGTCTTTGTTCACGATACCCGCTTTGCTTTGCAGCATCCGCCACGCTTTGCGACGCTCGACGCAGAACAGGACAAGCTGCCGCGAAATCGCCCGGTAGTCGACGTCTCCTTTTGCGCCGTGGACTTTGATGTAGACGCCGAAGTCGGGGACGTAGGAGCGGTGTTCGGGAAGCAGGTAGCGCCGATACACCGCATCCTGCTGAGTAATACGGACGAGCATGTTTTCCAGCGGGATCAGCTTGTCCGCCTGATCCTTTTTGATCTTCTTGAAGTGGTTGCGGAATCTGGCCTCGGTAAGGCACCAGTGGGCGACGGTATAGCGCGAAACCACTTCCGTGTCCCTCGCCTTTGACTCGTACCAATCCTTATCGAGCGAGGGATTGCCCTTGAGATCGAGCGTTTCCGGATAGGTTTCGCCGAGCCGCGGATTGAAGACGAACTCCGGCGCGCCCCGCGAGTCGCGCACGCGCTGGGCCTGGATGAGCGCCATGTCGTCGCCCACGCCGTGCTCCGGCTGGCAGGTGGTGAAGCACTGCAGGAATGCCGTTCCGCGATACTCGAGGCCATCGAGAATCGCCCGCAACAACTTGGGTGGGTTCGCAATGGAGACCTGCGCGACGAACGGAGATCCGTGCCCCGCCAGGAACGTCTCGGCGACGGTCTTCTTTTCGGTGGTCTTCCCCTGTGTCGCCGTTCCGAACACATTCATGTCGTTGCCACCCAGCATGGGCGTCGAATCGGAGTTTTGTCCTCCGGTGTTGGAGTAAACCTGGGTGTCGAGCATGACTACCTTCACGTTGGGGCGATTCTGGAGCATCACCTTCGACGTGTTCTGATAGCCGATGTCGCCCATGCCGCCGTCGCCACCGACCGCCCACACCTTGGGCAGCTCGAGGACCTCGCGATCGGTCATGAGCGTGTCGCTAAAATGCGCGTACTCGTAGTACTCGCGCGGCGTGATGACGTCCTTTTCGCGACCGAGCAGCGCATCGGCAAGCCGCTCGGGGATGACGGAGCGACGGCCGTGATCGACGATGAAGCTCTCGCCCATCAGCCAGCCGACGGTGACTCCGTCCTGGAAAAGCGAGTTCATCCAGGGATAAGGATGGGGGTTGTTCGGTGGAGTCGAGCCGTAGACCGTGTTGCAGCCCGTATGCGCGGCCATCGCCATCACGCACATGCCGTTGGCAAGCCGGCCGTCGATCGCCTGGAGATCCTTGTCGTTGAAGGCCTCCTGCCGCATGACGCTGGTGAGGGCGTCCACGACTGCCTGGTCGGAGATGGGGCCGTCATGAGCAATTCGCGCCTTGGTGTCCCGGTCGTCCTCGCCGCCCAGTCCCATGATCAAATGAGCCACGGCTTGCCGCAGCAGGTCGTACTCTTCCGGGTTTCTCTCTTTGAGCGAAACCAGCTTCCCAACTCCCGCCTTGTCGAGCTCGGCTGCTTTAGCTCGCAGCCGGTCGGCTTTAGCGTGGTAGATCGGCCTCATGTAGGCTTCGGTGACGGCAGCGATGGAGTGCAGCACGCTCTTCTCGCCGCAGCCTGCGCAGGCGCCATCGCCGCTGACCAAGGCGTCGTAGTTGTGCCGGACCATCAGCATGTTGCGCAGCGTGGCAGTCTTGGAATCCTGCGGCCGCTCATCGTAGTAGAGGCCCAGGTATTTCTGCGGCGTATCCGGCAGGAGATTCACGAAGCCCGTGCCCGTCTCGTGGTCGGCGTTGACCTCCTCAGTCTCGTCGACCATCTTCAGGGCCTCGTGCTCGCCGCATGCGGTCACGCAGGCAGCGCAGCCTTTACATAAGTCGGAGACGAAGATCGAGAAGATCCCGCCGGCGCCGGGCTTCTTTCTCTCCGGAGTCGAGAAGATGGCCTTCACTTGCTGGTAGGCCATTGGCACTTTGTCGATGATGGCGAAGAATTGGCGCTTGGCCTCTTCCGAGAACCCATCCACCTCGGCCGTAATCTGGCGGAGGATTTGAGGCAGCGGTGTTCCTGAATTCCTGGCCACCGCATCGGACATCATCTGACGCGCGCGTTTCTCGATCTCGGGGAGGGATCGCAACATCTTCCGGCGCTCGCCCGGATCGGTGACGTATCGCGTGACCGCAGTGTGCAGAATCGTCTCCATGTCTTGCGCACAGTTGGGCAGGGCCGTATCGGGGCAGACGGCGATGCACTCCATGCACTGGGTGCAGTTTTCGGGGATGAAAAGCGGCGTGATGAGACGCGCGACATACTTTGACGCCGTATCGCCGCTGGCAGCGGCCATGACGCCTACCGAAGCCAGAGCCGACGAAGGCTGGTTGTATCCGTAGCCAGAGCGGAACTCGGCATCGAAGGTCGCGATCTGAGTCACCGGAGTGCGCTCTGCCTGGCCAGCGGGCACCGGGAAGGAGCGGCATCCGAAATGGCATCCGTTGCCGTTATCGTCGACGGCCGCAGGCAGAAGCGCCTCACCGCGCAACGAGGAGCGATCCTTGGCGTCGAGCTTGCCCACGCGGATCTCCTGGACGCGTTCGAAGCCCTGCGTCATCACTTCCATGTTCGACTTCACCACGGCTTCGCCGAGCTGACCGAACTTCTTCACGTATTGCTTTTGAACCACGTTGCGGAACTGCTCCTGGGTTATGCCGAATTCCCCAAGTAGCGGCGAAACCGCGAAGAATGCGCCCAGGAAAGCGTTCCCCTGCATGCGAAGTTGAAGGTCGGCGCGGTCGGTGGCAGTGCGCGCGATTTGGAAACCCGGCAAGGTGAACACGCGGATGTTTTTGTCGATGACCTGCTTGCGTGCCCATAAAGGTAACCGCTCCCAAGCCGCTTCGCCGGTCTCGTCGGACTCCCACACCAGGCAGCCGCCGTCGGCCATGCCGGCCAGCGGGTTGGTGTGGGTGAATGCCTTGGGGTCGCAACAAAGCACGACGGTCACATGACGAAGATCGCAATTGACGCGGATTCTTTCCGGGGCCGCTACCAGAAAGTAAGCGGTGGGAGCGCCTTTTTTCTCGAAGCCGTACTTGGGATTCGCGCTGACGTGAATGACCTCTTTGGGATTGCCCAGCTCGTCGACAACCTTGTCGCGCTCGTAGAGCAGGTCGTTCAAATCCCCCAGGATGGCGCCCAGGTTCTTGCCCGTGGTGATTGCGCCCCAGCCGCCGATCGAGTGGAAGCGAACGGCCACCGCGCCTTCGGGCAGAAGCGACGGCGTTTCGTCGGACTTCACCTCGTAGGGGTGATCGACTCCGAGCACCATAAACGTGGTTCCGTCGGAGGCACGCTTGCCGTCTTGGCGAGCGCGAGCGTCAGTGGCAAACTCGTACGCGCCGAAGACCTGCTCCGGCCGGAAGTCCCGCGAGCCGAGGCCGTAGATACCGGAGAAGAGGCGGGGCATCTGCTCGGCGGTGATGGCCGGCAGCCCGCTGGTCGTGGGACGATCGCCGGTCGGCAATGCCTTATGGAGCGCAGTCCGGATGTCACGGCCCATCGGGTTGTCGCCCGCCATCGCCTCGTCGGTGCGCTCCAGGACGATGACATTTTTCTTTCCCGCGAGCGCCTTGACGACGGCGACTTCGGGGAAGGGGCGAATCACGTTGAGGTGGATGGAGCCAACCTTCGCCCCTCGGCGTTGGCGAAGATAATCCACGGCGGCCTCGATGTTCTCCGCCGCCGAGCCCAGCGACACGAACACGGTGTCCGCGTCGTCGGCCTTATAGGCGGTGAGCATGCCGTAATAGCGGCCGGTCAGCTTTCCGAAATCCGCGTAGGCCTCTTCGAGGAACTGCGCGATCGGTTCGGAGAAGTTGTTGCGGCGCGCGGCGATGCCCTGCATGTAGTGCTCTTGATTCTGCACCGGCCCGAGCAGCACCGGGTTGGTGAGATCGATCATCCGCGGGACCCGGCGACGCTTCGGACCGAACAGGATGCGCTGGCCCTCCGTCGAACAGTCGATGATGTCGTCCGGAGCACCGAGGAACAAGCGGATCAGTTCCGACTCGTGCTTATAGAAAGTTCGCTCCAGATGGGAAGTAAGAAAGCCGTCCTGGCAGTTCATGCCGGGCGTCAGGCTGAGTTCGGTCACACGCCGCAGGATGAGCGCCTGGTCGGCGGTTTGCTGAGCGTCTTTGCCGAACAGAATGATCCATCCGGTATCGAGCGCGCCGTAGACATCGTCGTGGCCGCAGTGAACGTTGAGCGCGTGCTTGGTCAGCGCCCGAGCGACCACCTCCAGCACCATCGTCGAGCACTTGCCCGGCGCGTGATAATACTGCTCGACGCCGTACAAGATTCCCTGGCCGGAGGTGAAATTCACTACCCGCTTGCCACATACGGAGTGCGCGATGGCTCCGCCCTGCGCCGCGTGCTCTCCCTCGGCTTCGACGGCCAGGCTGCTGCCGCCGAAAACATTCAGGCGACCTTCGGCGTAGGACTGTTGATAGAGCTCACCTTGTTCGGTCGAAGGTGTGATGGGGTAGAAAACGCCGGCATCGGCAATGCGCGTTTCCGTATGGTACGAGACAAGCTGATTACCGTTTGCGGTGACTCGTATGCCAGGGTAGCGAGGTGCTGCGGTCATGATTTCCTCCGCGAGCGTGGACCTCCCGGTGAGGTGTCACGTCCGATATTCCAGTCGTGAGCGCCAGTCAGAAACATTGTCACCCTTGCAGCTCAGCCTGTCAATGACCTGTGCCGCATCGTGTGTGCGACATACAAGTGAGAAACGTAGCGCGGGCGTCCCACCCGCTGTGTCGCGGGCATCCCTTCGCTACGCTCAGGGCAGGCTCTGCCCGCGGAGGTCGGTCCGGGATCTTCAGTTTGCGCCTACTTGCTCTAAGCGCCTGGACGGCCCTTCGCGCGGGAGCGGGACGCTCCCGCCACAGCGGGCGAGACACTAGCCGGCTCGCTCTCCCAAAATCGGCGCTGAAAGGCCCCCATTTTCTGCCATTATCTGCATGTTTTTGCCGGAAAATGGCAAAATTTGGTGCGATTCTGCACGAAACAGACGCCTCAAAACGGGCTCGTTTTCCACTGAGCCCCTTAAATGGTCTCCGAACCGTCGGGGAAGCATGGCTAGCAAGTCCTTTAGATTGAGCGAGCCTTCGCCCTTTCTCTTCAGCAATTCGGCCATCAACCCTTGCGAAATCAAGAGATAGGGCCGCGCCACGCTTGAGTGGCCCGGCGAGACCCGAAAGGTGTGGTTCGACGCTCGCCGGGTGGAAAGAAAGCCCGCCGTGCCGCCCTGTTTGGCCATCCTCCACGCCGACAACTGCTCCAGCTTGAGCTGGTATTGCAATTCCAGCATTCTCTCCTGCCGCAACATATTGGTGAGGTCTTTCTCGTCCAGCAACAACTGCGCGTCCCGCGTCGCCTCCGGGATCGCGCTGCTGCCGCTTCAGCTCGTTTCGCCGTCGAATTTCCACCAGCTTGGCTTGGCGCGTGCGCTTCAGGCGCCTCAACTCCCACCGGTTCTCCACCAAGTCTTCGAACAAGTCGTCTTCGAAGGCGTCTTCCGGGTGGATGGCGCCCCAGTAGTCGTGACGAAACGCATCGAACTGGCCCGGGTCTTCCCCCAGTTGCTCCAGGAAGTCGCGGAACGCGCGTGTGTAGGGCGGCGCCCGCCGCTTGCGCGTGCGGCTGGACTTGGGTTCCCGCTCTCTATTCTCCGGTGCCCTGGACTCCCCCGACTCGGCCCCGGCGCCTTCCGCCGCCGTGGCGGCGGGTTCTGTTCCCTATTCCCTGTTCCCTACTCCCTGTTCCCTACTCCCTGTGCCGCGCCCCCAGGGGCCAAATTAGGACAGCACAAATCGCGGCTCCTCGTTCGTTCCGGCCCACCGATGGTTCGAACCGGCCGCCTTGGGCGCGCGAAACGCCGCCGCGAGCCTACGCTGGCCAGAGGCTAGCAACTCGCTCACACTTCCAAGAAGCCTAGCTTAGGATAATATACATAGATATGTGTGTCAAGCTAATTATGACGTGGTTTACTTACGGTTTATTCTCAATGGATCGGCTCTGGACCTCCAAATCTTGAGGCGCAGGCCGAGCTGACCCCGCCCGTTTGATGTGGTCGAAGGACCCTGAACTGCGACTCAACCCTGTGCGCCAGAATGTTTGAGTTCTTTCCGAGTGCCCAGTCATGCGTCCAGGGCGCGCACATAGGTAAACGCTGGGCGGCAAGGCAGGATCTATTTCGTTGACCCGGTGAGGGTCACGTCTCTGGTACAATCTCGTTTCGACGAAGCCAGACGGCGCCGTGGCTTAAGATTGTAATGAGTAACGGATTGAATCTACCCGACCCAAAGCAGGCATGGTCCAGGATTCTCGAGCGGATTTACCACGAGGATCACATTCTCTATGCGCGCATAAACAATTTCACGACCGTGCAGGCGTTTCTCGCCACGGCCCTCGCGTTCGCAACTTCTGCCACCACGACAGCCCGCAACATCAGCCTGATCGTGGCTCTGTTTGGCCTGGTGCTTTCGCTATTCTACATATCGCTCGGCTTCCGCGGCGTCCGTGTCATTCAATTTTGGCGGGCTTACTTGAGGCTATTGGAATCGATTCCTGGCATGACTGCCATCGACTCGCACTTGTCCGAGTTCTACCGGTTGGGCCACCGGCGCGGCCCGGAGGAAACCGAGTTGCCGCTGGCAGAGGGCTTGGCCATAAAAATCGACACTTCCTGGTGGGCTCGCAGGTCCGTACACGACCAATTCCCGTGGTATCTTCCGGGCTTTTCGGGAACCATGTTCATCGCGGTCGGAATCCCGATCCTCACGACTTCCTTTTGGGTGCTCGTGCTCTACGCCTTGTTCTATCCACACGCTGACATGAGATGGTTCGTGCTCGGACTCGCCGGCGGTCTCATGCTCATGTTTCTGCTCCATCTTCTTGCGGGACGCCTCGTTCCCGCTCCGATTCACGAAGGGCGGACCCACCCAAGCCCCGTCGGCGATCCGCAATCGGATAGCAATCGTAGTTGAATGTTCTAAGGCAAACCGAGAATCGGGCTGACCAAATGCCTAGAAGCACCATCGACTTCGACACCGTATGGAGTATTGGACTTGCGTTTTCCGGCGTGAAGGAGAGCACAGCGTACGGGTTCCCAGCGCTCAAGGTCCATGGAAAACTTCTGGCTTGTGTACCTGCTAATCGCTCGGCCGAACCCGGTTCGATTGTCGTTCGCGTGGATTTCGATGATCGTGCCGAGCTGCTCGCTGCGGCCCCCGATGTTTACTACGTGACGGACCACTACGCCGAACCTCCGCAAACCTGCCAAGCCTCAAGAGTCTCACCGTCTTCTTTCTGCATGCCCATTCCACTACCAGGAGCCGCGGAGTCAAGTAGACCACTAAACTATCTTCCGAATACTCGGGGCGCAGGCGCGCGCAAGTGCGCAAGTGTGTACCCGCGACGCCGGGTGGGGTAGACTAATGCCCGTGATTATTTTCGGTGCGAACGCAAAGTGCGTTCCTGAAGGAACTGCGGGTGGCTAGCCATAGAAGTCGGAATGCGGTTCTGGCGGTTACGCATTTCCTGCTGTTACTGACGGCGGGCTTTGTCGCCGCTCGCTTTGTGTCCTGGCAGCATGAGGGATGGGCCGGGTTCTGGTACGCTCCCGCACTCGGCCCGGAATTCAAAGGAAAACCGGTGATGTTCAAGCCGGGTGCTGTGTCGAGCATATTCTCGGGCGGGCCGGCAGAGGCTGCGGGACTTACAACGGGTGATGTGCTCCTGACAGTGAACGGAATTCCGACTTCCGACTGGGACGAACTGGCCAAGCTCGACGACCGGCTGACGGTCAACGATGAGATTACCTACCGAGTCAGACGCAGGGACGACTCGCAGGCGACCATGCAAGTGCGCCTCGGCTCCCCGCTGAGGTCACGCCAGATTGTGGTCAGCGCCCTCACCAGCTTGGTGGTCGCCCTGGTTTTTTGTGTCCTTGGCACTTTGGTCTATTGGCGCAAACCCGAAGATGAGCGCGCCCGTGTCTTCTACCTCCTGTCTTTCTTAGCGACCCTGATCTTTGTGCTATCGCCGCTTGTCTACGTCGATGAGTTTCCCTCGCGTGGGGCACGATCACTTGCGCAGATGACCGCGCACCAAGTCATCCTCTATGTTGTCGGATCGATCCTCTCATATGCAGCCCAGGTCCTGACGGTTCATCTGGCCCTGATTTTTCCCCGGAAGCGTCCGGTGCTGGATAAGAACCCCCAGGTATTGCGCTGGCTATACCTGTCGCCACTATTGCAATTCGTCGGTTTTCCCACGTTTGCCGTGCTGACTCTTCCCGGGCGCGGCTTGCAAGTTGCACTGATGATCCTCTGGCTCTCGGTGCTGGTGATTTTGGGGTATCTGGCGCGGCGTTGGCATTCACGGGGCTGGAAACAGGCCCTTGGCACTCGACCTGTAACAGTCCTGGGCGCGGTCGTCCTCCTGATCGTCGCCGCAATGGACACGGTGCTGAAGCTCGTGCCCTCTGAGGTCACCCGCGGAACGATTGGCTGGATCTTTGGAGCGATTACATTTGGCTTCATGTCAGTGGCCGTATTCGTCATCTATTCGGTGATTGCGTGTATCTCCATGTATCGCAGCTACCGCGATAGCGGCGTCGAAGAAAGAAAGCAGGTGCGGTGGCCGCTGTGGGGAACCATCGTCAGCCTCTCGGGCTTGCTGCTCCTGATCGGTTTATCTGTCCTGCTCCGGTCGTTTGATCTGCAACGCCTTGTACCCTTGATTGCCATCGAGGTGGTGGAAAAAATCTGCTATGTCTTTATTCCCTTGTCTTTCGCATTTGCCATCCTGAAGTATCGGCTGATGGACATTGATGTCGTCATCCGCAAGACCGTTACCTACTCGATCGTGAGCGGGAGCGTGGTGACGCTGTATCTCGGCCTTGCCGGCGGCTTGGGAGGGTTACTCCTCACGCGCTTGGGCGTACACAGCACCTGGATCACGGTGGGCGCGACGCTGGCAGCGGTAGCCCTCTTCGTCCCGGTTCGCGACAAGGTTCAAAGCATCGTGGACGAACGCTTCTTCCGGAGGAAAGAGGATTTGCCACGCGCTCTCCGTACTCTGAACGCCAAGACTGCCGATATCACTGACCTGTTTGTGCTGCTCGACGTTGTTGCCGAAAACCTGGTTCAGGTGCTGAAAGTGCGCAACGCCGTGATCTTTCGGAAGTCACTGCGTGAGCAGAGCTTCGTGGCCGCCGTCGAGGTTGGACTGCACGATCGGATTGAGCCTACCGCGCTGCTGAAAGGCCTGCGCTTTGCCCGCGATACGCCGCTACTTGCCTCCAGCGCGGTGGCGCTTCGACCGCCAGGCAATCTGCCGGACTTCGAGCGACTCGCGGTGGCGCAACTGGGCACGGCGCTGATCGTACCGGTCCGGCGTCGCGAGGAAACCATCGGGTTCATCAGCCTGGGTCGCAAGCTCTCCGAGCAGGAATTCGAGCCTGACGAAATTGAGTTTCTGGCTGCCGTAGCCGACCAGACGGCGGAAGCCATCTACAACCTGCGCCTGCGCAAGCAGGCCCAGGAGTACGAGGAGGCTAGGGAAATCCAGCAGGGGTTGATGCCCAGGCAGATTCCGCAGATTACGGGCATCGAGGTTTCTGGCAGTTGGCGTCCGGCGCGCATCGTGGGGGGTGACTACTTCGACGTCTTTAAGTTCAGCGAAAGCAGGCTGGGCCTCTGCATCGCGGACGTATCCGGCAAGGGGATGCCGGCAGCCCTGTTGATGTCCAACCTGCAGGCAGTGGTCAAGGCGCTGGTTTCCGACAGCATTTCTCCCAAGGAGCTGACGGAGAAAGCCAACCGGGTGATGTGGCGCAACACCACCGAAGCTAAATTCATCACATTCTTCTATGCGCGCCTCGATGCCCGGGCCGGGAGCTTGCAATACACCAACGCCGGCCACAACGCGCCCATTCTAACGCGCACAGATGGAGCCCAAGCGCGGCTCGAAGAGGGCGGAGTGATCCTCGGCGCCTTCCAGGAGAGTGCTTATCAACAGGGCGAAGTCGATCTCCGGCACGGAGACCGCCTGGTAATGTTCACCGATGGCGTGAATGAGGCGATGAACGGTGAGGGAGAGGAGTTTGGCGAAGACCGACTGGTAGAAGCCGCGCGGCGCAATTGTCAGTTGTCAGCCGAAGCGCTGCACCATGCCCTCCTTAGCCTTGTCACTGAGTTTTGCGGCGACGAATTCGAGGATGACGCCACTGTGCTCGTCGTGGGGGTCTCATAGGACTACGACGATGCCAGCCGTGCCCTAACCAGCCCGCAACAGAGTCGGGGCAAAGGTTGGTTCGCGGGCCGCTTCAAACTGATGGCCGGGCTGCCGCAGAGCGAAGCTCAGCGCTTCAGCAATCCGCGCCACCTTACGGGCATTATCCTGAAATCCACCATGCCCGCTTCAACGCAGCATCCTGGTCCCTGGGCGTTGATCCGGCGCCCCCTTTCCCAAACTTCCGGTAGAATGAGGTTCGTGCCACGTAACTGGATTCGCCAAGCTCGACCGACCTTCGCTTCTTACGTGCTGGTGTTCCTGCAGGTGCACCTCCTCGGCGTAGCTATGCTCCACCGGCACGGTGAGACGATGTCGCCGTGGCATGGCCTGTGGGTTTCAGGTTGCGAAGTTCAGCCGTCGCCCGCGTCAGATGGCAGTCTCCTCTGCTCAGCGTGCCAGATCGTTCACAACGGCGCGGCTCAACCTGCCAGCGCCTTGCAGGTGCTTCCGTCATCGATTTCGGTTCCCCTGGTTTTCCGCTTGACCACGAGCAACTATCGCTCAGAGTTGCCGGCGATGAGTTACGGCCGGGCGCCTCCCCTTGTCTAAGACTTCCTTCCCGGTTCGTTCGGTCGACCCCTCAATTCTCTAAGCAATGTGGGGTGATCGGCCATTCTTTCCGACACTCTCAGCGTTGAGGGATTAGCGATGACGAACCACAACAGCATGCGCTCGACAGCAAGGCACGGGGAAGTTTTGAGTACTGTGATATTCGTGCTGGCTTGGACGGCAGGGAGCATGGCAGCAAGCCCGCAGCAGGCTCCACCGCGCGCGCGCATCGATCTCGATCAGGCGATCCAGCTTGCGTTGGCGCATAACCACTCGCACTGGAACAGGTGCGCCAGGCGGTGGGCACAAGGAATCTGCCATGAGGATTCGGTTGAGGCTCTTATAGTAGTGACATACGACTGCATCAGTTCGCGAACATAGCAGGAGGATTCTTACCATGCGACGACTTGTGGTTCTGGTTGGGTTGTTGGTTCTCGCGCCCGGAATCCTTGGGGCGCAAACGAATGGTAACGTAGAGGACCGGCTGAAGGCCGACGAAGAGCGCATCCGGGCTTTGGAGGAAGAGATCAAGGCGCTCAAGACTGCCCTCGCGGCAGTAACCTCGACTGCGCCCATGGCCGGAGTGCAGGTCCCTAAGCCAACCCCTGAGGTTGCGGCGGCCCCGCCGCCCCCCGCGCCCGAGACAGCCGCACAGCAACCCGTCGAGTCGCCTCCGCCGGCCCAAGCCCCGCCCACGGTGGCGGCGGCTCCCGTGTTGCCTGGCGAATCTGCGGGCACTTTGCCTGTTTATGGCGGCGCCAGTGCAGCCGCCAAAGCGTTGAACCCGGACATCAGCGTGATCGGCGATTTTCTCGGTTCAGCCGGCAAGAACCCGGTGCGCCCCGGGCCGTCTTTGGAAATGCACGAGTCGGAAGTCGGCTTGCAGGCCATCGTCGACCCTTACGCGCGAGCCGACTTCTTCCTATCCTTTGGGGAGGAAGGAGTGAATCTCGAAGAAGGGTACATCACTTTCACTTCGCTCCCCGGAGGATTCGTCGCCAAGGTGGGCAAGATGCGGGCCGCTTTTGGCAAGGTGAACACCCTTCACAATCACGTGCTCCCGTGGACAGACCGGCCGCTCGTCACGCAGAACCTCGTAGGGGGCGAAGACGGGATTGATGATGCCGGCATATCCGTAACCCGCATCCTGCCGGCCCCTAAGAACATTTTCCTGGAGGCGACAGCGCAGGTCTTCCGGGGCGACTCGAGCGATGTCTTTAAGTCTAACCAAGGGGGGGAACTCGGCCTGGTCGGCCACTTGCGCGGTTACAAAGACCTCACCGACAATACTAATGTTGATCTGGGCTTCTCCTACGCGCGTGGTCATAACGAAGCGGGCAGCGCGTATCGGACGCAACTGTATGGCATGGATGCCACGTTGCACTGGAAGCCGCTGCGACGTTCCATCTATCATTCCTTCATCGGGCGCAGCGAACTAATCTGGAGCGAACGCGAGCAGGTCGGACCAGTCCAGCAAGCATTTGGTTTCTATACCTCTGGCGACTACCAACTCGGCAGACGATGGTTCGTCGGCGGGCGATACGACCGCTCCGAGCGGGCGACCAATGCCAGCCTCACCGACTCCGGCTTTTCCACCATCCTCACTTACTGGCCCAGCGAGTTCAGCCAAATTCGCGGACAGTATCGGTTCGGCCGCTATGCTGACGGCCGGGAAGCGAATGAATTACTTTTCCAATTCCAATTCTCTCTGGGGGCGCACGGTGCCCACCCCTTCTAAGGAGTTTACATGAACACAGGATACCTCAGACTGCGTCTCATTTTGATTTTGACCGTGGTTATTGCGTTCGGCTTGCTTTCCCCGGTCCCGGGAACGGGCGCTTCAAAACTCAAGGTCGTGACGGCGACGAGCGATCTGGCGGCACTGGCGTCGGAAATCGGCGGCGACCACATCGACGTGGAATCCATCGCCCGGGGCTATCAAGATCCGCACTTCGTGGAGGCGAAGCCCAGCTTCTTGCTCAAGCTGCGGAAGGCAGATTTGCTGGTTGTGGTCGGCCTGCAATTGGAAATTGGCTGGCTCCCCCCTCTGATCACCCAGTCCGGCAACCCGCGAATTCAGGTAAGTGCGGCGGGTTACTTGGACGCTTCGGACTTTGCGGAGATACTCGAAAAACCCACCGGCGTGGTCACCCGGGCCATGGGCGATGTGCACCCGCTGGGCAACCCGCACTACTGGCTTGACCCGGAGAATGGCCGCCGGATCGCCCAAGGAATTCAGGGTAAGCTCGCCGAGATGCGGCCCGAAGATGCCGGGTACTTCGCCCAGCGCTTCCAGGCGTTCAGCCAGCGGCTGACCACTCAAGAAAAGGCCTGGGACGAAGCCATGAAGCCGTTCCATGGGCTCAAAGTGGTTTCCTATCACAAGTCCTGGCCGAATTTCGCCAAACGTTTCAATCTGAATGTAGTCGGCTACATCGAGCCACGCCCGGGCATTCCACCTTCTCCCAGCCACACCTTGGAACTGATCGGCATGATGCAGCGGGACAATGTGAAGCTGATCATGGTCGAGCCTTACTTCGACCTGAAAACCCCGAACAGTATTGCCAGCCACACGGGAGCAAAGGTCCTGGTCATGCTCCCTTCGGTGGGTGGGGAGAAAGAAGTATCGGATTATTTCAAACTCTTCGACTACGATATTGCGCTGCTCAGTAAAGCGGTCTCGACCGCACATTAAGGTGACAAGGGAGGTTGAATGGAAATTCTTCCGTTTTTGCTCATGCCGTTTCTGGCCAGTCTGATCCTGACCGGCATCCACGCTTACCTGGGCGTGCACGTGGTCGAGCGCGGAGTTATCTTCGTCGACCTCGCTCTGGCTCAGATCGCGGCGTTAGGGGCCACGGTTGCAATCCTCCTCGGCATGGACCCACACAACGGCTATACGTATTGGATCAGCCTGGCCTTCACCTTTCTCGGCGCCGCGATCTTCGCCCTCGTGCGGGTGCGGCGCGCGCGCATTCCGAAGGAAGCTATCATCGGTATTGCCTACGCTGTTGCTTCTGCCGCAGCGATTCTGGCCATGAGCAAAGCTACCGGTGAAACCGAGCACCTGAAGGATATGCTGGTCGGCAACATCCTGGCGGTCTCCGGCCCGGAGGTGGCCAAAACCGCAATCCTCTATGCGGCCGTTGGCTTGTTCCACTTTGTTTTCCGCAAGAAGTTCCTACTCATTTCTATCGATCCCAAGGGGGCCGAGGCCCAGGGCATCTCGATTCGGTTCTGGGACTTCCTCTTTTACGCTTCATTCGGATTCGTCGTCACGTCGTCGGTCGCCATCGCCGGAGTCCTGCTGGTTTTCTGCTACTTGATCGTACCCTCGGTGGGCGCCATGCTGTTCGCGGATCGGATCGGGCGGCGACTGGCCATCGGCTGGACAATGGGGACGCTGGTCTCAGCGTTGGGCGTGTATCTCTCCGTCGTGCTGGATCTACCGACGGGCGCCACCATTGTCTGTACGTTCGGGGGTATCCTGATGCTCATGTTTCTTGTTCACATGCTTCTCTTTAATCGCCACAGGACTCCGGCCTAAAGAACTCGGACTAACCCTTATCTGGCTGGCGGTTCCTACCAGAGTCGTATCTACGCGCCGGGGCGTGACTGACGGCAACGATCCCACAGGATTCTACAACGTCGAGTCCTAGAAGCTCACCCACACGCCCTTCAGCGTCTCGTCCATCTTAAGTGCTGTCCTAATTTGCCCTGGGAGCGCGGGCATCTTGCCGGCTCTTCGCTTCTGGGCAAAGCCTTAAGTCAAGAGCGGGCAAGATGCCCGCGCTCCCAGGGTCAAATTAGGACAGTACCCCATCTTAGGACTGCTGGTTTTGATGGGTGTGTCGGTAGAAACCGCCGTCATCGACACTTCCTACATCAACAAGCTGCGGCTGGACGGGCTGGGAATCGCCAAAGCTACCTTCGAGGCTTCGATGGTGCGCCTCCGGCCCATCATGATGACGGCCCTCGTCGCCTGCCTTGGCCTGCTGCCCGCCGCCTTCTCGCACGGCATAGGGTCAGACTCGCAGCGGCCCTTTGCCATCGTGATTGTAGCGGGCCTAGTCTCGAGGTTGTTCCTCGGCCGCATCGTGAGTCCAGTCCTGTACCAAATGGTAGCGCGCGAGGGCGATGTCCTCCAGGTTTAGGTTAGGGCTCGTACTGGGATGACTTGCGCCCTGCCAGACCCGCGTTGGTGGAGCCGGCGTCGACTAATCTGTCGACGTTTTCCGCGAATGGCGGCAAGATCCTCTTCTTCCATGGAGACAGTGATCCCTGGTTCTCGCCGCTGGATACGCTCGGGTACTATAAGTCCCTTGCCGCAACGAACGGCGGCGCGGACAAGGTGGCCGAGTGGAGCCGGATGTTTCTGGTGCCGGGGATGTGCCACTGCGGCGGCGGGCCGGCGCTCGACCAGTTCGACATGCTCGGCGCGGTGGTGAACTGGGTGGAGAAAGGGATTGCGCCGGAATCAGTCATCGCCACGGGACATGCATTTCCGGGCCGAAGCCGGCCATTGTGCGCGTATCCCAAACACGCCCAGTACAAGGGGCAGGGAGACACGAACGACGCTCATAACTTCAGTTGTCAGTGAGGGCGACCGGAGAGACGCTGCCGGGGTCAACTCTGTTGACTCGAGTATCCGGTCCGGGTATTCGAAGCGGAGTAGCGGAGTAGCGGAGTAGCGCAGAGTTGCTTCTCAAGCTCTGCGGTACTTTCTTGGTGATTGTTCCTAGCCTAGTCACAACACGGCGGCGCCCGAGGGCCGAACGCCGTTCGGCCCTACAACTTGTGGTTAGTGGCGGCCACGAGCCGCGTGGGATCGAACTAAGGCAGTGCGAATGCGACGACGGCATCGCTGAGTTTAGGGTTCGAGGCCTTGCCGTGGCCGCCGGCGGCCACCACGATGAACTGCCGGCCACCTTGGCGTGCCCGATAAGTCATGGGAGTGGCCGGGGCCGGGGCGGGCAGCCGCGCCTGCCACAGCTCCTGGCCCGTCTCCGTGTCGAAAGCACGGAAGGTGCTGTCAAGCGTCGACCCGATAAAAGTCAAGCCGCTCGCGGTGGTAAGCGGACCGCCCAGGGTAGGTGTCCCGAGCTTGATGGAGAACGGGATCAGGGCGAGGTCCCGAATGGTTCCCAGGGGCACCTGCCAGCGAAGCCTGCCCGTACTGGCCTCCACCGCCGCAAGCGTTCCCCACGGAGGTGCGCTGCACGGCATACCCCAAGGCGAAAGCAAGAATTTACGGCGCATGACGTATGGTGTCCCCTTCATCGGGGCGTATTCCCAACCGTCCTCGACGAATCCACCTGTAACGCTCCTCCTGTTCAGGCGCTGCGCTTCGTCTTTGGGGATGAGTTGAACGACGGCGGCGACATTACTCTGGTTCAGAACGATCAAGCCTCGCGTGCGGTCGAAGGAGACGCCTCCCCAGTTGGTACCGCCGACATACCCCGGATACTCGATGGAGCCTTGCAGGCTCGGCGGCGTGAAAATGCCGTCGTGGCGCAGCCCGGCGATGAGGTCGCGACACTTGCCGCGGTCCCAAGGGGTCAAGCCCCAAGCGTCCTCCGGTTGGAGGCGGTTGGGGGCCAGCGGCGGAGTCGCAGCCGGGAAAGGCTGGGTGGGCGAGAGCCATTCTCCCTCCACCCCGCCTTGCGGCACCGGCCGCTCCTCCACCGGCAGGATCGGCTCCCCGGTGTCGCGGTTCAGGATAAAGAGGAAACCCATCTTGCTGGGCTGGGCCAGGGCCGCAACGCGTTGCCCGTTGCGCTCCACCTCGATCAAGGAGGGTCCGGAGGGCAGATCGTAATCCCACAGGTCGTGATGGACGGCCTGGAAAGCCCACACCACTTTACCGGTGGATGCCCGCAGCGCGACCAGCGAGTCGGCGTTTCGGTCCTCGCCCTTGCGCTCGCCGCCGAAGAAGTCAGGGCTGGGACTGGTGGTGGGCAGGAACACCAGGTCGTGCTCGGGGTCGGCGGACATCGGCCCCCAGACGTTGCCCGCGCCGGTGCGGTCGGCACCATTCTGCCAAGTGGCCCGCGCGGGGTCGGCGGGATCCCGAGGCACGGGATCGAACGACCAGACCAGAGCGCCGGTGCGCGCGTTGAAGCCGCGCGCCACGCCTGATTCCATATCGACGCGGTCGTTATCGTTGATCGCAGAGCCGACGATGACCGTTTCCCCTGCCACCGTGGGCGGAGAGGTGAAATGGTACTCGCCTTTGATCGGGATTTTGACACCGGTAGTCAGCGGGACTTCACCATTGGTTCCAAAAGCGGGGCACGGTCCGCGGCCCTCAGAATCGACGGCGACCAGGCGTCCATCGAGAGTTGCCACGTAAATGCTGCGGCGGCACACGTCGCCCGGTTGACGCTCGGGATCCACCCACGTCGCCAGCCCGCGGCACGTGAAGGCATCGCCATAGTACCCGATGCGATCGAGCTTGGGATCGAAGGTCCATTTCTCACGGCCAGTTTCGGGATCGAGCGCGATGATTCGGTTGAAGGGAGAAACAATATAGAGGGTTCCATCCACAAACAGGGGCGTGGCCTCGAAGGTGCTCTTGGCCCAAACTTTTTTTCCGTTCCAAGTGCTGTTGGCGTACGAGACGTCGCCCGTGTGGTAGACCCAGGCAACCTTGAGATCCCGCAGGTTGTTTTTCGTGATTTCCGTAAGCGGGGAGTAACGTGAGCTGCCCGGGTCGTTCCCGTAGTTCGGCCATTCCTCCACCGGAGCTTGGGCATCGCGCTCGACCTTCCGTGGCCCACACCCGGAGAAGGTCCACACCAGTAACATTAAGCCGCCAATCAACTGATATCTCATATCAGGAGTCCTTTCGCGTTGCGTACCTTTCCGCGGGTTTTCGACGGATCGGACTGAGTCGGGGGCGTCCATCTCTGTCTTCCTATGTGGTATCGTACACCTGCGCGCCCCCTTCGGCGCGTTCCCGCACGGTTCTCTCTTCCTTTCGCTCCGGACGGTTTACGGCGAACGCGGACCTCACTTTCGTGTTCGCGACAATACGACGAGTGGAACATAAGCCTTTCAACTGCGCTCCTATAGAGGGATCATGGTTGTATGCTGCTGATCCCACCGGTGCAGGGGACTATGATCAAACTTGTTTATTGCATCAGCAAGAAGGCAGGCATGACGGACGAGGAGTTCTTTCACTACTGGGAGAAAATCCACGGACCCATCGGTGCCCGTATTCCTCATCTCCGCCGATTGGTACAGAGCCACCGCGTCACAGTCCCAGGAGATAAACACCCACCCGATTATGACGGAATGGTGGAACTCTGGTTTGACGACAGGGAGGCTCTATTGGCCGCTCGTCAATCGTCCGAATGGAAAGCCTCGAGTGAAGACGAAGCGAACTTCATAGACCACAAGAAAGTCGCCTACTTCGTCTCAGAGGAGCACATGATCTTGGGTGAGGCGAAGCAAGATAACCGTCATTAGCTGCCCATCACAACCTTGCGACTTTTCGCAGTGCTCTTGGTTGTCGGCTTCGACGATTTCGCCGCGTTCTTTGCTGCTGATCTCGAGGTCCGCCGTGTACTCGGCACCTTGCCAATTCGAGGATCTCTGGCGACGACGAGCTCGCAGGCGCGCAGAGCCGCCTCCTCAAAATCCGGCGCATCGATGGGAAGGACTTGCCAGCCCGTCACTTTCTTTCCGAGTATCTGAATGGATCGCATATTCGGGAACTCGCGGCGCAGGCTTTCGTGGTGCTCTTCGGTGGTGGCAAGCCACACTCCATTGTCTGCAGTCTTGTCGGGTTTGTCGCGCAAGATGAGGACAATCTTATCCTCAACGTAGACCGCGAGGCAGCCGAACATGGGTCGGGTCTGGGGCGAGAGGGCGGCGATCGCCTCCAGCACGAACTCATGCGGGACAGCCTTGCGCTGTTTGACGGTGAAGAGAGGGTCGTCCAGTGGGAAAGGGCGCATATTTCGATGAGGACTCCACATCGGACTCACTGTAGGATACCGGGTTTTTCTTATCAAGAAAAGATCCGTGTTTGTTAGGTTTGGTAGGGGACGTTTGCCGAGTGGTCGACTCGGAAGGTACTCTCAGGGCCCACATCACCTGACAGTTTCCGGATGCCCGTCATCCGCTCGCAATGGGAAATTCGACCAACTTTCTGACGCAAGCCATAGCGCGAGCATTCCCAAGTCACAACTAACACGTTGAGTTGTTGTACCAACGCAGGACTCGGAGAGCGCGCAGTGTGTTCCAACGGCTTGCGCTACCCTTGCTGCGGGGCGACACCATCTCGTTTCAGGCCAGCCCATCTGCGCCGTGTTTCGATCCGCGGTTGCTCTGCGGGGCGACACGGTAAAGCGGCAGTGTTGGAACTGATTGCAGGTTTCAATCCGCGCCCCGCAATCGCTTGCGGGGCGACAGTACTATTCAGCTCTACAATTGCGATGTAGTCAG